>JBBFLJ010000024.1:65449-73427 GCA_037481575.1 Bryobacteraceae bacterium | reverse complement strand
CTACCATTGAGCTACTGAGGAGCAGCGGGTAATTCTGTTGTAGCAAGTCCGCGCGGGCCGTGTCAAACGGCCGCGCGCGGGACTGCTCCGGAGGCCTTTCGTCAGCGGTGCGCGGGGCCGGGAAGCCGCTCAGGCGTGCACGGATCCGGCACCCGCGACGGCCGCGGCCGTCAGCTTGCAACGAGCTGGCCCTTGCGGTACATTTCGGCCATCTCTTCCAGCGGGATCGGGATGATCTCCCTGGCGTGGCCGGCCTGGCCGAACTGGATCATCCGCTCCATCACCACCTTCTTCATCGCCTCACGGGCGGGCTTGAGGTAGTCGCGCGGATCGAACTTCTCGGGGTTTTCCCACAGAACCTTGCGGATGGCGCCGGTCATGGCAAGCCGGTTGTCGGTATCGACATTGATCTTGCGCACGCCGTGCTTGATGCCGAGCTGGATCTCCTCGATCGGCACGCCCCAAGTGGGCTTCAGCTTGCCGCCGTACTGGTTGATGATGTCTTGCAGCTCTTTGGGCACGGAGGAGGAGCCGTGCATGACGAGGTGCGTATGGGGAATGCGCTGGTGGATTTCGATGATCCGGTCCATCTTCAGCACCGACCCGTCCGGCTTCCTGCTGAACTTGTAGGCGCCGTGCGAGGTGCCGATGGCAACGGCAAGCGCGTCGCAGTTGGTGTCCTTGACGAACTGTTCGGCCTGATCCGGGTCGGTGAGGTGCTCCAGACCGGTGCCGCCGGCGCCATGGCCATCTTCGATGCCCCCGAGGGTGCCGATTTCAGCTTCCACGGTGACGCCCCTGGCGTGCGCCATTTCGACGACCTCGCGCGTGACGCGAACGTTGTAGTCGTAGCTGGAGGGCGTCTTGCCGTCCTCCAGCAGCGAGCCGTCCATCATCACCGAGGTGAAGCCCATCTCGATGGCGGACTTGCAGGTGGCAGGGCTGTTGCCGTGATCCAGGTGCAGCGCCACCGGGATCTCCGGATACAGCTCGGTGGCCGCCAGCATCAGGTGATACAGGAAACGATCCTGGCTGTAGGCGCGCGCGCCGCGCGAGGCCTGGATGATCACAGGCGACTCGGTCTCGCGGGCCGCCTCCATGATGGCCTGGATCTGCTCCATGTTGTTGACGTTGAAGGCGCCAACGCCGTAGCCTTTCTTGGCGGCCTCATCTAGCAACTGCCGCATCGATACGAGGGGCATCGGTTTCTCCTCTCATCAGGGAATTAGGATGGATGAATCCTGATTTCAAGTTTTAGTGTACTATACGCGCCGCTGCGGATGCTTGCGCAAAGGCGGCGTCAGTGATACCAGTCGAGCAGCTTCACCTCGACGCCGGAGCCTTCCAGCGCTTTGGCGAACACTTGCAGGTCCGAGCCGCGGTAGTGGTACGGGATGGCGATCTTCGGGCGGAAAGCCTTGACCCCCTCGGCAGCTTCTTCCGGCGGCATGGTGTAGGGCAGGTTCATGCAGATGAGCGCGGCATCAATGTTCTTCAGCGCGCGCATCTCGGGCGTTGCTTCGGTATCTCCAGAGATGTAGAGGCGGAAGCCGCCCCATGCGATGATATAGCCGTTGCCGCGGCCCTTGGCGTGATAGACCTGGCCTTCCGCGGGCCCCCGTTTCAGGTTGTACATCGGCACAGCCTCGATGGCGAAGCCGGCTGCCTCCGTGCTCTCGCCGTTGCGCAGCGTGCGGGCGCCGGGGAGTTTCTCCGACACCACGGGCGGGGCGATCACGACCGTTGCCGCCTGTCGGACGGCCTCGATGGCCTTCGGGTCGAAGTGGTCGCCGTGCGAGTCGGTAATCAGGATCAGGTCGGCTTTGGGAAGTCCGGCGTAGTCGCCCTGGCTCCAGGGATCGACGTGGACGACCTTCCCGCCGGCTTCCAGCATGAAATAGGCATGGCGGATGGCCGTGAGCTTCAGCGGACCGGCGCTGGTGGGGAACTCCACGGACGGGTGCGCGCCCGCAAGGGCGAGCCGGGCCAACGCAAGCACGAGTGCGAATCTCATGTCTTGCAGAATACTGCTCTGAACGGCCCGTTTCCACGGCGAAGCGGCGGCGGCGCTATGCTACGCTGGATGTTCCCCCTCATGCAGGAAGATCCGGGCAAGAAGTCCGCAGGCGAGAAGTTCGAGCGTCTGGTGGAGATCATTGCGCGCTTGCGCGGCGAGGGCGGCTGCCCCTGGGACCGCGAGCAGACCTTCGATTCGATCAAGCCCTACACGCTGGAAGAGACCTACGAGGTGCTCGACGCCATCGACCGGCGCGACTGGCGGGCTTTGGCCGAGGAGCTGGGCGACCTGGTGCTGCAGGCGGTGTTCTACGCGCAGATGGCCGCCGAGGAGGGTCATTTCACCATCGGCGACGCGCTGGATGCGGTCAACGCCAAGCTGGTGCGCCGCCACCCGCATGTGTTCGGGGACGGGACGGCGCGAACCGCCGAGCAGGTCCTCGCCCGCTGGAACGAGATCAAGCAGGAGGAAAAGCGCGAGCGCGGCGAGGAAAGGCAGGGGCTGCTGGACGGAGTGCTGCGCAATCAGCCTGCCTTGATGGAAGCCGCGCATTTGTCGAAAAAGGCCGCCGCAGCGGGTTTCGATTGGCCGGATATCGGCGGCGTTTTCGAGAAAATCCGGGAAGAAATCGCGGAACTCGAAAAGGCGCGCGAGGGCGCCTCCCTGGAAGAGATCGAGGGCGAGATCGGAGATCTGCTCTTCACGGTCGTGAACGTGGCGCGGTTTCTCGGCGTCGATCCGGAGCAGGCGCTGCGGCGCACGAACGCGAAGTTCCGCGAGCGGTTCGCGCAGGTGGAAGGCGGGCTGGCGGAGAGGGGCAGGAGCTTCCGGGAAACCACGATCGAGGAGATGGAAGAGCTTTGGCAACAAGCCAAGAAGAAAGAAGGATCGAAATCCGCGGGCTGAGAGGGCTCGACGAGCTGAACGAGGCGGTGCGGCTCCAGAAAGAGATCTGGGGCTTTGCCGACATTGAGCTCCTGCCGCTGCGGCTGTTCGTCGTGGCGCAGAAGGTGGGCGGGCAGACTCTGGGCGCGTTCGACGGGGAGCGCATGGTGGGGTTTCTGCTGGCGATCCCCGGGCTCAAGCGGGACACCATGTATCTGCACAGCCACATGATGGGCGTGCTGCCGGAGTACCGCAATCTGGGCGTGGGGCGGCGGCTGAAGCTGGCGCAAAGGGAGGAGGCGCTGAGCCGCGGAATCCGGCTGGTGGAATGGACCTTCGATCCGCTGGAGCTGAAGAACGCGTTTTTCAATATCGAACGGCTGGGCGCGATCGTGCGGCGCTATGTGAGAAACCAGTACGGGACGACCACCTCGCCGCTGCACGGCGGGCTGCCGACGGACCGGTGCGTGGCGGAATGGCACCTGGACAGCCCGCGCGTGACGGGGCTTCTCGCAGGAAAGCCGCCGGAGCGGGGCCAGGTGCTGGAGCGGATCTCCATCCCCGCCGACATTGCCGAAATCCGCTCCCGGGAACCGGAAAAGGCCAAAGCCATTCAAGCCGCCGCAAGCGACAAATTCGAGGAGTTATTCCGCCAGGGCCTGGCGGTGACTGGTTTCGAGAGAACGCCCGAAGCAGGCGTTTATCTTTTCGGAATATGGGATTCAAAATAGAGCAGATTCGCCTGCACTGGCTGGAAATGCCGCTGGTGCATTTCTTCGAGACGAGCTTCGGCAGGACAACACACCGCAAGATCATCCTCGTGGAAGTTTCCAGCGAGGGGATTTCGGGCTGGGGCGAGGTCACCTGCGGCGAGCATCCCCATTACAACGAGGAATGGACCGAGGGGGCGTGGCTGATCCTGCGGGACTATCTGGCGCCGGAAGCGCTGGGGGCGAGGCTCGAGTCGGCGGAGGAGGCGGCGCGGTTCGGCGCCCGGCTGCGCGGGCACCGCATGGCGCGGGGCGGGCTGGAGGCAGCGTGCCGGGACCTGGAGGCGCGGCTTCGCGGCGAGCCGCTCTGGAAGGCGGTCGGCGGCGGGGCGAGGCGGGAGATCCCGTGCGGCGTTTCGATCGGGATCCAGGAATCGCCGGAGGCGCTACTGGAAAAGATCCACAAGGAGCTGGCTGCGGGCTATCAGCGGATCAAGATCAAGATCAAGCCCGGCTGGGATGTGAACATCGTGGAGGCGGTGCGGCGGGAGTTTCCCGGCATCCTGCTGATGGCGGATGCCAACAGCGCCTACACGCTGAAAGATGCCGGCAGGCTGAAGGCGCTCGACCAATACCGCCTCATGATGATCGAGCAGCCGCTGGCTCACGATGACATCCTCGATCACGCGCGGCTGCAGGAGCAGCTGGAGACGCCCATCTGCCTGGACGAGTGCATCCGCACGCGCCATCACGCGGAACAGGCGATCCGGGTGGGCGCGTGCCGGATCATCAACATCAAGCTCGGCCGCGTGGGCGGGTTCACGGAGGCAAAGGCGGTGCATGACATCTGCCGCGAAAACGGGATCCCGGTGTGGTGCGGCGGAATGCTGGAAAGCGGGGTGGGGCGGGCGCACAACATCGCGCTGGCGTCCATGGAGAATTTCACGCTTCCCGGGGACGTCTCGGCCAGCCGCCGCTACTGGCAGCGGGACATCATCGAGCCGCCGGTGGAGGTGACGCCGCGGGGAACTATCGAGCTGCGCGACGAGCCGGGCTTCGGCTACGGGCTCGACATGGACTTTCTGAAGTCCGTCCGAGTCAGGGAGGAGACGTTCCGCGCACAGTGAAGCCGGCGCCAAGAGCGCTTTACGCGCTGATCCTGCTGATGACGCTGATCTGGGGGGCGAACTATGTGGTGGCGAAGACGGCGCTGCGCCACTTCCCTGCCCTGCTGATCGGCCCGCTGCGGGCAGCGCTGGCGGCGGCCCTGCTGCTTCCGGCCTATGCGGCGGCGCGGTGGCGCGCCCCGCGGCAGGAGGCGTGGACGCCGCGGGAGCTGGCGCTGCTGGGATTGCTGGGTGTCTTCGGGATCACGCTGAACCAGGTGTTCTTCATTCTGGGGATGGCGCGCACGAGCGTGGCGCACGCGGCGCTGCTGATCGCCACAACGCCGCTGCAAGTGATGGCCCTGGCTGCGCTGCGCGGGCAGGAGCGGATCACTTTGAGAAAAGCAGCAGGGATGCTCACGGCGGTAGCGGGCGTCGGGGTGCTGCATGCAGGCGACGCAGGCGGCCGCGGCGCGTCGCTGGCCGGGGACGCGCTGGTGTTCCTCGCTGCCTTCTGTTTTTCGCTTTACACGGTGTTCAGCAAGGAGATCACGCGGCGGCATGATTCGCTGACAGTGAACGCGCTGGGTTACGTGGCGGGGGCGCTGGCAGGTGCGCCGCTGCTGATCCATGAGTCCCGGGGCTTCCATTACGGCGCGGTGGCGCCCGCGGGCTGGCTGGCGCTGGCCTACATGACGCTGCTGGCGTCGATCCTGTGCTACCTGATCTTCTACTACGCGCTGGATCACCTGCCGGCGTCGCGCCTGGCTGCGTTCAGCTATCTGCAGCCGGTGATCGCCGCAGCGACGGGCTTCGTCTTTCTGCACGAGCCGGTGACGCTGCCCGTGGCTGCGGGCGGCGCTCTGGTGCTCGGCGGAGTGTGGGTGACCGGGCGCGGCTGAATCGCGCGGGCGCCGGCGGGAATCACAAGAGAGACTCCGATGAACGACCTGCACGGAAAGACGGTCCTTGTCACTGGGGCTGCGCGCCGCATCGGACGCGCCATTGCGCTGCGCCTGCACGCCGAGGGCGCGCGCGTGCTGATCCATTACGGCACATCGGAATCCGGGGCGCGGGAGACGGCGGCGCTGTGCGGCGGCGCGCCGCTGTACCGGGCGGATCTGGAACGCGTCGGCGAGATCCGGGAGATGTTTGCGCGCATCGCGGACGAGCACGGCGGGCTTTTCGGGCTGGTGAACAACGCGGCGCGGTTCACGCGCGTGCCTGTCCTGCAGATGACGGAAGCCGATTGGGACCACATCCACTCGGTAAACCTGAAGGCCGTGTTCTTCTGCGCGCAGGAGGCGGCGCGCCTGATGGAGAGGAATGGCGAGGGGCGGATCGTGAACATCAGCTCGATGGGAGCGTTCCTCGCCTGGCCGGAGCACGTCCACTACTGCGCCTCCAAAGCCGGCGTGGTCGCGCTGACGCGGGGGCTGGCCAAGGCGCTGGCGCCGCGGATCAGCGTGAATTCGGTGGCGCCGGGAGTGATCCCGTTCGAGGAGCGCGAGGATCCGGCAATCCAGAAGATGGCGCGCGCGACGCCCGCCGGGCGGCCGGGCACGGGAGAGGAGATTGCGGACGCCGTCGTGTTTTTCCTGAAGGCAAGCGCGTTTGTGACCGGACAGGTGCTGCAGGTGGACGGCGGACTGGGGCTGCGCTGACAGCGCGAGTTTCCCTCAACGCAGCCGCAGAGGTTCCGATAAGGGGGCTGTGACGGACCTGCTGCAACGGGCGGCGCAGATTCTGGAGACGGCGCAGGCCTGCTCGGCGGCGGGCAGCGAGGGCGAGTGGACAATGCTGGCGGGCCCGGAAGGGGGCTGGCAGATGATTGCGGGAGGGGATCCGGACCCCGGACGGCTGGCGTCGATGCGAGGCGCGGCGCAGGTGCTGCGCGTGCGCAGGCGCAGGGGGACCGTGCAAGTGGAAGCGTGGGAGAGCGGGCGGCGGTGCGTGCTGGAAGCGCAGGCGGCAGGGCAGGCGGTGCACGCCGTGATCGCCGATCTCCGGCTCTACGCCGCCGCCCACGGCTGAGCCGCTCGCGAAGAGCCGGCTACGGGAGCCCGATGTCGCGGAGGAACTGCGCGGCCTCTTCCGGCGGCGTGGGGTTGATGTAGAACCCGGTGCCCCATTCGAAGCCCGCTACTTTCGTCAGCTTGGGGATCACCTCCAGGTGCCAGTGGTAGTGATCCAGCGGCCCTTCCTGCAGGGGCGCCGTGTGGAGCATGAAGTTGTAGGGCGGCTGCTCCAGCGCCTTGTCGATCTTCCGCAGCACGGTGCGCACCACCCAGCCAAGATTCTGGATCCCTCCGGGCTCCGAGGCTTCGAAGTGCGCGTTGTGGCGGCGCGGCACGATCCAGCATTCGAAAGGAAAGCGGGAGGCGAACGGCGCGATGACGATGAAGTGGTCGGATTCGAAGACGATGCGCTCGCGGGTCTGCAGTTCCTGCTGAAGGATGTCGCAGTAGATGCAGCGCTCGCGGAAGCTGTAATAGCGGCGCGCGCCCTCAAGCTCCTCCTGCACGCGCTTGGGCACGACGGGCAGGGCGATGAGCTGGCTGTGGGGGTGTTCCAGAGTGGCGCCTGCGGCGGCGCCGTGGTTCTTGAAGGCGATGACATAGCGCAGACGCACGTCGCGCCGGAGGTCGATCATGCGGTCGCGGAAGGCGAAGAAGACGTCGGCGACCTGTTTTTCCGGCATCTGGCTGAGCGACGTGTTGTGCTCGGGCGTCTCGATGATGACCTCGTGGGCGCCGACGCCGTTCATGCGGTCATAGAGCCCTTCCCCCTGCTTGTTCAGGTCGCCCTCCACGCGGAGCGCGGGAAACTTGTTGGCGACGACGCGCAGGAGCCACCCCGGCGTATTCGGCTCGCCCGACTCGCGGTAGGCGAGGATCTCGGGCGGCGTCTTGGTTTCCATGCCAGGGCAGAAGGGGCAGATGCGCGACGCCGGAAAGGAGGCGCGCTCGCGGACGAAGTCCGTGGGGCGGCGCGCGCGGTCCGTGGAGATGATCACCCAGCGGCCGGTGATGGGGTCTTTCCGGAGCTCAGGCAAGTCCGTTCCACCACGCTGAAATGTCAGCGAGCACTCCTCAGGATAGCCGATCCCCGTCTGCGAACGTCCAAGCCCCGCGATAGTGGCGGATCTGACGGGGTTCGAAGACCACCGCCACCAGATCGAAGCGGACCCGGGAAGGCGGGATCCGCCAGCGGCGGAGAAGGAAGCGGGCGGCGCGCTCGATGCGCCGCCGCTTGCCGAG
>JBBFLJ010000024.1:47084-65411 GCA_037481575.1 Bryobacteraceae bacterium | reverse complement strand
TCCGGCTCTTGACCTCGACGAAGACGAGCGTCTCGCCGTCGAGCGCGAGGATGTCGACTTCGGCATCGCGCTCCGGCAGGCTCCAATTGCGGTCGATCACTGTCAAGCCGTGAGCCTCCAGATAGCGGTGGGCGAGATCTTCGGCGCGGCACCCGAGAGCGTGCTCGGGCGTCATGCGCCGCCGCCGCGCCCAGTGGCGGAGCTCATCGCACAGAATGGGGAGCGGATTCCATCGCACGGCCGGTCATTTCACGACTTCGAACTCGAACTCCATCACCTTGCCGCGGATCACGAAGCACAGATAGTGCTCCCAGAAGAGCCGGAACCGCGGCCAGGAGTTCACCAGAAGCTCGAAGCCAAGCCACCTCCACAATGCAAGTAGCCGCACGCGGACCTTTCTCTCACGCAGGCGCGCCTCCGAGTAGTAGCCGAAGCCGCCGTGATCGGCGCCGAAGTAGCGGAAGCTGAAGGAATTCAGATGCCAGCGGTGGGTGGGGTCGCAGAAGCTGGAAAAGTCCGTGTAATGCGGGGTGGCGATGTGAATGCGCCCGCCGGGGCGGACGAGGCGGTGGAACTCCTCGATGGTGCGGACGACGTCGGCCACGTGCTCGATGACGTGGACGGCGTAGAGTTCGTCAAAGCTGGAGTCGCGGAAGGGCCAGGGGAAGTGATCGAGATCGACGAGGACGTCGGCTGCGGTGCGCGGATTGCGGTCGATGCCGATGGCGCCGGGACGCTTGTTCCGGCCGCAGCCGACGTCGAGGACGCGGGCAGGATGCACTCCCACAGTCTAGCGTTGCGGGTGCGGCCGCGGTCAGCTTCCGCGGGAAGCCTCCTCGATGCAGGCTTCGAGGGTTTCGACGGCGAAGTCGGCCTGTTCTGCTGTAAGCACGAGGGGCGGAGCGAGCCGGATGGAGTTGGGCCCGGCGCCCAGAACGAGCAGGCCGCGGTGGAAGGCGAGGTCGACGATGCGGTCGCGCAGTTCGGGGGCGCGTTCTTTGGTGGCCTGATCGCGAACCAGTTCGAAGCCGATCATCAGGCCGAGGCCGCGGACGTCGCCGACGCACGGGAACCGGGCGGGCCATTCGCGCATGCGGGCCAGCATGCGCGCGCCGATGCCGGCGGCGTTGTCGACCAGCTCCTGCTCAAGCAGCTCCAGAGTGGCCAGCGCCGCCTCGACAGCGACGGGATTGCCCCCGAAAGTGGAGGCGTGGGCGCCGGGCTTCCAGGTCATCAGATCCGCGCGGGCGACGGTGGCGCCCAAAGGCAGCCCGCTGGCAATGCCCTTGGCGATGGCGACGATGTCGGGCTCGATGCCGAAGTGTTCGCTGGCGAACATCCGGCCCGTTCTTCCCATGCCGCTCTGCACCTCGTCGGCGATCAGCAGGATGCCGTGGCGGCGGCACACAGCCTGCAGCTCATCGAAGAATTTTTGCGGCGGAACGATGTAGCCGCCCTCGCCCTGCACCGGCTCCACGAAAACAGCGGCGACTTCCGAAGGCGGCAGGATGGTGCGGAACAGCTCCTGTTCGAGCACGCGGACGCACTCCACGTTGCAGGTGTCCGGCGTGCGGTTGTAGGCGCAGCGGTAGCAATACGCATAGGGGATGTGGACAGCGCCGGGAAAGAGCGGCGCGAAGCCCTCGCGCTGGGCGGTCTTCGATGCAGTGAGCGACAGCGCGCCCATCGTGCGCCCATGGAAGGCGCCGAGGAAGGCGATGAACTTGTCGCGGCGCGTGGAGTAGCGGGCGATCTTCAGGGCGCATTCGATGGCTTCCGCGCCGGAATTGCCGAAGAAGACCCGCCGCGGACCGCCGCCGGGCACGAGCCGGGCGAGCCGCTCGCCCAGGGTGACCATGTTCTCGTAGTAGAAGTCCGTGCCGGACATGTGCAGGAACTTCTCCGCCTGGCGCCGCACCGCTTCCACAACGCGCGGGTGGCAGTGTCCGGTGGCGACGACGGCGATGCCGGCGTTCATGTCAAGGAAGCGGTTGCCGTCGACGTCCGTCACGATGGCGCCCTCGCCGCGTTCGATGACAAACGGGTAACTGCGGGTGTACGAGGGGCTCAGAACGGCATGGTCGCGTTCGATGATGGCGCGGGCGCGCGGTCCGGGCAAGGGGGTGACGATGCTGGGCAACGCCTGGGAGCTGACGTTCTGCATGGACTCTTCTCCTTCCAGATGAATTCGAACCGGGGAAAGAAGGCAGGCGCGGCGTGCGGGCAGGGAAACTAGTCGCAGGCGAACAGGAAGGGCCGCATGGCGGCCGGGGTGCGCGTCACACTCCGATTTTACGCTACAATCGGCTCCTTGAGTAGTACCGCAGTATGACCAGTGATTCGGTTCTTTCCATGGAGATCACCCCGGACGAGGCGCGCCGCCTGCTGGAGGAGGGGCGGGCGAAGCTGATCGATGTGCGCGAGCCGCACGAATACCGCTTGGCGCGGATCGAAGGCGCCGAGCTGATCCCGATGCACACGGTGCCGCAGCGGCTGCAGGAGCTGGAAGCGGCGTCGGACGAGGCTCTGCTGATCGTGTATTGCCACCACGGCGTGCGCAGCCTGAGCGTGGTGGAGTGGCTGCGCCGGCAGGGCGTGGAGCAGTGCGTGTCGCTGATCGGGGGCATTGATCTCTGGAGCCGGCAGATCGATCCGCAAGTTCCCCGCTACTGAAACGCCATGCAGCAGAAGCCGAAGTTTTACACCAAGCCCACCTGAACTACCTGCCGCAAGGCCAGGAGTTTCCTGGCCCAGAAGGGCGTGGACGCCGAGGTGGTGGATCTTTCAAAAGGGCTCAGCGTGGAGGAGCTGGACCGCCTGATCGGGCGGCGGGACTACCGCGAGTTCCTGAACCCCAAGAACGAGCTGTACCGGCAGATGGGGATGAAGACGAACCCGCCGCCGCGCGAGGAGGCGCTGCGGCTGATGAGCGAGAATCCGAACCTCATCCGCCGTCCCATTCTGGTGAAGGGCTCGAAAGTGCTGCTCGGGTTCCGGGAAGAGGAGTGGCGCGAAGTTTGAGGCGCGCGGGGGCGGCGGGAAGTGGTAATTATGATCCTGTGATCACCCGCAGGGACCTTGCCATGGCGGCGGCAGCCGCATCCACGGCGCGCCGGGCACGCGCGCAGCAGAATGCAGCCTACCGGGGCGCGCTCCAGAAGTTCGAGGGGCGCTACGCGGCGGCGGCATTCGATTCGCTGGAATGGACGCGGAAGCGGTATGAGGAGATGCCGCGCGAGCTGGGCTTCCGCGCGCGGAACGTGCGCGAAGCACAGGCATGGCAGCGGCGGCTCCGGTCGAAGCTCGTCGAATTGCTGGGCGGTTTTCCGCGGCGGACGCCGCTCCGCGCCGAGGTCCTCGAGCGCAAGGAATTTCCAGCCTATTTCCGGGAATCGGTGATTTTCGAATCCCGGTCCGGGCTGGGCGTGTTCGGGTATTTCCTGATCCCGAAAGACCGCCCGCAGCCGCGCCCGGCGCTGATCTGCGTGCCCGGACACGGCCGCGGCGTGGACGACATTGCGGGAATCGACGAAAAAGGGCAGGAGCGCACGGAGAAAGGCCCCTATCAGTTCGATTTTGCCGTGCAGGCGGCCGAGCGCGGATTCGCGGCGTTCGCCATCGAGCCCCTTGGGTTCGGGTGCCGCCGCGATCCGGCGAGCCGGCGGCGCGGGCTCGGACAATCCTCCTGTCAGCCGGCTGCGGGCGCGGCGCTTCTGATGGGGGAGACGATGCTGGGCTGGCGCGTCTGGGACGTGATGCGTACGGTGGACTATCTGGAGACACGTCCCGAGGTGGATGCGCGGAGGATCGGTCTGATGGGGATCAGCGGCGGCGGGACGGTGACGACGTTCGGGGCGGCGCTGGAGCCGCGGATCGCGGCGGCGCTCGTCAGCGGCTACCTGAACACATTCCGCGATTCGATCTTCAGCATCTCCCACTGCATTGACAATTACGTCCCGGGCATTCTGCGCTGGTGCGAGATGTACGATGTGGCTGGATTGATCGCGCCGCGGCCCCTGTTTTGCGAATCAGGAACCAGGGACGATATCTTCCCCATTGACGCCTTCCGGTTTTCTTTCGGGGAAGTGCAGAAAATCTACCGGATTTTCGGCGCCGAGGACCGGATCGGCAGCGAGATTTTCGAGGCCGGACACCAGTTTTCCGGCAAGCTGGGCTTCCCGTTCCTGGAGAAGCACCTGGGAGTCTGAAGGCAGTGGCGGAGTTCGAGCTGCTGGAACATACGGCGGACACGGGCTTCCGCGTGCGCGGGGCAAGCCTGGAAGATCTGTTCGTCCATGCGGCGGAGGCGCTGGTCTCCGTGGCTCTCGACCCGTCGCGGATCGAGCCGCGGGAGAGCCGGAGCGTCGAGGCCGCCGGCGAAACACTCGAAGAAAGGCTGGTGAACTGGCTCAACGAGGTGCTCTGGTTGCTGGACGGCGAACGCTGGGCGCCCGGCCGCCTCAAAGACATGCGAATGGAAGGCCCGGCCGTGCGCGCCACCGCCGAAGGGGAGCCGCGGGACGACACCCGCCATCCGCCGCGGATCGTGGTGAAGGCAGTCACCTACCATCAGCTCGCCATCCGTGCGCAAAATGGCGGATGGGAGGCCGAGGTTTTCCTCGACATCTGACATGCAGATCGAACGGGTGGACGAAGTCCGGTTCCGGATCCCGAAGGATTCGCGGCACGGCATGCGCACCGACGTGCTGTTCTACGCGAGCGACGCGATCCTCGAGCAGGTGAGGAAGGACCGCTCTCTGGAGCAGGCGATGAACGTGGCCTGCCTGCCGGGCATCGTGGGCCCCTCGCTGGCGATGCCGGATATCCATCAGGGCTACGGTTTCCCGATCGGCGGCGTCGCGGCGATGGACTGGGATCATGGCGTGGTGAGCCCGGGCGGGGTGGGCTACGACATCAACTGCGGCGTGCGCCTGATCCGCACGAATCTGGAGAAAGAGGAGGTGCGGGCGCGGCTGAAGGAGCTCGTCGACCAGGTGTTCCGCGACGTGCCCTGCGGCGTCGGGGGCAAGGGGCACCTCGACATCAGCGAGAAACAGCTGAACCAGATCCTGGAACAGGGCGCGGAGTGGATGGTGGAGCATGGCTACGGCGAGCCCTCCGACGTCGAACATTGCGAAGAGCGGGGTCAGCTGCGCGGCGCCGACGCCGGCGAGGTAAGCTCCCGGGCCAAGGAGCGCGGGCGGCCGCAGATCGGGACGCTCGGCAGCGGGAATCATTTCCTGGAGATCCAGTTCGTGCAGCGCGTGCATGACGAGGAGGCGGCGCGGTGCTTCGGGCTGGAGGAGGGGCAGGTGGTGGTGCTGATCCACAGCGGCTCGCGCGGGCTCGGACATCAGGTGTGCACGGATTTCCTCTCGCAGATGGGCGCGGCGATGAAGAAATACGGCATCACGCTGCCCGACCGCCAATTGGCCTGCGTTCCAATCCAGAGCCCGGAGGGGCAGGCGTATCTCAAGGCCATGCGCGCGGCAGCGAACTTCGCGTGGGCCAACCGGCAGGCGATGCTGCATTTCGTGCGGGGATCGTTCCAGAAGGTCTTCGGCAAGCACGTGCGGCTGGGCCTGGTCTACGACGTCTGCCACAACATCGCCAAACGGGAGAAGTACGAATACGACGGCCGCACCGTGGACGTGCTGGTCCACCGGAAAGGAGCGACACGCGCCTTCCCGCCCCACCATCCGGAGATCCCGGCCGATTACCGCACCGTCGGGCAACCGGTGCTGATTCCCGGCAGCATGGGGACGGCGTCGTGGGTGCTGGCCGGCAATGAGGGGGCGATGCGGGAGAGCTTCGGCAGCGTCTGCCACGGCGCCGGGCGGCTGCTGAGCCGGCACGCCGCCAAGCACGGCCGCGACGCGCGCGCCGTGCAACGGGAGCTCGAGGCGAAGGGCATTCTGGTGCGCAGCGAGACGCGCGACGGCATCATCGAGGAAGTCCCCGAGGCATACAAGGACGTCGACGAGGTGATCGAAACCGTGCACCGCGCCGGGCTGGCGCGGAAGGTGGCGCGGCTGCGCCCGATGGGCGTGATCAAAGGCTGACAAGGGCGGGCGGAGTGCGGCTACACTGATACTCGTCATGATCGAAGTGCGCCGCGCGCGCCCTGACGAGGCGCCTGTTCTGATGGAGCTGATCCTGGGGCTGGCCGAGTACGAAAAGCTCGAGCCGCCGGATGCAGCCGCGCAAGAACGGCTCAAGCGGGACATCTTCGGAGAGAGACCGAGGCTGGAGGCGTGGCTCGCATATGCGGACGGCCAAGCCGTTGGCTACGCGCTGATCCTTGAAACATATTCCAGCTTTCTTGCTTTGCCCACGCTCTACCTGGAGGACATCTTCGTCAAGCCGGAATATCGCGGGCGCGGCGCAGGCGCGGCGCTGTTCCGGCGCATGGTGGAAGAGGCGGAGCGGCGCGGCTGCGGCCGCATGGAGTGGGTAGTGCTCGACTGGAACCGCCCGGCGCTGGAGTTTTACGAGCGATTCGGCGCCGTGCGGCTGAATGAGTGGATTCCCATGCGTCTGACCCGCGCGGACTTTTCCCGAATTCTGAAAGAATAGGTGCGCATGCGACGGCCATCGGTCTTGTGGGTTCTTGCGTTCCTGATCACTGCGGCTTCTGCGGTCTATCAGCGGATGACGGGGCCCACCTATCCGAAGCGCGGCAAGGCGGAGCTCGCCGGGCGAGAGTTCCGCTACCGGTTGCCCCGCAGCATGGCCGGGGGCGATGCGGTGATCCGGGTGCCTGCCGTTTCGCCCGCCACAAGCGGCACGCTGGCGTGGAAGCGGCACAAATCGCGGGACGAGTGGACGTATGTCGAGATGTCACGCGAGGGGGATGAGCTGGTGGGGCGCCTGCCGCAACAGCCCCTGGCGGGCAAGCTGGCCTACCGTGTCATTCTTCAGGACGGAGTGGAGCGGGTGACTCTCGGCGGCGAGCCGGTGGTGATCCGCTTCCGGGGCGAGGTGCCGGCCGTTGTGCTGGTCCTCCATGTGATCGCCATGTTCGGCGCCATGCTGGCAGGGACGCGGGCGGGACTGGAGTACTTCCGCGAGCAGCCGGACTACAAGCGGCTGGTCTTGTGGACTCTGGCGCTGCTGACCGTCGGCGGACTGCTGCTCGGCCCGGTGGTGCAAAAATACGCTTTCGGCGCCTACTGGACGGGCTGGCCGTTCGGGACGGATCTCACCGACAACAAGACGGCAGTGGCGTGGCTGGGTTGGGTACTGGCGTGGCTGCGGTTGCGCCGTTCGCCGGAACGAGCCGGGGCATGGGTGCTGGGCGCGGCGGTGGTGATGCTGGTGGTCTTTGCGATTCCGCACAGCCTGCTGGGTAGCGAGCTGAAGTACGAGTAAATTCGCATTCTGTCGGCGCTCAAAGCAGCCGCCACAAGGATTCCGCCGGCTGGCGCTGTTTGAAGCCGCCGAAGCGGCGGCAAGGCTCGTACAATAGCGCCACGCCGAGCAACCAGCACGGATAGAGCAGCCACTGCGGCGCAGGGCTCCGGCGGAAGAGCGTGATCGACAAGACGCCGAACAGATAGAAGTGTGCGATGTAGAAGAACAGCGGCGCCTGCCCGTACACGATCAGCACTTGCATCAGCCCGCGCAGCCGGCGCCGGGCGTGGTGGAGCAGCCAGAGCAGGCACAGGTCGAGCCCGAGCATGAGCGAGGCGAAAGCAAGGCTCGGCGGATACTTGACGACCGTGAGCCAAGCCATCCACGTGCCGCCTTCCGCGAGCCGGAGATTGCCGAAGCCGCCGCCGGCGCGGATGGCGGCGAAAAGAAGGATCAGGGCGAGCCCGGCGGGCAACGCCGCGCGAAGCGCCCGCCCGGCGTCCTGCCGCAGCAGCCGTCCGTAGCCGACCCCCAACGCGCAGATGCCGAACCACGGCACCAACGGATATCCGCTGGCGACCAGCGCCGATTGTCCCGGCGCGATCAGCAACAGGGCAAGGCTATGCCCTGCAGCCTCTGCGCTCACGCGCGGTAACAGCACGTTGGGCGCGAGCAAGCACGCCACGCCGAGCAGGAACCACCATGGCGTGGCGAGCCGGATCAGCGCGCCGGAAAGAATCATGCTGAATCCGAGGCACACGAGCACGCCCAGCACGACGAGCGGCACTCCCGCGGCGCCCTGCCCCAGATCCCCCAGCAGAGTCATGGGAATCACTTCGAAGACGTAGCTGATGGCGATGAGCGCCGCGCCACGCAAAAGAAAGAAGCGGCGCACGCGCCCTGCATCCCAACCCTTCTCGCGGCGCGACGATTCCAGCAGCGCCATGCCCGCCCCCATGAGAAAGAAAAATCCCGGGGCGCAAAGATGCGTGAGCCAGCGCGTGAAGAACCACGGCACGCTGCCATAGACGGGCAGCGGCTGATTCCACATTTCGAATGGATGCACGCGCGCCAGAAGCAGCGAAGCGTGATCCAGCGCCATGAGCACCATGATCAGCCCGCGCAGGGCATCCAGCGCGGGCAACCGGCGGCTCATGGCTTCTTCACGGTCGGATAGGCGACGCCCAACTGCTCCAGATAGGTCGCGTAGCGTGACGGATCGTAGTAGAACTTCCGCATCTGCGGGCGGAAGCGCTCCATGCGGTCCCGGTTGAGATCGATCGGCGGCTTTTGGTCCGGGGGAATCAGGGATTTCCACTGCGTCTCTTTGGTCTGTTCGGCGAAGTACTGCTTTGCCGCGGCAAGCAGATCGGGCTTCAGCAGCAGGTCGAGCGCGGTCATGGCGTGCGCCTTGGCGCCGGCTGTGGCGCCCTTGTGGGCGATGGGCGTCGCCATGGCGATGCCGCTCGACCAGTGATGCCCGATCATGCCGGGAATGTTGCCCGGATAGCGCAGCACCACAGTGGGCACATTCCAGCCGACTTCGGCAATGTCATCGGAGCCATAGCTGCGGCGCGCAGGGTCCGGCGGGCGCAGCTCGGCGACCTCGGTCCGCAGCCCCTCCTCTTTCACGCCCAACTCGCGCTGCGCCGCGCGCGCCAATGCCTGATCCGCCTCCGACCACTGCGGCATGCCGACCGCGCGGATGTTCGCGTACAGCGCCTCCGCAAGCGGCTTGTTGAAGTGACCCGGCCACGCAGCCCCCAGGGTGCGCTCGGTCATCTCCGTGTCCGTCATCATCGCCGCGGCGCGGGCGATGCGCGTGCCGATTTCGTGGAGTTCGTTGATTCTCTGATAGTCCCACTCTCGGAAGTAGTACCAGACCTTCGCCACCGGCGGCACCACATTGGGCTGATCGCCGCCCTGCGTGATCACATAGTGGGAGCGGTGCTCCGGACGCAAGTGTTCGCGGCGGTAGTTCCAGCCGATGTTCATCAGCTCGACGGCGTCCAGAGCGCTGCGGCCCGCCCATGGGGAGCCCGCCGAATGGGCGCTGCGGCCGCGGAACGTATATTCGACGCTCACGAGCCCCGTGCCGACGGGGCCGTAATTGGTGCCGAAGTCGGAGGCGATGTGCGAGCTGAGCATCACGTCGAGATCCCGGAACAGCCCCGCGTTCACCATGTAGGTGCGGCTGCCGATCAGCTCCTCGGCGACGCCCGGATAGACGCGCAGCGTGCCGCGGATCCCGTGCCGCCGCATCAGCTCCTGCACGACAAGGGCGGCGGTGACGTTCACCGCCTGTCCCGCGTTGTGCCCTTCCCCGTGGCCCGGGCCGCCTTCCACCAGAGGCTGGTGCCACGGGATGCCGGGCGTCTGCGACGTCTCAGGCAGCCCGTCGATATCGGCCATGAAGCCGATCACGGGCGATCCTTGCCCCCATTCGGCGACCCACGCCGTCGGCATGCCCGCGATGCCGCGCGTGACGCGAAAGCCGTGCTTCTCCAGAATCGAAGTGACGTACTTCGAAGTCTCGAACTCCTGATAGCCGAGCTCGCCGAAGGCGTAGATCGAGTCCACGATCTCCTGTGTGAGCTTGCGGCGCCCCTCGACCATCTCCGCCGCAGCCTGCTTCAGCACGCCGATGTCCGGCGCCTGCGCTCCCCGCAGCGACACTGCCGCAGCCGATCCCAGAAATGTCCTGCGCAACATACGTAACATCGTATTCGAGCGGGATGCGTGCAGAAAAGCGGGCGGATGCGGAACCTTTCGGCCGTCAGTGCGTATGTGTGAGTGAACGGAGTAAAGGATTCATGTCGTACAACGGCAGGCGCAAGTCAGGGAAGATCTGGATCTGGATGATCGTTGTTGTGGCGGTCCTCGCCGGAGCGGGGCTGGCCGTGCGCGCGGCGCTGAAGCCCGACAACAAGATCGACCCCTCGAAGCTGGCGAAGGTGGAGCGGGGCGACATTGCGCGCGTGGTCGTGGCGACGGGCAAGATCGAGCCGCGCGCCATCGTGGAAGTGAAGAGCAAGGCGAGCGGCATCGTCAAGAACATCTACGTGAACTACGGCGACACGGTGCGCGCCGGACAGGTGCTGGCAGAGCTGGACAAGGAGGAGCTCGAGGCGCGGGTGCGCGAGGCGCGGGCCAATCTGCAGGCCGCGCAGGCGATGGAGGAGAGCGCCGCAGCCGCCCTGGAACGCAACAAGGTGGAAGCGGAGGGGCCGGACCTGCCCTTTCTGAAGTCGGCGCTCGAGCGCGCGCAACGGATGCTCGCCGAGAAGCTGGTGGCGCAGAACGTGGTGGAGGAGGCGGAGAAAGCCTATCAGCTGGCGCTGAACCGGCAGAGCGCGGCGATCCGCGCCCTGGCGGTGAGCCGCGCCGAAATCACGCGCGCGAAGGCGCAGGTCGCGCAGGCGAAGGCGGTGCTAGAACGGGCCGAAGAGGATCTGCGGAACTCGACCATTGTTAGTCCGATCGACGGGCTCGTGCTCTCGCGCGACGTGGAAGTGGGCAATGCGGTGAGCTCGATTCTTGTTCTCGGCTCGCAGGCCAAGCCTCTGTTCCTGCTGGGCGACGTGAGCGACGTCTTCGTGCGCGGCAAGGTGGATCAGGCCGATATCGGAAAAGTGTACCTGGGCCAGCCGGCGCGCATCATCGTGGAGAGCTTTCGCGACCGCAAGTTTGAAGGAAAGGTCTACCGGATCTCGCCCTACGGCGTGGAGAAGGACAACGTGACGACGTTCGAGGTGCAGGTGTCGATCCACAACCCCGGCCGCGAGCTGAAAGCCAACATGAGCGCCAACGCAGAGATTATTCTCGAGGAGAGGAAAAATGTCCTCCTCGTGCCGGAAGCGGCCGTGCTCTACGACAAGGACAGGAATGCCAGCGTGGAAATTCCCGATCCCTCGCAGGAAAAAGGCCGGCGCAGAGTGGCCGTGAAGCTCGGCATTTCCAACGGAATCAAGACCGAACTGCTGGGCGGGCTGGAAGAGGGCGCGCAAGTCATCCTGCAATAAGGAGGGCGGCCGCGCCTTGAGTTTCCGCGACCTGGTCCGGGACACGCTGCAGACGCTGCTGGCGCACAAGCTGCGCGCCGGATTGACGATGTTCGGGCTCGTCTGGGGCGTCGTTTCGATCATGCTGATGACCGCCGCCGGCGACGGGTTCCGCGAGGGGCAGCGGCAGGTGGCGGCGAATTTCGGCGAAAACATCTTCATCGTGTTTCCGGGGCGCACGTCGATGCAGGCGGGCGGCGAGCGCGCAGGCCGCCGCGTGAAGTGGTCGGTCCGGGACCATGAACTGCTCCGTCCGTATGCGCCATCCTGCGAGCACATCCTGCCGGAGCTGACGCGCGGCGCGGTGGCGGTGCGCAGCGACTACAACGCGGCGTCGCTGATGGTCAGCGGCAGCCTGCCGCCCTACCAGCGGCTGCGCGCGCTTCCCGTGGCCGAGGGCCGGTTCTTTTCCTGGGAAGACGAGGCGCAGGGGCGGCGCGTGGCGTTTCTGGGCTCGGACGCGGCCAAACAGCTCTTTGGAACGCGCCCGGCGGTGGGACAGCCGCTGTCGATTGCCGGGCTGCCCTACCGCGTCATCGGCGTGATGCGCTTCAAGGACCAGGATTCCAGCTATGACGGCCGCGACGTGAACAAGATTTTCATCCCGTTTTCCGTCATGGTGCGGGATCTTCCTCAGCCGCCGCCGTGGCCGCCGAATACCGTGGATCAGCTCATCGTGAAGGCGCGGACGCTCGAAGAGCACGACGCGTGCGTCGCAGAGGTCCGCCGCGGGCTTGCGCGGCTGCACCGCTTCGATCCCGAAGATACGATGGCAGCGTCCATCTGGGATACGGTGCGCGAGGCGCGCGCCTTCCGCACGATGACCGACGGCATGAAGTACTTCCTGGGCGCAATGGGCGTGGTGACGCTTCTGCTGGGCGGAATCGGCACGATGAACGTCATGCTGGTCGCGGTTCGGGAGCGAACGAGGGAGATCGGGCTGCGGATGTCCGTGGGCGCCACGCGGCGGCAGATCCAGATGATGTTCTTCCTGGAGACGGCCCTGATCGTGTTTACAAGCGGCGCGCTGGGCATGGCATTCGCTCTGGCGGTATGCCACTGGGTCAACAAGCTGCCCATGCCGCAATATTTCGCCGGACTGCTCCCGTCATGGGAGGTGGGCGCGGCGTGCGCAGGGCTGCTGGGTCTGGTCGCATTTCTTTCTGCGCTCTATCCGGCTTCGCGTGCAGCGAGCATCGACCCGATTCAGGCGCTGCACTTCGAGACGGGAGGCTGACCTTTGGCGGCAATGTTGCGCGAGATCGTCGTGCAGGCGTGGGACTCGTTGCGGCGGAATCCCACACGCAGCGTGCTCACCATGCTCGGCATCGTTTGGGGCATCGCGTCGGTGACGCTGCTGATGGCCTATGGCAGCGGATTTCGTTCCTTGATGGTGGGGATTTTCCAGAATTTCTCCCGCTCCGCCGTGATCGTTTTTCCCGGCCAGACGAGCATGCAGGCCGGAGGCGAGCGCGCCGGGCGGCGCATCCGGTTCGAGGTGGCGGATCTGGATGCCATCCGGCAGGAATGCACCCTGGTGCGCGAGATCTGCCCGGAGACGATCCGCCGCGTGGCGGTCTCCTACGGCGACCGCCTGGTGAGCATCAATGTCCGCGGCGTCTGCCCGGAATACGGGGAAATTCGCAGCGAATTTCCCGCCGAAGGGCGGTGGCTCACGCACGACGATGCGGCCGACCGCCGCCGCGTCGTTTTCCTCGGAAACTGGGCCAAAGAAAAGCTGTTTTCCGGGCGTCCGGCCGTGGGGGAGACAGTGACCATCCAGGGCGTGCGCTTCACCGTCGTAGGCGTGATGGACAAGAAGCTCTCGTTCGGCAACTATTATGGTCCTGACGACCGCAGCGCCTTCATTCCTTATGAAACAGCGGCGGAGTTGTGGGACGCGCGCTACCCGACCAACGCCGTCGTCCAACCCGTCGCCCCGGTCTTCGAGCAGCAGGCGGAACAGCAGGTTCGCGCCGCCCTGGCCAAGCGGCTGCGGTTCGACCCGCGCGACGAGCGCGCCCTGCAAACCTTCGGCACCTCCACCATCCGCCCGATCATCGATGGTCTCACCATCGGGCTGCAGGCGTTGCTGCTTTTCATCGGCGGGCTGACCCTCGCCATCGGCGGCATCGGGCTGATGAACATCCTGCTGGTCAGCGTCACCGAGCGCACGCGCGAGATCGGGCTGCGCCGCGCGCTGGGCGCGCGGCGATGGCACGTCGCCGCCCAGTTTCTGGCCGAGGCGCTCTTTCTGACGCTTTCCGGCGGCGCGCTGGGCGTTCTGTTGTCTTACGCCATCACATGGATGCTGCCGCCGCTGCCCATGCTGAGCGGGCTGTTCGAGGACACGACAGGCAAGGGCGATCTCGTCCTGCGAGTGCAGCCCCGCATTGTTCTGGCTTCCGCGGCTGCGCTGCTGCTGGTAGGCGTGGCCAGCGGCATGGCGCCGGCGTTGCGCGCCGCCCGGCTGGATCCGGGCGAGGCGCTGCGCGTGGAATAGCGGCGAGCTGCGCCCTCTACGGCCAATCAAATCCGGATATGCTGTCTCTTTCCGATGAAACGTGCATTTCCCGTGTTCCTGGCCTTCCTCGCCATGGGCTTCGCCGACGCTGCCGGGCCGTTTGTGAGCCTTGCGCGGGAGCAGTTCCAGCTGTCCTACTTCGCCGCCCAGTGGATCCCCTTCACGGGCTTCATCCTGTTCGGCCTGCTCTCGATCCCGATGGGGCTCCTCCAAGACCGCATCGGAAAGAAGACCGTCCTTCTGGCCGGGCTGGCCATCATGCTGGCCGGGCTGCTGATTCCTGCCATCACCGGCTTCACCACGTTCCCGGCGTTCCTGGTGACCGTGCTTCTGCTCGGCGCCGGCGCCACGACGCTGCAAGTAGCGGGCAACCCGATCATGCGCGACGTCTCCCCGCCGGGCCTGTATTCGCGGAACCTTTCGCTGGCGCAGTTTGTGAAGGCCATCGGGTCGCTCTCGGGCCCCGTGCTGCCGGTGCTGGCGGCGCGGTGGTACGGCGCATCGTGGCAGGTGGTCTTCCCGATCTATTCCGCCGCCGTGGCCATCACGATCCTGGCAATGCTGCCGCTGAAAGTCGAGGAGCGGAAGTCGCCGGACCAGCAGCCCGCCACGCTGGCCTCTTGCTTCGCCCTGCTGAAGAACCCCTTCGTGGCGATGATGGTGGCCGCGATCTTCCTCTACGTCGGCGCGGAAGTCAGCGTCAGTGCGGGCATCCCGCTCTATCTGAAAGACCGGTTCGGCATCGACATCAGCCGCACGGGGCTCCTCGGCACAGGGCTGTTCTTCCTTGCACTGACCATCGGTCGCTTCTCCGGCGGGTTGATCCTGAACTGGGCCAAGCCGCGAAAGTTCTTCCTGGCGACGAGCCTGGTTTCGATCCTCGGGCTGCTGGGCATTCTCGCGCCCTCCCCGACGGTCGCCGCCATCAGCTTCTTCGTCACCGGGCTGGGCTTCGCCAACATCTTCCCGCTTGTGTTTTCGATCACGGTGGATTGGATGCCCGAGCAGACGAACGCCCTGAGCGGGCTGATGGTGACCGCCATTGTCGGCGCGGCGTTCGTGCCGCCGCTGATGGGATACGTCTCGGACCTCTTCGCCTCGGCTCGGGCCGGCTTTTTCGTACCGCTGGCGTGCATCATTTATATCGCTGCAGCCGCGCTGCATTGCCTGCGCCGGGCGCAGGCATGATTCCCTCTACCCAATGCCATGAACATGGACGCAACCACCGATCCGCGCATCGTAATGACGCTGGACGCGGGAGGGACGAACTTCAAGTTCTCCGCCATCCGCAGCAACCGGCTGTTGCTGGAGCCGCTCTACCTGCCCGCCGCTCCCAACGATCTCGACGCCTGCCTCGACAACCTGCTGGAAGGCTTCCGCAGGGTGCGCTCTTTGCTTCCCGAGCCGCCAGCGGCGATCAGTTTCGCATTCCCCGGCCCCGCGGATTATCCCGCGGGCGTCGTGTTCAACGAAAACAACCTGCCCGCTTTCCGCGGGGGCGTGGCGCTGGGCCCCATGCTGGCAGACGCATTCGGCATCCCCGTGTTTCTGAACAACGACGGCGATCTGTTCGCCTACGGCGAGGCCATGAGCGGCTTCCTGCCGGAGGTGAACCGGATGCTGGCCGAGGCGGGCAGTCCCAAGCGCTATTCCAACCTGCTCGGGATCACGCTGGGCACGGGGCTGGGCGGCGGCATCGTGCGCAACGGCGAGCTGTTCCTCGGCGACAACTCGATGGCAGGCGAAGTCTGGCTTCTGCGCAACCGGCTGGATCCGGACTGGAACGCCGAAGAGGGCGCCTCGATTCGCGCCGTGCGCCGGGTCTATGCGGAGGCGGCCGGCATTCCGCTCGAGGAGGCGCCCGAGCCAAAGACAATTTTCGAAATCGGGATGGGGCGCGCGGAAGGCCATCAGGAAGCGGCCCTCGAGGCGTTCCGCCGCCTCGGCGTCGTGGCCGGAGACGCCATCGCGCAGGCGCTGACGCTGGTCGACGGATTGGTGGTGATCGGCGGCGGGCTGGCGGGCGCAGCCCCTCTGTTCCTGCCGGCAATGCTGGACGCCATCAACGACGTGTTTCCCCGGGACGGCCGCCCGCTGCGGCGCGTCGTGTTCCGGGCCTTCGATTTCGATGATCCGGCTCAACGGGAGCAGTTCTTGCGCGGCGAGCCGCGCGAGCTTCGCGTGCCGCGCTCCGGACGGACGGTGGTCTATGACGCGTTGCAGCGCACCGCCATCGGACTCACGCGGCTCGGCACAAGCGAGGCGGTATCCCTGGGGGCCTACGCTTATGCCCTGAGCCGGTTGGGACCGGCGCACTGAGGACGGATCTCAGTCAGGCGCCCTCTGTAGTACGAACGTTCCTCCTGCCGCTGCCGGCTAGGCGATCTGCCGAATGCGGCCGCCGTGCGCCGCAGCCGATGGAGGGGCATGAGCCGCATTCGAGCGTTCCTCCTGCTTTGTCTCTGTGGATTCCCGGCAGCCATGGGGGCGGTTCGCCACGTGGGTCCGGGACAACCGTATGCAACGCCATGCCAGGCATTCGCCGAGGCGCAGGACGGCGATGTGATCGAGATCGACGCCTCAGGCAATTACGACGGCGATGTGTGCCCGATCCTGAAGAACCGCCTGACGATCCGCGGCGTCAACGGCCGTGCGAGGATCGATGCGGCGGGGCGTTATGCGTGGGGCAAAGGGATCTGGGTGGTCGTGGGAGACGGGATCGTGATCGAGAACATCGAGTTCTCGGGCGCCCGCGTGCCGGACCGCAACGGCGCGGGCATCCGTCTGGATTCCGGCAACCTCACTATCCGGAACTGCGTGTTTCATCACAATGAAAATGGCATTCTGGGCGGCTTTTATGGGCGGGTGGTGATCGAGCATTCCGAGTTCTATGACAACGGATACGGCGACGGATACAGCCACAATATCTACCTGAATGCGATCGATGAATTCGTTCTGCAATACTCGGCCTCCAGGCGCTCGAATGTGGGCCATCTGGTGAAATCCCGCGCCCGGACCAATTTCCTCCTTTACAACAGGCTGACGCAGGAGGACGGCACGGGCAGCTATGAAATCGACTTCCCGAATGGCGGGCTGGCCTACGTGATCGGCAACACGGTCCAGCAGGGGGAGTCGACGCAGAACCGCGGGATGCTCTCTTACGGCTTCGAGGGGCTGCATTCGTCAGTGCCGAGCCAGCTTTATGTGGTCAACAACACCTTCGTAAGCACGCGTTCCGCCGGAGCGACTTTTATTCAGATTGCAAGCAGCGTGACAGCGCCGGCCGTGATCCGGAACAACATTTTTTCCGGAAGCGGCATTCTCACGACGCAAACCGGCGCGTTGCTGTCCGGAAATGTAACAAGCGGGGACATGGGTTTTGTGAACCCTTCGGCCTACGATTACCGGATCTCGAACCTCTCCGCAGCCCTGAACGCGGGCGTGGCTCCGGGAGAGGGAAACGGATACCCGTTGCAGCCGGTCATGCAATACCTTCATCCGCTGTGTGCAGTTTCGAGATACGACGTGGGCGCCATTGACGCAGGGGCGTTCGAATATGGCGTTCAGGAAGTCAACCCCGTGTGCGCCGCAGGCCCCACAGCACCGCCACCTTCGCTGCACAGTCTGACGCTGTCCGCAGGTTCCCTTCCCTCAGGAGGCTCTTTCACGGCAACAGTAACGCTTTCGGCAGCCGCAGGCGCAGGAGGGGTGACCGTGGCGCTCGCAAGCTCCGCGCCGTCTGTGATCCCCGTTCCTGCTTCCATCACCGTGCCGCAGGGGCAAACCTCCGCTTCAGTGCCGCTCACCGCCGGCCAAGTGACTTCCAGCACCACGGTGCAGATCACCGCTTCCCTGAACGGTTCTTCAAAGTCTGCCTCCGTCACCGTGCAGCCGCCGCCCCCGCCGCTTCAGGTCGCGGGGCTCACCCTGTCCGCATCCACCGTCACGTCGGGCGCGTCCTTTACGGCTACGGTGACACTCACGGCGGCCGCAGGACCGGGCGGCATCGCGGTGGCGCTCGCGAGCTCCGCGCCGTCCGTGATCCCCGTGCCCGCTTCCATCACCGTTCCACAGGGCCAGACTTCAGCCACATTGACGCTCACCGCCGGACAGGTGACCTCCAGCACCACGGTGCAAATCACCGCTTCCCTGAACGGATCGCCAAAGTCGGCCTCCGTCACCGTGCAGCCCCAGGCGAACGGACCGGTCAAGGGCAGGTTGAAGAGGATCTCCCGCTCCCCCGCGAGACCCCTCGCCGGCAGCGGCTTCCGTCTGACCGTGGATTTGGAATCCCCGGCGCAGGAGGGCGGCGTTTGGGTGGGTCTCGCCAGCTCGCACTCCTTTGTGCGGCTGCCGGAAAGCGTGGTCGTGCCGGCAGGCGCACGGACA
>JBBFLJ010000024.1:42984-46875 GCA_037481575.1 Bryobacteraceae bacterium | reverse complement strand
CGCGGCGGCGTCGGTCTGCGAGTAGTTGGTCGCTTCCAGCGCCTCGATGATGGTGCGCGCCTCGAAGTCGGCCACCTTCTCGAACAGCGAGGCGTCCGGCGGCAGCCCGCCGCCCGCCTGCGATGTGCGCACGCCCGTGGATTGCAGGAGCTGTTCGGGCAGCACGCTCACCGGCACCACCTCGCTGGTCGCCAGGACCACCGCACGCTCCACGGCGTTTTCCAGCTCGCGCACGTTGCCCGGCCAGTTGTAATCCATCAGCAGGTGCATCGCCTCGGGCTCGAAGCGCAGCGTGGAGCGCCCTTCGGAGTCCAGGAACTTGTTGTTCTCGCGGCAGTAGATCTGGAAGAAGTGATCCACCAGCAGCGGGATGTCCTCCTTGCGCTCGCGCAGCGGCGGCAGGTGCAGGTTGATCACATTCAGGCGGTAGTAAAGGTCCTGCCGGAAGCGCCCTTCCTCGACGAGCTTCGCCAGGTCGGCGTTGGTGGCGGCGACGATCCGCACGTCCACGCGAATCGTCTCTGTGGACCCGACGGGCATGAACTCGCGCTCCTGAATCACGCGCAGGAGCTTCACCTGCATGTCCGGCGTCAGCGTGCCGATCTCGTCGAAAAAGATCGTGCCGTGGTTGGCGATTTCAAAATAGCCGCGGCGGTTGGCCACCGCCCCCGTGAACGCGACCCATACTTATCCCAGGAACAAAATGAATACAGTTCAAGAAACCGCACACATATATACCCGGTTATACCCGGTCCATCTTGAATCAGCCGCCTGCCCCCGATGCAACGAAGAACTGACCGCTCGCGGGCTCGTACAATTTCACGTCGTTTTCTCTGAGTTTACGCACGGCTGCCACGAGCTCAACCCCTTCAGCTTCACGCTCCGACAACACCCACGAGCATCCAAAGTTAGCCGCCATGTATCTCACACAAAGCTCACCAGCCTTTTCCCATACTTTGTCGTACACCCAGCAGTGCCCACCATCACTAGAGCCGTGAGTATCACAACGGAACCACACAACTAGCGGCGTCAACCTGTAAATCGTTCCTTTCGCAACGTCTACCAGCGCAGCCTCCCCCTGAAAAAACGCTTCTTCGCCTTCGTACAAAAAGAACTCGGTAAACACTGGCTTTCCGTGAGCCACTCGGAATCGTCCTCGATATATCCGGCTCAATGCTTTGCGCTCAACATTCTCGAAATATCCAAACTTCAGTCTTCCAAAAATATCACTACACGCATTAGCCAACACGTCCAATGCAGTCTCGATGGCGTCTCTTTTCTCAACCGACATTCCATGCCGTTCCTCTGCCAATTGACGCGAGGCCTCATCGAGAAGGCGACCATGCGCACTGAGAATCCTCGAAACAGTCTCACAGACAGGACCGCTATTACGGCATGACTCAGCGATCTGCCTCATCAAGTGCAAGCAAGGACTAGGAGATCGTTGCGTAAAATTCTTAAAATGCTTTGACCCACGGTCGTCCTTACAGGCGCAAAACTCGCAGTACGCTGAGTATGATAACAAACATAGTGCAGCCTCAATAAACCTCGCTTGGTGTCCGACTCTTGCCTCCTGCTCAGCTTCAGCCAGGTATCGAGCAAGTGGCACTGAAGCCGGATACGGAATACAGTCTACAAGGTCGTTAATGCGTTTCCACGACGGCATCCTCTCCCGCTGCTCGATCACATCCACCATTGTTCTGTCAATGTAGGAGACGGCCGTGTTACTTGTCCCGAAATCTATACCGACGTACGCTTCACCTCCTAAACACGCGGCATCCGTCATATCGACGAAGAAAGGACGTCCTTCCTTTGCACTCTCCTCGCGTTTCTCATGGCCACCGCTGTAAACAAACCGAGGAATGGCGGTCCCGTCTTCATGAACTGTCAACTGAACCAATATCGCTCCGTCAAACGCACTATTCTTGGGCGTATAAACTGTTGTTTCTTCGACATTCAACTGCTTTTCAACTTTGGTTCTATCTAAAGATGATTCCAAAAACCAATATGACAGTTTCTTTCTCGGTGCCTTCTTAAGTCGTACTTTCCACTCCATGCGTAAATTCACGAAAGACTGAAGAATGCTCGCTGTGGGGAGAATTAGCCCCGGTCGCCCTGTAACATCAGGCAGGCCTTTCGTTCGCGCCTCAAATTGCAGTGGCACGCATTGACCATCATCCGGCTGCAGGAGTAAGTAAAGAGGATTATAGGTGACACCGCGAAACTCGCTGTCTCCAGTGAGCAGCTCACGCGCACACTCGATAGCCAATCCATGCGCGACAACATGTCGATAGTCGTCGAGAGTAATCACTTGCGCCTGAGAGAGTAAATCGGCAAAGTCCTGCCTTACTAATCGCTCAAACCATCTTATATTTGCGGATCCACCTGAAAGTAGAACGATGGACACATCGCAACCAGCAATTTCAGTTGCAGCAAGTTTCAGCCTTTCTCCAATCAACGGCTTCAAGTGAGGTTTATAAATCTGATCAAGAAATAGAACGCGAAACTCCTCTGCCGTGAATGACACATCCGACATTATTGTTTCTTGCTCAAAAGGATTTCGTGGAGTGGCCACGGATACGCTGAAGTGAACGGGTGCATCAAGTGACCAGTCAGTTATACCCTTTACTAGCTCTATCTTCCATGGTTCCACGCGGTGCACCAATTCGTGGAAGTGACGTATAAAATTCTTGTACTTCAAATCCAACGTTTCCAACTGTACCTTTCCAGAATACCATTCGCTGTAGAGCTTTAACGCTGTTTTCAGTGTGCTATGCTGCTGCTGGGGGAGAACTTTACGGCATAGGTCGGCTGCTATTATCCGATTGATATAAAATCCACCTATCGGTATCGACTTCCCCACTAGCGGTTTGCTATTTGCTCCTGAATGACTGATGTCTCCTTCCTTCGTGGTCTCGATCAAGCATACGTCACACGTCCCCCCTCCAAAATCAATAACGAGGACATACATTTTGCCAGCGCCAACAAGAAGGGGGTGCCTGAGGCCATACTTGTAATAAAGAAATACGGCAAATGGCTCAGGAAGAAATCGTAATTTAATGCCTTGTTCAGAAAGCACTCGCTTGCCCTCGATAAGGCGCTTGAGCGTATCCCTGTAATTTTTCAGCCATTCCTGTGAGATCGATTCCGTGTGAATGGACAAAGGCTCTGCGATTGCGACGTGCTTGCATTCCGTTATCCCATTACGGCGTAGCCAGTCGCGAATATGCTTTTGCAAGGTGTAAAGAAAATCGTCAGCAATTTGAGCGGCCGTTTTTTCAGTTCCTGCGGCGGTGCGGTATTTCCGTTTGGACTGCACCCTAGGGGCATAGCGCCCAAGATCCAGCTTGAAGTCTTCATTCAAGAGTTCGATCCCGTGAGTTTCAGCTTCAACTTGTGCCTCGCGTCCGATCGCCACCGTTCCATCCTTTCGATAAAGGACTACCGTTGGGATGTTTGTGTCACCCTCCAGATCGAGAAAGCGTACACCGTTGATGAAAAGCGTTTTTTGAAGCATCGCTATGCGTCACCGTTTTTTCTATATCACATTCTGAGGCTTATGTGTTTGACCGGCGACCAGGCCTCGGATCCGTAACAGCTGGTAGGGTCATGACATGGATAATCCGGGACTTTTGGGGTTTTCCGCGTTCACTTTCTTGCAAGGGCGGTGTTAGAGAGGGGGACTGTGTCTGTCAAGGTGCTCTGGTCGCCTGAATAATCACGGTCGACGTGTCAATCACGAGGACCGCTTGCGGATGGGGATCCCCAGGCGCTTGATCTTCTGGTTGAGCGTGGAAAGCGGGATGCGCAACAACGCGGCGGCGTCGGTCTGCGAGTAGTTGGTCGCTTCCAGCGCCTCGATGATGGTGCGCGCCTCGAAGTCGGCCACCT
>JBBFLJ010000024.1:0-42975 GCA_037481575.1 Bryobacteraceae bacterium | reverse complement strand
GCGCGGCGGCGTCGGTCTGCGAGTAGTTGGTCGCTTCCAGCGCCTCGATGATGGTGCGCGCCTCGAAGTCGGCCACCTTCTCGAACAGCGAGGCGTCCGGCGGCAGCCCGCCGCCGCCCGCCTGCGATGTGCGCACGCCCGTGGATTGCAGGAGCTGTTCGGGCAGCACGCTCACCGGCACCACCTCGCTGGTCGCCAGGACCACCGCACGCTCCACGGCGTTTTCCAGCTCGCGCACGTTGCCCGGCCAGTTGTAATCCATCAGCAGGTGCATCGCCTCGGGCTCGAAGCGCAGCGTGGAGCGCCCTTCGGAGTCCAGGAACTTGTTGTTCTCGCGGCAGTAGATCTGGAAGAAGTGATCCACCAGCAGCGGGATGTCCTCCTTGCGCTCGCGCAGCGGCGGCAGGTGCAGGTTGATCACATTCAGGCGGTAGTAAAGGTCCTGCCGGAAGCGCCCTTCCTCGACGAGCTTCGCCAGGTCGGCGTTGGTGGCGGCGACGATCCGCACGTCCACGCGAATCGTCTCCGTGGACCCGACGGGCATGAACTCGCGCTCCTGAATCACGCGCAGGAGCTTCACCTGCATGTCCGGCGTCAGCGTGCCGATCTCGTCGAAAAAGATCGTGCCGTGGTTGGCGATTTCAAAATAGCCGCGGCGGTTGGCCACCGCGCCGGTGAACGCGCCCTTGACGTGGCCGAACAGCGTGGACTCAAGCAAATCCGGCGGCAGCGAACCGGAGTTCACCCCCACGAAGGGCTTGTCCGCGCGCGGGCTGTTGGCGTGGATTGCCTTCGCGATCAGCTCCTTGCCTGTGCCGGTCTCGCCCGTGATCAGGATGTTGCTCTTCGACGGCGCCACTTGCGCCACCAGGTCGAGCACGCGCAGCATGCGCTCGCTCTTGCCCACGATGTTGGGGAAGGCGTAACGCTGCTTCAGCGCGCGCCGCAGCTCGCGGTTTTCGCGCTCCAGCCGCGTGCGCGCCAGCTGCCGGTCGATTTCAATCAGCAGCTTCTCGTTGTCCCACGGCTTGGAGAAGTAATCGTTCGCCCCGGACTTGAGCGCCTCGACAGCCACCTCCACGGATCCGTAAGCCGTGATGAGGAACACGGGCGTCTCGCGGTCCCGCTTGCGGATCTCGTCCAGCACCTCGAGCCCTGAACGGTCGGGCATCATGAGGTCGAGCAGGACGAGGTCGAACACGCCGGACTCGAAGCGCCGCAGCCCCTCGGCTGCACTCTCCGCGCAGGAGACCGAGTAGCCCTCGGCGCTCAGCAGCAGTTCCAGCGACTCCCGGATGTCGGCCTCGTCGTCCACCACCAGAATGCGGCCGCGGGGCGTCTGTGCGGGGGCTTGCTGCAAAATTTCCTGATCAGGCTGAGGCATCCGCAGTCTTCCGGTTCATGGCGGGGAATTCCAGCCGGAACACGGCTCCGCCAGAGGGGAGCGATCCGGCTTCGATCATTCCGCCATGCTCTTCCACAATGCCATAACTGACACTGAGTCCGAGCCCGGTGCCCTTGCGCGCGCCCTTGGTGGTGAAGAAGGGGTCGAAAATGCGGGGCAGGTGCTCGGGCGGGATGCCGGGTCCGCTGTCGCGCACCTCGGCGCGCACGGTGGCGCCGTCGGAGGCGGTGCGAAGCACCAAGCGGCGCGGCGCGCCCGGCGGCAGCCCCGCCATCGCATCGCGCGCGTTCAGCAGCAGGTTCAGGAACACCTGCTGCAGCTTGCCGGCATTGCCCCGGATGGGCGGCGCGCCGGCATCCAGCTCGTAAACAATCTCGATGCCGTTCTTCTCGAACTGATGCTCCAGCAGCGAGACGGTCTCGCGGATCACCCGGTTCAGATCGACCGGTTCGAACTCCGCCCCGGAGGTCCGCGAGAAGTTCAGCAGCGAGTTCACGATCTCCGAGGCGCGGAACGTCTGCCGGGCGATCTTGTCCAGCAGCCGCGTCTTCTGCTCGTCGCCCATCAACTGCTTGGCGAGCATCTGCGCGTAAGTGGAGATCACAGCCAGGGGCGTGTTCACTTCGTGCGCCACGCCGGCAGCCAGCAGCCCGATCGAGCTGAGCTTGTCGGCCTGGATCAGCCGCCGCTCCAGCTCCTCGCGCTCCGTCACATCGTCGAAGATGATCAGACGGCCGATCCGCTGCCCGTCCTTCGTCACCAGCGGGGTGATCGCGAGGTTGACGATCGCGTCCCGCTCCCCGGCAGCAGCGCCGTTCCCGTTGTCCCCTGATTTTGCGCCGCCAAGGGCGGAGCGGCGCAGCGGAACCTTGTACAGTTGGTGCACCTCGGTCTCGGCGCGCAGGGCGTCGAAGTGCACCGACAGCTCGGGCGGGAACAGCTCGCTGAGCCTGCGGCCGAGCGCCGCCGAGCGCGGCACGCCGGTCAGCCGCTCGAGCTGCGAGTTCCAGCTCTCCACGCGGTCCTCCAGGTCCGCCGCCAGAATCCCCACGTTGATCGACTCGACGATGTTCTCGCTGAACTCCTTCAGCCGCTCATACTGCTCCACCTTCGCCGCCAGCGAGCGGTACAGGCGCGCGTTCTCCACCGCCATCGCAATGTAGCCCGCCAGCGAGATCAGCAGGTCGATGTCGTCGGAAGAAAGGAAGTCGCCCTTCGTCGTGCGGCTCACGCCCAGCCACGCGAGCGTCCTGCCGCGGAAGCGGCACGGCAGGTAGTAGGTCAGGTCGAGCAGCGCCAGAGTCTCCCGCACGGGAGGGGGCAGGCGGCGCGAAACAATGTCCACCGCATGCTGCGTCCGCTCGAAGAACAGGTATGGCTCTTTGGGAGACTCCGGCAGAAAGGACAGATCCAGCGGCTCCTTTTCCAGATGGACCAGCGCGCCGTCGCGGTCCAGCGCCGAATGCAGGCGGAAGCCCGGGCCGTCCTCGCGCGAGAGGAAGAAGGCGACGTGGTTCACCGAGAGCGTGTTCAGCAGGCGGTCGCCGACGCTGCGCAGCGTCCTGTCCAGATCCATCTCCGAGGTCAGCTCGCGCGCGAAACTCAGCAGCGTCCGGCGGTAATCAAACCGGTCCTTGTAGAAGACGTGCCGGTCAAGCTGCTCCTGAATCCAGTGCCGCAACGGCTCGAACACCAGCGCCGCAATCAGCACCAGCAGCATCACCGCCGTGGGGCTCAGCTCGTCGCGGCGCGAAAGCGCGTAGACCAGCGCGCCCACGATGCCGAACACGGCCAGCGTCGCCAGCAGATAGACGTAGCCCTGCTGGAAGATGATGTCGACATCCATCAGGCGGTAGCGCAGGATGGCATAGGCCCATGCCAGCGGCAGAAACGCCAGAAACAGCACGCTGAGCCGCATCGCCTCCGTCGGCACCATGCCCGCGGCAAAGGGCCCCGCATACAGCAGGGTGAACGGAACGATGCCCGCCAGCGCCCCGTTCCGCAACCACTTCAGCTGTTGGCGGAGAATCGGATCTCCGGCGCGGCGGAAGCTCCAGTGCAACAGCGCCGCGCCAGCCAGATAACAGGCCGAGTACAGCGCCAGCCAGATCCTGTCCAGCAGCCAGTTCAGCTCGATCAGCGGCACCGAGGAGCGCACCACCCCGGCGGCGAAGCCCAGCTGCAGCGCCAGCAGCGATACCGCCGGCAGGTAGATCGATACAGCGTGGCGAAGGGGCAGTGGGCGGCGCCCCTCCGGGAAAGTGAGGCAAAAGTGCAGGAACAGCGCGGGCGCCAGGAGCCCGGCGGCCACGTTGCCAACGTAGATGACCGTGTCAAAGGCGTTCAGCTTGCCCGTGTAATGGAACGTGTGCAGAACAAAGCTCGCCAGGCACAGCAGGTAAAAATGCAGCGCCCTCGGTGCGCGATTGCGCCGGAAGAACACGAACAGGCCGATGATCAGATAGGCGGCGCCAACGGCGTACTGTGCGTAGAGAGCCCGGTCGCGGTTGGCGTCGGCAACGATCACCTTCGCCGTGATCTCCACTCCGTCCCGCTCCAGCGAATAGGTGGCCTTGCCCCAAACGCCTGTGCGGAACAACAGCTGCACCACGTCGGTCGCCTGCCGCACCGCAACCGCTGGCGAGTTCTCGATGGGCGCGATCCGCCGCAGCCGGTCCCCCCGCCGGATTCCCGCGCGGTCCGCCGGCCCGCCCGGCTGGACGTAGGCCGCCACCACCTCGAGGCTGCCGCCCGCTCCGGGCGCATCCATCCACGTCACCCCGTCTTCGGGCAGGTGGAAGCGCCGCTGCTGCTGGTAATTGACGCCCGCGCAGATGATCGCCGTCAGCGTCAGCACCACCAGCAGCGCGCCGAGGAATTGGTTCTTCAAGCCCTGCTCCACCTCAGGCTCCCGGGCCGCCGCATTCCGACAGACACTTCACCGTCGGAGGCTGATGCAATCCGCATGCCACGATGCGAGACCGCTTGCTATCTTCAGACTACACCTGAAATCAGCGCGTTACCAGAGGGGAAAGCCGCGGCGCACGGCAACGTTTTCCGCTCGCGGGAAACGCAATTCCGAAATCGGGATTGCCGGAATCAAAACTTTCAGCGAGCTTCCAGAATGAAGGAAGGCGCCAGCCCGGCCACCGAAGAGAAGCCCCCGCGCGGAGCCGAGAGCCGCGCCGAGAAACCGTGCACCTTTCCCAGGAAGGCGTGCGGCGTCACGTCCACCGTCATCTCCCGGTAGGTCAGCTCGCCGAAGTAATCCACCGGGAAAGCCACCACCGGCGCCTCGACGCGCTCCTGCACCACATACGGATAGCGGAGCGCCATGCGCAGCGCGCGCTCCCAGGTGGAGTCGTCCACCAGCGCGCCATCGGTGGAGTGCAGCTCGCTGGAATCCTCGTTTGGGCGCAGCACCAGCCGCTCCCGGTTCTTGAGGATGAAATCGAGCAGATCCACGGTCTCGCCCCGCCACGTCGTCTTGCCCGGCGCAACCAGGCGGGTCGCCGGGATCGTTTCCCGGATCGCCTTCCGCTCCGCAGCCGGGAAGGAGGCAGTGATCGACTCGTCGGTCAGCAGGGCGAACAGCGCCCGCTTGCGCAAAACCTCCGCGCGGAAGCTGTTCACCAGGCACACGCGGCGCTCGCGGCAAGCGCGCATCAGGGGGTGAGTCAGATCGTAGCGCGTCAGGAAGTCCTGCGCTTTCACGCCGCGCAGGATCACATCGATCCGCCGCCCGCCCGCTGTCAGCATGCCGCCGCCGTATTCCAGCTCGTCAGGCGACACCGCCCACGCCTCCAGCCCCTGCGAGCGCAGGAACTCTTCCAGCAGCCCGTGCTCCAGCAGCTCGCCGGCGCCGGACGCGGCGGGGAAGTCGAGGATCGCCACCGACGGCTTGCCCTTGCCGCCGAATTCCTTCCACGCCCGCAACAGTCCCGCCACCAGCGGCTTGGCCCCCGGCGCACGGGAGACCTTGTACCGCTTCCGGAACTGCTTCATCGGCGCCGATTCGTAAAATTCCCCGGACAGCAGCTCGCTTGCCACCGGTCCGCGCGGCAGGTCTGCTCGCGGCGCCGACAAGTGCAGATGACCATTCGAGACCACTGCTTCCAGCGTCGATGCCACCACAGGAGTCGAATAGCCCGGATCCAGGCTCACCAGCATCCGCTCCCCGGGCAGAAGCGCCAAGCGCGACATCACTTGCGGATCGGCTAACGCCAGATCCCGGATCCGCTGAATGGCGCTCGACAATGCCTCCGATGCCGCCACAAGGTTCTCATATTGGCGGCGCGTGATGAAGTGCGGGCGCAAAACAGGCGCCACGCCAGACGCATTGCCTTCCAATCTCCGGCGCTTCAGCGCCTCCCGGAGCTGCTGCACCCAGGGGTCGCCGGCTTTGGCCAGCTCTTCCAGAATCTTGTGGTAGCGGGCGACCGCCTCCTCAAGCAGTGTCATGTCCCTTGCTTCTGTTTCCAGTATCTCATAGCGCACTTCTATTTCCAACAGTACTACAGCATTAGTGAACCCGAAGAAGGGTGAAAAGCCAATTCCCTCGTATGGGTTACAAGAACCCCGGAAACAGCGTGCCAGTATTAGCCATTCTGTTGCAGTCGCGCCCCAACCCCGGAGAGGCTTCTTTTCCTCCCAGCCCTGCCCCCGCCCTCCACAGCACGCCGAAGCCCGTACTTCGTTTCCAAGCTACAGAAAACAAAACGGGAAGGAGTCCAACGAGGGGGTGGTCCGGAGCGGGGAAGAGGGGCAGTGGGCCGCAAGATCGCTGTTGCGACAACTTCCCTTCCCCGGGCGGAAATGTTTTCGCTAAAATGGAAGCAAAGCGGTTCCCGCCGGATCCGGCCTCCTCCATTCCGGATCTCTCCAAACGGCGGGAATACCCAGGCTGGGGGGATTCTCCTCCGCCCCCCAGCCCTTTTCCTTAACAGTACTTCATTTGACGGGCAGGATCACGGGAATTTCGAGCACCGCCGCCCCGTCGACCCTCGGATCCGTCCCCGCCATCTGCACCTTCCGCTTCAGGTCGTGCACGACAGCACTCCCGAAGCCGAACACGCTCGAATACGGCACAGTGGGCTGAACGACGTGCCCCCGCCGCTGGAGTTCCAACCGGATGTTCTCCGGAACCCGGCTTTCGATCTGCACGTCGCAGCCGTCAAACGTGGTCTTGGTGAAGCGCGGCATCTCGAGCGCCTGCTGCACGTTCATGCCGAAATCGGCGATGTTGGACACAAACTGCGCGTGCGCCTGGCTCTGGTTCCAGCCGCCCATGATGCCGAAGCCGATGACGATGTCGTCCTTGCGCATCAGCGCCGGGATGATCGTGTGCAGCGGGCGCTTCCGCCCTGCCAGCGAGTTCGGCTTGCCCGGCTCGAGATCGAAGCTGGCGCCGCGGTTGTGGAAGGTGAATCCTGCCCCGGGCGCTACCAGCCCGGTTCCGTAGCCGCCATAGTTGGACTGGATCAGGCTGACAATGTTGCCCTCGCGGTCGACGACGGACAGATAGATTGTGTCGCTGCCTTTGGCTGCCAGCGACTCCTTCAGATCGCTGGGGAGCACGCGGCAGGATGCCTTGCGCATGTCGATCAGGCGCGCCCGCTCGGCCGCCAGCTCCTTGGAGATCATCTTCGCCACCGGAATGGGCGTGAACCGCGGATCGCCCACGTAGCGCTCCATGTCGGCGTAGGCGAGCTTTTTGGCCTCGATCATGACATGCAGAGCGGCAGCCGAGTTGTGCCCGTAGTCCGCCAGCGGGAACCGCTCCATGATATTCAGCATCGCCAGCGCGGCGACTCCCTGCCCGTTGGGCGGCAGCTCGTAGACGGTCCATCCGCGGTAGGTGGTCGAAATCGGCTCCACCCACTCGGGTTCGAATTCGGCGAAATCCTCCAGCGTGTGCGCCCCTCCGTGCTCGCGCAGGAAGCTGACCATGCGCCGGGCGAGATCGCCCTTGTAAAAGCCGTCGCGTCCGTGAGCCGCGATCAGGCGCAGGCTCGCGGCGAGCGCCGGATTGCGAAACACGTCGCCCGGCTGCGGACGCTCGCCCGCAGCCAGATACGTGTCGCGGAAGCCGGGCTGCGAAAGATACCGCCGCGGCGCCAGCGAGCGGGCGCTCACCGGGGACAACGCGAATCCGTTCTCTGCGAAGTAGATCGCCGGGGCGAGGATCTCCGCGAAGGACTTCGTGCCGAACCGCTCCCGCAGCGCGTGCCATCCGGCGACGCAGCCCGGAACAGTGACCGTGTGCACGCTGAGATCGTCGAACTTCTTCGTCCGCTCGTTGATCTTGACGCTGCGTTCGCGCAGCCAGTCGAGCGTCAGCGCCTTCGGCGACCAGCCGCTCGAGTTCAGCCCGTAGACCTTGCCCGTCTTCGCCTCGAAGTAAATCGCAAACAAATCCCCGCCGATCCCGTTCACAAAGGGCTGCACCAGCCCCGTCATGGCATTGGCGGCGATGGCGGCGTCCACGGCATTGCCCCCCTGCTCGAGGATCTTCGCCGCCGCCTGCGAGGCAAGGAAATTCGACGCGGCGACGATGCCGTATTTGGACACGACCAGCGGCCGCGCCTGTTCATATTGCGGAGGCGGCGCCACCTGCCGGGCAGTGGGATCCGTGTCCTGCCGGGCAAGCAGACACGCCGCCGGAAGTCCCAGAAGAGTCAAAAGGCGTCGCATGCGTAGCAGTCTGACACAGCGCGAGGCGCGGCGGGGCTGCCCGCGCTACTTCAGCCCGCCCCACTCCTGCACGAAATCGTTGCGGATGCCGATCCGCGCCAGCGCGCGCCCCACCGTCGCGTTCACGATGTCGTCCACAGTCTGCGGACGCGTGTAGAAGGCGGGCGCGGGCGGCATCACAATCGCGCCGTTGTCCGCCGCCATCTGCATCAGGCGCAGGTGCCCTCGGTGCAACGGCGTCTCGCGCACCAGCAACAGCACGGGGCGCCCCTCCTTCAGCTGCACGTCAGCGGCTCGCGAAATCAGATCCGCCGAGTAGCAGTTGGCAATGGCGGAGAGCGTCTTGATCGAGCACGGCGCCACCACCATGCCCAGCGTCTCGAAAGAGCCCGAGGCGATCGTGGCGCCGATGTTGGCGTTGGGATGCACAACAGAGGCGAGCTGCTCCACTTCGCGCGGCGTGTAGGAGGTCTCAGCCCCGATGGTGGCGCGCGCCGCAGGGCTCATCACCAGGTGGGTTTCGATCTCGGGCTTGCGCCGCAGCGCTTCCAGCATCCGGATGCCGTAAATGACGCCCGAGGCGCCGGTCATGGCCACGATAAGACGCTGCGGCACGGTGCGCGTGTCCTTTCCGGTGCGGGGGAGCGGCCTCAACCGCGTGGCGGAAGGGGTGGGATTCGAACCCACGAACGGCTTTCACCGTTGGCGGTTTTCAAGACCGCTGCCATCAACCGCTCGGCCACCCTTCCGACGTTCACAATTTTACTGCACCCCTGAAAACAGATGCCGGCGCGGGCCCCCGCGATGGAAGCCCGCGCCGGCTGTTTGCATCCCGCAACCGCCTGCCGTCTCAGGTGAGGGTCCAGCCCTTGCGGAAAGTGGGCTTCAGGTACTTGTTGGCCTCGTTGTTGTTGGTGAAGCGCATCTTCACCGGGTCGTACTCGAGCTTGCCCTCGACGCGCAGGGCGATGACGCCAAGCAGCATCCACTCGGTGAACGGCGCGGCAACCTCGAAGTTCGAGCAGGCCGGCTCGCCGCCCTTGCAGGCGCGGATCCAGTCGCGGTAATGGCCCGGCGAACGCGTCAGCAGCGGCTCGGGGAAGCGGTAGTCGGCCATCTTCTCCGCCGGCACCAGCCGCGTCTGTTCGCCGTAGGTGCCTGTGGTGATCATGCCCTTGTCGCCGATGAACAGCGCGCCGTCCGGCGGAGGCATCCGCACCTTGTCCGGCTCCTTGCGCATCTGCGCGTACTGCTCGTAGTTGAACACGCGGCCAACAAAGCCCGTACGCGGCGGCATCTGCTGCCCGCCGCCCATGCCGCCGCCGGCGAAGAACGGCAGGTCGCCGAGCCATTCGCCCTCGGGCACGCCCGGAATCTTCGGCGTCTCCTTGCAGCCGTCATACCAGTACAGCGTCACCGGGGGCATGTTGCCGCGCGGGCCGAATTCAAACTTGATCACGGACCGCTCGGGGAACATGAACGGCGAGGTGCCTTCCTTCTGGATGCACTCCACGCTCTTCGGCGGTCCAAGCCGGAGCGCCAGATTGGGCGCGCCCAGGATGTGGCACGCCATGTCTCCCAGCGCGCCGCAGCCGAAATCGTAAAAGCCGCGCCAGTTGAAGGGCTGGTAGAAGTAGCCGCCGAAGCGGTTGGGATACCGCCCGGTGTCCTTGCCCGAGGTGAACGGGCGCGCCTCGGCGATGCCCAGCCAGAGGTCCCAATCGAGCGTGTCGGGCACGGGCTCCTCAGGCGGGATCTCTTTCAGCCCCTGCGGCCAGATGGGCCGGTCGGTCCAGGCGTGGACCTCGCGCACCTCGCCGATCTCGCCCGCCCAGATCATCTCGGCCACCTGGCGCGTGCCCTCGTTCGAGTAGCCTTGGTTGCCCATCTGCGTGGCGACCTTGTATTTGCGCGCCGCCTCCAGCAATTGGCGCGCCTCCCAGACGGTGCGCGTCAGCGGCTTCTGCACGTAGACGTGCTTGCCCCGCTCCATCGCCCACATGGCCTGTATGCCGTGCATGTGGTCCGGCGTGCAGACGATCACCGCATCGATGTTCTTGTCTTCCTTGTCGAGCATGCGGCGGAAGTCCTTGTACTTGGGGACATTCTCGTACCGCTTGTAGGTGGCGGCCGCCTGCCGGTCGTCCACGTCGCACAGCGCGACGATGTTTTCCGTGCGCGCGCAGGCGGCGATGTCGCTCGCTGCCTTGCCGCCCGCGCCGATGGAAGCGATGTTGAGCTTCTCGTTCGGCGACTTGTAGCCGGCGAGCTTCAGGGAAGGCGTCGTGCCGAATCCGGCAGCAGGCACCGCTCCTGCCAGGAGCGAGCCCAGAAAGAAGTGGCGTCGATTGGTCTCCATTGCCTTTGTGTGGAACTCCCGCAAATATCCTATCCCGACTCGCCCGCTCCTTGTGGCGCGGGGCGGGCTGATCGTGCAGGCGTCGGATCGAATATTTTGGTTTCAGGTCTCATGGTCGAAAAATTCCGGCGGAGCGCGCAGGCCGCCGGCGCGGAAGTGACGGAAGTGCGGACGGCCGGCGCGGCGCTCGCGGCCTTGGCCCGCCTGCTCAAAGAGGAAGGCGTGGGCGCGCAGGGACGGACAGCCGTCTGGCCCGACGGGCCGCTGCGCTCCCTGTTTCATCCGGAACTCCTGGAGCAGATGCTTCCTGGCGTCGTCCTCGACGTAACCCCCACCGCAGCCGCCGCGGCGCACGCCGGCATCACGGAGTTCGAATGCGGAGTGGCGGCCACAGGCACCCTGGTGCAGGACGCCTCCGCCGCGGCGCAGAGGCTCGCCTCCGCGCTCCCGCCCGTCCACTTCGCGCTGCTGCGCGCGGGCGCCCTCGTCGAGACTCTCGGGGATGCCCTGCGGCGGTTCGACGCCTCGCGAGCTCCGTTTCTCGCCCTCGTGACGGGCCCGAGCCGCACCGCCGACATCGAGCGCGTGCTCACCATCGGCGTGCACGGGCCGCGCCGCCTCGTGATTCTCCTCTACGAACCGGAGACCGTCCATGCCCGCTGAACTCAGGCAGCAGGTCCGCCGCGCTCTCGCACATCCGCACCTGTCCGCCGCGCTGACCCGCTTCAGCGAGGATTACCGCTCGAGCCGCGCCCGCGCCTACGAAGGGATCGACTTCGAAGCGTTGCGTTCGCGCATCGCCGAATCGAAAGCCCGGGCCGCCAGCCGGCTGGACCGCCTCGCCGGACAGTTCGCCACTGCCGCCTCCGCCCGTGGTGCGCGCGTGGTTCGCCTCCACTCGCCCGAAGACGTGCGCCGGTATATCCTCGAAGTCGCGCAGCAGCGCAGGGCGCGGCTGGTTGTGAAATCCAAGTCCATGGCGACCGAGGAGATCCACCTCAATGCCGCGCTCGAAGCCGCGGGGATCGAGGTCCGCGAAACCGACCTCGGCGAGTGGATCATCCAGCTCGCCCGGCAACGCCCCTCGCACATGGTGCTGCCCGCCATTCACCTCACCCGCGGCGAAGTCGCCAGCCTCTTCAGCCGCGAAACCGGCCAGCCGCTCGAAGCTGAAATCCCCCGCCTCGTGCGCGTGGCGCGCGAGCAGCTCCGCGGGAAATTTCTGGCAGCGGACATCGGCATCACCGGCGCCAACATCGCCGTGGCGGAAACCGGAAGCCTCGTGCTGTGCACCAACGAAGGCAACGCCCGGCTGGTGGTGACGCTGCCTTCCGTGCACATCGCCGTCGTCGGCGTCGAAAAGCTGGTGGAGCGCTTCGAAGAAATCGAACCCATCCTCGCGGCACTGCCCCGCAGCGCCACCGCGCAGCAGATCACAAGCTACGTATCCATCCTCACAGGGCCCGCGGAGAGCGCGGAAGGCGGGCCAAAAGAGATGCACGTCATCCTCTACGATCACCGCCGCATCGAGATGTCCGGGGATCCGCTGTTCTCGCAGGCGCTGCAGTGCATCCGCTGCGCCTCCTGCCTGAACGTGTGCCCCGTGTACCGCCTCGTCGGAGGACACGTCTTCGGCAGCGTCTACACGGGCGCCATCGGCACGGTGCTGACTGCTTGGATTGAAGGGTGGGAGGCTTCGCGCGGTTTCGAGCAGCTCTGCATCCAGTGCGGCGCCTGCCGGGACTTCTGCCCCGCGAAGATCGATCTGCCGGAGTTGATCCTCGAAGTTCGCCGCCGCGCCGCTGCCGCCACGCCGCGCCCGTTGGCCGCGCGCGCGGCCTTCGCGGTGCTCTCCAACCGGCGCGCTTTCCATTCGCTGCTGCGCGCCGCGTCATCGGCGCAGAAGCCAGTGACCGATGGGCCTTGGCTGCGGCACCTGCCCCTGTGGCTGACTGAGGCCGGCAAAGGCAGGCGCCTGCCCGCTCTCAGCGCTGAGCCGCTGCGGGACCGCTTCCCGAAAATCGAACAGCCGCGCTCGCCCCGCCGCGTGGCGTTCTTCGCCGGCTGCCTCATCGACTTCGTCTACCCGGAGATCGGCGAGGCGGCCGTGCGCGTGCTGAACCGCGCCGGCATCGAGGTGGCAATGCCCGAAGGCCAGACCTGTTGCGGGGCGCCGGCCGTGTTCAGCGGCGCGCCCGATGCCGCCACTGCCAACGCGCGTGACAACGTGAAGGCGTTTTGCGGCGATGCATTCGAGGCCGTGATCTCCGCCTGCCCCACCTGCACCGTGGCCTTGCAGTCCGGCACGCCCCGCCTGCTGCGTGACGCAGGCGAAGAGGCGCTCGCGGAAAAGGCCGGACAGTTGAGCGCCAAAATCCTGGACCTTTCCACGTATTTGCACAAGCTTGTGGAGGAAGGCTCCTTGCGGCTGCCGCGCGGCGCAAAGATGCCCGCGCTCACCTATCACGACTCCTGCCACCTGAAGCGCACGCTGCACGCTGAACGCCCGCCGCGCGAGCTGCTGCGCGGAGCCGGATGCGAGCTGCGCGAGATGCGCGAGTCCGACGTCTGCTGCGGCATGGGCGGATCGTATTCGCTCAAGCTGCCGGAAGTTTCGGCGGCGATGCTGGAGCGCAAGCTCCAGTCCATCGCTGACACGCACGCAGCCGGAGTTTCGGTGGACTGTCCCGGTTGCCTTCTGCAGATCCGCGGCGGCGCCGCGGCGGCGCATCTTCCCGTCGAGGTGCAGCACACGGCCCAGTGGCTCCCTGCGCTGTTCGAGGCTGCGGACTGACTCGCTGCAGCCGCATCCCGTGGCCGACTGCCAGTTCGCCACCGGCTGGTCGGGCTCTTACGGCAGACGCATGCCGCCGAGCTCGCAGCCAGTCAACAGCAACCAGTTCCTGCCGGCTGCCACCCCCGCCGCCTGGCGGGAGAACTACATCGCCCGCAACGGCTCCGGCCGCACCGGAGCGGATCTCGTGAACAACCCCTGGCAGCCTGCCAGCCGACCGCTCATCCCGTTCAGCGGCACGCTGGGCAATTCCAGAATCAGCCTCCGCGAAACCCTGCTGCCTTATCCCTTCTTCGGAACCATGAATGTGCAGCGCATGGACGGATGCTCCGACTACAACGCCCCGCAATTCCAGGTGACCCGCGCTTTCTCGCGGGGGCTGATGCTGAACGCGCACTACACATGGTCCAGGGCGCGGGAGGTCTCCAATGCCGGGGCGCGGAACAACTTCAACGGCGAGGGCTTCGGCTTCCAGGGCGGCGATCTCCTCAACCTCCGCAACAACCGCCGCCTTTCGGCCAATGACATCCCCCACAGAGCAGTCATCAGCGCTCTTTACGAGCTGCCCTTCGGCAAAGGCCGTGCGCTGAATTCCTCCAACCGCTTCCTCTCCGGCCTGGTCAGCTGTTGGCAGGTCAGCGGCATCCGGGTTTGCCAGAAAGGCACGCCTTGGGTCATCACCGGGGCCAACAGTAATTCCCTCAATGGCAGGCCGCATGCCCTCCCGGGAGTGCCGCGCGTTCTTCCCAAAGAACTGCGGGGATGGTACGACGGCAGGACGACCGTCACGCTGCCCAGCGGCCGCGTGATTCGCCCGAACGCATTCACTTACCTGAAGTACAACCCGGACGCCTTTGCCGGCCAGACCGTCATCGTCGCCAACGGCTCGCGGCAGCGCGATGTCTTCTGGTAAGGCACCGCCGCGTTCACCTACAACGACATCCGCAACGAACCGTTGGACAACGTGAACTTCAGCATCCAGCGGGCCTTCTCCATCAGCGAGCGCTTCCGCCTCGACCTGCAGGCCCACGCGCACAATTTCCTGAACCACACCCGGTTCAGCCCAGGCTATGCGGTTGGTTTGGGGGCCGCCGAAATCGTCACCAACCTCGCCAACGGCCAGCTCGCCGGCGCGGGCCGGAGCGCGGGGTTCGGCGCGCATGGTTTGTCCATTTCCGATGCCCGGAACATCGAGATTGTTCTGAATTTTCGCTTCTGACAAGGTGCCCGGCGGCCGCTGCCCCCTCGCCTATGCCGCGCACCGCTGTTTCCCTGAGTGCGCCCGGGGCAGCCGCGCGCAGCTCCTCTCCGGGCTGATTTCCGTTCCTGCTCTGCGCAGCGCCGAGCGGTGAGTCCGCGCAGCCCGTTTGAGTCCCTCGCCCTCGCACGATATGATCGGGCATGCCCCGCCGCGCGCGGGCCCTTTGGGACCATTTGCAGGAGGATCCGCCATGCAGGACAAGCTGTCGCGCCGCCGCGCCATGCAGGCCGCCGGCGTGCTCGCCGCCGCGCCGCAAGTTCATCTTGCCGCTCAGTCCGGCAAGCGGTCCTGGCCCTTCCAGGAAGGCCCGGACACGCCCAAGCTGTGCCTGGAAATCGCGTGGAACACCTTCACCGAACGCGACCTGCGCCGCATCCGGCAGCTCGGCATCACGCACGTGCTCAGCGGATGGGGGCGCATCCCGTGGGACGAGGCCGAGCTGCGCGCCAAGATGGACCGCCTACGCGCGGCAGGCATGACGCTCTACAACCTGATGATCAGCGGCTTCCCCAACACGATCTACGGCCGCCCGGGGCGCGACGAGGAGATCGAGAAGGTGATCCAGTCGATCCGCGTGGCCGGCCGGTGCGGCCTGCCTGTGGTCGAATACAACTTCTACGCTTGGCGCCTCGTCGAGGGCTACTACGAGGAACTCGGGCGCGGCGGCGCCGGCATGACCGCCTACACATATGACAAGGTGAAAGACCTGCCCCCGCGGCCGGAAATCGGCACGCATTCTCTCGACGAGATGTGGAAAAACATCACCTATTTCTTGAAAGCGGTGATCCCCGAAGCCGAAAAAGCCGGCGTGCGGATGGCCCTTCACCCAAACGACCCGCCCGTGCCCCTGAGCCGCGGCTCCGGGCAGATCATGGCAACGCTCGAGGGCTGGAAAAAGCTCGTCAGCATCGTGCCGAGCCCCTCCAACGGCATCACCTACGATTGCGGCGTCACGAAGGAGCTCGGAGAGGATCCCGTCGAAGTCTTCCGCTACTTCATGCAGCGGAAGGCGATCAACCATATGCACTACCGCAATGTGCGGGTGCGCAAGCCCTGTGTCGACTACACCGAGGTGTTCCCCGACGAGGGCGAAGTGGACATGTTCGCCGTCATGAAGGAAGTGGTGCGGCTCGGCTACAACGGCATCATCTACCCCGAGCACCCGCGCGCGCTCGACATCGACCGCGAACGCCCGGACTTCAAGCCGTTCTACCCCGGCGGCGGCTCCTACGGCGGCTACGCCTATAACGTCGGCTACACCCGCGCCATGCTGCAAGCCGCCATGGCAAGCGTGTGACAGCCCTACAGCTTGCTCACCTCCGTCCGGCGCGACCACACCTTCTCGAAGGCGCGCACGTACTGCTCGATCAGCTCGTCCGCCTCGCCGTGCATCAGCGGCAGGAAGATGTGCGTTGCATTCACCTGCGCGTTGCCCGGCATCCGCTCCGGAATCACCGGCGCGTGGTGCCACCATTTCGCCTCCGAGTAGATCTTCAACTTGTGCTGCTCCGGATAGTCCCAGACGGTGACGCCGACGCCCTCGCCTTTCAGGGCTCGCACCAGCTGATCCCGCGAGAATCCCGCCTTCGCCGAGTCCAGCAACAGCATGTTCGCGTGATAGTAGACCCGCTTCTGATCCGGGCGGCAGCGTGGCTCGCTCAGGCCCGGCAACTGCACCAGGCGGCTGTTCAGTTTCTGCACGTTGCGACGCACGATTTCGTTGCGCTCCTCCAGCCCGCGCAACTGCACCCGCGCCACCGCGGCGGCGAACGGGTGCATCCTGTACTTCTGCCCGAAGCCCGTGCCCTCGTAGGCGCGCACAGGGCTGTCCTTCGGGAACTTCACCGGATCCTCGTAGTGCCCGAAAGCAGCCGCCCGTTCGAAATACTCACGCGTCTGATACATCCCCATGCCGCCCTCCACCGTGGGCAGCACCTTGGACGCCTGGAACGAATAGATCCCCATCACGCCCCACGTGCCCATCGCCTTGCCCTGCATCCACGCCCCATGGGCGTGTGCGGCGTCTTCCAGCAGAATCAGCCCCTTCTCCTTGCACCAGGCGGCGATGTGATCCATCTCGCACGGCAGCCCCCAGCTGTGCATCGCCACCACGGCGCGCGTGCGCGGCGTCAGCTTCCGCTTCGCATCCTCCAGATCAAAGCATGCGGTCTTCGGATCGATATCAATAAAGATCGGGACCAATCCGAAGAACCGCATCGCCAGACACGTCGAAAAGAACGTGTAGGACGGCACCATGATTTCGCTGCCCGGCGGCAGATCGAGCGCGAAGTACATCGAGGTCAGCGCGCTCGAGCCGTTCATGTGCGCCTTCACGAAGGGCGATTTCGTGTATTCTTTCCATTCGTTTTCAAACTTCGGCAGCGCGTCATAGTAGGTGTTGGCATCGATCAGCTCGTGAAGCGCCTGCCGCTCGGCCGCGCCGTAGCGCGGCCAGCGCGTGAGCTCCTTGATCTTTTCCGGCGGGTAGGTCACCGCCGGAGGTCCGCCCAGCGCCGCCAGCCCGGCGCGGGGGAAAACGATCCCGGCAGCTCCGGCTGCGGCTGCGCTTTTCAGCATGAAATCCCGGCGAGTTTCCACAAGATTTTGCTTTTGTTTTTCCATATTCCATCCCCTCTGGTTCACTCGATTCCTGCCAGCTCCCGGATGGCTTTCCGGAGAATGACCTCGCTCCCGGGCCCCACATGAGAGGCGCCCGGCTCATATCCTCCAAGATGGTAGTCCTCGTCCCGGCACAGATAGCCGGGAAAGATGTCGCCATAGCCTGCGGCGCAGGCGAAGCGTCCGCCCGCGGCCTGTTGCACCTCCCGCTGAAAGGCGAGCAGCGGCTCCCCCGGCAGGCAGACCATCACAGCCGGCCCGAGGCGCAGGGCGCAGGCGGAAACAAGCCGCTCCCGGCGCAGAAAGGCGGCACGAATGGCCGCGCGGTAGGCCTCCGCATCGGTCTTCGTCTCTTCCAGACGGGGCGGCTGGGATGTCTTCGGCAACCGCAGAGCGGCCGTTCGCCACGCCATCTCCACGGCAGAGTCAAACGTGGAGGAGGCGATGGCGCGCCGCATTCCTTCTGCCAGCCGCGCCGCCAGCTCCCTCCGCTGCTCTTCCCTTCCCTGGTTGTACTTGCCCACCGTGACATCTCCGCCGCACCCGGTGAAATAGATCAGCGGCGTGCCCGTCTCTTTCTCGATCTCCGCCCGCGCCGCGCCCACGAAGTCCGCCGACACGCTGCCGTCGCAGCAAAACGTCTGCGGGTGCGTCGCATAAAAGGCGAGCCTTGCGATCACCCCTTGCGCGCCCTCCAGCGTGACGCAACGCAGATCCGGATCGATCTCTCCCTCCGGCAGCCCGGCCAGCTCCGGCGTGCGCGCCGTGTTGCTGAATCGTGTCACGATCTTCCCGTCCACCAGCAGCCGCCTTGCGCTGGCCACCCGTTCCACCCTCCCCGTGCCCGTGCCCACCCGCAGGACTTCCGCCAGATTCCGCACCGCCCCGGCTGCCGCGTTCGCAATCCTCTCCGACACCAGAGCCAGGAACCTCGCCGACATCCGCAGCGCGGAAGGGCGCGCCTTTTGAAGGATCGGATAAGCATCCTCCACCACATAGGGCGCCGTGTGCTGATGCACTGTATGCACCCACACGTTGCGCCGCGAAGTCGCGGCGCCATGCGCCAGCGCTGCACAGAGTCTGTCGTGCGTGGCGCCGCCCGCGCCGCACCAGTCCAGCGCCGCCACTGCCACGCGCACGCCGCCGGATTCCAGCACAATCCCCTTGCACCACAGCGGATCCAGCACCTGCCGGACGGGCTCCACCCAGATGTTCGGCTGTCCGGGTGGCGGCGTCACATCACAGGCGAACGCTGCTGCGCGCAGCCCGGCAACGCGGCGGGACAAGAATCCCGGCCATGCGAGCGCCGCCCATTGCCGGCGCGTCATCCCTGGCTCCGCCGCAACTTCCGGCATGAATCACTCACCGCGTTGCATCGAGTATATGCGCGTCGCGGACGCTTGTCACCGGCTGAGTCGGGCTACACTGGAAGGGGAGGAGCAAATTGGCCTCGGGGGAAAGAGAGGGACTTCTGTATGAAGCGATATCTGTTGATGACGGTGGCCGCCGCCATGTTGCTGTCTTGGGGTTGCAAGAAGGAGCCTTCCAGCGACGTGCAGGCGCAGCAGCAGCTCGAGGAGGCTCAACGAAAACTGGCGGAAGCCGAACAGCAAGCCGCCGAGGCGCGCCGGCAGCTGGAGGAAGCCGAACAGAGGGCTGCCCAGGCGGAGCAGCAGCGCCAGCTCGAGGAAGCGCGCAAGAAGCTCGAGCAGGCGCAGAAGCAGGCAGCCGATGCCCGGCGGCAGCTGGAGCAGGCACGGCAGAAGACAACGCAGTCCGCCTCCGGTTCGCCCGCTGGCGCAGGCTCGACTGCGGCTTCTTCACCGTCTCCGGCCACCACCTCCGTTGCGCCGCCCCCGCCGGCGCCGAAGCCGGTGACCATCGCCGCGGGAACGCCCGTCGTGATCCGCACGGAGGCAGCCATCTCGACCAAAGACGCCAAGGAAGGGGAGGTCTTCCGCGCCACTCTGGCTGAGCCGCTCATCGTCGACGGCGTCACGCTCGCGGCCAAAGGCGCCGAGGTGGAGGGCGTTGTGGTGGAAAGCGATCCGGGCGGGCGTGTAAAAGGCGTGGCGCAGCTTGGCGTGGCGCTGCGCTCGATCCAGACGGTGGCCGGAAAAGTGGAAATCGAGACAGGCGCCTACGTTGCGCAGGCCAAGAGCAGCGTGAAGAAGGACGTCACGCGCGGCGCCATCATGACCGGCGTCGGCGCAGCCATCGGCGCCATCGCCGGCGGCGGCAAGGGTGCTGCCGTTGGCGCGGGCGTCGGCGCAGGCGCCGGCACGGCTACCGCAATGGCAACGCGCGGCGAGCCCGCCACCATCCCCGCGGAAACCGTGCTCACCTTCCAGCTGAAGCAGCCTGTCACCGTCACGCTGAAGTAACTCGCAACGGGATTGCGGTGATCCGCCAAATCAGCCGAGATGGCGGATCACCGCGTCCGTGAATTCCGCGGTGGTCGCGCTGCCGCCGACGTCGCGCGTCAGGTGCGTCCCCTCCGCATACGTCGCCATCACCGCCCGTTGCAGCCGGTCCGCTGCCGCCCCTTCGCCCAGGTGGCGCAGCATCAGAATCGCGGACGAAATCAGCGCCGTGGGGTTCGCAATGCCGTGCCCCGCGATGTCGGGCGCCGATCCGTGCACCGCCTCGAAGACGGCGCACTTCTCGCCCATGTTCGCTCCGGGCACCACTCCCAGCCCGCCTACCAGCCCCGCCGCAAGGTCGGACACAATGTCCCCGTACAGGTTCGGCAGCAGCAGGATGTCGAACGTCTCCGGGCGCATCACCAGCTGCATGGCGGCATTGTCCACGATCAGCTCGTTGTAGGCGATGTCCGGGTATTCGGTGGCCACCTCGCGGCAGCAGCGGATGAAGAGCCCGTCGCTCAGCTTCATGATGTTCGCCTTGTGCACGGCGGTCACCTTCCGCCGCCCGTTTTTCCGCGCATAGGCGAACGCGTAGTTCGCGATCCGCATGGAGGCGAAGCGCGTAATGATCTTCAGGCTCTCCACCACGTCCTTCACCACTTCGTGCTCCAGCCCGGAGTAAAGGTCCTCGGTGTTCTCCCGGAAGATCACCATGTCGATGTTGACATCCTGAAACCGCGTCTTCAGCCCGGGCAGCGTGAAAACGGGCCGCACGTTCGCAAACAGATCCAGGGTCTTCCGCAAGGCCACGTTGACGCTCTTGAAGCCGCCTGCCACGGGCGTCGTCACCGGGCCTTTCAGCCCCACGCCCGTCCTCTCCAGGGACTCCAGAACATGCGCGGGCAGGCTCGAGCCGGATTTCTCGATGATTTCCGCGCTCAGCTCCGCGGTCTCCCATTCGATCTTCACGCCAGTCGCTTCGACGGCACGGACAGCCGCCGCAGTCACCTCCGGGCCGATGCCGTCCCCGGGAATCAGCGTCACCTTGTGTGCCACGCTCTCATGGTAACAAGGGGCCTGCGGATGGCAGAATGAAAGGTCATGCCTTCCATCCGACGCGCCCTCCTCAGTGTCACCGACAAGACCGGACTCGTGGATTTCGCCCGCGGACTCGCCGCCCTCGGCTGCGAGCTGATCTCCACCGGCGGAACCGCCCGCGCCCTGCGCGAGGCCGGCCTCGCCGTCAAGGACGTCAGCGAGGTGACCGGCTTTCCGGAAATTCTCGACGGCCGCGTGAAAACCATCCATCCGGTGATTGCTGCCGGCGTCCTCGCCCGCCGGGGCGTCCCGGACCACATGGCCGCCCTCGAGAAGCACGGTATCGCACCCATCGACATGGTGGTCGTGAACCTGTACGCCTTCGAGAAAGTCGCCGCCACGCCGGGCGCCACCGTCGAGGAGCTGATCGAAAACATCGACATTGGCGGCCCCACGATGATCCGCGCCGCCGCCAAGAATTATCAGGACGTCGCCGTGGTCACATCCCCCGCGGATTACCCGGCGCTGCTTGAAGAACTGCAGTCCACCGGCGGCTCGCTGAGCCTGCGCACGCATTGGGAGCTGGCGCGCAAAGCTTTTGCGTTGACGGCACGCTACGACGCCGCCATCACGGCGCGCCTCGCATCCATCGAATGCACGGAAGAAGGCTTCGTCGATCAGCCCGCCGCCCTTCCGCCCACGCTCAGCGTCGTGCTGCCCCGCCGCCAGGCGCTGCGCTATGGCGAGAATCCGCACCAGCGGGCGGCGCTGTATGCGCAAGGGGAACACGGCGTCGCCAACGGGACGCAGATCCACGGCAAGGAGCTGAGCTTCAACAACCTCGTGGATCTCGATGCGGCATGGCAGCTCGTGTGCGAATTCACAGGACCTGCAGCCGTCATCATCAAACACACCAACCCGTGCGGCTGCGCCGAACAGGAAACGCTGGCGGAAGCCTACCGCAAAGCCTACGAGGCTGACCCTGTCTCCGCTTTCGGCGGCGTGCTTGCCTTCAATCGGGAGGTGGATGCGGATACCGCCCACGAAGTCTCAAAGCTGTTTGTCGAAGCCATCGCCGCGCCGGCATTCTCCGAACCGGCACTCTCCATCCTGCAAACGAAGAAGAATCTGCGCCTGCTGGTGGTGCGCGGCGGCGTGCCGGACGAGCCCGTGCTGCGCTCCATCACCGGCGGCGTGCTCGTCCAGACTCCGGACTTGTTGACGCTGGATCCCTCCTCGCTCCGCGTCGTGACGCGCCGGCAGCCCACCGAAGACGAGATGGCGGCGCTGGAATTCGCCTGGAAGGTCTGCAAGCACGTCAAGTCCAACGCCATCGTTTACGCGCGCCGGGGGCAGCTCCTCAGCGCAGGCGCCGGGCAGATGAGCCGCGTCTTTTCCGCCGAGATCGGCGCCCGGAAATCCGTGCTGGAATTGAAAGGCTGCGTGGCCGCCTCCGATGCGTTCTTTCCCTTCCCTGACGGGCTGGAAACGGTCGCCTCTCACGGGGCCACGGCCGTGATTCAGCCCGGCGGATCGGTCAAGGACGAAGAGGTGATCGCCGCCGCCGACCGTCTCGGCGTCGCCATGGTCTTCACCGGCATCCGCCACTTCCGCCACTGAGCGTCACGCCTGCCCCAGCAGGCGGACCTTCAGGCCCTCGACTTCCGATGCCTTCTTCGCCAGCCGCGCATCCGCTGTGACAAGTACACCGCTGACACGGCGGGCGAGGGCAAGGTACAAGCAGTCAGGCAATGCATGGTCCAGGGTCAGCGACAACTGAAAGGACTCCTCGAGGAGGTCCATCGAGCTGCTGAGCGTCAAGACACCGCACTGGAGCGCTTCCATCCAAACGGAATGCGCCCCCTTGGCCTCGGCTGCCGTGATCTGGCCCAGACGCGCTTTCCTCGAGAGCGCAGAGGATACCTCCGTAATGATGAGATCCGGCGCCAGCAAGGGGCCGGCTTCTGTGATGAGGGTGGAGGCTTCATGCCGACTTTCTTCGGGGACGAGCCATTTCACGGCCACGCTGGCGTCCACTACCCACATCACCTTTCCTCTCCATCTCCTCCCGGATCTCGCGAATCAGCGGCGTGCTGTCAGGCAAAATGCCCGTTCGCTTCGCGATCCTCGCGCACAGGGCGTCCAGCTTCCTGGCGATCTCTCGACGCCGGATCAGCCAGACTTCGTGCAGCGCCTGCCGGAGACATTCTTCCAAACTAATGCCTTCGCGCTCGGCCTTTCGCCGGTACCACTCCACCAGCCAGTCGGGAAGGTTTCTCACCTTGACGTCAGCCACGGAGAAGCTCCTCTGACCCCAGAATAGGCTTCGGCAGGCTTGGGGTCAACCTCAAAAACTCCAGTTTGGGGGCAAATTCGAAAAAGGCGCTACCGGAGCCGCGACAGCCCATGCAGCCGCCGTCCCAGATACTCCGCCAGCCGCTCGTGCGGGTCGAACCCCACCACGTCCTTCGCGTTGGCGACGAAATTGGACAGGACGTTCAGGTCATAGAACACGGGTTCGCCCGTGCGGTGATCAATGATGTATTCAATGCCGCACAGGTCGATCCGCCCCAGCCGTGCCACGTTCAGCGCCGTCGCCGCCGCCTCCGGCAGCGGCTCGCAGCGCGTGAACACCGGCTTCGCGTCAGAGGCGCAGGCGTCCGCCGGGCACAGGTTGTAGCCCGCCCCGTCGCGCTGCACCTTCAGGCAGTAGAGGATCTCCCCGTCCAGGATCTCGATCCGGTAGCAAGCGCCGTCGCGGGAGGGGATATGTTCCTGTACCAGCGCCACATTGTCGCAACCGAACACCGCCTTCTCCACCCCGGCTTCCAGTTGCGCCCGCGAATCGAACCTGCGAATGCCTGCCCCCGCGCCGCCGCAGTTCGGTTTCACGATCACAGGGAAGCGAAGTCCCTCTGCCGCGCGCACCAGCTGCCTCGGGCAATTCGCTGCCCCTGTCCGCGGCACCCGCGCCCCGGCGCGCCGGAAGAGCTCCATCTGCCGGATCTTGCTGATCTCCAGCTCGTAGGCCGCCAGCCCGTTCACCACCGCCACCCGCTGCGACTCCAGCACCGTCAACAGCTCGCGCACGGCGAACTGCGCATGCCCGTGCCCGCGCCACGCCGCCGAGGCGCTCATCCGGTTAAAAACAAGATCCGGCCATTCTGTTCCTTCCAGGGGAAAGGCCAGGCTCTCCGCCTTCCACTCCTCCCACGGGATCCCCGCCCGCTCCAGCGCCGCAAACAGCGGGCGGAACCAGGTCGGATGCTCGTACAGGATCGCCAGCCGGGCCACAGCCGCTCAGCTCCAGTCTTCCGGCTTCTTCCCTTCCGGCAGAAGCTCGCCTTTGTCAATGTAGCGGAGGTGCGTGGCAAAACGCGCCGCGTGCGGATCGTGCGTCACCAGGACGATGGTCTTCCCGAACTCCTGATTCAGCCGCCGCAGCAGCTCCAGCACCTCGTTGGCGCTCCGGGCGTCCAGGTTGCCCGTCGGCTCGTCGCACAGCAGAATGTCGGGGTCGGTCACGATGGCGCGCGCGATGGCCACGCGCTGCTCCTGCCCGCCGGAGAGCTGCCGCGGGTAGTGATCCATGCGGTCTCCCAGCCCTACCAGTTTCAGCGCCGTGGCGGCATGCTGGATCCGCTCGCCCTTCTTCAGGTGCGTCAGCTTCAGCGGCAGCTCAACATTTTCCAGCGCCGTCAGCACCGGGATCAGATTGAAGCTCTGGAACACAAACCCGATATGCCGGTTCCGCCAGCGCGCCATCTCCGCGTCCGGCATCGCCGCCACATCCGAGCCCAGCACCTCGATCGTGCCCGACGTCGGACGGTCCATCGCGGCAATCAGGTGCAGCAGCGTCGACTTGCCCGAACCCGAAGGCCCCATCAGCGCCAGAAACTCGCCGCGCTTCACATCCAGATCCACGTCCTTCAGCGCCACTACGTGGAACGCGTCGCGCACATACTCCCGCGTCAGCCTCCGCGCCCGGATCACCACGTCGTCGCTCATGGCTGCCTCACCTTCACTTTCATTCCGTCCTTCAGGTCCGCGGGCGGATTCAGCACCAGATCCTCGCCGCCGATCAGCCCGTCCTCCACGCGCAGCCCGAGCGGGGTGTTGCCGCTCGTGCGGATGGCGCGCTCCACAATCCTTCCATTCAGCACAATGTAGACGCGGTCGTTGCGCACCGCCGCAGGCGGCACGAACACCACGGGCTTGCCCGGCGCTGCCGCTGCCGCAGGCTCGTCGGAGAGAAACGCCACCGCCGCGTTCATCTCGGGCCGCAGCCTTTCGTCCGGGTTCAACACTTTCACCTTCACCTGCACAGCCGCCTTCTGCCGGTTCGCCTCCGGCGCAATCTCGTCGAGCTCCCCTTGCCACTCCACGCCCGGCCAGGCATCCGCCGTGATCACACCTTTCTGCCCCGGCTTCAGCTTCGCGAAATCGTTCTGCGAGATGTCCAGCTCCACCCGCAAATCGTTCAGGTCCGCCAGCGTCACCACATATCCCTTCGCGCCGCGCTCGCCCACGAAGCTCGTCGTCACAAACTCGCCCTTCTCCACGCCCCGCTCGAGGATCGTGCCGCTCACCGGCGCGCGGATCAGCGTGTTGGCCAGCTGCGTTTCGGCGAACGCCACCGCCCCGCGCGCCGCCTCCACCTGCCCGCGCATCGCGTCGATCGCCTCCTGCCGCGGCCCCTTCCGCACCAGCTCGTAATTCTTCTCGAGGTTCTCGACTCGCGCTGCCGCCGCATCATAGCGCGCCTGCGCGTCGTCGAGCGCCGATTTCGACATCACCTTCTCCGCTGCCAGCTGCCGGATCCGCTCCAGCTGCACCCTTGCGTTCTCCAGATCCGCCTTCGCCTGCGCCACTTGCGCCCGGGCCGCCTCGATCTCCTCCGGTCGCGATCCCCGCAGCAGCTCCTCCAGCCGCGCCTCCAGCGCCGCCAGCTGCCCCCGCGCCTGCTGCAGCTGCGCCCGGTATTCATCGTCCTCCAGCCGCACGATCACCTGCCCGGCTCGCACCTTGTCGCCCTTCTCCACTCCGATCCACGCCACCTTCCCCACCACCTTCGACGCCACCTGGATCTTGTGCGCCGCCACAATATATCCGGTCGCGTTCAGCACCACCGCCGCCCCGCCCGCGCCCGCGCTGCGCTGCGCCTGCACCCGCACCGTCGTCACCTCCGGCGCCGCGCTCCAGAAGCGATACGCCGCAAAGCCCCCGCCAGCCAGGACCAGCAAGAGGCCCCCAATCGCGATCCACTTGCCCGCCCCGCCGCCCCCTCTCTGCGGCGGCGCGCTCCGGTCAATCCGGAGGCTCCTCAGATCGTCGCTCAACGCCTCACTCCTCCCTCAACGCTGTCAGGATCTCCTTCCGCGCCGCCTGAAACGCCGGCAGCAGCCCGCCCGCCGCGCCCATCGCCAGCGCAAAGAGGAACGCCGCCGCCATCGTCGACGGCGTGATCCTGAGCTGAAATGCAATCTCGGAAAACGTCGTGAAGCTCCCGATCCCCGTCGAAAGCCCGTTCACAGGCAGCACCATCAGGATGCCCAGCACGCCCCCGAGCGCCGCCAGCATCAGCGATTCGATCAGGAAGCTCAGCAGAATCGCCGCGCGCGAAAATCCCAGCACGCGCAGCGTGCCGATCTCCCGCGAGCGCCGCGCCACCGCCGCGTACATCGTGTTCATCGCGCCGAAGCACGACCCCACTGCCATGATCACCGCCACCACCGTGCCCAGATACCGGATCAGATCCCCGCTCGACGTCTGCTGCGCGTAATACTCCTTCTCGGAGCGCGCCAGCACGTTCAGCCGCGTATCCGTCTGCAAGTCGTTGATTAACGCCTGATGCGCCACCGGATCCGTGGCGCGCAACAGCGCCGAACTCAACACGCTCTCCCGCCCGAAGTCCGCCGCCACCTGATTCAGATCCACCAGGATCTCGGAATTCCGCGCCATCTGGTCGCTGTGATAGACGCCAACCACCTCCCACTCGCCCCGCCCGAAGCGGATCTTCTTGCCCGGGCGCGCCTCCGGATAGCGCCGCGCAATCGCGCTGCCCACGGTCGCCTCGCGCCGCCCGGGCATGAACCACCGCCCTTCTGTCAGCCGCGCATCCTCGCGAAGCTCGATGCCGATGGGCGTCACTCCCCGCACGGTCACGTTCGCCCCCTCGGGGAACTCCACGCTCACCAGATTGATCACCGTCACCACTTCCAGCGACGCCAGCGGCTCCCCGGCGCCGTTGCGCGCAATCCCTGCCTTGAACTTCAGGTCGTCGAAGACCCGCCGCTCGAAGTTCGACGCCAGCTCGGACTCCGAACCCTTCCGCGTCACCAGAATGTTCAGCGGATGCCCGGATGCCTCCAGCGCCAGCCGCAGCCCGTCCACCAGCGCGAACGACGCCGCCAGCACCGCCACCGTGAGCGCGATGCCCAGCGCCGTCATCATCGTCGTCGTCCGGCGCACCGCCAGGTTGCGCAGGTTGTAGGAGAGCGGCAGGATCATTCCGGTTGTCTCCGCAGCGTCAATCGGTGAAGCGCAGGGCGTCGATGATGTTCGTCCGTGCCGCCGTGAAGGCAGGCACGAGGGCGCTCGCCACGCCGACAGCAAGACTTACGGCCACCAGCGCCGCGAACACCGGCGCCTCGATCGTCAGCGTCTTGGTCTGCTGCACGATCACCGGCCCTTGCCGGATCACCCAGCACAGCCCCTCTGCGATCAGCACCCCCAGCAGCCCGCCCGCCACCGATATCAGCGCGCTCTCGCCCACGATCAGCCCCACGATCGCCGGCCGCCCGAAACCCAGCGTTCGCAGCACACCCACTTCCCGCACACGTTCCCGCACACTCATCGCCATCGTGTTGGCCGTGATCAGCAGAACGGTGAACGTCACCGCGAAGCAGATGCTCATCAGGATGACCTTGATGTTGCCCAGGAACGAGAGAAACGACAAGCCGAAGACGTATTCGCTCTCCGTCTTCGTTGGCGCCTCGGAATTGGCGAACATCTCGTCGATGGCGCGGCTGATCGCGGCCACGTCCTGCTCGGAGCGAGCCAGCAGCGTGAAGCCCCCCGCCATCAGCCGCGGCGAGTTCCTCAGCGCGTTCTCCATGTACTTCCAATTGAACCAGAGCGTGTCGTCGTCGAAGTCCGTCGACGTATAGATGCCTCTGACCGTCAGGTCCAGGTCGAACGGATAGATGTCGCCGCGGATGAGGATCTTGTCGCCAACCTTGAACCCGTGCCGCTCCGCCAGCGCCTTGTTCACAATGCAGCCCGCCGGATCGCGGATGAATGCCTGCTTCTGCTCCTCCGGAATCACATAGTCCTGATACACGCGGAACAGGCGCTCGGCGTCAGCCGCCATGCGCGCGAAGAAGTTCCGCTGGTCGCGCGCATCCTTGTAGACGCCGCCGAACCACGCCCACACCATCACCTCCTCCACGCCCGGCACCTGCGCGATCCGCTCCCGGTAATACAGCGGCAACGGAAACACGATCGAAACCTTGTGCCGCACCACCACGCGCCGCGCCTGCGCCTTCGCCGGCTGCCCGCCAATAAACAGCGCATAGTACAGCGCCATCATCACGCCCAGCAGGCACAGCGAAATCGCCAGGCTGGAAAGAGTCAGCAGCGTGCGCCGCCGGTTGCGCAAGGCGTTCTTCCAGATCAGCGGCAGGTATTTCATGGGACACTCTTATTCTAGGCAGTCCCCGCAGGCTCCTCCGCGCTCCGGCCTGTGACACTTGCAAAAGGATGCAGCCGTCCCGTTCCACCGACGAGTTCTGGATGAGGCGCGCGCTCGAACTCGCCCGGAAGGGCGAGTCGGAGGGCGAAGTCCCCGTGGGCGCAGTCGTCGTGCTCGAAGACAGGGAAATCGGAGCCGCGTGGAACTGCCCCATCGCCTCCAGCGATCCCACGGCGCACGCCGAAATCCTCGCCCTGCGCCGGGCGGCATCCGCCGTATCGAACTACCGCCTCTGCGGCGCCACGCTCTATGTCACCCTCGAACCCTGCGTCATGTGCGCCGGCGCGCTCGTCCATGCCCGCATCGCCCGGCTCGTCTTCGGCGCCCGCGATATCCGGTTCGGCGGCGTCCGCTCCAAGTTCCGGCTCGCCGATTCCGAACTCCTCAATCACCGCGTCGAAATCACGGAAGGCATCCTCGGCGCCGAGTGCGCCGCCCTGCTCGAGGAGTTTTTTCGCCAGCGGCGGTGACGGATTCCCGCATCCGCCTCCCTCGCCGGGAATCCAAACCTTTGCGGGCCATCCCGGCACGCGGCAGCGGCTCCGGAAAGGGCCGCTGCTATAATGAAAACAATTCTCACCACTTATGCAAACGGCACACCCCGCTGGGAAAAAGGTCCTGCTGCTGCGGCCGAGGGGCTTCTGCGCAGGCGTCGTCCGGGCCATTGATATCGTCAAGATCGCGCTTGAACTCTACGGCGCGCCGATCTACGTCCGCAAGGAGATTGTCCACAACCGCCACGTCGTCGACGAACTCCGCGGCATGGGCGCCATCTTCGTCAACGAACTCGACGAGGTGCCCGCAGGCGCGCGCGTCATCTTCAGCGCGCACGGCGTCTCCCCTGCCGTCCGTCAGGCGGCCAAGGAGCGCAACCTCGCTGTCATCGACGCCACCTGCCCCCTCGTCACCAAGGTCCACCTCGAAGCTGTGCGATTTGCCAAGGCAGGCTACACCATCCTGCTGATCGGCCACAAAGACCACGAGGAAATCGAAGGCACCTTCGGCGAAGCCCCCTCGAGCACCATCATCGTCGAATCCGAGCAGGACGCCGAACGCGTCGAAGTCCCGAATCCGGACAAGGTCTGCTACCTCACGCAGACCACTCTGAGCCTCGACGAAACCCGCGGCATCATCGAGATTCTCGAACGCCGCTTCCCCAATATCGCCGGTCCCAAGTCCCAGGACATCTGCTATGCCACGCAGAACCGGCAAACCGCTGTGAAAGCCGTGGCGCCTCTCAGCGAGCTGCTGCTTGTGGTCGGCAGCCAGAACAGTTCCAATTCCCGGCGCCTTGTGGAAGTCTGCCAGCGGGCGGGCGTGCCCAGCTATCTCATCGACGACCGCCGCTTCCTGCGCGATGAATGGTTCGAGGGCGTGAAAACTGTCTCCGTCACTGCCGGCGCCTCCGCCCCCGAAAATCTCGTGCAGGACCTCGTCGAAGCGCTCCGGGAACGCGGCTTCCAGACAGTTGAGGAAGTCGACATCGTCGAAGAGGACGTGCGCTTCAGCCTGCCGCCCGAAGTGCAGGTGCCCGTGTCTCGCCTGGCCGGAACAGTCCCGCCTTCTGCTCTGGCATGACCCCGTCCTCCACTGGCAGCGATCCGGAAGCGCTCTCACGCGCTGCCGTACGCGCCTCCAGCCGCCTGGCGGACTGGCAGTCTTCCGAGGGCCTCTGGCCCAACCTGCTTGAGGGCGGACCGTATCTCGACGTTCTCTATGCGCTCGGAGTGCGGATGCTCCGTCGCGCACCTGCCCTGCAGGCGCAGATGGACGGCGCATGGGTGGGCCGCCTGCTCGCCTCCCAGAATGCAGACGGCGGATTCGCCCTCTGGCACGGAGGGCCCTCCCACTTCACCGCCGGGATCGAAGCATACCTCGCCCTGCGCCTCGCCGGCCTGCCCGCAGACAACGAAAAGCTCCGGGCGCTGGGAAGTTGGATCGCCTCCCAGGGCGGGCTCGACCGCTGCCCCGCCTCCACGTGGGTGAAACTCGTCTGGTCCGGCGCCGCCTCCGACGAGCGCCTCGAAAGCATTCCCCCGGAGCACTTTTTCTTTCTCGACTACCGCCGCTTCCCTCCCCTGTTGCGGCAGCAGGCCGTTTGCGACGCCGCCCTCTCGGTCGCCGCCTATCTGCGCGGCGCCGCGCAACCTTCCCCGCAACCGCAGGCGCCCGCAATGCGCAGCGAACTGCCGCCCTCGCCCGCAACAACGGAAAAGACCGGTTTTGATTTATACGGCCTCACCGGCGTCCTCATCAGCCGTTGGGCGCGCTTCGCCCCCCGCGCCCTGCGCGACCCCATCGTCTTCCGCGCCTACGACGCCATGGTGCGGGAGGCGCAACTCTGGCCCACGCTGCCCGTCGCGATCCACGCCGCACTCGCCGTCGAAGCTGCTGGCGGCAGGGGCTCGGCAGCGCTATCCGGGTTCGAGCGCACGCTCTCCTGGCTCGCGCCCTCCAGCGCCGCCGCGCCGCCCCGTCCATGCGACTTCGGCATCCGCCAGGCGGCGCTCGCCCTCCTCGCTCTGGCCGGCGCGCTCCCTGCCGGCGCCCTCGAGTCTGCTGCCTCTTCTCTCGAGTCCCGCTTCCGCACCATCCGCGAATCCGCCCCGGGAGCACCTGCGGCCGGCTGGCCGCTCGGCGATCTCCACGCGTCACCAGACGCCGAAACCACCGCGCTCGTGCTCCTCGCCCTGCGGCGCGTCTCGCCACATTTCCAACCGGGGCACGAACTCATCCGCTCCGCCTCCACCGCCCTGGCCGGCGCACAGCGCGAGGACGGCGGCTGGAGCCCCGGCGAGTCCTGCGCGTCCGCTCCCGACATCACCGCTACAGTTCTGGAAGCGCTCCTCGCCTGCGGCCACCCGCCTTCTTCACCTGCAATCGCCCGCGCCGTCCTCTTCCTCGAAAACTCCCAGCACGCCGAAGCCTGGTGGGACAGCGCCCGCGGCGTCCACCGCCTCCATGGCACGGCCCTTGCCCTGCGCGCGCTCCGCGCTGCAGGCGTCGACGAGCGCGAAGCCGTGATCCTTCGCGCCGGCGAGTGGATCCGTTCCATCCAGAACGCAGACGGCGGCTGGGGCGAAGCACCGGCGGAAATCGCCGCCCCGCTATTCACGCCCGCGCCCAGCACACCCGCCCAGACAGCGTGGGCGCTGCTCGGTCTGCTCGCCAGCGGAGACAGCTCCAGCGAGAGCATCCGCCGCGGCTTCTCCTGGCTCCTGGAACGCCAGCGCCCGGATGGAGGCTGGGATGCCGCTGCGCCCTGCCTTGCAGGCGTTGCCGGCGCGCCTTTCCTTGCCGATCCGCTCGGCGCCGTCGCCTGGCCGCTGCTAGCCCTTCGCGAGCGCCTCTCCACACTCGCCACGCCATGAACCCGCGCAGAGTTCGTCCCGAAAGAGGCACGCCGTGAAGCCCGCCCTCGTCACCGGCGCGTCCGGTTTCCTCGGCTGGCACGTCGCGCAGGCGCTGCTGCGGCGCGGCATCCCCGTGCGCGCCCTCGTGCGCCGCCCGGACGCCGTCAAGGATCTCGATGCCGAACTCGTCGCCGGCGATCTGCGCGACCCCGCCGCCGTGCAGCGCGCCGTCGAAGGCTGCGCCCTTGTCTTCCATGTCGCCGCCGACTACCGCCTTTGGGTCCCCCGTCCTCACGAAATGTACGAGTCCAACGTCGGCGGCACGCGCAACATTCTGGAAGCCGCCCGCCGCGCCGGCGTCGAGCGCGTTGTCTACACCAGCACCGTCGGCTGCATCGGATTCGTCAAGGGAGGGCTCGGCGACGAAACCACGCCCGTCTCGCTCGCCGACATGACCGGCCACTACAAGCGCTCCAAGTGGCTCGCCGAGCAGGAGGCGCTCGCCGCCGCCCGCGCCGGCCTCCCCGTCGTCATCGTCAATCCCACTGCGCCTGTCGGCGCGCATGACGTCAAGCCCACCCCCACCGGCCAGACCATTCTCGACTTCCTCCGCGGCCGCATGCCCGCCTACGTCGACACCGGCCTCAACATCGTCGATGCCGCCGACGCCGCCGAGGGCCACTGGCTCGCCTGCGAACACGGCCGGCCCGGCGAACGGTATATCCTCGGAAGCGAGAATCTCACGCTAAAACAAATCTTTGATCTTTTGTCGCAGATCACCGGGCGCCCCGCGCCGCGCCTCCGCCTCCCGTGGGCTGTCGCCTTCGCTGCCGCCGCCGCCGACACCTTCCGCGCCCGCCTCACCGGCTCGCCGCCCCGCGCACCCCTCGACGCCGTCCGCATGGCCCGCAAAAAAATGTGGGTCAGCTCCGCCAAGGCGCAGCGCGAACTCGGCTTCCGCCCGGCGCCAGCAGAAACCGCCCTCCGCAACGCTGTCGAGTGGTTCCTGTCCCATGGATACTGCTGATCCCCTCCCCGTCCTTGCCGTGGCCGCCGAACCGCTCGAGTTCCGCGGCCTGTTGCGCCATGCGCGCCAGGTCCGCCCCCTTCGCTGGCCGCTCGCCTGGGCCCGGGAGGCGGTCATTGGCAGCCGCCGCTGGATCCTCGCCGCCCACGGCCCGGGGCCCCGCCTGGCCCGCGCCGCCGCCGAAACCGCTCTCGACCGCGCCTCCGGCCGCGCCGCCGTCCTCAGCACGGGCTTCTGCGGCGCCCTGGATCCCGCACTGCCCTTCGGAGCCATCTTCGCCGCGCGCGAAGTCCTCGATGCCTCCACCTCGCGGCGCTATCCCGCTTCCCTCCCCTCCTCTGCCCCTCCCTTCCATGACGGGCTGCTCTGGTCGCAGGACCGTGTCGCCGTCTCGTCCGGAGACAAAGCTGCTCTCCGCACCTCCGGCGCCGCCGCCGTGGACATGGAAGCCGCCGCCGTCGCCGCGGAAGCCTTCCGGCGCAACGCCCCCTTCTATTGCATCCGCGTCGTCTCCGACCCCGCCGCCGAGCCCCTGCCTCTCGACTTCAACCGTTTGCGCGGCCCGGACGGGCGTTTCTCCCGTTTCCACATCACTTTCGCCGCCCTGAGGCATCCTAGTAGTTTGATACCTTTGATTCGCTTCGGCCGGCGCTGCCGCCTGGCCGCGGGCATTTTGGGAGATTTCCTTGTCGCTTGCCGTTTCTGACATCGGCCGGGAAATGGTAGCCGCCGTCTACACCGGCCAAGGACGCATCGAGCTGCAGACCGTCGCCGTGCCCGAAATCGGCCCCGGCGAAATCCTGCTTCGCGTGGAGGCCTGCGGCATCTGCCACACGGATCTCAAGAAAGTCGCCTACGATCTCCTCCCCCCGCCCCGCATCTACGGGCATGAAACCGCGGGCGTTGTCGTCCGGGTCGGCGAAGGCGTCACGAGGTACCGCCCCGGCGACCGCGTCGTTGCCTTCCATCACATTCCCTGCCGGAAATGTTTTTACTGCGACCGGAAGCTCTACGCCCAGTGCGAGACCTACAAGAAGGTCGGCATCACCGGCGGCTTTGAACCCGCAGGCGGCGGATTCGGCCAGTACGTGCGCGTCATGGACTGGATCGTCCGCGACGGCGTCGAGCGGATCCCCGACGGAGTCCCCTTTGAAGTCGCCAGCCTCGTCGAGCCCGTCAACACCGTTCTGAAAGCCGTCGTCGAGGCGGCCCCGCGCCCCGATGATGTGGTGCTCGTACAGGGACAGGGCCCCATCGGACTCATGTTTACGATGCTGCTTCGCCGCACCGGCTGCACCATCCTCGCCACCGACACCATCCCCCGCCGCCTCGAACTCGCCCGCCGCTTCGGCGCCGCCGAGGCATGGAACCCGCTGGAAACCGACGTCCCCGCCCGCTGCCGGGCCCTTACCTCCGGCCGCGGCGTCGATCAGGTGTTCATCGCCGCCTCCGCCCCGGGAATCGTCGATCAGGCTATCGCAGCATCCCGCCCCGGTAGTAGAATATTGTTTTTCGCCCAGACCTCCGACACTGAAAGGATCGAGTTGTCCGGCGCAGACATCTGCAAGTACGAGAGGACCTTGTTTGGTGTCTACAGCGCCTCGATCGATCTCCAGGCCGAGTCGGCCCGTCTGGTGATGAGCGGGGAATTGCCCGTGCAGGACCTGATCTCGCACCGCCTGCCCCTGACCGCCATCCAGGACGGCATCCATCGTGCAATGCACCCCGACGGCGAGTCGTTGAAAATCATCGTTCAGCCACAGAGGTTGAGTTGAGTCTATGAAGAAGATGAAGGCTGCCGTACTCTACGGCCGCGAACAGGTGCGCGTGGAGGAGGTGGCCGTCCCCCAGATTGAAAAGGGCGATGTGCTCGTCCGCGTCCGCGCCGCCCTCACCTGCGGCACGGACGTCAAGGTCTTCCGCCGCGGGTACCACGCCAAGATGATCGTCCCCCCGGCGCTGTTCGGTCACGAACTCGCCGGCGACATCGTGAAGGTCGGCTCCCACGTCGAAAGCTTTCGCGTCGGGCAGCGCATCGTCGCCGCCAACTCCGCCCCCTGCCTCAATTGCTTCTACTGCCGCAAAGGGCTCGAGAACCACTGCGAGGACCTGCTGTTCAACAACGGCGCCTATGCCGAATACATCCGCATCCCCGCCCGCATCGTGCAGCGGAACATGTACGAAATCCCGCCGCACCTGAGCTACCAGGATGCCGCCCTCATCGAGCCCCTCGCCTGCGTGCTGAAAGGTCTCGAAGAAACCAACGTCCGCCCCGGCGACAACGTCGTCGTCATCGGCCAGGGTCCCATCGGGCTGATGTTCGTCCGCCTCGCCAAGGTCTACGGCGCCCGCGTCATCGCCCTCGGACGCCGCCAGTCCCAGCTCGACCGCGCCCTCCGCATGGGCGCCCACGACGCCCTCATCAACTCTGATCCGGACACCGTGGTCAGCGAGGTTCGCAACCTCACCGGCGGCTACGGCGCCGACGCCGTAATCGAAGCCGTCGGGAACCCCGAAACCTGGGAGCTCGCCGTCCGCCTCCTCCGCCGCGGTGGCACCGCGCAGTTCTTCGGCGGCTGCCCCTCCGACACGCGCATCACCCTCGACACGCAGCTCCTCCACTACTCCGAGATCCGCTGCGTGGCCAGCTTCCATCACACGCCCGCCTACATCCGCAAGGCGCTCGACGTCGTCAGCCGCGGCGACATCACCGCCCGCGACTTCGTCAACCGCGAGGAGCCCCTCACCAACCTCCTCGAAGTGCTGCGCCACCTCATGAGCCACAACGGCCACATGAAAACGGCCATCATTCCCTGACCCAGCGGGGATGCCCGGCGTGGAGTTCCTGGAGCCGATCCCGTTTCTTCAATCGCCTGAGGCTTCCTCCCGCCCCTGGACTTCCGCCGAAGCTCTCGCCTACACGCGCTGGCTCGCCACGCGCCACTACGAAAATTTTCACGTCGTCTCCCTGCTTCTGCCCAAACGCCTCCATCAGGACTTCTACAACGTCTACGCCTTCTGCCGCTGGGCGGACGATCTCGGCGATGAAACCGGCAACCCGCAGGAAAGCCTCCGCCTTCTGGCATGGTGGCGCGCCCGGCTCCGCGCCCTGTTTGCCGGCGAGCCCCCCTCCCACCCCGTCTTCCTCGCACTCTCCGAAACCATCGCCCGCCACCAGCTGCCCCTCCAGCCCTTCGACGACCTGATCGACGCCTTTATTCAAGACCAGACCGTCACCCGCTACGAAGACTGGAACCACCTCCTCGACTATTGCCGCCGCTCCGCCAACCCCGTCGGCCGCCTCGTCCTCATGCTCTGCGGCTACCGCGACGAAGAACGGTTCCGCCTCTCCGACGCCACTTGCACTGCCCTCCAGCTCGCCAACTTCTGGCAGGACGTCTCCGTCGATCTCGACAAAGGCCGCATCTATATCCCGCAGCACCTCTTGGCGCTCCACGGTTGCCCGGAACAGGACGTGCTCGCCCGCCGCGCCACGCCCGCCTTCCGCCGCGCCCTCCGCGACGCCGTCGACTACGCTCAGGCGCTCTTCGAACAAGGCTTGCCACTCTCCCGCCGCGTCGACCGCCGCCTGGCACTCGACATCGACCTCTTCAGCCGCGGCGGGCTCAAGGTTCTCGAAAAGATCCGCGCCCAGGACTACGACGTCTTTCGCTCCCGCCCCGTCATTTCCAAATCCGAGCGCGCCCTGCTGTTCCTCGCGAGCCTCGCCCGGCTCGCCTTCCGGAAAGCCGCATGACCTCGCTGGAAGCCTCCTGGCGCCACTGCGAATCCGTCGCCCGCCGCCGCGCTCGCAACTTCTATTACTCCTTCCTCGCCCTGCCCCCCGCCCGCCGCCGCGCCATGTGCGCCCTGTATGCCTTCATGCGCGAGTGCGACGATCTGAGCGACGGCCACCGCGCCAGCCGCGAAGCCTTGCTCGAATGGCGCCGCCACCTCGAGGACGCCCTCCGCGGCAGCCTTCCCCCTCACCCCCTCTGGCCCGCCTTCCTCGAATCAGTCCGCACCTACCGCATCCCGCACGACTGCCTCTACGGCATGATCGACGGCGTCTCCTCCGACCTCGAGCCCCGCACCTTCGAAACCTTCGACGACCTCTACCGCTACTGCTACCTCGTCGCCTCCGTCGTCGGCATCGCCACCATCCACGTCTTCGGCTTCTCCGATCCCCGCGCGCCGCACCTCGCCGAACGCTGCGGCATCGCCTTCCAGCTCACCAACATCCTCCGCGACGTCCGCGAGGACGCCCTGAACGGACGCATCTACCTGCCCCGGGAAGACATGGCCCGTTTCCGGGTCGCCCCGGAAATGCTCTCCGCCCCTTCCGTCTCCCCCCAGCTGCGCAGCCTGCTCGCCTTCGAGGTGTCCCGGGCCCGCGCCTTCTACGACGAAGCCCGGCCCCTCATCGAAATGGTCGATCCTGAATGCCGTCACGCCCTATGGGCGTTGATCGAAATCTACCGCCGCCTGCTCGACCGCATCGAAAAGGGCAACTACGAAGTGCTCGCCTCCCGCATCCGCCTGCCGGCGCTCGAAAAAACCGCCATCGCCCTGCGCGCCATCCTCCGCCGCGCCCTCTGACTCCGCCCCGTCTTGGCACGCCCGCCTCCCCGCGCTATCCTGTAATCAGAGGCGCTTGTCCTCAGGCGCCTGAATCTGCGGGAAAAGGGGGCGTAACGGATTCGACGGGATGGGATCGACGTAGCAAGGCGTGCCGGGTTCCGAGCTCCCGTAAAACGATCGGAAAACCAAAACTGCCAATCAGCAGTTTGCCTACGCTGCCTAATTTTTAGGCGGCCGCTGAACGGCGGCGGGCCTGCGGGCCGCCGGGAAGCGTCACCTTCGCAGGCTGGGATCAAGGCTGCCGCCTGAGGCCGCGATCCGAGACCCTTCAGGCTGGACGCCGCGCGGCCGCGCCGGTCCGGGCCGCGGCGTCGAGATCCATAGGCCGGATACGCACGTAGGCTTGCTGCGGAGAACCATTTCGGACGCGGGTTCGACTCCCGCCGCCTCCACCACGCCTTCCACTCACGCCGATTTTCTGCGGTCGACGGGTTTCTTACGCGCAGCCGTTGAGGACTCCAGCCGCCGCAGCAGTTGCGCTCGCCCTCCCGCTGATACCGTTCGGGAGCGTGCCTCTCTGTTGTTTCACTCCAACGTCACGAGACGGAAATGGAAGCGGTCGCCCGATTCCCCGCGCCTCAAAACGATGTTTCCCCAGCTCCCGTACAAGGATCCATCGCCGGACAGCCCCGGCACGTCTTCGACGGGCATCCAGACTTGCGATCTCCGGTCAAAGCGGCAGACCGTGTCGAACGAAGCGTAGATCTCGCCGTCGTCGGTGACCGCCAACCCTCTGCCGGAGGCAGGCTTGCCACTCCGCAGATGCCGCCGTGGGGGCTTGTAGACGCCCAGAACTTGCCCGGAGGTGCTCACCTCCGCGAGCACCCCGCTTCCGGCGTCATAGAGAACCACCCGTTCCCGCGAAGTCACGATCGCGGAACTTCCCAATCCCTGAACCGTCTCGCCCGGAGAGCCAAACTCCTCACTGGCAAACTGTCTCTGCTCCAGCAGCTTGTTCAGGAGATTGCCTTTCTCGTCCCATCGATACAGCACGGGCTCGGTGGAGCTGCTGTCTTTGATCGTCCTTGCGTTGCTTCCCACCCCCCACACCGTGTTGTCTGGCGCGACGGCCAGGAGAAAAGGATGGAAAGGCGAGATCCGCTGCTCATGCGTCCGCTTGCCTTCGGCATCGTAAAACAACAACCAGAAGGACCTCTTGCCGGAGTCGTTCAGGGTCGCCGCTGAAACAACGAAGCGGCGGCGGTCAGGGAAAACCGCCAGCGCGGTGGGGTAGGTTTCGCGCGCCTCGGGCGCTTCCGCTCTGATCTTCGCGACGGTGCTGCCGGTCAACGGATCCAGGATCGTAAAGTGGGGAACGTCCGGCGCGTCGAAGTGACGAAATATCAGCAGCCCGTATTCGAATTTTGGCACTGCGAGCTTCCCGCCCGGCGGCGCCAGCAGGCGAATCTCCTGCGTCTTTGCCTTCCATTCCAAAGCCTGAACCGCAGTGGAAAGGAGGGAAACGGCGGCGCCGGCCCATGTCAGGGTTCCGATCCTCGTGAAACTTCGCATGGCTCAAGCCTCCCTGTTCGTCACCGGACGATTGTTTTCACTCAACATCCGGGCAGTAACAATCCGGGTTGTAACACAACCGCTGAGAATATCCACACCCCACGTACGCACAATCGTCGCCCTGATAGAACATACCCAGGTAACACCCGCGATAGCACACCCCCGACTCCCCCCAAAACACCCGTACATGTCGCAGTTTTGACCCTCGAGCCCGCTGCATTCGTAGACTCGCTCGAGTTGCACGTAACAACTGCTGCAAGGCGGGTAGGGCGGCTCAAACTCGGACTTGCCAGCGCGGATCAACAATGCCGACGCAGCGCACAGAAATGCAGCTGCACATACGAACGAAACCTCCGCCTTTCGTGCCCTCATGATATCGAGCATGTCGGGCGCCGTCAATCCCATTTGAAGTATTATGATGCGGCAAGAGATTCTGTTTCTCGCTGGAATGATCCCCCCAACGGTGGAAATTCTGCACGCGGAAGAGAGTTCCCAAGTGGCAATCAACCAGGCCGCTTCAGGGTCTCGTTGCCGGACCTCCCAGCTCGTGCACTGGCGTAACTGCCGCATCCCCAAATGCGTTGCGGCTCAAAACACGAATGCAGGAGAAAGAACACCCGGACTGCGAAAACCAAAAAGCGGCAACTTCCGCCGCGCCCCTCATTACCGGATCGACTGCTTCAGAGAGGGGCGAATGCCGCGCACGTGCTTCCCGAATCCGAACGGCGTCCCCTTGTACGGCTCCACCGGCTCGACATCGAAATCCGCCCGGATCTCCGCCTCCCGCCCCAGCGCCCAATAAAGGGCGTTGATCACCACTCGACGCAGCCCGGCGTTCTCGAAATCCTGCGCCGAGCCCATCGTCAGCGCAAAAACACGGCCGCCGCGGAATGTTCTCGTCCACGCCACCGGCATCATCGGGTCGTTCACCGCCCCGGCGGCGCGGGGCGCGTCCGGCGTCATCCCGTCGGTCACCTCTCCCAGCAGCAGCGTCTCGCAGCCCTCCGGCAGCGGCAGCCGCACCGCGTAAACATCTGTGGGTCCCCAAATCTCTCCATCACGGATGCCGCGCAGGATGGGATGCCCTTCCGCGCCCGGCGCAATGCGCGCCCGCGTGCCCTGCTCCCCGTGTTTCCCGTGATGCCGGATCCACGTCTCCCCCAGCACCTGCCGCCCGAAGCCGCCGTCCCATTCCTTGCTGTTCCAGCTCCAGCGCGCGTATGTCGGGCTTGAGCGCAAGTGGAACGCGTGAGTCGCCGTGCGGATCCCGATCACCGGCTTTCCCGCCTCCACATACTCCACGATGTGCCGCATCTGCTCGTCCGGCAGATCGCGGAACCGGGTGAAAATCACCATCAGATCCGCGCTGCGCAGCGCTTCAAGCCCCGGAATGTTCCGCTGGTTTCCGGGATCGATTTCGCCCGTCTTCGGATCGATGGCGTGCAGCACCGTGCAGCGGAACCCGTGCTTTTCTTCCGCAATGCCCGCCAGCATCGGCAGCGCCTCTTCCGAACGGTACTCCTCATCCCCGGCGATCCAGACGATGTGCGGGCGCCTCGCCGCCTCCTGCGCCGCCACAGCCGGCTGAACCGCAGCCCCCTGCCCCGCCAAAATCCACGCCATCAGCACAAGTCCCGCGCGCCTCATCATCCTCCCTTCCTATCACATCCCTGACAGGGAAACTCCCGCATTCCGCTGTTTCGCGGAGCCGGACGGCCCCTCGTATCTCAGACTCTGTTGCCATGAGCGGTTGCACACCGGGAGCAATGAAAATCGGGGCCAGCGTGTAGCCGCGGAGGAGAGAAAGCCTCGGCCGCTCGACTTCGCACGGAAGCGGGAGCGTATGGAGAAGCTCAATGCGGAATTCCGCCGCTACAGCTACGAACTCGCTTTTCAGCGCGCCCCCGTGAATGCAATGACCTGGCCGGGGATTTTCGGGAGTGCTCCGCTATGGCGCCGCAAAGTGTTCCACTGCCGGCTCCGTGCTCCACGACTGCACAATTCCCTTCGCAACCCGCATCGTGGACCCGCCGTGGCGCCTCCGGCATATCCGCCTCCGAGTTTTGGCCCAGCGTTCCCCCGGCGCTTGCGCCGGGGCCACGTTTCAAGCGCTGCTCGCGCAGTTCCCACGTCGCTTGCGCCGGGCCGCGCTTCTTGCGTTGCCAAGCGCAGCTGCTCTTGGCCGTGTTCCCCCGACGCTTGCGTCGGGGCCGCAGTGCCAGCCTTTCCAGCAAGCTTTGCCCTGAGGCGATGGGGACAGGCTTCTCTGTCCCGCCACCGCAACGCTGAAACCCCTACGACCCGCCACTCGTGGACAGAGCTGCCTGTCCCCATCGGCGCCCCAAACGCTTCCACCTGACGCCCGCGTTGGAGCGTGAGGGCATGTGCCGTTCCCCTGGCGCAAAAGCGGGGGAGAGGTGATAGACGTGCGCCCAGGACGTGAGCCCGGGAGGCCTGTGAAATCAACGCTCGGGCCAAGCCAGCAGCCTTGCATCACGCCGAGAGTGAAGCAAAAGTGCCTCAGATCTGCGGCGAAGGTCGGGATTTCGAAAGTGTCTCCGTCACTGCAGCGGCCAATTCTGCCTGTTGTTGTGCATCCCCCGCCCCACGATTTCGTTGGACACCGATTTCCGATATGAGGTGTGACTATGTCCAACACGAAATCCCCAGTTTCCGGGCCCGCGTCGGTCGCCCTCCGGGCTCCCTCCGCGGACCCGGAAACTACCCACGGCGGCAAGGGCCGGTGGTCGGCCAAACGCAAGATGAGCGTGGTTCTCGAACTGCTTCGCGGCGCCGATCTGGAGTCCACGACCCGCAAATACGGCGTCACGGCCGCCACCCTGTCGGAGTGGCGTGACGCCTTCCTCGCGGCTGGCAAGGAGGGACTCAAGATCCGGCAAGAGGACCTGGTCTACGAGCGGGGCCGCCGCAGCAACTCCGTCATCGCCGAACTTGCCATGGGGAGCGATCTGCTGCAGCGAGCGCATCCGGCACATGGAGTACGAGAAGCCTTTTCTGCGGTGGAGGTCGAAACGATGAGCTGCGCCCGGTCGGCCTCCACGGGGCGGAACCACGATCGGACCGGGGTGCTGAAAGTGCAAGGCTTGCCGTAGGCGGCCTTCTGCCATCGATGCTCCCGGCGATCCGCGCATCTCCACCCGGAGGGCGGAATCGCGAGCGGTACAGAGATAATCTCCCTTGAGAAACGGTATCGCAGAGCCGTCACGGCGCCGTTCCGGCTCCGCCCGCCGGCGCTCGCGTCAGAGGAGGCCCTCATGCGAGAACCTTACGGCAAGCGGCTGCCTTCTGTGCAGCCAGGATGGAGGCTGGCGGCACTCGTCGGCTGGCTCTGCCTCGCGTACAGCAGCCTGCTCGCTCAGGATCGGCGCGAATCCGTTCTGGACGTTCTTGTCGAAGAGTACAGCCTGAGCCGCGCGGACATGGCGCAGGCCCTGCGCATTCTCCGGGGAAAGGCCCCGAATCGGATTCTGATCGGCTTCGAAACCGTCAGCGGCCCGGATTCCCGGCCCGTCCTCCTCCCGGATCTGCGCCTCCGCAACCAGACCGTTGGGCAAATTCTCAGGCGCTTGTGCCAGGAGGATCCCCGGTATGCCTTCGAGCTGCCCGGCGACCCGCGAATCGTCAACGTGTATTGGAAGAGCACCCGCAACTCCGCCTCGAACCTGCTCAATCTGCGCATCACGCGCTTCGACGTGGACGGTCCTGTTTTCCCGCAAAATCTCATCCGGTCCATTGACAGCTGCGTGCCCGAATTGCGTGAATATCTTCAGAAAAACCGCACCCGCCAAAACGCGCCCGCCGCTCCGCCCGGCGCCTCCCCCCGGGTCGATCCTGTCCGGCGACGCGCCTGCGCCCGGTGTCAGCCTCCACCTGCGCAACATGACGGTACGGGAGATTCTCAACGCCATCGTCCTCTACACCTCCGATCACCAGTCCGCCTTTGGCTTCACATTCCCGCTCAGTTGGCACTACGAGTTCGTCCTCGACCCCGCCGCCCCCACAGGTCTCGGCGGCCTCCCCAGGTGGGACCTCTTCTGACGGGATTCTAGCCATCCCGGGGACGTCCCCTTCCAATAGACATCGATGGTCCCAATAGAAACACCGGGATGCCTTTGTCCTCCGCTCTGTATTCC
>JBBFLJ010000023.1:0-74296 GCA_037481575.1 Bryobacteraceae bacterium | reverse complement strand
GTCGACCACCCGCACGGCGGCGGCGAGGGCCGCACCTCCGGCGGCCGCCATCCGGTCACCCCGTGGGGCCAGCCGACCCGCGGCTACAAGACGCGCAACAACAAGAGGACCGACCGCTTCATCGTCACCCGGCGGTCGAAGGGCAAGTAACGGGAAAGAGGCAGAGGCACGATGAGCCGTTCACTGAAAAAAGGGCCTTTCACCGACAGTCATCTCCTGAAGAAGATCGCGGAGCTCAACGCGAAGAACGAGAAGAAGGTGATCCGTACGTGGTCGCGGCGCTCGACGATCCTTCCGGAGTTCGTCGGGCATACGCTGGCGGTCCACAACGGCAAGAAGTTCATTCCGGTTTACATCACCGAGAACATGGTGGGCCACAAGCTCGGCGAGTTTTCGCCCACGCGGACGTTCAAGGGCCACGCCAACAAGGCGGACAAATCGGGCAAGAGCTGAGCAAGGGGCGGCCCGGGGCAAGCGAAAGGAACAGGGAAGATGATCGCGAAAGCGGAAGCGAGAATGGTGAGGACGTCGCCGCAGAAGGCGCGGCTGGTCGTGGACCTGATCCGCGGCCAGAAGGCGGGCGATGCCATCACGATCCTGCGCACCACCAACAAGCGCATGGCGCCCGTGGTCGAAAAGGTGCTGCGGTCGGCCATTGCCAACGCGGAAAACCGCGACAGCCAGGTGGACGTCGACGAGCTCTATGTGGTCGAGGCCTACGTCAACGAGGGCCCGCGGCTGAAGAGAATCCGGCCCGCGCCCATGGGGCGGGCTTACCGATACCAGCGGCGGCTGTCGCACATCGTCGTTAAGGTCGGCCCGAAGGGCGCGGCCAGCCAGCAGGCGGAGAAGGAATAGCATGGGTCAGAAAGTCCACCCCTACGGTTTCCGGCTGGGAATCACGAAGAACTGGCGCTCGCGCTGGTTCGCCACGCAGGACTACGCCAAGCTCCTGCACGAGGACCTCGAGCTGAAAGAGATGCTGCGCGAGCGTCTGAAGGCAGCTGGCGTCAGCGCCGTTGAAGTGGAGCGTCCCGGCGGCAGCAAGCTGCGCATCACGATCCACACCTCCCGCCCGGGGATCATCATCGGCCGCAAGGGCGCGGAGATCGAAAAGCTCAAGCAGGAGCTGGCGCAGAAGACCAGGCGCGAGGTCTTCATTGACATCCAGGAAGTGCACAAGCCCGAAATGGATGCGCAGCTGGTGGCCGAATCCATCGCTCTGCAGCTGGAGAAGCGCATCGCCTTCCGCCGCGCCATGCGCAAGGCGGTGGAGAGCGCCCAGCGTTTCGGATGCAAGGGCATCAAGGTGCGCGTCTCCGGGCGTCTGAACGGCGCCGAGATCGCCCGCAGCGAGTGGTATCTGCAGGGGCAGCTGCCGCTGCACACCCTGCGCGCTGACATCGACTACGGCTTCGCCGAGGCCTATACGACCTACGGCGTGATCGGAATCAAGGTTTGGGTATACAAGGGCGAAGTGCCCACCGACGGGTTCACGCGCCGCAGCCGCAGCGACGAGCCCCGCCGCAACCCGCGCCCCGAGCGGCGCGAGCGCCGCGAGCCGCGCGCGGAGCGGCAGGCGCCCGCCGTGCAGGCTGCGCCGCCTCCGGCGTTCGTCGCCGAGCCGCCGCCTCCGCCGCCCGTGGCAGAGGAGCCTTCCGCCGGCCAGTGAGCCGCGTTGCAGGAGAGCCAGACAGGGAGAGATTGACCCATGTTGATGCCGAAGAAAGTCAAGTACCGCAAGCAGCAGCGCGGGCGCCGCAAGGGCAAGGCCTGGCGCGGCTCCACCATCGCCTTCGGCGAGTATGGCCTGAAGGCGCTGGGCCCGGCGTGGGTCAGCGGCCGCCAGATCGAGGCGGCGCGCATTGCCATGACCCGCTTCGTGAAGCGCGGCGGCAAGATCTGGATCCGCGTGTTTCCCGACAAGCCCATCACCAAGAAGCCCGCGGAAACCCGTATGGGCAAGGGCAAGGGAGCGCCCGAGGACTGGGTGTGCGTCGTGCGCCCCGGCAAGATTCTGTTCGAACTGGAAGGCGTGCCGCAGGAAACGGCTGCCGAGGCAATGCGCCTGGCGGCCATGAAGCTGCCCGTGCGCACCAAGTTTGTCGTCCGGCAGGAGACCGACGCCTGAGCCGGCGAGGATCGGATTGAGACCATGAAGGCCGACAAGTTTCGCGAGATGGATTCGAAGGAGCTGGAGTTGAAGCTCCACGAAATCGACGAGCAGATGTTCCATCTGCGCCTGCAGATGTCGCTGGGGCAGATGGACGGGCTGAAGAAGTACCGGGAGTTGCGCAAGGACAAGGCGCGCATCCTCACTGTCCGGCGCGAGCGGGAACTGAAAGCAGCGGAGGCGAAGTAACCCATGGCGGAAACACCCGTGAAGCGCAGGAACGAGAAGGTGGGCGAGGTCGTCTCGACGAAGATGGCCAAGACCATCGTCGTCGAGGTGACGCGCCGAGTGCCCCATCCCCTTTACAAGAGGATCGTGACCCGGCGGAAGAAGTTCTACGCGCACGACGAGAACGGCACTGCGCGGCTGGGCGACGTCGTGCGCATTGTGGAGAGCCGTCCGCTGAGCCGGCTGAAGCGCTGGACGCTGGCCGAAGTGGTGCGCCGCGCGGCCGACGTCGGCGTGGCGCCGCTGGAGGAAACCGAGTAACCGCAGCCCGCAGGAAGTTTGAGCGAAGGACGAGGACACTGCCATGATCGGAATGAGAACGATGCTCGAGGTCGCCGACAACAGCGGCGCCCGGAAGCTGATGTGCATTCTGCCCCGCGGGGGCGACAAGGGGCTCCAGGCGGGGCTCGGGGACATCGTCACGGCCAGCGTGAAAGAGGCCGCTCCGGACTCGAACATCAAGAAGGGCAAGGTGGTCAAGTGCGTGATCGTGCGGATGCGCAAGGAGACCCGCCGCAAGGACGGCACCTACATCCGCTTCGACTCCAACGCTGCCGTGCTGGTCAACGACCTGGGCGAGCCGATCGGCACCCGCGTCTTCGGCCCGGTGGCGCGCGAACTGCGCGACAAGAAGTTCATGAAGATCGTATCGCTCGCCCCGGAGGTGATCTGACATGGCCGGCCGTCTCGCCAACAGGCACAAGGAAGCGAAGAAGCCGCTGCGGATCCGCATCCGCAAGAACGACATGGTGAAGGTCATCGCCGGCCGCGACAAGGGCAAGGTGGGCCGCGTGCTCGAGGTCAACCGCGAAACCGGGCGCATCCTTGTGGAGGGCGTGATGATGGTGAAAAAGCACATCCGCCCGAACCCGGCGCGCGGAATCAAGGGCGGCATCGCCGAACGCGAGAGCCCGATCCACGTCTCCAACGTGATGATCCTCACGAGCGACGGCAAGACATCGCGGATCGGCACCCGCATCGAGAATGTCGGCGGCAAGCCCCGCCGCGTGCGCGTGGCCGTGAAGACCGGCGAGATCCTCGACAAGAAGTGATCCAGGGAGCGCCGGGGAAACGCAGCAAGAGGAACAGGCAATGAAGGCGAGACTCAGGGAGCATTACCAGAAGACGGTGATTCCGGCGCTGATGAAGGAGTTCGGTTACAAGAACGTCATGTCGGTGCCGAAGCTCGAGAAGATCACCATCAACATCGGCCTTGGCGAGGCCACCCAGAACCCGAAGCTGATGGACGGCGCCGTGCAGGAGCTGGCGCTGATCACCGGCCAGAAACCCGTGGTCACCCGGGCGCGCAAGTCCGTGGCGGCCTTCAAGCTGCGCGAGGGCATGTCCATCGGCTGCATGGTGACGCTCCGCGGCGACCGCATGTACGAGTTTCTGGACCGGCTGATGAACATCGCCCTTCCTCGCGTGCGCGACTTCCGCGGGCTGAGCACTCGCAGCTTTGACGGCCGCGGCAACTACACGCTCGGCCTGCGCGACCAGTTCGTCTTCCCCGAGATCTCCTACGAGAAGGTGGAGAAGGTCAAGGGGATGAACATCTGCATCACGACGACCGCGAAGACGGATGCCGAGGCGCTTGCCCTGCTCAAACAGCTCGGCATGCCGTTCCGCCAGAACTGAGATCAGAGGAATTCAGCAAAGAGGCAATAATCCGACATGGCCACGACAGCGAAGATCGCCCGCGACCGCAAGTTGCAGGAGAAGATCGAGAAGGACCGCGCGCAGGGGAAGAAGACTCCGAAGATCGCCGTCCGGCACCGCAACCGCTGCAAGCGCTGCGGGCGCCCGCGCGGCTTCCTGCGCAAGTTCCAGCTGTGCCGCATCTGCTTCCGCCAGCTCGCCCTCGCCGGCGAGATCCCGGGCGTGACCAAGGCCAGCTGGTAGGGGCAGGCTTTCCCCGGCGCAGCAGCGCGGCCCGCAGCCGCGGCTGAGCACGCCGGAAACGAGGGTATTCGACAAGATTTCGAGGAAGAGTTTTCTGATATGGTTTCCGATCCCATCGCCGACATGCTCACGCGCATTCGCAACGGGCTGAAGGCCAAGTTTCCCAAGGTCGACGTGCCGGCCTCGAAGCTCAAGCTGGAGATCGCCCGCATTCTCAAGGACGAGGGCTACATCCTCAACTACAAGATCGTCGACGAGGGCAGCCACAAGGCCATCCGGGTCTACCTGAAGTACACGGAAAACGGCGGCCCGGTGATCTCCAACCTCGAGCGCGTCTCCCGCCCCGGGTGCCGCGTTTACGTGGGCAGCAAGGAGATCCCCAAGGTGCTCGGCGGACTGGGCATCAGCATTCTTACCACCCCGAAGGGGGTGATGACGGGCAAGGAGGCGCGCCGGCAAAACGTCGGCGGCGAGCTTCTCTGCCGCGTCTACTGAGGCAATTCGGGTTCAGGTCTGGAAATCCACAGGTTTCCTGGAAAGCGGACTGGAGTCAACAATGTCGAGAGTCGGAAAGAAACCCATCCCGCTGCCGCCATCGGTGAAGGTGCAGATCGGCGAGCAGCTGGTGGTCGAGGGCCCCAAAGGGAAGCTCGCCGTGCCGGTGCCGAAAGGCATCCGGGTCGAGAAGAACGACGGAATGCTCGAGGTGAAGCGCGACGGCGACGAATACGCCGCGCTGCACGGGCTGACGCGCGCGCTGGCTGCCAATGCCGTGACCGGCGTCAGCCAGGGCTTCACGCGCGAGCTGGACATCGTCGGCGTCGGCTACCGCGCCGAACTCAAGGGCAACGTGATCGTCTTCAACCTCGGCTATTCCCACCCGATCGAGTTCCTGCTGCCCCCGGGCGTCGATTGCAAGATCGACAAGAACACGCACATCGTGCTCAGCGGCATTGACAAGCAGCTGCTCGGGCAGGTGGCGGCCAACATCCGCAGCCTGCGTCCGCCGGAGCCCTACAAGCAGAAGGGCATCCGCTACACCGGCGAGGTGCTGCGCAAGAAGGTCGGCAAGACGGGAGCCGGCGGCAAGTAAGCGGGGTGTGAGGGAGACAGTATGAAGCGCGCATTCGACAAAGACGCACGCCGCCGGCGGATCCACGCCCGCATCCGGCGGAAGGTGAAGGGCACGCCGGAACGGCCGCGCCTGGCCGTCTTCCGCAGCCTGAAGCACATCTACGCGCAGATCATCGACGACCGCGCGGGCCGCACGCTGGTGTCGGCTTCGAGCAACGAAAAGGGCGCTACTGCCAATGGCGGCAACCTCGCCGGCGCCCGTGAAGTCGGGCGGCTGGTCGCTGAACGCGCCCGCGAGAAAGGCATCACCCGCGTGGTCTTCGACCGCGGCGGCTATCTCTACCACGGCCGCGTCAAGGCCCTGGCCGAGGCGGCCCGCGAAGCGGGGCTGGAGTTCTGACATGACACCGAATCGCGTGAAACGGATCGATCCGAAGACGCTCAACCTCAAGGAGCAGGTGGTGAGCATCAACCGCGTCACCAAGGTGGTGAAGGGCGGCAAGAACCTCAGCTTCTCGGCGCTCGTCGTCGTCGGCGACGCCGAACAGAAGGTGGTCGGCTACGGGAAGGGCAAGGCCAAGGAAGTGCCCGCGGCGATCAAAAAGGCCATCGAGGCCGCCAAGAAGAACCTGCGGCGCGTCAACACGCTCGGTTCCACCATCCCGCACCTGGCGCTGGGCCGGTTCGGCTCCGGCGCGGTGCTGCTGAAGCCGGCGCCGGACGGCACCGGCGTGATCGCCGGCGGCCCGGTGCGCGCCGTCATCGAGGCCGCGGGCATCCGCAACGTGCTCACCAAGTCCCTCGGCACGACCAACCCTCACAACGTCGTCAAGGCGACCATCAACGCGCTCGACCAGCTCCGCGACAAGGCGGAGGTGGCCGCCATGCGCGGCATTCAGGCGGAGAACCTGTAACCATGGCAGAGGCGACAGTCAAGATCCGGCTCAAGGGGAGCCCCATCGGCGCCCACTCCAAGCACAAGAAAATCATTCGCGCGCTTGGCTTGCGCAAGCTGAACCAGGTGGTCGAAAAGCCTGACACGCCCGGCTTCCGCGGCATGGTGGCCAAGGCGCCTCACCTTCTGGAAATCGTTGCCGAAGGCGCGGCGGAAAGGAAACAGTGATGGATCTCAGCAGCCTGAAGCCTCCCAAGGGTCAAGTCAAGCAGCAGCGCCGCGTCGGCCGCGGCATGGGTTCCGGCCGTGGCAAGTACTCGGGCCGCGGCGCCAAGGGCCAGAAGTCGATCAGCGGCTACAGCCACATGCGCGGCTTCGAGGGCGGCCAGATGCCGCTCCACCGGCGCCTGCCCAAGCGCGGCTTCTCCAACGAGCCCTTCCGCAAGCACCTGGCCGTCATCAACGTCGGCCGGCTCGAGAAGCTCGAAGGCGATACCTTCACGCCGGAGTCGCTTGTGGCTGCGGGCGTCGTCAAGAAGCTCGGCGACGGGCTCAAGGTTCTGGGCCAGGGCGAACTGACGCGCAAGATTCACGTCACCGCGCATCAGTTCTCCGAGTCGGCGATCAAGAAGATCCAGGACGCCGGCGGCACCGTCACCGTGCTCGGCCTGCCGCAGCGCGGACCGAAGAAGGAAGAGAAGAAGAAGTAGCAGCCATCCGCCCCGGCTCGCCGCGCGGGGCGGGGAAGAGACGATCGAGCCATGCAGAAATTCTTCGAAGCTCTGGCCAACGTGTTCCGGATTCCGGACCTGCGGCAGCGCGTGTTGTTCACCCTCGGACTGCTGGCTGTCTACCGCCTGGGCGCCGCCATCCCCATCCCGGGCGTCGATGCCATCCGCTTCGAGGAGTTCTTCCGCCGCAACCAGGGCACGCTGTTCGGTTTTCTGGACCTGTTCTCCGGCGGCCAGTTCCGCCGCCTCACGATCTTCGCCCTCGGCATCATGCCGTACATCACGGCGTCGATCGTGCTGCAGCTGCTCACCGTGGTGGTGCCGACGCTCGAGAAGCTCCAGAAGGAAGGCGAACTCGGGCGCCGCAAAATCACGCAGTGGACCCGCTACCTCACCGTCGGGCTGTCGATGATGCAGTCCCTGTTCATCGCCACAGCGCTGCAGCGGCAGGGCGACTTCGTGCTGAATCCGGGCTTCGGCTTCGTCGCCATGACGATGCTCACGCTCACCACGGGCACGGCGTTCATTATGTGGCTGGGCGAGCAGATCACCGAGCGCGGCATCGGCAACGGCATGTCGCTCATCATCTTCGCCGGCATCGTGGCGGGGCTGCCCGCCGCTGTTGCCAACATCTACCAGAACACGTTCGTCACCAACATCTGGAACCCGCTCCAGCTCATCATCATCCTGGCCATCATGGTGCTCGTGGTGGCCTTCATCGTTCTGGTGGAGCGCGGCGAGCGGCGCATTCCCGTGCAATACGCCAAGCGCGTGGTCGGGCGCCGGATGATGGGCGGGCAGTCCACGCACATGCCCCTCAAGGTCAATGCCGGCGGCGTGATCCCCATCATCTTCGCGTCGTCGCTGCTGGCCTTTCCGCTCACGCTGCAAGGCATTCCGTTCATCGCCAACAGCAAGTGGCTGTCGGGCTTCCTCGGCTCCATCCGCAGCGGCGAGCCGCTTTACGTGCTGCTGTTCATCATTCTGATCATCTTCTTCTCGTTCTTCTACGTCAGCATCATCTTCAACCCCAACGAAGCCGCCGACAACATGCGCAAATACGGCGGCTTCATCCCGGGCATCCGTCCGGGGCGCAACACGGCCGAATACATCAACCGCATCCTGACCCGTATTACCGTGGTCGGAGGCCTGTATCTCGCCGTGCTGGCGCTGATCCCGGAGATCATGATCGGCGGGCTCAAGCTGCAGCACCTGCCGCCGGCGGCGCTCGGGAACTGGATCGACGCCCACTTCCCGCGCTGGCTGCTCGACGGGCTCGGGGTTACGTTTTACTTCGGAGGCACGTCGCTGCTGATCGTGGTGGGCGTCGCCATGGATACGGTGAATCAGGTGGAGGCGCAGTTGATCATGCGCCACTACGACGGTTTTACGCCGCGCGCCGGAAGGATTCGCGGCAGGCGCAGTTCTTTCTAAACAGGTTTTGGCATCTGGAGGCTGGTCCTCCCTGTCTGAGGATCGCGGCCGCGCCGCCCCCGGCGGGGTGAGCCGCCGGTGGTTCCGAGATGGAAGAAGCGGAAATTCAGTTGGTTCCTCCCGGGCCGGTCCGGGCGCCCACGGCAATCATTCTGTTCGGCCCTCCGGGCTCGGGCAAAGGCACGCAGGCCAAATTTCTGCGGGCTGCGGCCGGCATCCCGCACATCTCCACGGGAGACATGTTGCGGGAGCGGATCGCCTCCGGCGACGAGCTTGGCTTGCAGGTGAAGGATCTGATGCAGGCCGGCCGGCTGGTTCCGGACGAGGTCGTCAACCGGCTGGTGGCAGACCGGATCGCCCAGCCGGACTGCCGGCACGGATTCATCCTGGACGGCTATCCGCGAACCTTGCCGCAGGCGGGGGAGCTGGACCGGCTGCTGGCCGAGCGGGGCTACCGGCACTTGGTGATTCACTTGAAGGTGGATTACACTAAAGTTATCGCGCGGATTGCGGGCCGTCGAGTCTGCCCGGCGTGCGGGACTCTGTACAGCCTGACCTCGAATCCACCCCGCCAGCCTGAAGTTTGTGACCGGGATGGGGCGCGCCTCGTGATCCGTGACGACGACCGCGAATCGGTGATCCGCGAGCGGCTGGAAGCTTACGAAAGGCTGACACGCCCTTTGCTGGAGTTTTACCGCGCCCGCGGCAGCGAACTGTACGAAGTGAACGGCAGCGACGGCAGTCCCGAAGAGATCTTTGAAAGAATCCGGGGTTTGTTGCAACTGCAATGATCATCCGCAAGAGCCCGGCCGAACTGGAAAAGATGCGGAAAGCAGGCTTGCTCGTGCACCGCATCCTGATGCGGCTGAAGGAGATGGTGAAGCCGGGCATCACCACGCTCGATCTGGAAGTCGAGGCCGAGCGGATGATGAAGGAAGCCGGGGCGAAGCCGGCTTTCAAGGGGTATTACGTGCCGGCGGCAGGCGGACGGTATCCGTTCGTCCTGTGCACCTCCGTCAATGAAGAGGTGGTGCATGGAATGCCGTCGGCCAAACGTGTGTTGAAGGAAGGCGACATTGTGTCCATCGACACTGGCGTGGCCGTGGACGGCTATTATGGCGATGCGGCCATCACCGTGCCGGTGGGCAAAGTCAGCGAGCCGGTGGAGCGCCTGCTCCGGGTGACGGAAGAAAGCCTGGAGCTGGCCATCGGACAGATGAAGGCGGGCAACCGCCTGTTTGACGTATGCGGCGCCATTGAAAGGCATGTGACGCAAAACGGCTTTTCGGTGGTGCGGGAGTTTGTGGGTCACGGCATCGGCGCCTCGCTCCATGAGGAGCCGCAGGTGCCGAATTACGTGGACCGCAGGAACGAGAACCCGCGGCTGAAGGAAGGAATGGTGCTGGCGATCGAGCCGATGGTGAATGCCGGACGGCCGGAGACGATGGTGCTCGACGACCGCTGGACGGCAGTCACCCGCGACGGCAGCTACGCCGCCCATTTCGAACACACCGTGGCGGTGACGTCCAACGGTCCGTGGGTGCTGACACGGCCGTGACGGAGGATTTGGAAAGCCCGCGGCCCAAAGAGGCCGCGGCTGGAGAAGTGGTCGAGATTTTGCCGGCCCTGACCTACAAGATTGAACTGGCCGGCGGCCGCGTGGTGATCGCCCATTTGGCGCCCGCGGTGAAACGAGGGTTTGAGCGGCTTCGGCTGCGGGACCGCGTGGAAGTGGAGCTAACCGCTTCCGATCCCGGCCGGGGCCGCGTGGTACGGGTTTTGCCGCGCTCCTGAGCGGCGCGGCAGGAAGGATCGGGATCGAGAGGAACGTCATGAAAGTCCGGGCATCGGTGAAGAAAATCTGCGACAAGTGCAAGATCATCCACCGCCACGGCGTGGTGCGCGTGATCTGCAGCAATCCGAAACACAAGCAGCGGCAGGGTTAGCAGGGAGGCAGGACTATGGCACGAATTGCAGGCGTGGATCTTCCGGCCCGGAAGCGGGCCGAGATCGGCTTGACGTACATCTACGGGATCGGGCGCAGCCGGGCGCAGTCGATCCTGTACCGGGCGGGCATCGACTTCAACAAGAAGATCGCCGACCTCACCGAGGAGGAAGTGGCGCGCCTCCGCCAGATCATCGAGGAAGAGGGCGCCGTGGAGGGCGATCTCCGCAAGGAGGTTTCGATGAGCATCAAGAGGCTCATCGAGATGGGCTCCTACCGCGGCCTGCGCCACCGCCGCGGCCTTCCGGTCCGCGGCCAGCGGACCCACACCAACGCGCGCACGCGCAAGGGGCCGCGCCGCGGCACCATCGCCAACAAGAAGAAGGCCGGCAAGTAAGCATCCGAGGGAGCGACAGCGAATCACATGGCGAAGCAGCAGAGCAAGGCTGGCAAGAAAAAGTCCTTCAAGAAGAAAGAAAAGAAGAACGTGCCCGTGGGCATCTGCCACATCCAGGCCACGTTCAACAACACGATCGTCACCTTCACCGACCCTGCGGGCAACACCGTGGCGTGGTCCAGCGCCGGCGCTCTCGGCTTTCGCGGCTCCCGCAAGGGAACGCCGTTCGCCGCGCAGCAGGCGTCGATCACCGCCGCCAACAAGGCCAAGGAAGCGGGCATGCGGCAGGTGGAGGTGCGCGTCTCCGGGCCGGGCTCGGGGCGCGAGTCCGCCATCCGCGGCCTCGCCACCGCCGGCATTGAGGTGAAGGCGATCCGCGACGTCACGCCCATCCCGCACAACGGGTGCCGCCCGCCCAAGCGGCGGCGCGTCTGAAGCGCGGGACCCTGGCAAGATTTTTGGGGCGGGACGGCGCCTCACCGGCCCCCCGCCTCCAGTGGTAGTTTTCCGGGCGCTGCGGCGCCCGGACGCGGCCTTCCGCCGCGGGCAGAAAAGCAGGAGGAAAGCGGCCCTCCCAAGGGCCGCCGTAAACTGCACCTCGGTTCAGAGAGAACGAAGGAGGTACATTGGCTCGATACACTGGTCCGGTCTGCCGCCTGTGCAGACGCGAAGGCATGAAGTTGTTTCTCAAGGGGTCGCGCTGCCACACCGAAAAGTGCGCCATTGAGAAGCGGAATTTCCCTCCCGGGCAGCACGGCAAGGACCGCCGTCCCAAGATCATCGGCTACGGCCTGCAGCTGCGCGAAAAGCAGAAGGCGAAGCGGTACTACGGCCTGACGGAAGTCCAGTTCCGCAACCTGTTCGAGAAGGCGTCGCGCATGAAGGGCGTCACCGGCGACACGCTGCTCAACCTTCTGGAGCGCCGCCTCGACAACGCCGTCTATCGCGCCGGCTTCGGCGCCTCGCGCGCCATGGCGCGCCAGCTCGTGCGTCACGGCCACATCGCCGTCAACGGCCGCAAGGTGAACATCCCCTCTTACCTGTTGCGGCCCGGCGACGTCATTGAGGTGCGCGAAAAGAGCCGGAAGAACCCCGCCATTCTCGGCTCCCTGGAAGCCACCGCTCACCTGCCGGCGCCGAACTGGATCGAGGTGGACCGCGAAGGCCTGAAGGCGAAGATCCTGTCGCAGCCCGCCCGCGAGGATCTGGTGCAGATCAAGCTCGAAGAGCAGATGATCGTCGAGCTCTATTCGAAGTAAGAGGAGCGTGCAGATGTTTAAAGGATTCCAGAAACCCAAGCGGCTGGTCGCCAACACCGAGACCCTCACCGACCGGTACGGGATGTTCACCGCCCAGCCCTACGAGCGCGGTTTCGGGACCACCATCGGCAATGCGCTTCGGCGCATCCTGCTCAGCTCCATCGAGGGCGCGGCCATCACCGCCGTGCGCATCGAGGGCGTCGAGCACGAGTTCAGCCCCATCCCCGGGGTCGTCGAGGACGCCACCGACATCATCCTGAACCTCAAGCAGGTCCCCTTCAAGATGATGGACGACGGCGTCAAGACGCTCACCCTCCGCGCCGATCAGCCCGGCGAAGTCACGTCGGCGATGATCGAAACCGGGCCCGATGTCGAGGTCCTCGACCGCAACGTCCACATCGCCACCGTCTCCGCCGGCGGCTCGCTCCACATTGAGATGCGGCTCAAGAAGGGGCGGGGCTATGTCTCCCGCGACCGGAACTTCGACGAGGACCTCCCGCTCCGCTACATCCCCATCGACAGCGTCCACTCCCCGGTGCGCAAGGTCAAATACACCGTCGAGGCTGCCCGCCTCGGCCAGATGACCGACTACGACAAGCTCATCCTCGAGGTCTGGACCAACGGCGCCGTCAGCCCGCAGGACGCCATCGGCATGGCCGCCAAGCTCCTCAAGGATCACATGGCCATCTTCATCAACTTCGAGGAAACCCCCGAGGCGGCAGAGGAGGTCGTCGAGCGGCCCGCCGGCGCCATCTACGAGATCCTCAACCGCTCCGTCGAGGAGCTCGAACTCAGCGTGCGTTCCTACAACTGCCTGAAGAACGCCAATATCCAGACCATCGGCGACCTGGTCCAGAAGACCGAAGCCGAGATGCTGCGCACGAAGAATTTCGGCCGCAAGTCCCTGAACGAGATCAAGGAGATCCTTCAGGAGCTCGGCCTCTCCTTCGGCATGCGGATCGACTCCCAGGGGCGGCTGCTCGATCCGTCCGGCAACCCCATCGTTCCCGGCGGCGCCGAGCCGCAGGAGTTGAGCGAATAACTGGAGCCAGCTGCAGCGGCGGCGCGCTTCGCCCCCGCGGCGGCTCGGAGGGAAACAGGAATCATGAGGCACAAACGAGCAGGATTCAAGCTGAAGCGCAACATGAGCGCGCGCCGCGCCTTGCTGCGCAATCTCGTCACCAGCGTCATCGAAAGCGAAGGCGAGCGCATCATCACCACCGTCCCCAAAGCCAAAGCGGCCAAGCCGCTCCTGGACAAGATGATCACCCTGGGCAAGCAGGACACCCTCCATGCCCGCCGCCAGGCGGCGCGCTTCCTGCTGACGCCCTCCTCGGTCAAGAAGCTGTTCGACAAGATCGCCCCGCGCTTCGCGCAGCGCGCCGGCGGCTACTCGCAGATCATCCGAGTCGGCTGGCGCAAAGGCGATGGCGCCGAACTCGCCATCCTCCAGCTCACCGGCGCCCAGCTCATCAAGCGCGCCGAAGAGCGGGCCCGCCGGCGCGAAGAGCGTCTCAAGGCGATGCGCGAAGGCCGCGAAGAGGAAGAGTCCGGCAACTAAGCCTTCCTCTCTTCAGGATCCGCGGGCGGGCCGTCCTTCCGGGACGCCCGCCCGCTTTCCTTTTCCGCGTACCCGCTCCCCGATGAGCCTCGCCCTGCATCTTTCCGCCCTGCGCGCCGCTGTGCTGGCAGCCTTTCTCCTGCTGCCGGCCCTCGCATCCGCTCCAGAGTCGCTTCTTGTTCTGCCCTTCGCCAACCTCTCCGGCGACAAGCGGATGGACTGGGCCGGAGAGGCGATGTGCGAGGTCCTCGAGGAATACCTCGCCGCCGAGGGGCTCAGCATCGTCGCCCCGGAACTGCGCGACCAGGCCATGGAGGAGCTGGGGCTGCTTCGATATGCAGGCATCACCCGCGCCACTGCCATGGAAGCCGCCGCTGCCGCCGGCGCTTCTCTCGTGCTTTACGGCTCCTTTGATCTCAAGCCCCGTGGCGCCGCCGCCCAAAGCGGAATGCTGATCCGGGTGGACGCCCACCTGCTCGACGTCAGCCGCCTTTCCCGGCGCGGCGCCTATCTTCTCGAGCAGCCCCTCGAGCGCCTCTCCGCGGTTCAGGCTTCGCTCGCATGGCAGATCCTCCGCGCGCTCCGCCCCGAAGCCCTGGTCTCCGAACAGCAGTTCCAATCCTTGCATCCGGAGCTCCCCGTGGCGGCCCTGGAAAATTACGCACTCGGCCTGCGCGCCAAAAATCCGGAAATCCGGCATAAATATTTCGCTGCCGCTGCCCGGATTGCTCCGGAATTTTCCCTCGTCAATTACCGTCTGGGTCAGCTGAATTTCTTCGTATTTCGGAACGATCCCGGGGCTGCCTCCTGGTTCGAAAAAGTGCCGGAGCGAAGCCCCTATTACCGGCCATCGCTCTTCTATCTCGGCATCTGCCGCTACCGCACGGGAGAATTCGCCGCCGCCGCGGAGGCCCTGCGGAAGCTCGCCGTCCTCGCTCCCCTTCCGGAAGTCCTGAACAATCTCGGCGCGGCGCTGTTGCGGCTGAACGACGGCGCCGCCCTCGAAACTCTCGCCTCCGCTGCCGAGGCCAACCCCTCCGATCCCGACATCGCCTTCAACCTCGGCTACGCCCTCTGGCGTGCCGGCCGCTTCGACGAGGCGGCGGAAGCACTGCGCAGGAGCCTGCAGGCGAAAGAAGATTCCACCGCCACCACCTTGCTCGGCAGGTGCCTCCAGCGGCAGGGGCCCCGCCCCGGAGAGCTCCGCCTCGAAGGCCGCGAGCGCATCAAGACCGAATACCGCGAGGAGGCATGGCTCGCACTCCGCTCACTGGTCGAAAAGCCCTGATCCGCAGGAAATGAAAATTCCTTTATGAAAAAGTCCTGCGGCGCCTCGCCTGCAGCCCGTAAGATGAAAAGAGAGAATTGAGACCTCTGCTCTTTCTGTTCTTCGGACTCTTGCTCCCGGCAAGCGCGTGGCAGATTGTCGCGGGCGGGGCGCCCGCGGCCGCTCCTGCATCCGCGCCTGTCCGTTCGCCCGCCCCCGCTGCGAGGCTCGGCTCGGGCAGGCTCGGCGCCTCGGCGCAGCGCAACGAGAACGTTATCGTCTACCTGATCGACACCAACGCCATCAAGGAAGCCAACATCCGGCTCGGCTCCCGTCCCACCGCGGTCTTGCAGTTTTCCCCGGAACTCGATTACTTCGCCACCGAACACGGACAGCCGCCCTCCGAACCGCTGGCGCTGCGCCCTTCCCCGCCGCTCTCCGGCTGGCATGGCGAGGCCGGCTTCCAGCACCAGAACAGCGTCTTCAACGCCCGCACCTTCTTCCAGGTCGGCCCTGTGCAGCCGTCTCACCGCAACTTCTACAACGGGCGCCTCACGGGCGCTCTGCCCCGCCTCGGAGCGCTCACCGCTGTCTTCTCGCAGCGGGACATCCGCGGCATGGTGAATGGCAATGTTCTTGTCCCGTTGCCCGAGGAGCGCACGCCGCTCGCCACGGATCCTGCCGTCCGCGCCATCGTCCAGCGCTTCCTTGACGCCTACCCCAAAGCCGCGCCCAACCGGCCTGATTTCGATCCGCGCGCGCTCAACACCAACTCCCCCCAGCGCATCGATGCCATCACCGGCACGCTGCGGCTCGACCGCAACCTTGGCGCGCGCGATCAGCTTTTCCTGTCCCACACCCTCGACCGCCAGCGCATCCTCGCCTTCCAATTCGTGGCCGGGCAGAACCCGAACACCACCATTCACACCCACCGCGCGCGCATCACATGGCGCCGCATTCTCTCGCCCGTGCAGGAATGGTCGCTCGCCGCGTCCTTCCACCGCAACCGCACGGATCTGCTGCCGGAGCCGAACGCCGTCGGCCCGCGCGTGCGCTTCGGCTACGCCATCGAGGAACTTGGCCCGGACTCTTACTTCCCCATCGAGCGCGCCACGAACACCTTCACCTACGGCGGCATCTGGAGAAAGCTCGCCGGCGGCCGCCATCAGTTTTCGGCCGGCGGCGACTTCATCCGCTTCCAGCTCAACGGCCGCGAGACTTACAACGGCCGGGGATATTTCCAGTTCGGCGCCACCGCCGGCCTCACTTCCATCGACAATCTCCGCCTCGGCCGGCCCCTGCTCTATGAAATCGCTCTGGGCGAGATTCACCGCGGATACCGCAACTGGACCGCGCACCTGTTTTTCGCCGATCAGTGGAAGGCGCACCCGCGCCTGACCGTCTCGCTAGGACTTCGTTACATGGCGGATTCGCGGCCCGTGGAAGTGCACCGCTATGATGTGATCCCCTACGACACGGACGCCAACAACCTCAGCCCGCAGGTCGGACTCGCATGGCAGGCCGGACGCGGCTGGGTCCTGCGCGCTGCGTACACTGCCGCTTTCTCGCAGATCCCGCCCGTCACCTACCAGCAGATCCGGCTGAACCCGCCCCATGTGCTTTACGTCATGGTGGCCGAACCCGATCTTGCCGATCCCCTCCGCGGCGTCGATCTGCGCCCGGACGCGCGCTACTCGCCCACGTGGCTCAGCCCGGACCTCTGCACGCCCTACTCGCACCTCTACTCGCTTTCCTTCGAGCGGCGGCTCGCGGCCTCCTCCCTGCTGCGCCTGAACTACATCGGAAGCCGCACCATCAAGCTGCTGAACGCCTACACCATGAACCGCGCCGAACCTGTGCCCGGGCTGCCACTCACGGCCGGCAATATTGATCAGCGCCGGCCCGATCCCCGCTATTACGACACCCGCACCATTGTCAACGGCGGCCTGGCCTGGTTCGACGCCGCGCAGGCGCAATACGACCTTCCTCTCTGGCGCGGACTCCTCGTCTCCGCCGTCTACACCTTCTCCAAGGCCATCGATCAGGGGCCGGACTTCGCCACCACTGCCGCCGCCCGCGACATCATCTCCATGCGCTCGCAGTGGCAGTATGACTCCTTCGGCGACAAGAAGGGCCTCTCCAACTTCGATTCCACGCACAGTCTCCTTTGGAACTACGCATGGGAGGTGCCCGCGGGCCGCCGCGGCCCGCGCTGGCTGCGCGCAGCTGCCGGCGGATGGCAGCTCTCCGGCTCGCACATGTGGAAGAAGGGCACCCCTCTGACTCTCTACATCGGCAGCGACGCGCCCGGCTTCGGCAACGTCGACGGCGGCCCGGGCGACCGCCCGAATCTTCTCGATCCCTCCATCCTCGGCAAGACCATCGGCCATCCCGATACAGCGCCCCTCATTCTCTCCCGCAGCCGCTTCTCCTACATCACCCCCGGGCAGCGCGCAGGCTCGCTCGGCCGCGGCACCTTCCGCAAGGCTCCCATCTGGAACTGGAACGCCGCTCTCTCCCGCCGCTTCCGCATCGCAGGCGAACGGCTGCTCGAGTGGCGCGCCGAGGCCTACAACCTCTCCAACACGCCCCAATTCGACGAGCCGCAGCGGAACCTCTCCTCGCCCGCCTTCGGCAAGATCACCAACACGCTGAACGACGGCCGCGTCTTCCAGTTCGGCCTGCGATTCGGTTTTTGATGCGCGTCCCGCGCCATTCCGTTTGCTTGACTTGGCTGCAGCCAATGGCATACCTTGACAGTTTCGCGGCAGCGCGCAGGCCAGAGATGCCCAACTCCGAGAGCACGCCGGAGATCCTCCACGATCAGCATCTGGAATCGACGCTGGCCAGCGTGGACGCAAGCGAGGAGATCGCCAAGAGCGTGGCCGCCCGCCTCGGCTTCGATGAGGAGGAGATCTACCACATCGGCTATGCGGTGCGCGAAGCCGTCGTCAACGCCGTCGTCCACGGCAACCTCTACAGCGCCAACAAGCGGGTCCATCTCGTCCTGGAGCGCTCCGCGCAGTGGCTCCAGGTCACTGTGGAGGATGAAGGGCAGGGCTTCGAAGAGGCCAGCCAGGCGGATCCTCTCGCCGAAGAGAATCTGCTGAGCCAGTCCGGCCGCGGCATCCTGATCATTCGCGCGTTCATGGACGAAGTCACCTTCGGGCGCTCGCCGGGCGGCGGCACCAGAATCATCATGCGCAAGTCGTTGCCCGCGGCCCCGTGACTCCGGTATTCTGGGTGGGGTCTTCCCCAATCGGCAGGAGGTATTCTCAGTGAGTCTGAACTTGACAACCCGCCAGGTCGGCGATGTGACCGTGGTCGATGCCGCCGGGCGCATTACGCTCGGCGAGGGTTCGTCCGCGTTCCGCGACACCATCAAGAGCCTGGTCAATCAGGGGCACAAGAAGATCCTGGTCAACCTCGGCGAGGTGACCTATATCGACAGCTCCGGCATCGGCGAGCTCGTCAGCGGCTACACCACGGTTTCCAATGCCGGCGGAAAGCTGAAGCTGCTGAATCTCACCAAGCGCGTCCACGACCTGCTGCAGATCACCAAGCTTTACACGGTCTTCGAGGTGTTCGACGACGAGGCCAAGGCCCTCGCCAGCTTCTGAATCCTCGCGCCGGAGAAGCCGGCAGGATGCTCCCGCGCAGTCAGAAGTCTGTTGTCGTTGCCGAACCGCCGGGCTTGCTCCGCGACGGCGTTGTCGCCCTCTGCGCCGCGTCTGGCCGGTTCCGCGTGCTCTCCGCAGTGGACTGCGGCGAGCAGGCCTGGAAATTGGTGGAGAGTCTGCGCCCGGACGCTTTGCTGGTCGACCTGCAGATCCCGCGCCTCGACGCCCTGGAGATCGCCCGGCGCCTCTCCGGGCTCGCCCCTTGGCCGGATCCGCCCCCCACGCGATGCGTGATCCTCGCCAGCCGCTCCGACCGCAAGACCGTCCTTGAGGCCCTTCGCGCCGGCGCGCAGGGCTACCTCCTCCGCTCCAGCAGCGGCGAGCACCTGCTCGACTGCCTCGAACGGGTCATCGACGGCGGCATCTATGTCTCGCCCGGCGTCGATCTGCAAAGCCTGTTCCCCGCCGACCGGCGCGGCGTTCCCGACGATCCCCTCGACCGCCTCAGCCCCCGCGAGTTTCAGGTCTTCTCGCTTCTCGTGGAGGGCGTCCGCCCCAAGGAGATCGCCGCACGGCTTGGCGTGAGCCCCAAGACGGTGGACACGCACCGCGTCCAGCTGATGCGGAAGCTCGGCATCCACGACGTCCCGGGACTCGTGAAATACGCCGTCCAGCGCGGCATCATCCGCGTCTCGGGCGCCTCCTCCGGCGGGCTGTAGAGCCCGTCATCCGTGCGCCCCGCGCGGCCGAACAGCGGGCGCTCTGTTGCTATCCTGAGAAAAGGTGTCGTCTCCTCTCCACGTCCAGCTGGAACAGTACGAGGGTCCGCTCGATCTGCTGCTTGACCTCATCCGGCGGCAGCAGATCAACATCTACGACATCCCCATCGCGCGCATCACGCAGCAGTATCTCGACTACATGCAGCGCGCCGCCGACCTCGATATCGAACTCGGCGCAGAGTTCGTCTACATGGCGGCCACGCTCATCCACATCAAGTCCCGCATGCTGCTGCCGCGCGACCCCGAACTGGAAAAGATCGACCCGCAGGAGGATCCGCGCCGCGAGCTGGTCGAGCGGCTGCTCGAATACGAACGCTACAAGTCCGCCGCCGCCATGCTCAAGGAGAAGCGCATGATCGAGGAGGCCATCTGGACCAATCCGCAGATCCAGAACTTCCTCCCCGAAGACGAGCAGCCCGGCCTGGCGGTCACCCTCTTCGACCTTGTGAAGACCTTCGAGCAGGTGCTCGAGCGGGCCAAGAACCGCCCGGCCTACGAGGTGACGCGCGAGGACGTCAGCGTCCCCGACATGATGCTTTACCTGCAGCGCGCCCTGGCCGAAGTGCCCCCCTCGCAGAGCATCCCGCTCGTGCCTTTGTTCGAGCGCCAGCGCTCGCGCCGCGCCATGATCTGCCTGTTTCTGGCCGTGCTCGAGATGGTGAAGCTCCAGGCCATCCGCCTTATGCAGAAGGAGAGCTTCGGCGAGATCGAGATCCGCCGCGACCGCGGCTTCGACGAGCTCAGGATCACTCCCGACGCAGTCCTGAAAATCGAAGAAGAATACAACGCATAAGCATGGAAGAGCAACTCCGAGAGGCTGCCCCGCAGCAGCCCGAGCCGAACGAAACCGTGCGCCCGGACGGCGCCGCCGTGCCCGAAGATCCCGCCCCCGAGGCGGAGGCGGCGGAGTCCGGCAGCCCCGCCGCCGAGCCGGGGGAAGTCACCGCCGAGGAATTGCTCGGAGGGGATCAACAGCCCCCGCCTCCTGCCGACTCCGAACGGGCGCGGCTCAAGGCCGTGCTGGAAGCCATCGTCTATGTCCTCAACGAGCCGATGCCCGCGTCACAGATCGCGCAGGCCCTGGGCCGCCCGGTGCAGGACGTCGAGCCCCTGCTGAAGGAGCTCGCGGAAGAAACCAGCCGCCCCGACCGCGGCATCTTCATCCGCGAAGTGGCCGGCGGCTACCAGATGGCCACCAAGCCGGAACACCATGAGGTGATCCGCAACTTCGTCCGGAATCTCAAGCAGCCCCTCAAGCTCTCCCAGGCGGCTCTGGAAACCCTCGCCGTCATCGCCTACAAGCAGCCCATCACCCTGCCCGAGATCCTCGAGATCCGCGGCGTGCAGGGCGCCGGAGTCATCAAGACCCTCATCGACCGCAAGCTCGTGACGACAGCCGGCCGCAAGAACGTCATCGGCCGGCCCATCCTGTACAAGACCACGCGCGAGTTTCTCACGCAGTTCGGCCTGAAGGACCTCAGCGAGCTGCCCAGCCTGAAGGAGTTCGAGGAGATCCGCCGCCAGTCGCTCGCCGACGAGGAGTTCGAGCCCGCTCCCGCCGATGCTCCCGCCGGACTGGCGGGCGGCTCGCCCGAAGCCGCTCCTCCCGAAACGGCAGACGCCCCTGCTGCCGAGCCTCCCGCCCCCGAAGCCGCCTCGGCGCCCGCGCCGGAATCCGATTCCGCCGCGGAAACGTCTGCCATGTCGGACAAGCCCGCGGAAGAAGCCTCCCTTCCGCCGGACGAAGAAAATGGCTGAGGAGCGCCTCCAGAAGATCCTCGCCCGCGCCGGCATCGCCAGCCGGCGCAAGGCCGAAGAGCTCATCGTGGAAGGCCGCGTCTCGGTCAACGGCGAAACCGTCACCGAACTCGGCGCCAAAGCGGATCAGGAGAAGGACCGCATCTGCGTCGACGGCTCCCCGGTCCGCCTGCCGCGCCGCTTCGTCTACATCGCCATGAACAAGCCCCGCGAGGTCGTCACCACGCTCAGCGACCCGCAGGGACGCACCACCGTCAAGCACCTGCTCAAGGGGCTCCGCGAGCGTGTCTTCCCCGTCGGCAGGCTCGACTACCATAGCGAAGGCCTCCTTCTGCTGACCAACGACGGCGAACTCGCCAACCGCATCCTCTCCCCCTCCGGCCACGTCGAGAAGGTTTACCACGTGAAGGTCAACGGCCGGCTCACGCAGGAGCAGCTCGAGCAGTTCCGCTCCGGCATCAGCCTGCACGGGCGGCGCACGGCGCCGGCCCGCATCCGCCTGCTCAAGGACGCCGTCAACCCGTGGTACGAGGTCCGGCTCACCGAAGGCCGCCAGCAGCAGATCCGCCTCATGTTCAAACACCTCGGGCGCCTCGTCGAAAAGCTCCGCCGCGTGCAGATCGGGCCGCTCGCGCTCGGCAGCCTGCCGCCGGGAGCATGGCGCATTCTGGATGAAAACGAAGTGCGCCGCCTGCGCCGCGCCGCCGGAATGGAAACTCCTGCCCCGGCGCCCGCGCGGAAGAGAAAGTAGAGCCGCCGGAAAGGAAGCGCTCCATGGACGTGGAATTCGAGATCCTGAAATCCTGCCGCACGCTCGCTGTCGTCGGCCTGTCGTCCAATCCGCACCGCGCCAGCCACGGCGTCTCCCGCTATCTGCAGCGCGAAGGCTACCGCATCCTTCCCGTGAATCCCAACGAGACGGAAGTTCTCGGCGAAAAGGCATGGCCCAGCCTGATGGACGTGCCGGAGCCCTTCGATTGCGTGGTCATCTTCCGCCGCCCGGAATATGTCCCGGAGATCGTCGAACAGGCGATCCGCAAGGGCGCGCGCGCCGTGTGGATGCAGCAGGGCATCTCCCACCCGCAGGCTGCCGCCCGCGCCCGCGAAGCGGGGCTGCTGGTGGTCGAGGACCGCTGCATGATGATCGAGCATCTGCGCCTTCTCGCCGCCTCCGGCGCCGCCTGATCCGGCCCGGAACCGCTCCTGCCGCGGCGGGGAAGGCCCCGGTCCCCCTGCGATATAATGCGCCCGGAGTTTTTCTCGTATGCCCCTGACATCCGCCCAGACCGATGCTGCCCTCCGCGCCTTGGACTCCTTCGCCATCGAGCTGCCCTCCTGGGGCTTTGCCAATACTGGCACCCGGTTCGGCAAGTTCATCCAGCTGAGCGCCGCCACCACGACAGCGGAGAAGATCGCTGACGCCGGCGCCGTGCACCGCTTCACCGGTTGCTGCCCGTCGGTCGCGGTCCACGTGCTCTGGGACTTCCCCGGCGGCGTCGCAGACGTGCCGGCGGTGATGGAGACCGCGCGCAAGGAAGGCGTCCGCATCGGCGCCATCAACCCCAACGTCTTCCAGGACCAGTGCTACAAGTACGGGTCGTTCGGCAATCCCGATCCGGAGATCCGCAAGGCGGCGCTCCAGCACATCCTGGATTCCATTCAGATCCAGAATGCCACCGGCTCGCGCGACCTCTCGCTGTGGTTTGCCGACGGCATCAGCTACCCCGGCTCCGGCTCCATCCGCGCCCGCCGCCAGTGGTTCATCGAAGGCCTGAAAACCGTGCACGACGCCCTCTCCGGCGACCAGCGCATGCTTGTCGAATACAAGCCCTTCGAGCCCGCCTTCTACGCCACCGACATCGCCGATTGGGGCATGTCCTACATCTACTCGAAGCACGCCGGCCCCCGCGCCAAGGTGCTGGTCGATACCGGACACCATTACCAGGCGCAGAACATCGAGCAGATCGTCGCCTGGCTGCTCGCCGAAGACATGCTCGGCGGCTTCCATTTCAATGACCGCCGCTACGCCGACGACGACCTGACCCTCGGTTGCATCGACCCTTATCAGGTCTTCCGCATCTTCCATGAGATCTGCTACTTCGAATGGGAGACGGGCCGCCGCGCCGACATCGCCTACATGGTCGACCAGTCGCACAACCTGAAGAACAAGATCGAGGAGACCATCCAGACCGCCAACAACGCGCAGGAGCTGTACGTCAAGGCCGCCATCGTCGATCACGCCCGCCTGCGCGATCATCAGATGAAATGCAACCTGGTCGACGCCGAGGAGTGCCTCCGCGAAGCCTTCTTCGCCGACGTCCGCCCCGTGATCGCCGAATGGCGCAAGGCGAAGGGCCTGCCCGTCGATCCGCTCGATGCGTTCCGCCAGAGCGGCTACACCGCCCGCGCCGAAAAGGAACGCGCGGAACGCAACCGCGGCGCCGTCGCCAGCTACGCCTGAGCCGGCGCGGCAGCCGGTGCAAAGAATCCGCTCCTGCTGCGGGCGCCGCTCCAATGCTCTCACGAAGCCCATCCAGCAGGGCGATATGGTATGAAGGATCCGCTGACGGCGCCGTCCGTGCGGATCAGCAACGCCGTCGCGCGTGCAGAGACGAGAGTCGAAATGTTTCTCCGCGCCCGCAGGGACGCCGTCCGCGCCGCTGTCAGCATCGTCTCGAAGGCCTTTCTGATCCTCGGCTTCGCTGCATCCCTCAGCGCGCAGCAGCTGGTCTTCGAAGAGTTCGGTTTCACACAAGGGCTCGGCAACAGCGCCATCAACTGCCTTCTGGAGGACCGCCAGGGCTACCTGTGGGTCGGCACCATGAGCGGGCTGTACCGCGGCGACGGCGAACGCTTCGTCCGGTTCGACCAGTCCAGCGGCCTTCCCGACGCCACCATCCAGTCGCTGGCCGAGGACGGTGTCGGCAGAATCTGGGCAGCAACACGCAGCGGCGTCGCCTGGAGCGCCGACGGGCGCTTCCATATGGTCCCTTTCGAGCAGCCCGTCGAAATCTACAGCCGCCGCTCCATTGCCATCGCGCCGGACGGCTCGGTTTGGGCGGCCACATCCTGGGGGCTGTTCCACCTTCCGGAACCGGCCCGACCGGGGCGCGCCTTCCGCCTGCAACGCCTGCCCGGACTCGATGCCGGCGCCGCAATCGACGCCGTATTCCTCGATCACGACGGCGCCCTCTGGATCAGCGCACGCCGCCAGCTCTGGCGATGGAGAAACGGAACCATCGAACACTGGGGGCCAGGCCGCGGCGTCCCGCCCGCCGGCTGGAGCGACTTCGTCCGCAGCCCCGAAGGCGATCTCTGGGTGCGGGCAGCCGACCGCTTGCTCCGCATCCCGGCAAACGCAACTTCCGCAGAAGACCGAACCGGATCGTTGCCTTCGTCCGGCTTTTTCGGATCGCTCGCACTGGACCGCGCGGGAAGGCTTCTCGTTCCCACTGACAACGGCCTCTTCGTGCTCTCTGGCGGATCCTGGCAAAGCTACGGCGTGGCGCAGGGGCTGCCCGGGCAATCCATCTCCGTGGCCATGCAAGACCGCGAGGGGTCTCTCTGGCTCGGGCTCTGGGGCCTCGGGCTGTTTCGCGTGGCGGGCTACGGCGTCACGGAAACCTGGACCGCGCACGACGGCCTCGGCAGCAGCACCGTTTCGGCGGTAGCCGCCGAAGGCAACGGCCGGATCTGGGCAGGAACGGACAACGGCCTGGCATTTCTGGATCCGGGCGCCAAGCGGTGGAATCCGCTTCCAGCCAGGACCGGATTGTGCGGGGCCAAGGTTCGCGCGCTCGCCGTCGCCGGAAGCACGCTCTACGCCGGATGCTTCCCCGGCGGCGTCTCCCGCATCGATCCCCGCTCGCTCTCCGCGCGGCGCCTCCCCGGGCCGGATCGCATCAACGGAATGCTGGTGGATCTCCACGGATTCCTCTGGGTGTCGAGCCTCGAGGGACTTTACCGGTCGGACGCCGCGGCTGCGGCCTCTTCCGTGCGCCTCCTGCGGATCGTCCCCCCCGGCGCTTCCCCGGGCGAAGTCTACTTCCGCATGGCGAACGGCCGTGGCGGTGCCGTCTGGATCACCTCGAATGCCGGTCTGCTCCACTGGCGCAACGGCGAGTGGCGCCGCTACGGAAAGACAGACGGCCTGCGGGAGCCAGCTCTCACTCATGTCGCTGAAGACGCCGAGGGTGCCGTGTGGGTGGCCTACCGGACGCCCTCGGGCGTTACCCGCCTGCAGTTCTCCCGCGAAGAGAAGGTCAGCGGCGCGGAACATTTCCTGGAGCGGCTCGCCTCCCCCAGCATCCTTCTGTTGCGCACCGACGCCGCCGGACGCGTCTGGATCGGCGGAGACAATGGCCTCGACATATGGGAGAAAGGCCGCTGGCGGCGCTTTTCGAAAGCGGATGGCCTGGCAGCTTATTCCTGTGCCGTGGACTCGTTCTATGCCGCGCCTGATGGCGCCGTCTGGATCGGCACAGCCCGCGGCATCACTCGCATCGGGGATCCGGGAGCCGCCACCGAGCCCTCGCGGCGCGCCATCCAGCTTCGCCTCGCCTGGGTCCGGCTCGGCAGCTCGGATCCCCGAGAGTACGGCGGCGAGCCGCTCGAAATCGACGGCTCCGACCGCTCTTTCGCGGCAGGGCTCTCCGCCCTCACCTGGCGCCACCGCCAGGGGCTCCGTCTTCAGTACCGGCTGCGCGGCGTCCATGACCAGTGGGTGGACGCCGAATCTTTAGAAGCCCGCTACACAGGACTCCCGCCCGGCAAGTATGCGTTCGAAGTCCGGGCCTTCTCTCCCCGCGACGGCCTCACCTTCTCAAGCCTGGCCGTCCCCGTGGCGGTCTACCCGCCATTCTGGATGACCTGGTGGTTCCGCACGCTCGCCCTCGCCGCCGCCGCCGCCCTCGCACGCCTCGCCTGGCTCTGGCGGATTCGCTCCTTGCGGGAAAGGCAACGGCTCCTCGAACTGATGGTGCGGGAGCGCACCCTCCAGCTTCGTGCCGAGCAGGAACGGACTGCCGCCGCGCTCACCCGCGCCGAACAGGCCAGCCGCTTCAAGAGCGACTTCCTCGCCCGCATGAGCCACGAGATCCGCACCCCCTTGCATGGCGTCATCGGAACCGCGGACCTCCTCCTGCAAAGCGGGCTCTCCAGGGAACAGGAGCAGCTTGTCCGCACCCTGCAGCAGAGCGCCGGGCTCCTGCTCCACCTCCTCAACGACATCCTCGACCTTTCCAAGGTGGAAGCCGGCAAGCTGACGCTGGACCGCCGCCCCTTCGATCTCGGCCAGATCGTCTCCTCCGTGGCCTCCCTGCTGCACCCCATTGCTCACGGCAAGGGGATCGCCCTCAAGGTCGCACTTCCAGCCGCTCCCCGGTATTTCACCGGCGACCCCCTGCGCGTCAAACAGATCCTGCTGAACCTCGTCTCGAACGCGGTGAAATTCACTCAGAAAGGGTCCGTCGAAATTCAGGTGTCGGTTCCGGAGCACGGGCCCGGCTTCGAATTGGCTGTGGAGGACACCGGCCCGGGAATTCCCCCCGAAAAACTGGAAGCGGTTTTTCAGCCATTCGTGCAGGGAGAGGCGGCGCAGCAGGGCGCAGACCCCGGCACGGGCCTGGGCCTCTCCATCTGCAAGGCTCTGACGGAAGCGATGGGCGGCAGGATCTCTGTGGAAAGCCGCGTCGGGGAAGGCTCTGTCTTCCGCGTCTTTCTGCCGCTTCCACGGGCTGAGGCGCCCCCGGAGGAGACCTCCCGCCCGCCTGCCGGCGCAGCGGCTGCCGGCCGCCGCCCCCTCCGCGTGCTCGTCGTGGAAGACAACGCCCTGAATCAGGCCATGATGACCCGCATGCTCGCCGTGCTCGGCCATGAGCCGGAGGTCGCCAGCGACGGGCGCGAAGCCGTGGAGCGCGCCGTGAACGGCGCATTCGACGCCATTCTCATGGACATCCGGCTCCCGGAGATCGACGGGCTCGAAGCCGCCCGGCAGATCCGCCGCGCCGGCTGCCAGACGCCCATCCTGGCTCTCTCCGCCAACGTCTACCCGTCGGACCGCGCCGCCGCCGAGGCCGCCGGCATGAACGGCTTCCTCGGCAAGCCCCTGCATCTCGAAGAGCTTCGCAAGGCGCTGGACCGCATCGCGGAACAGCGCGGCGGCTCAGGCGGCGGCTGAGGCCGGCTTCGCCGTCCGGAATATCTTCCGCAGCCCTGCCAGCGCCCGGTCCACTTCCTTCTCCGTCAGGATGTACGGAGGCAGCATGCGGATCACGGTCTCGTGCGTGACATTGAACAGCAGCCCCTGCTCCATGCCTGCCTGCACCAGGTGCTTGCAGGGGAAGTCCAGCTCCACCCCGATCATCAGCCCCGCGCCGCGGACCTCCCGGATAAAGGAAAATTCGCGCTGCAATTCGTGCAGTCCGGAGAAGAAATAGGAGCTGACGCGGCGCATTTGCGGCAGCAATTCGTCCAGAATATCGTAAAATTCCAGCGCCACACGGCAGGCCAGCGCCCCTCCGCCGAACGTCGTGCCGTGCATGCCCGGCCCGATCGCGGCGGCCGCCTTCTCGTTGCAGGCCACTGCCCCGAGCGGGAGCCCCGCGGCGATCGGCTTGGCCAGCGTCACGATGTCGGGCATCACCGGCGGCTCGTGCAGCTGGTAGGCGTGGTACGTCCCCGGCCGCCCGATCCCGCACTGGATCTCGTCGAACACCAGCAGCGCGTCGTGGCGGTCGGCCAGCTGCCGCAGCCGCCGCAGCCACTCGCCGGGCATCGGGTAGATGCCTCCCTCGCCCTGGATCGGCTCCGCGAAGATGGCCGCCGTGCGCGGCCCGGCGGCCTCTTCCAGCGCGGCGTCGTCGCACGGGCTGACGATCCGCACCCCGGGCAGCAGCGGCTCGAACGGCTCACGGTACTTGGGCTGCCCGGTGATGGAGAGCGCGCCCATCGTGCGCCCGTGGAAGCTGTTTTCAAAGGCGATTATTTCAATCTTTTCCGCGTGGATTTTCCGCCCCCGGGCCCGCGCCATCTTGATGGCCGCCTCAATCGCCTCCGTGCCGGAATTGCAGAAAAAGACGCGCTGCATTCCGCTCGTCTCGCAGATTTTCTTCGCCAGAGGGCCCTGATATTCGTGGTAGTAAAGATTGCTGGAATGGATCAGCAGCGACGCCTGCTCCCGGATCGCGCGCACGATGCGCGGGTGCGCATGGCCCAATGCGTTGACGCCGATTCCCGTGATCAGGTCCAGATAGCGCCGGCCCTCGAGATCATACAGCCAGCAGCCGCGGCCCCGCTTCAGCGCCAGCGGATACCGGGCGTAATTCTGCAGCAGATAAGTGCGTTCCAGCTCCATCACCCGTTGCGCGGGCGGCATTTCGGGATGCATATTCCCCATGTTACGAAAACGCGCCCCCTCCCCCGCTTCCGCGCCGCGCTCACCGGACCTCGAACGCGTCGAGGTCCAGCGCGCACGCCGCAGGCGAGCCGCCGGCAACGCCCAAAACGAGCGTGTGCTCCCCCGCCTCCTTCGCCTCGAACCACGGGCTCCACTGCTGCCACCGCGTCTCCCCGCTGCGCTGCTCGAATCCGCCCGCATCCTTTCCGTCCAGCAGCACCTTCGCCCGGCACCGGTTGAACGCCGCCGTATACATCAGCCGCACCCCGGTGCCCACGAACCGCACCACTGCTTCCGCATCGCGCGTGAACGAATACACCAGGGTGCCCCGGTACGTTTCCGGGAATTGCAGATCCCGGATCCACGCGCCCCGGAACCGCAGCGACGGAGAAGTGTCGTCGTGGATCCCGGCGGGCGCCGCCGGCGGCTCGCCCATGTAGCATCCGCCCTTCTTCCACCGGCGCAGCTCGACGTCGCCGAATTCCCGCTCCTGCTCCATGCAGTCGTCCAGGAACTGCCGCTCGTGCACGCTCCTCGGCGGGCGCCTTCCCTCCGGGCGCGGCGCGATCACAAAGTCGATCCGCAGCTCGCGTATCAGGCGCTCCAGCTCCGAGGCGTCCTTCGCCTCCCGCAGCTGCTTCCAGAACCACGGGCTGTGCCAGCTTGCCGTGTAGGCGCGCCCGCGGAAATCGCCGATCGCATTGCCATCGAACCATGCAGCCCGCGCGCCGGGCGCATGGTCGTTCAGCCACTCCACCAGCTTCCGCTCCGGGCAATACTCCCGCCAATACACGTCTCTCGCGGGTTCCAGCCACGCCGGCACGAAGAAATCCCGGTGATAATAGCCCGCCGCGGGCAGCAGCCGCAGGTGCAGCGCCATCAGGACCGCCAGCGCCGCGCCCGTCACCAGACTCGCCCGCCGCCCCTCGCGGCAGCACTCCCCCAGAGCTTCCGCCGCCGCCAGCGCCGCCAGCGGCATCACCGGATACAGATACCGCAGGTTCGATTGCCCCGCATAACTCAGCAAGCCCCCTGCCAGCGCGGCCGCCAGCAGCGCCGTCCGCGCCTTCGGCCACGACGGCCGCCATGCTGCCACGCCAACGGGCAGCAGCACAAACAGCAGAAACCCCGCGGCGCCGTCCCACCCCTCAATGAATTGCCGCGAATGGAACGTCAGGTCGTACAGCGTCGTCCAGCCGAGCGGCGTCTCGAACCGCGTGTCGCGGAAGTTCGCCATCTCGTACCACGGCGAGCGGAAAACCCCATTGAAGAATGGAAACACCGGGTTGCCGGTCCGCAGCCAGGCATTCAGGTACGGGAACGCGCCCGCCGGCAGCGCCCACAGCAACGCAAGCGCGGCCGCCTTCGCGCCGCCGATCCACGCCGCGCCCGCAAATAGCGGCGCCAGGAAAGCCAGCGCCCCGAACTTCGTCGCCGCTGCCACGCCAAGCACCAGCCCGAACGCCATCCGCGCCCGCCCTCCAGCCAGCCCCGTCCCGGCCATCGCCGCGGCTGCCGCAGTCAGCCACAACGCCGTCGCGTTTTCCACAAACAGTGATCCGGTCACATGCTGCACCAGCGGCGCGGACAGGAACGTCCCGGTGAGCAGCGCTGCCGCCGCGGGCGGCAACGCCCGCCCCGCGCCTGCCGCCACAATGCGCGCCAGCAGAACCAGCAACAGCAGGTTCATCAGCCGTGCGCCTGCCTCTCCTCCCAGCTGCCATCCAATCGTCCACACCCAGTCGCCCCCCATCGGCATCAGCGCCCACGCGAACTCCGCCGGGTCGAACGGCCAGCGGTGCTCCCCCGCCATGCGCGCCGGGATCACCATATGCATGGCCAGCCCGTCCGCACTCGCCTCCGGCTTCAGAACCATCAGCCAGTGGGCGAACACCGGAAACAGCCCAGCGCACCACGCAGCCGCGGCGCCAGCCGCCGCCGGCCCCTCGAGTTCCACACGCGGCCGCCAACCTTTGCGCCACGCCGCCAGGATCGCTGCGCCGGGCAGCACCCGGTAGACCCACGCGAAATGCACCGGCAAGGCTGCCGTCCATTGGATCAGCGATGCCCACACCGCCAGTCCCAGCGTGACCTGCAGCGCCTCTGCGGGCCCCGGCGCCTCCCGCCACAGCAACCACCCGGCTGCCCATGCGCCCGCCGCAGCCCAAGCCGCCCCGAACGCTGCGGTGGGCCCGGCAGCAAACACGGTGCACGCCCCCGCTCCGGCCGCCAGCCATGCCGCTGCCTGCTGCGGCCGCCAGTAGATCAACGTGCCCGCCGCAGAGGCGTACACGGCGGCAAACGCCAGAAAGCGCCGCAAACCCTCCGCGCTCCACAGCGGCTGCGCCAGCAGACCGTGGGCTGCCGTCCCGGCCACGCAAACAGCGGCCAACACCCCCAGCAATGCGGGCAGCCCCGCTCTTCGCCACATCACTCCTATTGTGAACTCCCGCCGCGCGCCTCGCCGCCGCAGTCTTCCCGGGAAGGCCCTGCCTGTCTATCCGCGCCCCGCCTTAGCTGTTCAGGTGCCGGTTCAGCCGCTCGATCGCCTCATCGATCTCCGCCGGGCTCTTGTAACCGATCGTGATCGAGTCCACCGTGCCCAGCTTCGTCACAAAGCGGATCGACGCATCGCGCTGCTCGGGGCTCTGGAACGCCCCCTCGCCGATGATCTTCATTCCGATCACGCCCGTGCCCTGCTTGTGGATGGCGGCGATCCGCTCCACCACCTCGTTCACATCGCCCTTGCCGTATTCGGTGCCCTCCAGATTGTCCATGCGCGTCCCATCGTGGTTCACGCGCAGCAGCGCCACGTCCAGCCATTGGTTGCCCGGAAAGCGCCGCAACGGCAGCAGCCCGTGGCAGGAGGCGCCGTGAGCCAGCAGGACCTTCTTCACCTTCGCCTCCGACATGGCGTCGCGCAGCCGCTCCAGGTCCTCCGGCCATGTCGGGCGCCGCACGCAGTGGATCAGCAGAATGTCCAGATACTCGGTCTGCAGCTCCTTGCGGAACCGGTCGAACGTCGCCTGGAAATTGCCCGCGTCCGACAGCCGGATCTTCGTCATCAGCCGGTAAGAGTCGCGCGGCAGCCCCTTGAGCGCCGTGCCCAGCATAACGGGCATTTCGCGGTACGCATCTGCCGTTTCGAAAAACCGGATTCCCCGGTCGTAGGCGTGCCGCACCAGCCGCGTGAACGCCTCCTGCCCCAACTCCCGCTGCACCCGCCCGCCAAAGGTGCCGGTGCCGAACGCCAGCCGCGTCACCTTCACGCCGGACTTGCCCAGCTCCACCCAGTCCGTGGCGGAGCGCTTCGCCGGAGCCCCGGGCGCCGGCAGCGCCACGCCCGCCAGCAGCGATCCCGCGCCCTTCAGAAAGTCTCGCCGGTTCGGAACCCACGCCATCTCTTCGTTCTCCTTTTCGTCCAGTTACCGGAACCATATCACAACCCTGGCGTTGCGGAAAGGGGGAAGGCGGTTTTCCTTGGCTCTTTCCAGCTGTTCTGCCCCCGTCCGTCCGGACGCCACCGCCCCTCGAGCCCGGAAATCTGAGTCCGAAAACCCGCCTGAGCGATCATATAAGGGTGGCCGGCATAACCTTTTGGCCGCACCCGTCGTCATAGCTAACTGAAACCAGCCCTCGGGCCACGAGGGGCGGCACCTGTTTCCACCGGGCGAGGAGTCGCGTATGCAGCCGCAACTGAATCCCAATCCGCTCACACAGCCGGCAGGAGCGCCGGAGGGCGCGCCCGTCCCCGCTGCTCGCCGCCGCAGGCGCCATCCGTGGCTTTGGGTTCTGATGCTTGCCGCCGCAGCAGTGCTCGGCTGGCTCGGCTGGCAGCAGTGGAACCCCGCCGCGCGCTCCGGCGCCAAGGCCATCGCCAGCGTGCGCACTGCGCCGGTTGTGCAGGGCACGCTGCAGCGGACCCTCCGCCTCGCCGGAACCACGACAGCGGAAAAGTATGTCAGCCTCATCGCTCCGCAGCTGCGCGGCGGACGCGGCGGTGGCGTCTCGGTCAACGTCTCCCGCGCCGGCGGCGGAATGATCGTCACCATCGACGTTGGCGGCGGCATGGGCGGAATGGGTGGCGGCGGTGGTGGCGGTGGCGGCGGGAGCCGCTCCGGCGGATCGTCGTCCTCCTCGGCTGCCAGCATGGCGAGCACAGCCTCCATGGCGGGCATGGCGGGCGCCAGCACCGGCTCGACCGGCCTCTCTTCCAACTTCCGCGGCGCCTCCAACCGCTTCGGCTCGTCTGCAACCAGTTCTGCGTCCCGCTCTTCGGCTTCTTCCTCTGCCTCCTCCTCCAGCGGATCGTCTGCCGCTTCCTCCAGCTCTTCCAGCGGCGGTGGCGGCGGCGGTGGCGGCGGCGGTGGCGGTGGCGGTGGCGACCGCCTGAGCGGCGGCATGAGCGACTTCATGCAGGTCATTCAGTCGATGGTGCAGCCCGGCTCGATGGTGAAGAAGGGGGACATCGTCGCCGAGTTCGACATCCAGTTCCAGCTGCTTCGCCTCGATGACTACAAGGCCACCGTCGAGCAGAGCGAACGCACCCTGCGCTCCCTCGATGCCCAGATCGACGTCGCTCGCAAGTCCGCACAGCAGACGCTCCAGCAGGCTCGCGCCGCTGTGGAGAAGGCGAAGCTCGACATCCAGACGATCCCCGTCCGCTCCGTCATCGACGCCGAGATCCTCCGGCTCAGCCTCGAGCAGGCCGAGGCCAATCTTCGCATGGTCGAGGCGGCCATTCCGCAACAGGAGATCAGCCTGCGGAGCCAGCGGCGCCAGGCGGAGCTCGATCTCCAGCAGGCCAAGCTCGAACTCGAGCGCGCCGAGCGCAACATCGAGCGCATGATCATCCGCGCCCCCATGGATGGCATGTTCGTTGCGGAAACCATCCGCCGCGGCAATGAGTTCGGCCAGATCCAGGCGGGCGATCAGGTCTTCCCGGGCCAGATGTTCGGCCGCATCGTCGATCCCTCCTCGATGCTCGTTTCTGCCACCGTCAACCAGGCGGACGTCGAATCGCTGCGCATCGGGGCCAAGGCACGCCTCAAGTTCGACGCCTTCCCCGAAATCGAGCTGCCCGGCCACGTCATCGGCATCGGCGCCATGAGCCAGCCCGGCCGCGCCCGCGCCGAGTACGTCCGCGAAGTCCCGGTCATGATCAAGATCGACAAAATGGACCCGCGCGTGATCCCGGATCTCAGCGTCAGCGCCGACATCCTCATCGAAGAGGCCCAGGACTCGCTCCTCGTGCCCCGCGAGTCCGTCTTCCGCGAGCCGGACAGCGACGCTCCGTTCGTCTTCGTCAAGCGCGGCGACTCGTTCGAAAAGCGCCCCGTCGAAATCCGGCTGGCCAACTTTATCCACGCTGCGGTCGCCTCCGGCCTCAAGAAGGGTGAAATCGTCGCCCTCGAGCGGCCGCCGCTGCCGGAAAAGGGCGCTCAAGCCGTGCCCACCGTGATTCTCTGGGGAACCATGCCCGCGCTGATCGCGCGCCGGCGCCCCTTCCCCTGGCAGGAGTAAGGAATGTCGAAGGAAGTCAAAGCGAAGCGTCTCGGCCAGAAGAACGGCAAGGGCCGGATCTTCGGCACCATCGCCTTGCTGCTGATTCTGGCAGGCGGCGGATACGCGGCTTACTATTACGCTGCCGCCAAGCCCGTCGAGGTGCCCACCGTCGCCGTCCGCAAGGGCGAATTCACGCTCACCGTGCGCGCCCGCGGCGAAATTCGCGCCGTCCGCTCCACCATCCTCATGGCGCCGCAGGTGCCCAACCCCAAGATCGTCCGCCTCGCCGAGTCCGGCAAGCCCGTCAAGAAGGGCGATGTCGTCGTCGAATTCGATACCGCGCAGTACGAGAACTACTACCTCAACTTCGTCACCAACGCCCGGACTGTCGAGAGCGAAATCGTCCAGACCAAAGCGAGCCACAAGATCACGGACGAAGCGGACGCCATGAACCTCATGACCAGCGAGTACAACGTCCAGCGCGCCGAACTGGAAGCCTCCAAGGCGGAGATCCTCTCCGAAATCGAAGGCGCCAAGACGCGCATCGACGTGGGACTCTCCAAAGGCGCCCTCCAGCAGGTCAAAGCCACCGTCAAGAGCCATGACGTCACGCAGCGCGCCGAACTCGAGCGCCTCGAGTCGCGCAAGAACAAGACCCAGCGCGACATGGACCGCGTGAAGAAGTATCTCTCGATGATGGTGATCCGTGCTCCTTCGGACGGCATCCTGAACGTGCTGCCCAACTTCCGCGCCCAGGGCAACTGGGGCTCCACTCCGCCGCCTTTCAAGGAAGGCGACACCGCGTGGACCGGCGCCCCCATCGCCGAGATCCCCGACCTCGGCGAGATGCGCATCGAACTCAAGTTCGAGGAGGTCGACCGCGGCAAGATCCAGCTCGGCCAGTCGGTGAAGGTGCGTGTCGACGCCATCCAGGACAAGGAATTCGACGCGACCCTCGATTGGATCAGCCCCATCGCGTCCCTGAATTTCCGCGGCTGGGGCGCCGCCAGTGAAAAGCAGTTCCCCGCGCGCGCCACGCTCAAGCAGACCGACCCGCGCCTCCGCCCCGGCATGAGCGCCACGGGCATCGTTCTGCTGGAAAGCCAGTCCGATGTCCTGCTGATCCCTGCCAAGGCCAGCTTCATGCAGGGCGGCAGGCCCCACGTCTGGATCCAGAGGGGCACGGGCGCATGGGAAGCCCGCCCCATCGAAGTCGGCAAGCGTAACGACAACGACATTGTGGTTCTGAAGGGCCTCCGCGAGGGCGAGCGCATCGCGCTCGAAAACCCCGCCGAGGTCGCCAAACGGGCCAAGAAGCTGTAACAGGACATCCCGCCGCCGGCGCCCTCGCGCTCCCGCGAGCCCGCCGCGCGGCATGAGACGGAAGAGCATGAAAAAGGCGTTTTACAGAATTCTGCTGGTCGTCGCTGTGCTCGGCGCCGGCTACGGCATCTACAGGTTCATCCAGGGGCTGCCCTCCCGGCAGGAGTCGGTGCCCACCACGCGCGTCCGCCGCGGCGACGTCGTCGTCCGCAGCTTCGCCCGCGGCGAGCTGCGCGCCGTGCGCTCCGCCACTCTCACCGCCCCCAACCTCTTCGGCACCGTCCAGGTGACCAAGCTCGCCCCCATGGGTGCCTTCGCCCGCGAGAAGGACCTCATCGTCGAGTTCGACGACTCCGAAGTCCTCTCCCGCCTCGAACAGCGCCAGCTCGAGCTCGAACAGGTCGACGAGCAGATCAAGAAGGCCCAGGCCGACCTCGCCATCCGCAACAACCAGGATCAGGTCGACCTGCTCCGCGCCCGCTACGCCGTCCGCCGCGCGGAACTCGAGGTCAAGAAGAATCCCTTGCTGCCCGCCATCGACCAGAAAAAGAACCTCCTGAATCTCGAGGAGGCCCAGCGCCGCCTCCGGCAGCTCGAAAGCGACATCAAGTCCAAACAGGAACAGGCGCTCGCGGAATTGAACGTCCTGCGCGAGCGGCGCAACCGCAACCTGCTCGACATCAACCGCGAGAAACAGCGCCTGCTCCAGGTCAAGCTCCTCAGCCCCATCAGCGGTCTCGTCGCCATCAAGCAGAACCGCGCCGGCTTCTCCGGCATGTTCGGCACGCAGATTCCCGACATCCGCGAAGGCGACCAGGTCCAGCCCGGCATGCCCGTGGCGGAGATCCTCGACCTCTCTGAACTCGAGGTCATCGCCCGCATCGGAGAACTCGACCGCGCCAACCTCCACGAAGGCCAGGACGTCCTCATCCGCCTCGATGCTCTCGCCGGCAAGGTCTTCCACGGCAAGATCAAGTCCATGAGCGGCACTGCCAGCGCCAACGTCTTCAGCTCCGACCCCGGCAAGAAATTCGACGTGCTGTTCTCCATCGACATGCGCGAGCTGCTGAAGGAGCTTGGCGCGAAGCCCGAACAGATCGCCCGCATCCTCGCGACCGCCGAGGAAAACCGCAAGAAGCCCATCGCCCAGCCCACCTTCTCCATGTTTGGAGGCATGCCGGATCTGTCGGCGATCGCCAACGGCGGCGCCATGCCCGGCATGGGCGGGGGCGGGGCTGCGATCTCCTTGCCCTTCGCCGGAGGCCAGATGCAGGGCGCTCCGGGCGGCATGCCCGGCATGGCCGGCGGCCCGGATCAGGCGCAGGGCCAGGGGCAGCGCCGCATGATGATGGGCGGCGGCGGAGGCATGATGTTCGGCGGCGCCAATCTCACCCCTGAGCAGCAGAAAAAGATGCAGGAGATCATGAAGAACGTCCTCGGCGGCAAGAGCCTCATGGAGCTCACGCCCGAAGAGCGCCGCTCGGTGTTTGAAAAATTGCGCGAAGAGGCAAAGAAGGCCGGCATCGAGTTGCCGCAGCGCGGGCCGCGCCGCGAAGGCGGCGAAGGCCAGCCCGGAGCGCCCGCCGGCGCCGCTCCGCATGGCGGTCCCATGCAGGCGGCTGCGCCCGGCGGCCGCGGCGGCCCCAATGGCGGCGGCGCGCCCGCCATCCTTGGCCCCTTCACCGAAAAGGACCTCGAAAATGCCAAGCTGCCGCCGCCGCCCGAAGCCAGCGACAACATGGAAATCCTGCTCCGGCCGGGGCTGCTCGCCGACGTCGAGATCATCGTCGAGAAGGTGCCCAACGCCATTTACGTGCCCAACCAGAGCATCTTCGAGAAAGACGGCAAGCCCGTGGTCTACGTCAAGGTGAAGGACCGCTTCGAGCCCCGCCAGATCCAGATCGCCAAGCGCTCGGAGACCGTCTCCATCATCTCCTCCGGCCTCCAGCCGGGCGAGATCATCGCGCTCCAGGATCCCACCGTCTCGCCTGAAGAGCGCAAGAAGAAGCAGGAGCAAAAGAAGTCCGGCGGCGCGGCTGCCGTCATGCCGATGGGCACGAAGGGGGGACAGTAAGCCATGGTCGCGCTCCTCGAAGCCTATCTGCCCGAAATCTACATGGGGCTTTCGAGCCTCCTTGTCCACAAGCTCCGCACGCTGCTCACCATGCTCGGCATGATCTTCGGCGTCGGAGCCGTGGTCGCCATGCTCGCTATCACCGCCGGCGTCGAAAAGGAGATGCTCTCCTACATCGACCTGCTCGGCGTCAACAACATCATCATCGAAGCCAAGGAGGCTACGGACCGCACCGAGCTGCAGGCGCGCCGCCAGATCAGCCCCGGCATGACCTTCCGCGACTACCGCGCCATCCTCGAAAACACCCAGGGCATCGACAAGGCCACCCCGCGCAAGCGCTTCAAGCCCACCAAGGTGCTGCCGAAGACCTCCGCCGAGCTGCCCATGCTCATCGGCGTCGAGCCCTCCTACATGGACATCCAGAGCATCCGCCTCGTCGAAGGGCGCTTCTTCACCGAGGAGGAAAACGCCACCGCCGCCCCCGTGTGCGTGCTCGGCGAAACCGCCAAGGTCAATCTCCTCGGCTATGAGCCCGCAGTCGGCAAGTACATCAAGATCAACGACGTCTGGCTGCAGGTCATCGGCGTCATGGCCCAGCAGGCCGGCGGCGACACCGACGTCGAGGGCGTCGAGATCCTCTCCCGCAACAACCTCGTCGTCAGCCCCCTGCGCACCGTCATGTTCCGCTTCGAGGACCAGAACAGCTTCCTCAAGGACGAAATCGACGGCATCTACCTCAAGGTGAAATCCGGCGTCGACTCCATTGAAACCGCCGCCGTGATCAACGCCATCCTCGCCGCCACCCACAAGGACGCCGGCGACTACAGCGTCACCGTCCCTGCCGGGCTCCTCGAACAGAAAAAGCGCACCAGCGACATCTTCAAGGTCGTCATGATCTGCATCGCCGGCATCAGCCTGCTGGTCGGCGGCATCGGCATCATGAACATCATGCTCGCCACCGTGCTCGAGCGCACACGCGAGATCGGCATCCGCCGCGCCATCGGCGCCCGGCAGTCGGACATCGTCCGTCAGTTCCTCACCGAAGCTGTCATGATCTCCATGATCGGCGGCTTCCTCGGAATCCTCTTCGGCGTTACTCTGGCTCAGATCATTGCCGCCGCCGCCGGCTGGTCCACGGTCGTCACCTTCACCTCCATCGCCGTGGCATTCGGCGTCTCCGTCGGCATCGGGTTGCTGTTCGGCATCTACCCCGCCGTGCAGGCTGCCAAACTCGACCCGATCGAAGCCATCCGTTATGAGTAGTTGCCAGAATCCTCAGGTCAAATCCATGCGCAGTATCGCTGTCTTTCTTATCACCGCCCTTGTTCTGCCTGCTCAACAGGCGCCTGTCTCTCTTTCCACCGCGGCTGCGCCGGCGCCTGCGCAACAGCCCGGCGCTCCCGCGCAGCCCGCGCCATCCACAACCGCCCAACCCCCCGTCGGCGCAGGCGCCGAAGCGCGCATGAACTTCGCCGTTCAGGACGCCTCCGCCCCATGGGTTGGTTCCGGCGCGTGGATGCGCCGCGTCTTCTCGCCCGGCGATACCCGGGTTACCATCCAGCCGCCCGTGCGCCTGAAGGACTTTGTTGTCGACGGCAAGCTCGTCCTTTCGCTGAAAAACTACCTCGACCTCGTTCTCGCCAACAACACCGACATCGCCATCCAGCGCCTCTCGATCGAAGTGCCGAAGAACGCCATCCAGCGCGCCTTCTCCATCTTCGATCCCCAGCTGACCTCCACTTTCAACGCCACCCGCGCCAACACGCCCGCCATCAACCAGCTGCAGGGGGCCACTGTCGTCAGCCAGCTCAACCAGCCCCTGAACACGCGCTTCCAGCAGCTGTTGCCGACATCCACCACCGTCTTCACCCAGCTCAACTGGTCCAAGCTCTCCACCAACGACCAGTTCGCTCTCTTCAACCCCGCCTACACCACCACGTGGCAGAGCGGCTTCACCCAGCCCCTCTGGCGCGGCCGCGGCCCCTACATCACCAAGCTGCCCATCACCATCGCCCGCGCCAGCCGCCGCCAGCAGGAGTTCAACGTGCGCGACGCCATCCTGCGCCTGCTCGTCACCGCCGAGCAGGCCTATTGGGACGTCATCAGCGCCCGCGAAAGCCTCAAGGTCAACCAGCAGGCGCTCAAGCTCGCCGAAGCCGCCCTCGAACGCACCAACCGCGAAATCGAGCTTGGCGCCACCAGCGAACTGGAGCGCTTCCAGCCCGAACAGAACGCCGCCATCGCTCGCATCAACGTTACCCGCACCGAATACCTCTTGCGCCAGTTCGAGGACGCCCTGCGCCGGCAGATCGGCGCCGATCTCGATCCCGACGTCCGCGACCTGCCCATCGAACTCACCGAGGACGTCACCCGCCCGCCTGATCCCGAACCCTACGACCGCGAGAAACTCGTCAGGATCGCCCTCGAAAACCGTCCGGACCTGAAGGCACAGCGCACCACGCTCGAAATCAACGACCTCCAGATCCAGAACGCCCTCAACGCCATCAAACCTGTTTTCAACCTCACCGGCTCTTACCAGACCTTCGGCCGCGGCGGCCCCGGCTTCAGCCGCACTTCCGGCACCCCGGTCTTCGTCCCCGGCGGCCCGGCCGACGCGTGGCGCATGATGTTCGACTTCAACTTCAACACCTTCTCCTTCGGCCTCCAGCTCCAGCTTCCCTTGCGCGACCGCGCCGCTGCCGCCAACCTCGCTGACGCCGTCGTCAACAAGAAGCTCGCCGCCCTCCGCGAGCGCGCGCTCGAACAGCAAATCCGCCAGGAAGTCCTCAACGCGATCACCAACGTCGAAAGCAGCCGCGAGGGCGTCCGCCTCGCCCAGATCGCCGTCGACTACGCCCAGAAGCGTGTCGAGGCCGACCAGAAACGCTACGACCTCGGCGTCATCAACATCTTCTTCCTCCTTTCCGCCCAGAACGACCTCGCCAACGCCCAGTCCAACCTCGTCAACCAAACCGTCAACTACAAGCGCAACCTCCTCATCCTCCAGCAGCGCCTCGGCACGCTGCTCGAAGACCGCGGCATCATCATCGACTGACGCATCCAAACCCCTAAGATAAAAAGGCGGGCCACGCTGCGGCCCGCCTTCTTCTCATGGGCCGCATCCACGTCCTCAGCGACCAGGTCGCCAACAAGATCGCCGCCGGCGAGGTCGTCGAGCGCCCCGCCTCCGTGGTCAAGGAGCTGCTCGAAAATTCCCTCGACGCCGGCGCCGTCTCCATCCGCGTCGAAGCCGAGGGCGGCGGACGCCGCCTCATCCGCGTCTCCGACGACGGCTGCGGCATGCTCCGCGACGACGCCCTCCTCGCCCTCGAACGCCACGCCACCTCCAAAATCTCCAGCGTCGAGGAACTCGAATCCATCTCGACTCTCGGCTTCCGCGGCGAGGCGCTCCCCTCCATCGCCTCCGTCTCCCGCATGGTCATCGAAACCCGCTCCGCCGAAGAATCCTCCGGCGCCCGCGTCGAAGTCGCCGGCGGCCGCATCCTCTCCGTCGGCGAATGCGTCCGCCCTCCGGGCACCGCCATCACCGTCCGCGACCTCTTCTTCAACGTCCCCGCCCGCCGCAAGTTCCTCCGCAGCGAGCAGACCGAACTCGCACACATCGCCTCCCTCGTCACCCACTACTCCCTCGCCCATCCCTCGAAAAGTTTCGAGCTCTCCCACGACGGCCGCACGCTCCTCGACGCTCCGCCCGTCCTCACCCCCGCCGAGCGCGTCTTCCAGATCTTCGGCGCGGAAACTCTCGAGGAACTCATCGAGCTCGAGCCCCGCACGGCGCTCGACGGTCGCCTCACCCTCTCCGGGTTCATCTCCCGCCCCCAGGTGCAAAAGTCCAACCGCAATTCGATCTTCCTCTTCGTCAACCGCCGCCTCATCCGCGACCGCCTCCTCCTGCACGCTATCTCCGCCGCCTATTCCAACCTCATGCCCCCCTCGGCGTTCCCGTTCGCATTGCTTTTCCTCGATTGCGACCCCGCCGAGGTCGATGTCAACGTCCACCCGTCGAAAACCGAAGTCCGCTTCCGCGCCGCCAGCGCGATCCACGACTTCGTTCGCGACTCCCTCCGCGAAGCGCTCGTCGCCAGCCGCCCCGCCCCCGCCGCCCCTCCTCCTTCCGCTCCCTCGCCTCTGCCGTCTCCTGCCTCCCAGCCCGCTGCCCGCCTGCCTTTCAGCGAATTCTCCCAGGCTCTCGAAGACTTCCGCTACACAGGCATCCGCCCGGACGCCCCGCGTCCCGTTCTGCCCGGGCTCGAGCTCACGCCTCCCCCCGCGCCCGAACCGCGGCTCGACCTCCAGCCCGCCCCGCTGCCCGACCCGTCAGAGCCGCCTGCCACTCCATCCCCGGAACCCGCAGGCGCCCCACGGCTCCCCGTGCCCGACACCCATGGCGACCTCCCCGCCTCCGCCGCCCTCGACGTGCCTTCGTCGATGGCCTCCCTTGAAGACGTCCGCATCCTCGGCCAGCTCCACGAAAGCTTCATCATCGCCGCAGGGCGCGACGGACTGTGGATCATCGATCAGCACGTGGCTCACGAGCGCATCCTCTTCGAGCGCTTCCTCGACCGCCTCTCCCGGGGGCGCGCCGAACAGCAGCGCCTTCTGCTGCCCGTCGTGCTCACCCTCACGCCCGCCCAGGAAGCCGACTACCAGCGCATCGCTGCCGAACTCGAACGCGCAGGCTTTGAAACCGAGCCCTTCGGACACCGCACCATTGCCGTCAAAGCCGTGCCCGCTGATCTTCCGCCCGCCGCCGCCGAGCAGGTCTTCTTCGAGATCCTCGAAATCGCCGAAGCCGAGTTCCGCCGCGCCACGCCGGAGGACTTCCGCCGCGCTCTCGCCGCCTCGCTCGCTTGCCGCGCCGCCATCAAGATCAACACCCGCCTCGAACCCGAAAAGATGGAGTGGCTCGTCCGCGAACTCGCCCGCACCCGCTACCCCATGAGCTGCCCTCACGGGCGCCCCGTCGCTCTCCGCTACTCCAACCGCGACATCCTCCGCAGTTTCCACCGCATCTAGCCGCCGCCCCCGCCCCGCCGCGCGGCTGATTCCGCCGCCGCGCGGATTCTCCCGAATCCCGGCGGCCCACTGCCGGGTCTATACTGGTAGTGGCGGGTTTGGTTTCGATCCTCGGTTGAGCGAAACAGGCCTGCCCGGCGCCCCTGTCGCGCGGACCTTGCCCTCATCGCAACGTCTGCCCGCCGGAGGCGGCGAGAAAGAACAATCTTTACGGCCCGCACCGGCCCTGCACTGCCCCGCTTGCCGCGCCGCGCCTCCTGATCCGGAGCGCGCCCGAGGCAGCCGCCCGTGACAGCGCCCGGCCGGCGCGAAGGCCAGGGAGGCGTGCGGCGCGCCCCGCCGGGGCCCGCGCCGCCGGAAGAGACACTGGCAGGGGGACGCCCGATCACCGTCCGGCCCGCGCTCCATCGCGCCGGCCGCCGCGCACCGGCCCGGATTCCGGGCCGCCAGGCTCGCCCTGCCCAAAACATTTTGTTAGGATTTTGTACAACCCCATGCAGGACAAACTGAACATCGCCGTGTTCATCGACTACGACAACACGGAAATCGGAGTGAAAAGCACCCTGCGCCGCGATTTCGACGTCGCGCTCGTGCTCAACGCGCTCAAGGAGCGCGGCGACATCGTCGCCAAGTTCGCCTACGCCAACTGGAGCCGCCACGAGGCGGCCACCCGCCAGATGGCCGAAAACGCCGTCCAGATGGTGCAGCGCATCCCCTCGCCCCGCGGCGACAAGAACGGCGCCGACATCAACCTCGCCCTCGATGCGCTCGAAATGGCCTTCACCCACGACCATGTGAACGCCTTCGCCATCGTCAGCGGCGACTCCGACTTCATCCCGCTCGTCAACAAGCTCAAGGAGTACGGCAAGACCGTCTTCGTCATCGGCGGCCGCGCCTTCACCTCCACCATCCTCCAGCAGAACTGCCACGAATTCATCAGCTTCGAATCGCTCCTGAACGTCGCGCCCGAGGAGGTCCAGCCGCTGCCCGAGCCCCAGCCCCGCGAAAGCTGGCGCGAACGCCGCGAAAAGCGCATGAAAGAGCGCGAGGAGCGCCGCAAGGAACGCGAGGCCCAGCGCCAGCAGGAGCAGCAGAACCGCCCGCAGCCGCTCGACCTCGCCCTCGCCATGCCCCTCGTCGAGCGCGCCCTCCAGGTGCTCGAGCGCCGCAACGTCCAGCCCCAGCTCGGACTGCTGAAGTCCACCATGCTGCAGCTCGATTCCACCTTCAGCGAGAGCGCCTACGGCGCCCGCAGCTTCTCCGACTTCATCGAAAAGCTCAAGAAGGCGGACCTCGTCCGCGTCAAGGGCTCCGGCGGGCGCTACTTCATCGAGCGCAAGCACAGGCTTCCGGAAAAGGCTCTGCCGCGCCCCGACGAGGCCCTCACCCTCCTGCGCGACGTCCTCGAAATCCACCGCCTCGAGTTCGAGGAAAGCAGCCAGACCGCCGAGGATTTGCTGGCGTGGATGAAGGAGGAGAACCCCGACTTCGACCCCGCCAACTACGGCTTCCAGAGCTTCTCCGAGTTCCTCAACTTCGCCCAGGACAAGACCGTCGTGCGTCTCGAGCCGCGCGAAGAGGGCGGCCTGCTCGTGAACCTCGGCGCCGAGTTCTACCCGCCCGCGCCGCCCGAGCCGGAAAAGTCCGAAGAGGAGGAGCTCAGCGAACTCGACTTCGTCCAGCCCATCGTGGCCGGTCAGCCCACAGCCACCGGCGAAATCCCGCTCCCCGAGGAACCGCCCAAGCCCAAGAAGCGCGTCACTCGTAAGAAAGCAGCCGACACGGGCGCCGGCGAAAAAGTCCGCCGCACGCGCCGCAAGAAAACCTCATAGGATGTCTGCATGGCATCCATTGAGCGCATCTTTCCGCCCGATTCGCCGGCGCCCCGCGGGCCCTATTCCCCCGCCGTGGTCGCCGGCGATTTTATTTTTGTCTCTGGCCAGGGGCCCGTCGATCCCGCCACCAATCAGCTCTCCTACGGCGATATCCAGCACGAGACCCGGCTGACCTTGTCCAACGTCCAGCGGATCCTCGCCGCCGCGGGCGCCACCATGGCGGATGTCGTCAAGTGCAATGTCTATTTGCGCGACGGCAACGATTTCGCCGCCATGAATGAGGTCTACCGCGAGTTCTTCGGCGATCAGCGCCCCGCGCGCACAACCGTCGCCGTGGCCTTCGCCGATCCGCTGATGAAAGTCGAAATCGACTGCATCGCCTACAAGCCCAGGTAAACCGCGCCCCGCTGCTCGCTCCGCAAGCGCCGCAGTCGGCCGCCCGCAGGATGCCGGCTCCCTTGCGCCAACTGCACGCCCGCCGCACCACGCTTCCCTGTGCTCGTTCGGCGCAGGTCCGGCCGCTGTAGCGCGCCGGCGCGCACGGCTGCTCGCGCTCTCTATGCGCGAGCGCAATTTTCAGAATTTCCGGAATTCTATCCGCCCGCTCCGGCGTTCGATTGCTCTGCCATTCTTCTCCGTCTGAACAGCAGCCACAACGCCGCCAGCACCGTCGCTGCTGCCGCCGGCCACCGCCAGGAAAGCGCGGCCTCCGCCTCCACCGCCCGCAGCAGCACCGCAGACTCCTCCGCCGCCAGCGAAGCGTTTTCCTCCTCGCTCAGAATCTCCGCCTGGAACAATTCGCCCCCGGCAGGCAGGATGACCGTACGGATCACCGTCCTCCGCCCGTCGGGCTCCACAATATGCTCCACCCATTCGGCGCGCCGGCGCGCTGCAGCGGCAGGCGCGCGGCTGAAGATGGCAAACCAGCGCAAATCCTCGGGCCCCGCCACCGCAATCTCGCGGCCCTCAATCCGGTTGCCGGAGGCCCGCAGAAACCGCCGCATCTCCTCGCCCTCGATCACAACCATGCCTGCGGGAACGGCCAGCAGGGCCGACTCGCCCAGCCGCACGCGAACCGGCCCCGTCTGCCACGCAATCCGCGGAAAATCCTCCGGACGGTACGAGCCTTGCATGGCGCCCATTTCATTTTGCGCGTCCCGGCAGGGGAAGGGAAGCGGAGCCGCACCTCTGCTACCATATCCACCGATGCATCCTGCACAGCCTCAACCGGTGGTTCAGATCGAAAACGGCCCGGATTATCGCGAAAATTACTGCAACAGCGTTCAGGTCCGCATGAGCCTGTGGGACTTCCTGCTCACCTTCGGCCTCATGCGCCAGACCGGCCCCGAATCGGTCGTCATCCAGAATTTCCAGGGCATCTATCTCAGTCCGCAGCAGGCCAAGGCGCTGCTGAATGTCCTGCTGACGCACGTCCAGCAGTACGAAGCGGCCTTCGGGGAGATCCGCCTCGAGCCGCGTACCGGCCCCGGCCCCGTGCAGTAACGGGGAGCCACGGCCCTTGCAGCCCCGGGATTCCTTGCTCGGCTACCGCACCAGCCGCCCGCCCTCGATCCGGAACGGCGCCATCGACGCATACCCGCGCCTCTCAGGCCCTGTCGTCAGCCAGGCTTCCAGCACGTAGCGCCCGTCCGGCAGCGGCTGTGCCATCTCCACCGGCGCCTCGTAGCGCAACTCTCCCGACACCGTCTTCACCTGCAAAGCTTGTGCGAACGCCTTTCCGTCAGACCACCGGTAAACCGCCTTTCCATGCTCGTCCCAGATCGCGAAGTCATATTCCTGCGCGTCGTGGAAGACCAGATCCGCCGGCTCGCCCGTCCCCAGTACCAGCCGCAGCGACGCCGACAGCCCGCCGCCATCCTTCTCCGCCAGCGTCGCGCTGAACATCGTCGCCGGTGCGGCTTCCAGCACCAGCCTCCCCACGCGCGCCGACACCAGTTCATACACGCGCGGTCCCGCAATCGTCGTCACCGTGCGCTGCACCATCCCGACCCCTGCCGCGAACACCTCGCTTTCCACCCCGGCATCCGCGCATCCGAAAGACCTGTACTCCAGCCGTTGCGCCCGCGCAAACCATCCCGCCGCTCCAAGGTGCGGCGCCGGTGTGCCCGCCACGCGGTTCTCCTGATCGCATTCGCGGAACGGCGCCTCCGACCATCCGCCGCCCGCGGCTTCAAAGGACGTGAGTGTCTGCTCCTCCCCCGTTTCCTCGTCCAGCCAGACCAGGCTTCCGTCCGCCAACGCCCGCACCCAAAGCGGGCGCGTCACATACCCCGAAAGCCGGTGATACACTGCCCCGTCCTGCGTCGCCAGCGGCGTCCCCACGCGCACCGTGAAAGACTGTCCCGAGGCCAGATTCCTGTAAGTCCACTGATTCCCGGTCTCAAGCGGCAGAAAATCGCTCGCAATCGCCGCCGCCGCAGGCAGCAATAACGCCACAAGCTTCTTGTCAATTGGCATACATGGCGGGATACGCGCCCGCCTTCCGGCCGTTCCGTGCGCGAATGTAAACTTTTTCTCCTTGCAGCATCCCGCCCCTGCTCTGCACTTGCCGCCGGAATGCATCGCCGCGGCCGGTCCGGGCCGCGGCGATGCAGGGAATACAACGCCGTGTCGCGCCTAATAGATCAATTTCAGCGCAAACTGGATCTGCCGCGGCGCGAACGTCGAATTGATCGCGCCGAAATTGGCGTTGCTCACATTGGCCGCCGGTTGCCCGAAATTGGTCCGGTTCAGCAGATTGAAGAACTCGGACCGGAATTGCAGCGCCATGCCTTCCCGCGCCGGAATCCGGAAGCGCTTGTTCACCGCCAGGTCCCACTGCCAGAGGTCCGGCCCACGGAAGGCGTTGCGGCCGATATTCCCGAACGGCAGCGAGGCGTCCGTCGGAATGGCGAATGCCGCCCGGTTCCAGTAGGTCCGCACCATGTCTGCATCCGCGGGCCGCGCCGGATCGCCCACCAGGTTCGGCCGCATTTGCGCGCCGCCCCGCCATTCTGCCAGCCGCCCCGTCACGTCGAACGCCGCCGAGGGCGTGTAGATCACATTCACAGGCCGCCCGGAGTAGGCCGTGTGAATTGTGCTCAGCTCCCAGCCGCCAGCCACGCCGTCCAGCACCGCATTCCACGAGCCGCCGAAGCGCTTCCCGCGTCCGAACGGCAGCTGGTAAACGAGGCTCGTTGTGTTGATGAACTTCGTGTCGTAGCTCGTCGGTCCGCGTTCGTTCTTCAGATCGCGGATGTTCTGCACCACCGCGTTGTCCTCCAGCGCCTGCTCGGAGTTGCCCAGCGCCTTCGACCACGTGAACGAGTTCAGGAAATACATCCCGCCGCTGAACCGCCGCTCGGCGCGCACCGACAGCCCGTGATACACCGTCTGTCCTGCCGGATTCACCCACGTGATCGAGCCGAACGTCTGGATCGGCCTCCGCGCCTGAATCCCCAGGCTCTGCCCCGGCTGGTTCGGCAGCGCCTGATTGTAATCCCCGAGAATCGGCAACCGCAGGCTGTGATTGCCCGTGTAGCCGATCTCCACCGTCCAGTCGCGCGCCACTTCCCTCTGGATGCCCAGATACCAGTTCTGCACGTACGGCCATCGCGTATCGCGCGGAATGTAGGACACGTTGGCCTGAACCGGATTGAAATTCTCCGGACTCGTCATCCCCGGCGGAAACGCGTTCACGGTGGTACGGAACGTCGCCGGCACCGGCCCGCCCGCGGGAATCGTCTGGTTGATCGTGGCAATATTCACCTGCGGTCCGTTGATCCCCAGAAGGTCCGCGCTGCCCATCCGGTTGTGGAACACATAGCTGATGCCGTAACCGCCCCGCACCACCGTCTTCGGCGTGGCAGTGTAGGCGAAGCCGATCCGCGGTCCCCAGTCGCGGTAGTCCGGGTCCACAAGCGCCCGCTCATAGATCCCGCCCGGCCGCGCCAGGATCATCCGCACGCCCACTGGGTCGAAATTCGACAGCAGGTTGTCGCGCTCCCAGCGCGGCGTTGCGAACTCCCACCGCAGCCCGAGGTTCAGCGTCAGCTTCGAGTTGACGCGGAAGTCGTCCTGCACATAAAAGAACATGTCCCGCTGCCGGTAATTCCCCACGAGCCAGTTCGAAAGCTGAATCTGGCTCGGCAGCCCGAACATGAAGTCCGCCAGATTGTAGCTCGCTGGATCCGACGGGATCGTGCAGCCCGCCGGCTGGCCCAGGATCGCGCACGTCGGGCGGCTGAACTGCCCGGCATAGCCGAGCAGCCCGTACACCGGGTTGATGTCCATCACCTGCGTCAGAATCCAGTGGAATTCCGCGCCCGTCTTGATCGTGTGCCGGCCCCGCAACAGCGAGTAGTTCACCTTCGGATTCCACACCGTCGGATGCTGGAACTGCGGGTTCGTCGCCTGCCGCCCGATGATCCCCGTTGTGAATCCCGTGATGTTCTGCGTGTTCAGACCGCCCGTAATGTCCGGCGCCGTGGGCAAGCCCGGAATTCCGTACAGCGCCTCCATGCTCGCCCCGCCCAGAAATGGCGGCGCCTTGCCGGCGCGCATCCGCGTGTAGCTCATCCGCAGTTCGAGCAGCGACGTGGGCGTCAGTGTCCAGGTATAGCCGGCCGCAGCCGCCTGGCTCAGCACGCGCACGTAACCATTGCCGGAACCGCCGGAAGGCCCTTCAATGTAGGGAGAATAGTACTGGTTGTCTTTCCACTGATTCCAGCGCAGAAAGCCAGTCATCTTGCCGCTGATCTGGCCATCAATTTTGATGTCATATTTATCGCCGAAATCCCGCGGATTCAGCATCAATTGCTGGTAATTGTTCGACCGCCCCGTTCCTGCCGGCACCGGAGGCAGGTCGTTCAGGACCTTCCGCGCGAACGGAATCATCGCCACCGGCGTCCCCGCCGGATACAGCGTCGCTGTCAGCGGGTTGTACACGCTCACCGGCAGGATGCCCGCCCGGTCGTTCATGTTCGGGATCGTCGCGAAATAGAGCGTCTTCTGGATCACCCGCAACCCCTCATAAGCGGCGAAGAAAAACAGGCGGTTCCTGACGAAAGGCCCGCCGATCGTCGTCCCGAACTGGTTCTGGTTCAGCGTCGGCTTCACCCCGCCCGCCGGCTTGAAAAAGCCCACCGCATTCAGCTTCGTGTTGCGGAAGAATTCGTAGGCCGTGCCGTGAAACTGGTTCGTCCCGGAGCGCATCACCACGTTCACCACCGCTCCGCCCACGCGCCCGTACTCGGCGCTGAAGTTGCTCGTGATCACCTTGAACTCCGCCACGGCGTCCGGCGACGGCCTCGCCACCTGGTTCGAAAACCCCTGGTTCGAAGTCCCGTACGCGTTGTTGTCCATCCCGTCCAGCAGGAAATTGTTGTACGTGCTCCGCATGCCGTTCACGTTGAAGGAGCCCTCGCGCGGCGTCGTCGCGCTCATCGCGATCGGCGACTTGCGCACATTCGTCGCCAGCAGCGCCAGATCGGAATAATTGCGCCCGTTCAGCGGCAGCTCCACGATCTGCTCCGTCCGCACCACCTGTCCCTTCTCGCTGGAATCCGTCTGCAGCGTGGCCGCGATGTCTTTCACCTCCACAATCTCGGTCACCGCGCCCACCTGCAGCGTCACATCCACCCGCTGCCGTGCATTCACATTCACTGCGACGCCCGTCGTCGTGAACTTCGAAAAGCCGGGCGCCTCCGCCGTCACCGTGTAACGGCCCACGCGCACGTTCAGGAAGCTGTAATTCCCGTTGGCATCGGACGTCGTCTTCGCCTCGATGCCCGTCAACTCATTCAGCAGCGTCACCGTCGCATTGGGAACCACTGCCCCCGTCGAGTCCCGCACGGTGCCCAGTACCTCGGCTGTCTCGAACTGCGCGAACGCCGCCGGCGCCGCCGTCAACAGGATCAGAAGAATGATCAACAGTCTGGCGCAATGCTGCATTGTGACCTCGCTTTCTGCATCACCTTCGGAAATCCTCCGTGAGCGGACGGACTCAGACCCTTCTTGCGGAGAGATCCCGCACGCAACGTGCGAAGAAAACGCCGAAGAAGACCGGCCATTTCCGCCAAAAGCCATCTTGCGCGCCGGATGTTTCAACTGTCTTGCGGCCGCATTTCGAATCGGTTCCAGCCGGGTGTGCCGTCCGCGGCCCCCGGAGACGCGGCCATCGCAAGGCTTGGATCCCCCGGTGTAGTCCGGCACGCCCATGGAATCCTTGTTTGGACAGTGCAGATTCTAATGGCAGGCCATGCACGAGTCAATCGTTTTCGAGACCTCTGTCCGGAAGGCGCGGACGGTTGTTCGCACCCCGCGCGGGGTTTGACCTGCCCTCCCAGCACGCCATACAGTAAGTGCGCATGCCCGGCGTCCTGTCCTTTTTGCGCCCCGCGCCTCCCGCCCCGCCGCTGCCGCCTGACACGGTCCGGAAAGTCTACCCGCGCCTCCGCTGGCAAATCCTCGAGGCTACTTTCATCGGTTACGCCACCTACTACCTCGTCCGCAACAACCTTCCCGTGGTCTCCCGGGAGATGGGGCAGGCGCTGTCGTACTCGAAAGACGAGATCGGCGACATCCTCGCCGCCACCGCCCTCTCCTACGGCGTCGGCAAATTTCTCATGGGCGCGTGGTCGGACCGCTCCAACCCCCGCTACTTCATGCCCCTCGGGCTCATCCTTACCGCCCTCTGCAACTTCCTGTTCGGCGCCTCTTCCAGTTACCCGGTCCACCTCTTCCTCTGGACGCTCAACGGCCTCGTCCAGGGCATGGGCTGGGGCCCCTGCGGCCGCTCGCTCGGCCACTGGTTCAGTGTCCGCGAGCGCGGCACGGTCTTCGCCGTCTGGAACATTGCTCACAACATCGGCGGCGGACTCACCGGAATCATCGCCGCCTACAGCGCCCAGCACTTCGGCTGGCGCTCTGCCTTCCATGTCCCGGGCGTGCTTGCCTTGCTCTGCGCCGTCTACCTGCTTCTCAGGCTCCGCGACACGCCGCAGTCCGTGGGGCTGCCGCCGGTAGAAGCCTACAAGAACGTACCCGGCGCCGCCTCCGTCTCCGTTGCCGAACGCGAACTCGGCACCCGCGAACTGCTCGTCGATTTCATCCTCAAGAACCCTTGGCTCTGGGCCGTGGCTGCTGCCAATTTCTTTGTCTATATCGCCCGCTACAGCCTCCTCGACTGGGGCCCCACCTATCTCAAGGAAGTCAAGGGCGCCAGCCTCGCCGACGGGGGCTTCAGCACCGCCGCCTTCGAATTCGCCGGCATCTTCAGCACCCTGCTCATGGGCTGGCTCTCGGACAAAATGCAGGGCCGCCGCGGGATGGTCAGCCTGCTTTGCATGATCCCCGTCTTCGCCGCCTTCGCCGGCATCCTGCTGACGCCCCCGGGCCACCTCTGGCTCGACTTTGCCTTGTTCGCCGTCGTCGGCTTCTTCGTCTATCCTCCCGTGATGTTGCTCGGCGTCGCCGGGCTCGACCTCACTTCGAAAAAAGCGGTCGGCGCCGCCGCCGGCTTCATCGGCCTCTTCGGTTACGTGGGCCGCACCGTCCAGGGCAAGGGCCTCGGCTGGATCGCCCAGCGCTACGGATGGGACCCTGCCTTGTACGCCATCCTCGGTGCCACCCTCGCCTCCATCCTCCTGCTCGCTGCCACATGGCGCCTCAAGCCCCGCGACCTCCACACCACCGGCGCCTGACGCTCCCCCGGCCGGCGCCCTATCGCACCACCACCATCGGCGCCCGCAGGAACCCTGCCTTCTGCCCCATCCGGTCGATCACATTCAGCTGCGCCACATACTCCCCCGCCGGCAGCTTCAACGGAACCTCCAGAGCCACTGCCGCCGCCCGGCTCTTCGCATCCTTCATTGCCGTCACCACCGCAGGACGCGACTGATACACCAGCTTCCCGTCTCGATAAACGGTGAGCGCCGCCGCCAGCGCCGGCTTCTGCTGCGCCGCGTCCACCTCCGGATCGTACGCCTCCGCATACACATACATCGTCTGCCCCTCGCGGAACACCCGCGTCACGCTCGGCAGCAGCTTCTCCTTGCCACGCACCAACGGATGCGTGTCCTGCTTCTTCATCAGCTTCTTGTCCGCCGTACCCACTGCCTCGCTCACGGGCACCCGCTGCGCCCCCAGCACCAGCGAGCTCAGCCGCACCTCGTCCTTTACGCCGTTCAGGTCCGGAATCGAGAACTTCGCGTCGAACGATCCGAGTTTCCCCGTCAAGTTCTCCCGCACCACAATTCGCATCGAATAAGTGCCCGGAGGCAGTGTAAATCCCGTGTCATAAATCAGGCTTCTCGAGCCCAATTGCCCCGCCTTTTCGTCCCTCAATTGAATCTTGATCGCATCCCGCAACGTGGCTGCCACCGCCCCCCGCGCGTCCTTCACCTGCCCGGCGAAATCGAACGTCGTCGTCTCCGCCCCGCCCTGCTTCTTCAGCGGAATCTCCGATCCCGGGATCTTCACCGCCACCGGCACGAAATATTGGCTCCGCCCCAGCCGGAACCAGTTCACCTCCAGCGCCAGCCTCAGCTGCGTCACCGGATCCCCCGCCAGCAGCGCCTCCTCCAGCTGCTTCTCCTTGTCGTAACTCGAAAACGCCGCAAAATCCTTCTCTGCGAAATATCCGCGCCGGTAATCCAGCCTCGCCCGCACGCGCGCCTGCGCCGCCGGCGCCAGCTTCACCTCCACCCGCCGGAACTGCCCGTCCCGCCGTTCATCGCTCGAGTAATACCCAAGGATGTAATAGCTCTCGATGTCCTTCTGCGCCCGCTGAATCCCCAGCGCCAGGTCGTTCGTGTCGAACAGCGCCCTCCCTCCCGTGTCCGCCGCCAGCATCTCCAGCGTGTCCTGCGTGTCGAAGCTCCTCTGCCGCTGCCGCCCCTGAGCCTGCCCGCTGAACAAGCCCGTCCCGGACACCGTCGCTACCGTCGCGCCCCCGCCCGGCGGCTCCGCCTGCAAGCCCCTCACATCCACTGGATAAAAGCTCACGTTCGCCCGCACCGCCGCGTTCACTGCCGCCCGCAACTGCGCCTCGTTGTCCATCCCCGTCCGGCTCACCCCCCCGCTGAAATAAACCACTGCCTTCTTCTCCGGCAGTGCTGCCAGAGATCGCGCCAGATCTTCCAGCGCCGCCAGCTTCCGGTCCGTGTTGAACACGTTGAACTCCGTCTCGTCCGCCGCGAACGCCGCCGTCTCGCTCGCTTCCGTCCCCGTCGCGCCTTCCGCCGCCAGCTCGCTCATCTCTCCCGTCTGGAACTTCCGCAACGCCTCGATCAGCGCATCCCGGTCCCCCGTGAAATCCTGCACCACTCGCAACCGCGATCCGAACGCCACGATCCGCACCAGATCCGCCGCCGTCATCTTCGTCCGGATCCACTCCTCCGCCGCCTCCTTCGCCCGCACCTGCTGCTCTTCATCCAGCGACGTCCAGTCGAAATACAGCACGATCAGCCGCCGGTCCCGGTACCGCACCGGCAGCACCGCGCCCGTCTGTTGCCCTTGCGCCGCCCGCTGCGTCGCCCCCTCCTCCCCCGTCATCCGCGCCTCTCCTGCAGCCGCCTCCTCGATCTGCTGAAACTCGAACACCCGCAGCGTCTGCGGCTTGCCGTTCTCCGTCACCACGAAGTCGTCCTTTGTCAGCCCCTTCACCGGACGCCCCTGCGCGTCCCGCACGAAGACGGTGACGATCACCAGGTTCGCCGACGCCCGGAATGTCGGCGTCTCGTCCTGCGCCGGCGCCGTCAGCGCCGCGCACATCATCCAGGCCAGCCATTTTCGCAGCATCGCTTAAAACCGGAACCTCGCCGTCAACTGCACGCTCCGCATCGCCCCCGCCGCCGTCGCCTGCCCGTAGTTGGCCGCGTTCACCACCGTCCCGTAGCTCGTCAGGTTCACATGGTTCAGCACGTTCTGCCCCTCCAGCCGCACCTCCAGCTGCCGCCTCGTGCTCTCGCCAACCTGGAACGACCGCCCGAAGCCCGCGTTCACCACCACGCTCCCCGGCCCCGGAATCGTGTTCCGCCCCGCGTTCCCGTACCGGTCCGCCGGCGGCACCGCGAACGCCGCCGTGTTGAAGTAGCCCGGTCCGCTCTTCACCGGCAGCCCCGTCGCATCGGCGCGCGCGCTTCCCGTCGCTCCGCTCCCTCCCGCATCCGCCACCGCCCCCAGCACGCGCGCCGTCAGCGGACGCCCCGAATTCGCCTGCAGCGACAAATTCAGATTCCAGTTCCGCAGCAGCGCCGTCCACCTGTTCCTCTGCCGCAGCCACACGCCCGTCGGCCCGAACGGCGACGTGAACATTCCGTTGAACTGCAGCTGATGCCGCACGTCGAAATTCGACAGCCCCCGCTCCGCCCGCAAATTGTTCTCGTCCTGCACCACCGTGTTGCCCGTCCCGCCGATCGAGCTCGCATTGTCAATCGACTTCGAAAACGTGTAAAGCGCCGTCCAGCTCACCCCTCGCCGCATCCGCTTCACCACCCGCAGCTGCCCTGCATGGAAAATCGAGCTGCCCTCCGGGCTGTCATACGTGAAGCCCGTCGCATACGGAATCGGCCGCCGCAATTCGCTGTCCAGCGGCGAGCCCGGCGGCGCGCGGTTCGGAATCCTCTGGATCACCAGTGCCGTGCCCTTCGTTCCCAGATACCCGATCTCCACCACATACCCGCGCACGTCCTGCTGCACGTTCAGGTTCCAGGTCTGCGCGTAGGGCGCCCGGTAGTCCGGATTCACTGCATAAGAGTTGAGCAGCGTCTGCGTCTGCGGTCCGCGGAATGGCTGCTGAAGCGTCAGCCGCGCCGCCGGCGACGTGTTGAACGTCGCCGCCACGGCGAACGGCGGCTGATACGTCAGCCGCTGCGCAATGTTGCCGAACACGCTCGCGTCATAAAACACGCTGTAGCCCAGCCGCACGACCGTCCGCCTCTTCTGGCTCGGCCGCCACGCCAGACCCACGCGCGGCGCCACGTTGTTGCGATCCGCGCGGATCAGCCCGTCCGGCACGCTCCCCATCCACGGTCCCGTCCCGCCCGGCGTCACCACCGCCGCCCCGGCCAGCCCCGGCGCGATGTCCAGGTTCGCCATGCGCCCGTACTTCTCTGTGAATGGCAGCCACGCATCCCACCGCAGCCCCGCGTTCAACGTCAGCCCCGGGCGCGCCCGCCACTCCTCCTGCACGAACACTCCCAGCACGGATTGCCGCATATACGTATCCGGCTGCCCGAACCGCACACTGCTCTGCTGCACGTATCCGAGCAGAAAATCCGCAAAATCGTTGCCCGTACCCGGCAGCGGCCTCCCCGCTGCATCCGTCCCGCTCGTCAACAGCCCGCCGAAAAACAGCGTCCCGCGCGCGTTCGGGTCAAGCAGCGTGTTCTGCTGCGTGCGCGTGAACTGAAATCCCGCCCGCACCGTGTGCGTCCGCCGCACCACCGTCCATCCATCCGCGAAGCTCCACGTGTGCACCATCCGCCGCGAACGGCTCCCCTCGCTCAGGTCGCCGTAATTCGTGAAGTTCAGGTTCGGCGGGCCGAAATTCGCAGGATCGCGCGACGTGCCCTCGATCCCCAGCCTCCCCGCCACGTCCTCTCTGTATGCGAAATACGGGATCAGCGCATTGAAATTCCGGTTGTACCGCGCGCTCACCGTGTGAATCAGCCGCGGCGCCAGCGTTTGGCTCCAGTTCAGGCTCGCATTCCATCCCCGCCCGCGGTTTGGATCGCGCCACCCGAACAACTGAATGTTCTCCGAATACCGCCGCTGCCACGCCAGATCAAACGCCAGCCGGTTCCGCTGGTTCAACGTCCGGTTCAGCCGCACGTTCAGGTTGTCGTTCGACACCGGTTGCGCCGCCGAAAGCGTCCAGTTCTGCACCGCGCCCGGGCGGTTCGGCAGCGGGATGAATTCAAGCAGCCCCCGCGCCACCGGGCTCACCCGCGCCTCAGGAATCCGGTTGCCCGGAAACGGCGCGCCCGACAGCGGATCGAAGATCACCGCCGGCTGCAGCGGCGCAAGGCTGCTGAAATCGCCCGCCCGCACGGCTTCCTCCGGAAGCACCGCGAAGCCGTTGTATACCGTGTTGCCCCGCCCCGCGTTGTAGTTCGCGAAGAAAAACGTGTTGTCCGCCCCGAACAGCCGCCACAGCTTCAGCGGCCCGCCCAGCGACGCCCCGAACCGTGGCTGCGTGTACTGCGGCTTCTCCACCGGACGCCCGTTCACCCCGTACGGCGCCGCGTCCAGCGCATCGTCCCGCAGATTGAAAAACAATCCGCCCCGGATTTGTTCCCGCGCCCGCTGCACCCGGTTCCCAAACCCCTCCCGCTGCAGCATCCCCCCGAACCGCTCCGCCAGCACCCGCTTCATCTTCTCCTGCTCCTCCGGGCTCAGGTTCCGGAACTCTTCCGGCGACATCCGCCCTGCCCCCGGCCCCACCCCCGCCCGCATCCCGGGCCCTCCCCCGGGACCGCCTCCCATCATTCCGCCTCCCCGCATCCCCATACCGCCGCCGGGCCCGCCCATCGGCCCGCCCGCCGGTCCTCCCCCTCCAATCACCGGGCCCGGCCCCGCGCCCGGCCCCGCCGCCGGGACCTCCGGCCCGAACGGCCCACCCGGCATTCCTCCCGGCCCCGGCATTCCCGCCATCATCGGCGCCGCAAAGCCGAACTCGAAGAACCCCGGCCGCGCCGCCTCCTGCAATCCCCGGCTCAGCGAACCCTGCACCAGAAACGACTCGCTCGCGTCGCTGATATCCGCATTCACCCCCATCGCCTGAGACTGCAACCCGTTGCTCTGCGCCCCCCACTCCTCGCCCGTCGATTCCCCGGCGCTTCCCGTCTGCCCGGTCGCCGCTGCATGCGCAGGCATCGTCAACGCGATCTCCACCCGCCCCCGCTCCGCTCCGCTCGCTGTCCGCCTCGTCAGCTCGAAGCCGAACAGCCGCGCCTCCACCTCCACCGCCCCCTCCGGCACGCCCGTGAACTCGAACCGCCCCTCCTCGTCCGACGCCGCCGTCCACTGCCGCCCCTCTTGCCGCACCGTCACCACCGCGCCCGGCACGGGTTTTCCCCGGAACGTCACGCGTCCTGCCACCACCCCCGGCGGTGCGTCATCCCACGCCCCGGCAATCAGCGGCAACAGGCAAATCAAAAGGAGCTTCTTCATCGCCACATTCAGGGACGCCCGCCCCCCGGCAGCGGATTACGCCAGCATCGTAAACCATCGTAAAATGCGCTCCCCTCTCAAACCTCCTTCCGGTCCCCTTCGAATTCCGCGTCTCGCTCACATCCCCTGCGCCCCTACCCCTTCATGACCTCAAGAAATATGGCGAAATCCCCGAAATCCGCCGATGCGACTCTCGTGAAGCGACTCGCGCTCGCAGCCGCGTTGGCCCTTCTCGCACGCGCCCAATCCCCCGGGGAAGCCGCCGCTGCCGCGCAACGCGAATCCGTCGAGCGCCAGCTCCAGTCGCTGTCGACCCAGGCTCAACAGATCCGCTCCTTCTCCGCCGCCCCGCCCGTCGCGGTTGTTCTACCGCCCTCCTCGTCCGCAACGCCCCCCTCATCTCTCGAACAGCAACGCGCCTCCGTCCAGCGCCAGCTCGCCCCGGACTCGACCCGCCCCCCGTCTTCGCGTTCTCAGTCCAGTAACCCCGCATCCGCAGCACTGCCGGTGGCGGACAACGCGGAGTCAATCTCCGTTCCTCGTCCGTCTTCCTCTCTCGATCTGCAGCGCGCGTCCATTCAGCGCCAGCTCGCCTCAATGACCTCGCCGCACGCACTCTCGCCTCCCCGATACGGGAACCTCCCCGCCGCAACGCCGGACGATCCGCCTTCTGAGCCCGGAGGCCAGGCCTCCCTCGTTCCGCCGGTCGGCAGCTTCGATCTCCAGATCCAGTCCGCCTTGCTCCAGCCGCGCCTCTCATGGCCGGCTCCTCCCGCTCCTGTCCCCATGTTGGACTGCGCCCCTATGCCAGCCGCGCAACTTGACCCTCTTTTCCACCAGGCCGCTTCCACTTATGGGATCGATCCGATGCTGCTCCGCGCCGTCGCCCGCCGGGAGTCCGCTTTCAAACCCTGCGCCGTCAGCCCGGCGGGTGCAATGGGCCTCATGCAGCTCATGCCGGAGACCGCCTCCATGCTCGGCGTCGAGGATCCCTTCGACACCGCACAGAGCATCTTCGGCGGCGCTCGCTTCCTCCGCTTCCTCCTCGACCGCTTCCAGAACGATCTCCCTCTCGCCCTCGCGGCCTACAACGCAGGTCCGTCAGCCGTTGACCATTACGGCGGCGTCCCCCCGTACACCGAAACCCGCGACTACGTATCCTCTATCCTCCGCATGCTCGGCCTGCCCTCCCCGCCTTCGGCAACTCAGCCGCCCGCTCCTGAAAATCCCCGGCCCGGTCAGTAACGGGCCACTGTAATACCCATTTCGGTCATGAGAAAAGATGAGAAATCTGGCTCCTATATCGGAGCCAAACCGGTTCCGGTTTTATTTCAGCGGGCCTGAAAATTCCCTCTCGATTCCCCTCCCCTGCACCCACACGGTACGCCAAGCTCCGTTGCGCGCCAGTTCACGGCCAGCGCATTTCCCCCGGCGCTCGTGTCGAGGCCGCGTTGCTTGCGTTTTCCATTGTGTTTGCGCATTTCCCCCGACGCTTGCGTCGGGGCCGCGGTGCCTCTTTCTGGTTGCACGGCCTGCGTTGTTCAGCGCATTCTCCCGCGCCCTCAGAAAGCGAGATTCTCCTGCGCGCAAGCGCAGGGCCTGCCTCCGCAATCTTCACCAATTCCGCCCCAGCGCAGGGCGCATTTCCCCCGGCGCTCGCGCCGGGGCCGCGTTGCTCACCCGGTTCCGCTGACATTCACCCCGAGGCTGCATCAGTTGCGCAGTTCCCCGAACGCTGCGAATGGCGCTGTCTCGTCAAATCGCGCCTGTGGGAAAACTGCCTTCTGCCGGCTCCCCTTCCGGCGTGGTCTTGTCGCGCTCGATGCCCCCCTGATGCGGACAGGGCGCTGGACTCCTCCCCGCCCTTGATGGGCCTCGGAACGGTGTGATACCCTACCCACAATTCCTGATTGTGAGGAGATCCATGACGTTGAGACTTTGGACCGCGACCTGTTTTCTGTTCTCTGCGTTGACCGCAAGCGCCTCCATCACGGAATCCGATGAGGGCTGCCTCTACACACCTGCTGAGCTGGAGGCGGCGCTCGGCATGAAGGTTCAGAAGGGCAAAGGGACGGTGATGAAATGGTCCGGCGGGAAATCAACGACGTGCATGTACAGTGCCGGCATGCACGGAATCCTGCTCAGCATCGAAACGTTGAACACGCCGGGAGGATTCGGTGGAAGCAATGATTTTGCCGGTGGCAAGGAAGCCATCCCTGGCGACCCGGACAAGGCTTTCTGGCAGGTGAATCAGGGCGACCTCACCGATGTGGCGCTGACCTACGTTCGCGGCAATTCCAGGACCCAGATCCGCGTCAGCGGCGTCAACCAGAAAGACAAAGCAGCAGTTCAGGCCATGCGCGCAAAGGTGCTCAAGTTGCGCCGCGTGCCTTGAGCGGCCCTCTCCGGCAAGCCGCCGGGTGCCCCAACGGTCTTGTAAACCGCATCAGCCTTCATCGTGATTCGCCCGCGATCAGGGCGTGTAAACGGGAAAGCTCGCACTCCGTCGACACTTGGGCCAGCCGCCTTGCCGCCTTGTATGGTTGGCGCCCGCACTGGCCCTGCGGCGAACCGAGGACGGCGCAGCTCTGCGGCAGTCGCATTCTTCGAACGCCATGTGAGTGGGATCCGGCGCAGGAAACGGGAGCAGCCGGAGAAGAAGGAAAACCCCGTTGGGTGAAAAAACAGAATTGGCTTATCTTGTTTTCTTCTGCATCCGGCAGGCATGGCCGAAGCGGGTCGGCGTTCTTCGGTCGCACCTGCCCCCGCGCTTCCACGGCCTCGCTCGTTGCGGAGGGGAATGCGCCGGAGCCGCGCTGCTTCCAGAGCGACCGCTCTACGGACACCCCCTGCCAGGGCACGCGCTCTGCTCTAGAAACTGATCTGCAATCCCCCCAGCACCGTCCGTCCGAACGCCTCCCGCCGCCACTGCACCCCGCCCGCAGCCAGATTCTCGTCCCGCACGCGGTCGCGGTTGGTCAGGTTGTTCCCCTCCACAAACAACCGCAAACCACCCTTCAGCCTCTGATACAAAGCCACATCGAAGCTCGCCGACCCGCCGAACGAACTCACGTCCCCGTTGGTCTTGTAGTCGTACCGCCGGCTCACAAAGTTTGCCATCACGGAAAGCGACGTCCCCCATTTCTCATCGCTGAAATCCCCTCCGAAGTTCGCGATCCACCGCGGCTGCTCCTTGAATGGCCTCGCGCGCCCCGCCGCATCCCGCAGTTCGCTGTCCAGAACCGTCTGGTTCGCCCAGAACGAAAACGGCTTCGCCCACCGCGGCACATACGGCGCCAGCCGCAGCCGCTGCTCGAGCTCCAGCCCGCGCGTCCATCCGTTGCCAGCGTTCCGCACCTGAAACACCTCCCGTCCCTGCCGCCACTCGCCCGTCCCCACCTCCTCCAGCACCCCGCGGATGTCCTTGTGAAACCCGTTCACCGAAAACGTCACCCACCGCGTCGCGTAGTCGAACCCCGCGTCGTAGCTCCACGCCCGCGAAGGCGCCAGGTCCGGATTCCCGATCACGATCTTCGTCGCCGAAACATTCTCAAACGGCGCCAGCTCGTCAAACTTTGGCCGCGCCAGCACCCGCGACACCGCCGCGCGCAGCGTCAGATTTTCGCTTGCGCGGTACAGCAGGTGAGAAGAAGGATTCACGTCCACGAACACCCGCGGGGCCGCCCAGCCTGATGCCGACCACGTCTCCACCCTCACCCGCTCATACCGCACGCCCGGCGTCCACGAAAGCCGCTCCGTCAGCCGGATCCGGTTCTGCACGAATCCCGCCGCATAATCCTCGCCCAGCCGGTACCGGTCCTTCGCCTCTCCCGCATACCGCACCGCCCCGCTCGGCTGCACCTCGAAACGGTCCCGGTCTTTCACCCGCCCCCGCCACCTCAGGCTCGTGCCGAACTTCCACTCCTGCCACACCAGCGCCCGCACCGGCAGCGACACCGCGCTCGAAAACAGCCACGTCTTGTCCGTCTTGAACTCCGGCTCCAGCGTCCGCTTGTCCGGCGACGCCACCCCTGCGCTCACCTTGTATGCCTGCCTCCACCGGTCCTTGTCCTCCCCGGAACCAAACCATCCCGCCTGCGTGTCCACCATCAAACCCGACGCCCGCGCATAGCGGTGGTTCAACGTCATCCCCAACGTCTGCTGCACCTTCGACTCGAATTCCGACTCGCGCGTCGTCAGCAGCCCGGTGCCCGTGTGCACCTCCCTTAACCGGTCCTTCGTGCTGTCGAACCGCAGCAGCACCGGCTTCAGGTGCAGATCCCCGAACCGCTCCGTGTATACGCCAAAGTTCCCGAAGAAATTCGGCGAACGCTGCGGCTGCCGTTCGATGTCGCTCTCCACGTTCCGGTTCGGATACAACACCGCTCGCTCGATTGGCAGCACATCATCGAGCCAGTCGAACGTGCCCGAAAATCCATACCTGCGCCCGAACCGCCCGCCCGCCGACACCTGCCCCTGCGTCACGGCATTCCCCAGCGTGTTGCGCCGCGCCCCATACCCGAGCCGCCCGTCCACGTGCAGCCTCTGCGGAATCGGGCGCGTCTCCACATCCACCCGCCCCGCCAGCCCGTCGCTTTCGAACTCCGCCGTCGGATTCCGGATGATCCGCACGCTCTCCACTGCCGAGGATGGCAGCCGGTTCAACTGCAACTCCCGCTTCTCTCCTCCATCCGGAATCATCACGCCGTCCACCTGCGTTCGGCTGAACTCCTTGTCCAGCCCCCGCAGCCGCACGTCCTTGTCTCCGCCCGGCGGTCCGCTCATGAACACGCCCGGCATCCTCGCAACAATGTCAGAAAGCCGGCGGTTGTTGCGCGTCGCGATGTCCGCCCGCGTCAGCCCCGTCTGAAATACCGCCTCGTCCAGCCGGATCTGATCGAACGTCCCCGCATTCACCTCCACCATCGTCACTACCGGCGCCGGCTCCAGCCGGAACTCCGCCTTCTCTCCCGCCCGCGCCTGCGCCACCAGTGGCGCGAATCCCTCCGCTTCGATCACCACCGTCAACAATCCAGGCGCTGCCCGCTCAATCCGAAACTCCCCGTTCTCCCCGCTCTCCGTCACCCGGACAGGCGATCCCTGCAACGTCACCTTCGCCCGCGCCACTGCCGCGCCGCTGCCGTCCACCACCCGCCCCTCCAGCGCCCGCTGCGCCTGCGCCTGCGCCACAAATCCAACCAGCACCAGCGCCGCCGCAGCCGCGCGCCGTCTCCTCGCCGGCTCCGCCTGCTCCACCTGTCGCAGCCGTTTCACCGCCACCCGGTTCCACCACATCAGAAACCCGGTCAGAAACAGCAGTCCCGGCGCCAGCCCTGCAGGGATCCAGAGCGCACGCAAGAGCGCCCCCGGCCAACCGGCGTCCGTGAAGTGCCCCTTGTGAATCTGCCCGGCCAGTGCCAGCGCCCGCTGTCCCGCAGGAAGGTTGCGAAAATCCTCATAATGCAATATAGTTGCACTTGCCGGATCCAGCCACACCCTGCTGTGCCCGTGCATGTGGCCGTCGAGCGGCGTCTTCACCCGCGCCTCCACGGGCTCCCCGGCCTTCTTCGGAAACTTGATCTGCGCAATCCTGCCTCCGGGGATCGCCCGCTCCGCCGCCGCTGCCAGCTCCGCCACGCTCGCGGGCTGCCTCCCGCTGCTGTGAGTTAGCCGCCATTCCTGCTTCTTCCATTCGCGCACGCCTGCCAGCTTCTTCGCCGCCTCCGGCCAGGCGAACATCATCCCCGTCGCAGCGAAGAACGCAAGCCCCGCGCAGACCCAGAAGCCCGCAGCGTTGTGCAGATCCCACATCGTCCGCTTCCAGCTCGTTCCTCTCTGGATCCCCAGCCGCTTCCTCCACAGCCCCGGCCCCGGCCACCAGACCGCAATTCCCGTCAAACTCAGCAGCAACAACAACCCCGCCGCCGCTCCATTCACTTTCCGCCCCGTCTTGCCGCCCAGCAAATCGTGGTGCAAGTCCCGCAGCCACCGCCACGCCCCCGCCCTCCGGTCGGCCTCGCGCAGCGCGCGCCCCGTCGCCGGATCCACCAGAATGTGCAGGTCGCGGCCCCTCCCTTCCGCCTCCTGCAAATGAAAAACGCTTGCATTCCCGTGCCGGTCGAAGCGGATGTCCTGCAGCCGCATCCCCGGCCGCTCCTTGAGCAGCCGCGCCGCCGTCTCCTCTGCCCCCGCCGCGCCCGCCGCGCGCTCCCTCGCCGGGCTCGCGCCCGCCTCCAGCTCCGGCGCATACACCAGCAGCGCCCCGGACAGTCCCGTCACCGTCAACAGCGCTCCCGCCGCCAGTCCCGCATACAGGTGCGCTTGAAACATCCATCTCCGCCAGCGGCAGCTCCGGGGGGAAGACCAGTAGCTCATCCTGCTGCCAATGTATCCTGAAATGCAATCTGGTTGCAACAGGCAAGGCGCAATTCAGATGCAAAAATCTGGCTTTCGGGACCCGGTGCCTCTCCGGCCTACAGCACCACCCGCCGGTCCCCCTCCCGCCGCGTCACCCGCTCCCGGTCCAGATACTCGAGCAGCGGAATCGCATATTTCCGGCTCACGCCCGTCCATTCCTTGAATTCGCCCACCCCGAACCGCTGCCCCCGTTTCCCCTGCAGTATCCCCTTCAGCCGCTCCACCGCCTCCCGGTGCAGCACCAGCTCCGGCGACACCCGCACCAGCCGCCCGTCTTTGAGCATCAGTTGCAACAGCGTCCGCGCCCGCCCCTCGTCCAGCCCCGCCTGCCCCAGCACTTCCTTCACCGGCGGCGCCTCCAGCCCTGCCCGCCGGAACGCCTCCTCCATCCTCTGTTCCGCTTCCGCCTCTTCTGCTTTGCGCTTCGGCGCGAATCCCTGCAATCGCAACACCTCCCCTTCCGCCAGAATCCCCCGGTCCTCTTCCAGCACCGCCTCCAGCCAGCCCGCATCCAGCTCCGCCGCAGCCCGCGGCATCCCCGCCAGCAACGGATTGGCGGCATGGAACTGCTCCAGCCGCGCCCGCAGCTTCTGCGCTTGTTCCCGTACTTGCCTCCGCGTCGCCACCCGCAGCCTGTCTCCGCGCACCTGCACCAGTCCCGCCGCCGGCGCCGCCTCGAGCAGCCTCTCCACAGTCAGCCCCGCCCGCGCCGCCAGCCACGCGGCATCCGCCCCCATCGGCTTCTCCTCCGCCCACAGTGCCAGCCTTTGCTCCAGCGTGGCTCCCTCCAGTTGCCCGAGCCGCGCCGCCACCCACGCCTTCTTCGCCCGCAACGGCGGCTGCGTGTCCAGCACCACCCCCCCGCCAATCGTCATCAGAGGCGAAAACTGCCGCACAATGAACCGGTCCCCCGGCTTCAACAGCACCGGATGATCCAGCAACAGCCGCACCAGCGCGCTACTGCCGCCTTCCAGCGCACGCCCCGCGTCAAACAGCCGCACCTGCGCCGTCGTCTCCGCCGTCCACGCGTGAAAATGCACTGCCGCGCCGTGCCGCAGCGCCGGCGCTCCCTCCAGCAGCTCCGCCCTGCAGTCCAGCGCCGCCGTCGCTTCCCATGCCCCCGGCGCCGTCAACGTCATCCCCCGGTGCAACTCGCTTGCTTCTACGCCCGCCAGGTTCACCGCCGTCCGCGAGCCCGCCACCGCCTCCGCCACCGCCTCCCCGTGCACCTGCAACCCCCGGATCCGCAACCTTCGCCCGCCCGGCTGCACCTCCACTTCCTCGCCCGCCCGCAGCCTTCCCTCCACCAGCGTTCCTGTCACTACCGTCCCGAACCCGCGCAGCGTGAACGAACGGTCCACCGGCAGCCTCGGGATCCCCTCTGTGTCCCGCGGCGCCACCCGCCCCGCCAGCCTCACCAGTTCCCCCTTCAACTCCTCCAGCCCCTCCCCCGTCGCCGCGCTCACCGCCAGCACCGGCGCGCCCTCCAGAAACGAGCCCCGCACCAGCTCCGCCGCCTCCAGCCGCGCCAGTTCCAGCATCTCCGCGTCCGCCAGATCCTTCTTCGTCAGCACCACCATCCCGTGCCGGATCCCCAGCAGCCGGCAGATCGCAAAATGCTCCCGCGTCTGCGGCTTCACCGATTCGTCCGCCGCAATCACCAGCAGCACCACATCAATTCCTCCCGCCCCCGCCAGCATGTTCTTCACGAACCGCTCGTGCCCCGGCACGTCCACAAACCCGAACCGCACCCCGCCCGCCTCCAGATGCGCAAATCCCAGATCGATCGAGATCCCCCGCCGCTTCTCCTCTTCCAGCCGGTCCGTGTCGATCCCCGTCAGCGCCCGCACCAGCGCCGTCTTCCCGTGATCAATGTGCCCCGCCGTGCCGACGATAATGTTCTTCATGACACCTGCTGCAGCCCGCCCCCTGCTGTCCGCGGGCCTGCTGCTCTCCATCCTCGCCGCCGCAGCCCTCCAGGCGCAAACCCCGCCCCAGGAAGAGCCGCCCGTCTTCCGCTCCACCGCCGCGCTCGTCAGCGTCGACGTGCTCGTCACCCGCAACGGGCGCCCCGTCTCCGGACTCCGCGCCGAAGACTTCGTCGTCCGCGACGAAGGCGTCCCGCGCCCCGTCGAATTCTTCGCCCACGACGCCGCCCCCTTGCAGGTCCTCCTCCTGCTCGACGTCTCCGGCAGCATGGGCCGCATGCTCCGCTCCGCCGCCGAAACCGGCCGCCAGGCGCTCGCCCAGCTCGCTCCGCAGGACGAAGTGGCCGTCTTCTTCTTCGCCCGCCGCGCACGCCTCCAGCAGGAGCTCACCGCGGAAAAAGACCTCGCCGCCCGCGCCCTCCTCGAAGCCGCCGTCGAATCCGGCCTCGGCGCCGGAACCTCCCTCAACGACGCCCTCCTCCATGCCGCTTCTTACCTCGAACAGCTCCCGCCCTTCTCCGGCCGCCGCGCCCTCATCGTCCTCACCGACAACGGCGGCGTCCACTATCAACTGCCCGACGAAAAGGTCATCCGCGCCCTCTCCGCCGTCAACGCCGTCGTCAACGCCATCGTCCCCGAAGGCACGCGCCCTCCGGCTCTCCCCACAGGCCCGGACGTCAACCCGGATTTCACCCCCGCCAACATCTTTCGCATCGCCGAGGCCACCGGTGGCGAGGTGATCCGCTCCAACGACGCTGGACGCCGCCTCCGCGAACTCGTCGAGCGTCTCCGCCTCCGTTACAACCTCCTGATCCGTCCCGCCGCCGCGCCCCCGGGCGCCTTCCGCCGCCTCTCTGTCGAAATCGCTCCCGAAGCGCGCGCCCGCCTCGGCGCTGCCGAAGTCCGTTGCCGCGCCGGCTATTACGTCCCCTCTCTTCCCTGATCCCCGGCGCCGCTCAGCGGAACTTCCCCGCCTCCCGCTCGTCCAGCGCGCATCGCAAGCCTCCGCCCCGCGCCATCCCCCGAACCCCGTAAATGCTTACGTCGTTCTCAGGCGTCGCGCCACGGCCCGCCTTCGCCAGCTCGTCCGCCGTCGGCAGCCGCTTGCCCGCCCATTCGCAAAAGGCCTGCTCATCTTCCGGCGTTAATGCCGCGCCATTCCGCCCTGTCTCGCGAAGAAATCGCTCCAGAATTTCCCGGGAAACCGGATCTTGATCAATATAAAATGCCGGAAGTTTCGGAGGCTTTTCCCACGCGGGAACCTGAAATTCCCCCTCCGGCACGATCACCATCGTCCCCGCCGGCGTATGCAAAATCGGGCGCGCCGAGCGCCTCACCGCCACCGATGTCCGGATCTGGTCCAGGTTCGCCAGCGTCAGTCCGATGAACAACAGCGTCACGCCGCCGGCTATCGCCAGCACCGCCAGCGCCACCTTCTTCCCGGAAACCGCCATTCCTCTACTTTGCCAGCCGTTTCAGCAGAATGCCGTATCCCACGCCCGCCTCGTCCGCCGATCGCGCCGCCTGAAACGCCAGAAGCTTCCCGTCCGTGCTCACCACCGGATTGGATGCCTTCCATCCCTCGTAGTCGTTGAAAAACGTCAGCCGCTCGAAGCTCTTCCCCGTCCCGTCCAGCCGCAGCTTCCAGATGTCGATGTCGCGGAACTGCTGCGTCTTCCCCCGCAGCACCGCCTGCCGGTCGCTCTCCACGCACGTGTGCAGCCCGTCGGGGAAGATCCCCTCCGCCTCGTTGTAACTGCCGATCGCCTTCGATTGGTTCACCCGCTCCCCCGTCTCCAGGTTCACCGTCCACACGCTCGCCCCGCCGCCCCGCTCGTAGCACGTGTAGGTCAGCTTCCTGTCGTTGTCAAAAAAATCCTGCGCCTCCAGCGTGCACGAATCGTCCGGGCTCTCCACCACAACACGCCGGTTCTTCAACACCGCATTCTCCACATCCACATCCGCCACCCAGATTCTTGACCGCCGCGGCGCCAGCTCCGGATTCTGCCCCGCCGTCTCCGCGAACGCGATCCGCAGCGCCTGCTTCGATACCGCCGCCCCCTCGCTCATCTTTTGCCCCAGCTTCACGGGCTTCGCGCCCGCAGTGCGCCTCAGCAGCCATAGCTCGTTGTCCCGCCCCCGGCTCGTGCGGATGTCGGTGAACCTCTCCGGTCCGATCAGGAGATAATCGCCGTTCGCCAGGTGCATCACGCGCAGAAACGCTGCTCCCGGCACGTTGCACGTCAGGCAGCGGATGATGCGCGTTCCAAGGTCGATCACGAACGCATCGCCGAAGCTTTTCCCCATGAAGGCGATCTGCCGGTTGTCCGGAGAAAAATCCGCGCGCTCGCCGAAATGCGTCAGAATCTCCGTATCTGCAGGCAGAGCCTCCAGCGGACTCCCCTTCTTCAACGGCGCCTGCCCTTGCGCAGCCAGCGCGGCGAACACCCAAAAAAGCGCGGCCCTCATCCCTGCCATCCCTCCCCGAATCCGATGTACTGCACTTCCTCTTCCAGTTCCACCCCGAACCTCTCCCGCACGCGCCGCTTCAACTCCTCGGCCAGCGCCCGGAAATCCGCCGCCGTTCCGCCGCCCGCATTATACAGCGTGTTGGCGTGATCCATCGAAACGCGGATCCCGCCGCGCGCCATCCCCTTCGCTCCCGCCTGCTCCAGAAACCACGCCGCCGGAACCTTGCCCCCCTTCACAATCGCCGGAGGCACAGCCGCCCTCGCCGCCTCCGGCAGCCGCTCCAGCAGCAGATTCTTGAAAATGCTCCCAGCGCACTTCATCTCCGGCGGATATTTCCGGTTCCGGATCGACAAAATGTCAGCCGCTTTCTTCCGCATTTCCGCAGAATCGCCAGGCGGAAATTCAAATTCCGCGGATAGGATCAGCCACGGCTCCCCCTTGAGCCGCCTCCTCTTGAATTCGCTCTCCCGGTACCGGAACCCGCATCCCGCATGATCCGTCTCCCGGATCTCCTTGCCGTCGAAATACCGCACCCGCGCCACCCGGTCGCTCACCGAAGCCCCATACGCCCCCGCGTTCCCGTAGATGGCTGCCCCCACGTTGCCGGGAATCCCTGTCATTGGCTCGTATCCCTGCAAGCCCGCCTCGATCGTCGCATCCACCAGCGCCTGCAACGCCGCACCTGCCTCCGCCCTCACGCGGTTTCCCTGCACGTTGATCCGCGCCCCGTCATAGCGCAGCACGATTCCCGGGAACCCCTCGTCCGCCACAATCAGGTTCGTGCCCATCCCGATCACCACCCATGGCGCGCCGCTCGCCCGCGCCCTCCGCACTGCCTCTACAAACGCCGCCTCGTCCTCCGTGCAGGCGAACACCGCCGCCTCGCCGCCCAGCCCGAACCGGGTGTGCTTCCACAGCGGCTCATTGGGAGTAACCTGTAACAGTGGGATTTCGGCGAGGCGCTGCTGCGCCTCTTCCAGATCCGTCATCGCTCTCAATTGTAGGGAACCCCTTGCCATGCCCGCCAGTTTTGCCGGTTTCCCGCCCGAGGCGCTGAAGTTCCTCCGGCAGCTCGAACGCAACAACACGCGGGAGTGGTTCGAACCGCGAAAGCAGATCTTCCTCGAAAAAGTCCGCGCCCCCATGGAAGAATTCGTCGCCGCCCTCGGCGCCGCCCTCGCGTCATTCGCCCCGGAAGCCGTCACCCTTCCTGAACGAGCCATCTACCGCATCTACCGCGACACCCGCTTCTCCCCTGACAAAGGCCCCTACAAGACCCACATCGCCGCCTCCTTCTACCGCTCCGATCTCGGCCGCCACGTCGCCGGCGGCTACTATGTCGAAATCTCCCCCCGCCACGTCGGAGTCGCAGGCGGCGTCTACATGCCCACCCCCGAAAACCTCCGCCTCATCCGCCTCCACATTCTCGATCACCACGAGCGCTTCTCCTCCCTTCTCGCCGACAAGAAACTCCTTTCCGCCCTCGGTCCGCTGCAGGGCGACCGCCTCTCCCGCCCGCCCAAAGGCTTCCCCCCGGCCCACCCCGCCATCGAGTGGATCAAGTTCAAGCACTGGTATTTCTGGAAAGAACTCCCCGCCGATCTCGCCACCTCCCGCCGCCTTCTCCCGGAGGTCGTCCTCCGCTTCCGCCTCATGCAGCCCGTCATCGACTTCTTCAACGAGCCCCTCCTCGCCGCCCTCAAGAAGCGCCTCCCCCTCGCCCCGCCCCGCCCCCTCCCTACGGGTGGCTGAACTCCTGCGCCCGCGGAATCAGCTCCAGATACACATCCTGCGGCACATGCGTCTGCCAGTGCCCCGCCCACATCGCCCACCCCGTCGCTCCGCAGAAGACCAGGACGATCGCCGCCGCCACCGCCCACGCCGGCACCCGCCGCCTCAGCCCCAGTACCTGCATGTCCAGCGTCTCCTCCACCGGGCACACCGCCACGCACTCCAGACACCCGATGCACTCCGCCGAGCGGATCCGCACCAGCTTGTCCACCGGCAGCCTCTCCGGGCACGCCTTCGCGCACTTTCCGCAGTCAATGCACGTCGCCGCGTTGCGCCGGATCCGCAGCGGGCTCAACAACGCCGCCAGCCCCATCAACGCCCCGTATGGACACAAATACCGGCACCAGAAATTCTGGATAAAGACCGATAAAATCACCAGAACTCCGATCACAACCGCCGCCGTCACGCTCAAATACCGGAAGAAATTCAGCATTTTCACGTCGGCAATGATCCCGTACGGCGATCCCAGGAACTGCTGGATCGACGCCGCGGACATCGTTCCCACCGCGTACACGAACAGCCCGAGCAGCACGTACTTCAGGCTCCTCAGCCCGATGTCCAGCCAGTGCGGCAGAAACCAGTTCCTGCGAAACGTCTCCCGCCCCAGCTTCCACAAATACTCCGAAATCGTTCCCACCGGGCACAGCCACCCGCAGAACGACTTCCGCAGCAACAGAGACAACCCTGTAAATGTCAGGAACAGCACCATCGCCGCCGGATGCACCGCCGGCACCCGCCCCGTCTCGAAAAAGTACTTCGAGTTCATCATCCCCGCGATCGGCAACCAGCCCTCCACACCAGGCGGACGGCTCACCGGCGGCACATGCCCTGCCTCATGCGCCCTCACCCACAGGTAGAACTCCGCCCCGATCCACACGTTCAGCAACAGAAACGCCGCCTGCACCGCGAACCGGATCTGCTGCGAGCGGTCCTTGCCCGTGCGCTTCCGGAACGCCTTCTTCTCTTTCCGAACCGCTGGCGCCGCCGCTGTCATGCCTCCAGCATCGCGCCGGCGACCGCCTCAGGCAGTGACTCCGGTCACTACCCGCCGCACCGTTCTGTCACAATGGGAAGCCTGACCAGATCCCAGGAGTTGGAGGGATTCCATGACACGCGAACATCTCATTGAAAAAATCGAAACACTTCCTGCCGAGCTTCGCCGCCTCGTCGCCGGCGTCCACCCGCAACAGCTCGACCGTCCCTACCGCCCCGGCGGCTGGACCTCCCGGCAGGTCATCCACCATCTGGCCGACTCCCACATGCACGCCTACATCCGCTGCCGCTTCATCCTGCTGGAAAACGATCCCCCCCTGAAGCCATACGATCAGGATTCCTGGGCCGCCCTGCCCGATGCATCCCACGGCCCCATCGAGCCCTCCCTCGCCATCCTCGACGGGCTCCACACCCGCTGGGCCGCCTTCTTCCGTTCCCTGCCTGAAGACGCGTGGTCCCGCAAGGGCTACCACCCCGAATACGGCCCCGTGACGCTCGAGCGCCTGCTCGAGACCTACGCCGCCCACGGCGAGAAGCACCTGAACCATATCCGCGCCGGTCTCGCCCAGGGCTGACGCACAACTCGCGGGCGGTGCCCGCTCACCCCGCCGCCCGCGCCATCCCCACGACCGCATTCAGCAGAATGGCGCCCAGCGAAGTGGGGATCAGCACCTTCCACCCGATGTTCATCAGCTGGTCATACCGGTAGCGCGGGAACGTCCCGCGCAGCCAGATGAAGAGGTACAGCACTGCCACCAGCTTGATCATCCACCAGAACACCGGTGCCGCCTCGCGGTTGAACGCCGGAACCAGAAACGCCAGCCCCACCAGCCACAGCAGCGCGCCCACCGCCGCCAGCCCCAGCGCATATCCGCGGATCGGCTGCTTCTTCATCAGGTAGAAGCACAGCAGCCCGAAGCCGCCAAATACCGCCAGCGGCGCCCCGTAGTTGAACGGAATCTCCAGCGCCGCCACATTCGGAAATGGACGCAGCCAGCCGCCGAAAAACAGCGTCACCAGCACGCTCCCGATCGCAAACATGCTGATGTACTCCGACAGCATGTACACGCCCCACCGGAAGCCGCTGTACTCGGTGTGGAACCCCGCCACCAGCTCGCTCTCCGCCTCCGGCAGGTCGAACGGCGCACGGTTGGTCTCCGCCACCGACGCGATCAGAAAGATCACCGCGGGAATCAGCATCAGCCCGAAGTTGTCGAACGCGAACCAGACGCCGCGCTCCAGCTGCGCCCGCACGATCCCCTGCATCGAAAGCGTGTTCGCCATCATCACGCCGCACACCAGCGACAGCCCCAGCGCCACTTCATAACTGATCAGCTGCGCCCCCGACCGCAGCCCGCCCAGCAGAGAATAATGCGAATTCGACGACCACCCGCCCAGTATGATGCCCAGAATGCCCACCGACGACATCGCTGTGATCACCAGCAGCCCCACGTTCGTATCCGTCACCTGAAAACGCGGGGAAAACGGAATCACTGTCAGCGTCGTCGCCGCCGTGAAAAACGTCACCACCGGCGCCAGCCGGAACAGGATCCGGTTGGCCTCCGCCGGCACCGTGTCTTCTTTCAGCAGCAGCTTCACCGCGTCGGCAATCGTTTGCAGCAGCCCATGCGGCCCCACCCGCATCGGCCCCAGCCGCGCCTGCATGTCGGCCAGCACCTTCCGCTCCATCAGCACCGTGAACGCCACCGCCAGCGGCGAAAGCAGCAGGATGCACGCGCCCACGATCAGGGGAATCAGCCACGGCTGCGAAAAAAACTCGCTCATCGCTCGCCTTCCTTACCGCGAAATGCTCATCTGCGCCAGCCTCAGCACCGGCTCCGGATACACGCCCACGGCCAGCGTCAGCACGCCCGTCACCGCCAGCCCCACCCGCGTGCCCAGGCTCACCGTCAATGGCCCCGCCTCAGCCTCCTCCGGTTCCACGAACACCGCCTTCGCCATCCGGAAGTAGTAATAGATCGCTACCACCACGTACACCGCGCCGATCACCGCCAGCATGTAGTGCCCGGTTTCGATCAGCGCCCAGAAGATGAACAGCTTGCCCACAAACCCTGCCGTCGGCGGAATCCCGGCCAGCGACACCAGGAACACCAGCATCCACAGCGCGTGCCCCGGCGCCCGCTTCATCAGCCCCCGCAGGTCCTGAATGTCGTCGCCCGCAATGCCCTGCCGCGCCAGCGACACCAGCACCAGAAACGCCCCCAGCGTCATGAACGTGTACACCAGCAGGTACACCAGCACGCCCTTGATCCCCGTCGGCGAACCCGCAATCAGCCCCAGCAGGATGTAGCCCGCATGGCTGATCGAGCTGTACGCCAGCAGCCGCTTCGTGTTCGTCTGCGTCACCGCCGCAAGGTTGCCCACCGTCATCGAAAGCACCGCCGCCGCCGCCAGCAGCGGCTCCCAGCTCTCCCGCGCCGGTCCCAGCGGCCCTACGAACAGCCGCAGCAGCAGCGCGAACGACGCCGCCTTCGACGCCGTCGCCAGATATCCCGTGATCATCGTCGGCGCGCCTTCATAGGCATCCGGCGCCCACATATGGAACGGCGCCGCGGAGATCTTGAACAGCAGACCCGCACCGGCTGTTCCCACCGCCAGCACCAGCACCGGATCCCACGCATCGCGCGCCGCCACCGCCGCCGCAATCTCGCCCAGCCGCGTCGAACCGGAAATCCCGTACAGCACCGAAAAACCGTACACCAGAAATCCCGTGCTCAGCGACCCCAGAATCAGGTATTTCAGCGCCGCCTCGTTCGACCTCCGGTCCCCCCGCAGGAACCCCACCAGGATGTAAAACGTGATCGCCATCGTCTCCAGCCCGACGAACAGCGTCACCAGCTCCGTCCCGCTTGCCAGGAAGTACATCCCCGTCTGCGCCAGCATCAGCAGCCCGTAGTACTCCCCGTGGTGCTCGTCGCGCACCTCCAGATACCGGTAGCTCACCAGTCCAGTGATCAGCGTCGCCGCCAGGAACAGCCAGTGGAAAAACAGCGCGTAATGGTCGATCACCAGCGCCCCGCGGAACGCCGTCAGATTGCCCCCGTGCTCCAGCAAGAACGCCTGCTGCCGCCAGAACGCCACCCCGGCGAATGCCTCCCCCAGCACCAGGAACACCAGCAGCCACCGCCGCTGTTTCGCTTCCGGGAAGATCAGAAAATCGAACAGCAGCGTGGCGCAGCCGAACAGCGCCAGCAGGATCGCCGGCAAGAGCACGAAATGGTCCGTCGCCGTGTAGTACTGGCTCATCGCGAAATCGCCTCCCGCGCCGTGTCAGCCGCCTGCGCCACCGATGCCGATGTCTGGTG
>JBBFLJ010000022.1:0-75971 GCA_037481575.1 Bryobacteraceae bacterium | reverse complement strand
CCGCGGGCGCTCACGGGCGCCATCGTGAACGCCGGCGGCGGTTTCATCGACGGGTTGTACGCCAACGGCATGGGCCGCGCAGGGCGCGACGGCTACCCGAAGGGGCTGATCGACGGCCAGGGCATTCTGTTCGCGCCGCGCCTCGGCATCGCCTACCAGTTCATGCCGAAGACCGTTCTGCGCTTCGGCGGCGGCGTCTTCTACGACCGCTTCCAGGGCAACCCGGTCTTCGATATGCTGCCCAACCCGCCCTCGACCAACAGCCCGCAGTTCTACTACGGGCAGCTGGCATCCATCCCGCCTGCCAGCGAGGGCATCTACTTCCCGGCCAACGTCAACGGCTTCGACAAGAACGGCGAGATCCCGACGACCTACAACTGGAACGTCAGCATCCAGCGGGAGCTGCCGTACAACGTGCTGTTCGACATCGGCTACGTGGGATCGCTGTCGAACCACATCATCTACCGCTACAACATGAACGCGGTGCCGTACGGTTCGGCGTGGCTTCCGGAGAACCAGGATCCGTTGAACCCGAATCCGCAGTTTGACGGCTCGACGACGAAGAACGTCCTGTTCTATCGTCCGTTCCAGGGCTACGCGAACACGAGCATCATCGGGTTCGGCGCCAACTCGAACTATCACTCGCTGCAGATCAGCGCGAACCGTCGGTTCGGGCGCGACCTGACCTTCGGCGTGGCCTACACCTGGTCGCGCGCGCTGGGTACGACCACCGATGACTACACCACGAACCATCCGTTCAACATGAGGGTGGCCGACTATGGACCGCTGTTCTATCACCGGACGCACAACCTCGTGTTCAACTACGTCTACAACCTGCCGAAGCTGATCAAGACCACCGACAGCTTCGGGCAGAAGTTCCTCGGCCACGTCTTCAATAACTGGCAGATCTCGGGCATCACGACGATGCAGACCGGCCAGCCGGACAACCTGAGCTTCTCGATTGACGGCGTGGGCAACCTGAACGAGCGGTACACGGGATCCGTGGACGTGGGTCCGCGTCCGGTGATCACCGGCAAGTTCAACTACACGAAGGGCGATTATGCCTGGATCGACGCGAACGCCGCGGGCTTCCGGCTGCCTCCGCTCAAGGGCAGCCAGGGCTTCGACAGCGGTCCGCGCGTGGTATACCGCCCCGGCGACCACAACTGGGACATCTCCGTGTTCAAGAACTTCCCGTACTGGAAGAACGACGAGTCGAAGTACATCCAGCTCCGGGTGGAGATGTTCAATGCCTGGAACCATACGCGGTTCAGCGACTTCAACCGGTCGATGGTGTTCAGCCGCGACGGCTCGCGCATCATCAACCTGCCGAACGCGCTTGGCGGCAACGGCGGGCGCTTCGGCTTCGGCGCGCTGACCGCAACGCGCGACCCGCGCATCATCCAGCTGGCGGCGAAAGTCTACTTCTGACGCCTGCCAGAGGCGCGATATCCTGAACTCGGGATGTTGGGAGTCGCGCTGATCCTGGTTTCGCTGGCCGTCCCTCAGCCTGACCTGCTGGGGGACGGCCAGCGTGCTTTTGCGCGCGGGGATCTGGAGCGGGCGGAGGCGCTTTTCCGGGAGCATGTAAAGCGGTTCCCCGGTTCCGCGGAAGGGTGGTCGAATCTGGCGGCAGTGCACGCGAGGCGGGGGCAATACGCCGAGGCAGTGCCGCTGTACGAGCGGGCGTTAAAGGCGAATCCGAAGCTCGTGCCCGTGCATTTCAATCTGGCTGTCTCGCTGGGGCAACTGAAGCGCTACGCGGAGGCTGCGGCGCATCTGCGCGTGTTCCTGAAGAGCTACCCGAACGAGGCGCGGGCGCGTCAGTTGCTGGGGTTGTGCCTGATGGAGGCGGGGGACCCGCGGGGCGCGCTCGAGGAGCTGGAGAAGTCCTACCGGCTGAACCCGAAGGACACGAGCATCCTCTATGCGCTCGCGTATGCGCACGCACGCGGAGGCAATGAAGAGAAAGCGGCGGAGTTCCTGGCGAAGTCGGAGTCGAATCCGTCGCAGGCGAAGCTGATCGAGGGGCTGCTGCTGTACCGGCGGGGAATGTGGGCGGAGGCGAAGCAGGTGTTTGAGGAAGTCGTGCGCCTGAAGCCGGACTTCCAACCGGCGGTGGCGGCGCTGGGGCGGCTGGAGCTGCTGGAACGGAACGACGCGGCGGCCATTCCGCTGCTGGAGCGGGCAGTGGAGCTGAATCCGCAGGATGCGGAGTCGACGTATCAGCTGGGCGTGCTGTACGACCGCAACGGCGACAGCGAACGGGGCAAGAAGCTGCTGAAGCGCGCGCTGACGCTGCGCGCCGGCTACGGGGATCCGCACTATCAGCTGGGGCGCATCTATCAAAGAGAGGGCAACCTCGAGATGGCGCTGCGGGAGCTGGAGAAGGCGCGCGAGCTGCTGCCGGAGCAGGAAGCGGTGCGGATGGCGCTGGGGCGCGTGTATCAGGCCATGGGCAGGACGGCGGAGGCGAAGGCGGAGTTCGAGGAAGTGAGGCGGTTGAAGGCGCGCGTGGTGGAGCGGGACCGGCTGCGTGTGGAATCGGATAGCCTGATGAAAGAGGGGCCGGAGAATCCTTGAAGGCACTGGCAGCATTGGCGCTGGCGGCATGCGCCGCATGGGGGCAGGGCATCGCCAGCCGGGGGGTGAAGCCGCAGGCGAAGCCAAAAGCTTCGGGGATCCCGTGGCATGCGAAGTTCACCAACATTGCGCCGCAGGCAGGGCTGACGCAGGTGCTGCATTACGGGGGCACGGAGAAGTCGGATTACGTTCTGGAGACTTCCTCCGGGGGCGTGGCGATTTTCGATTATGACAATGACGGGCGCATGGACATTTTCCTGGTGGTCGGGTCGAAAATCGAAAATCCGCCGCCGGATGCCGTGAGCCGGTTGTACAGGAACCTGGGGGAGCTGAAATTCGAGGATGTGACGAAGAAGGCGGGGCTGTGGCGCGAGCCCGGGTGGGCGCAGGGAGCAGCCATCGGCGATTACAACAACGACGGGTGCATGGATCTTTTCGTGACCTATTGGGGAGACAACGCGCTCTACCGTAACAATTGCGACGGGACGTTCACGGACGTGGCAGAGAAGGCGGGGCTGTTGCCCTCGCCCCGGCCCAAAGTGCCGCGCTGGGGCGCGGGAGCGACGTTTGTCGACATCGACCGGGACGGCTTTCTCGATCTGTATGTGTCCAACTACATCGACCTGGATCTGAGTCAGACGCCGAAGCCCGGGGAAAATCCGAATTGCAACTGGAAAGGCGTGCCTGTCTCTTGCGGCCCGCGGGGTCTGAAGACGGCGCGGCACTGGCTCTACCGCAACCGGGGGGACGGGACATTCGAGGACATCAGCGCGAAGGCGGGGATCGCGAAATACGACAAGAGCTTCGGGATGTCTGCGGTGGCGTTTGACGTGGACGAGGACGGCTGGCAGGACATCTATAACGCCTGCGATTCGACGCCAAGCCTGCTGTTCCGCAACAACGGCGACCTGACGTTCACCGAAGAAGGGATCGAGCGGGGCATCGCGCTGAACGACGACGGCATGGAGCAGGCGGGCATGGGGCTGGGCATCGGCGACGTGAACCTGGACGGACGGCTGGACATTTTCAAGACGCATTTCGCCGACGACACCCATGTGCTGTACGTCAACGACGGCAAGGGCATGTTCCGGGACATCACGCTGAAGGCCGGCATTGGCGTCGAGACTCGCCGCGTGGGATGGGGCACGGGGATCTACGACTTCGACCACGACGGGCTGCCGGACATCTTCATCGGCACGGGCTGCGTCTATCCGGAGACGGAAGCCGCGCTGCCCGCCTATCCCTACAAGACGCCGCCGATGTTGTTCCGCAATCTGGGCGACGCGCGGTTCGAGCTGCTGGAAGAAGAGGCTGGACCGGCGATGCTGGAGAAGCACTCCGTGCGCGGCGTGGGCTTCGGGGATCTGGACAACGACGGCGACATCGACATCGTGCTGTGGAACCGGAACGAGACGCCGTCGCTGCTGCGGAACGATCTCTCGGCGGAGGGGCGGAACTGGCTGCTGCTGCGGCTGGAGGGGACGAAGTCGAACCGCGGCGCGTTCGGGGCGCGCGTGGTGCTGGAGTATGGCGGCAAGAGGCAGGCAAGGGCGGTGCTGTCGCAGTCGAGCTTTTATTCTGCGAACGACCCGCGGGTGCATTTCGGGCTGGGCGCTGCAGCGAAGGCGCGGGCAACGGTGTTTTGGCCGAGCGGCGCGGCAGAGGTGTTCGAGATCGAGCAGGTGAACCGCGAGGTTGTGCTGAAAGAAGGAGCCGGACGGGCAGCCGGTTCCATGGCTCCGGCGCAATCTTTACCTTAGGAGCAACATTTCTTGATAAGCGGTTTGCCGTCCGTTATCATGCAATTGACGGCGGTTGGACGCCGCGCATTGCTCCAGGTGCTCCAGGGAGGTTCCCGTTGTCCTGCTCGCGCGGTAAGCTCATCGTTCTCGCAGCCAGCACCTCTGAATCCACCGAATACCAGCGCAGCACGTGGCGGCAGATGCTGCTGGCCACCTTGCCGGACAAATACGCCCGGGTGATGGGCACGGACTGGTCCACTGCAGTGGAAGTGAACCCGGACGGGACGGCGAAATACGTGCCGCACGGGCTGCGCGTGGTGGAAGCGCTTCTGGCAAGACACTTCGGCGAGGAAAATGTGGCGGTCTGTTATCCGGACCAGCTGGGCCTTTTCGTGGGTCCGGAGACGCGCGCCATCGGGATTCACGCGCACAATCCGCTGGGGATCACGTTCGCGACAGACGTTTACGCGGGCTTCTACGGAAGCGACTGCGAGCCGATCAACGCGGCGGAGTTCCGGCGGCTGATCCAGCATCCGGTGATCGACGAGCACCGGGGGCACCTGAAGCTGATCGTGGGCGGGCCGGGGGCCTGGCAGATCGCGCACAAGGGACTGCAGGCGCAGTGGCGGATCGACACCCTGGTGGATGGCGAGGCGGAAGAGGTGGCGGTGGATCTGTTCGAGCGGGCGGTGCGCGGGGAGGCGCTGCCGGAGAGGATCGAGTGCAAGTCGCCGAAGCTCGAGTCGATCCCTGCGGGGGTGAACCGTTCCACGTTCGGCGTGGTGGAGATCACGCGGGGCTGCGGGCGCGGGTGCCAGTTCTGCTCGGTGGCGCTGCGCGCGGGCAAGAGCATTCCGCTGGAGCACATTCTGGAGAACGTGCGGCGCGCGGTGGCGCAAGGCGCCGACACGATCACGCTGTGCACGGAGGACCTGTTCCTGTACGAACAGGGGAAGCGGTTCGCGACGAACGTGCCGGCGCTGAAGCGTCTGTTCGAGAGCGTGGCGGCGGTGCCCGGCGTGAAGCACATCATGATGACTCACGGCACGATGGCGCCGGTGGTGGTGCAGCCGGAGATCGTGGAAGAACTGCATCTGGCTGTGGACAAGAGCGTAAACCAGCACCCGGACTCGACGCACCCGGACAAGCGCTACGCGATGATGTTCGTGGGGCTGGAGACGGGGTCGGTGCGGCTGTTCAAGCAGTTCATGAAGGGCAAGAGCTATCCCTTCCGCCCGGAGCAGTGGCCGGATGTGGTGCTGAAGGGCATGGAGATCATGAACCGGGCGAACTGGTTCCCGATGTGCACGTTCATCATCGGGCTGCCCGGAGAGACGGACGACGACACGCGGCAGTCGCTGGATCTGTTGTACGCGCTGAAGGACGCCAAGTGGTGCGTGATTCCGACGCTGTTCGTGCCGCTGGAAGACACGAAGCTGGCATCGAGGGAGGGGGCGAAGATCGCGCGGCTGACCGAGCTGCAGTGGGAGTTCTTCTTCACCTGCTGGCGCTACAACATCGATTTCTTCCGGCGCGAACGGAGCGTGCAGTGGAAGTTCAACCTTGGCATCCCGATCTACTACTACCTGCTCGGGCGGAAACTGTTCGGGCCGGCGATGAAATGGCCCCTGTTCCGGCTGGCCCATTTCCCGGAGCGGATCCTGCGCAAGCATCTGTATCTCGACTTCAGCAACGGAGCGAAGCCTGTCTACACGGTGCCCGAGCATGTTCCGATTCCCGAAGAGCGGCGGCGTCCGGAGCTGCCGGTGCTGAGCTGAGCAGCCGGCTTCAGCAGCAGCGGGGACGCTGGTATTTCTGCCGCAGGCGCTCTTCGCTGAAACGGCGCCATTCCTCGCCGGAGGGGGCGCGCCCGTGGGCGCGCAGGTGGCGCTGATAGGCGCGCTCGTCGGCAAGCTCGCGCAGCACGGCGAGCAGGGTGTGCCAGAAGCGCCGCCACGCGCGGGTCATCCAAGCTCCTCCGCTTCCAGTTGCGAGGGAGCGAAAGGCGCCTCGAAGCTCCGGGCTTCGCGGGTGCCGCGAAGGATGCCCGCCCAGACGCGGATCGAGTCGGCGAGGATCGCCGCGACAAGCACGAGGAAGATGCCGCAGACGACGGCGTCGAGGCGGTTGTTGAAGATCAGCTGCTTCGTCTGGGCGGTTTGCGGTCCGGCTTCCAGAAGCCGCGCCTGAGCGAGGAAGCCGACCCGCGGGGCGCTGCTGAAGATCTTCTGCCAGGCGCCGGCGAAGGTCACAGTCACCAGCCATGCCAGCGGGATGGTGGTGATCCACATGTATTTCGCGCCGTGCATCTTGATGAGAATCGTGGTGGCGACGCAGAGGGCGACGGCGGCCAGCAGCTGGTTGGCGATCCCGAACAAAGGCCAGAGGGAGTTGATGCCGCCGAGCGGATCGAGCACGCCCTGCACCAGGAAGTAACCCCACGCTGCAACAATCAGGGCGCTGGTGAGCAGAACCGAGGGCATCCAGCTGGTGCGTCCGAGCGGCTTCCAGATGTGGCCGAGAAAATCCTGGAGCATGAAGCGCCCGACGCGGGTGCCGGCGTCGATCACGGTGAGAATGAACAGCGCCTCGAACATGATGGCGAAGTGGTACCAGAAGCGCAGCACTGCCTCGTTGCCGGCGATGCGGGAGAAGATGTGCGCCATGCCGAGGGCGAGCGAGGGCGCGCCGCCAGTGCGGTAGAAGAGAGTCTCTTCGCCGACGTGGCGGGCGAGCTCGCTCATCTGTTGCGGCGTGACGGGAAAGCCCCAGGAAGTGATCGTGGCGGCAGCCGCGGCGGGCGTGGCGCCGACGATGCCCGCGGGTGAATTGACGGCGAAGAAGACGCCCGGCTCCAGGGCGCAGGCGGCCACGAGAGCCATCATGGCAACGAAGCTCTCCAGCAGCATGGAGCCGTAGCCGACGGGGCGGATGTGGCTTTCGCGGGCGATGAGCTTGGGCGTGGTGCCGGAGCTGATGAGGGCATGAAAGCCGCTGATGGCGCCGCAGGCGATGGTGATGAAGCAGAAGGGGAAGATCTTGCCGGCGAAGATGGGCCCCGTGCCGTCGGTGAACTGCGTGAGCGCGGGCATCTGGAGATCGGGACGGACAATGAGCACGCCGAGCCCGAGCAACAGCACGACGCCGAGTTTGACGAAGGTGCTGAGATAGTCCCGCGGCGCGAGCAGCAGCCAGACGGGGAGCGCCGAGGCGGCATATCCATAGATGATGAGCGCAATCGCGAGTGCCATGCCGCCCAGAGTGAACCACGGCCCGAGGACGGCGTGGTGGGCGACCCACTCGCCGGCGAAGATCGAGGCGACAACCAGCAGGAATCCGATGAGGGAGACTTCCAGGACGCGCCCGGGGCGCCAGTAGCGCAAATACAGGCCCATGAAAACGGCGATGGGCATGGTGGCGGCGATCGTGAACGTCCCCCACGGGCTGCCCTTGAGCGCGTTGACCACCACGAGGCCTATGACGGCGAGCAGGATGATCATGATCAACAGCACGGTGAGCAGGGCGATGCCGCCTCCGATGCGGCCGATCTCCTCGCGGGCCATTTGTCCGAGAGACTTGCCGTCGCGGCGGACGCTGGCGAACAGGATCACGAAGTCCTGCACGGCGCCGCCGAGCACGACGCCCAGAATGATCCACAGCGTGCCCGGCAGGTAGCCGAACTGCGCGGCCAGCGTCGGCCCCACCAACGGCCCGGGACCGGCGATGGCGGCGAAGTGGTGGCCGAAGACGATCCACTTGTTGGTGGGTTCGAAGTCATGCCCGTTGCGGAGCCGTTCGGCGGGCGTGGCGCGGCGGTCGTCGAGCGCCATCACTTTGGCGGCAATGAACGCCGAATAGAAGCGGTAAGCGGCGAGGTAGGTGCAGACGGCGGCTGTTACCAGCCACGCGCTGTTGACCGGTTCGCCGCGTTTCAGGGCGACTCCCGCCAGAGCGAAGGCGCCGGCAGCGGCGACAAGGATCCACGCGCCCGTGCGAAGAAGCTTCCCCATTGAGAAGATTCTAGCTTGCGCTGCGGGCGGGGCAGGGCGCAATGCCTCTTCGCGGGGCTACTGCGCCGGCATGCCGCGCGGCTGCCCGGTGGAAGGACGAACCGGCCCGCCAAGCGGGGCTCCGGGGAATTCCTGCACCGGGGCCTTCAGGTTTGAAGGCAGCACAGGCTGGCGCGTGGCAATGTCGAACAGGGTCCAGATCAGGAAGATCGCCAGGAAGAGCAGCCCGCCGACGAAGATCACGGCGTTGAACTTGTCGTGGCGCAGGTGCATGAAGTAGAGCGCCACGAGCGAGCCCTTGGCGGAGGCGATCAGGAGCGCCACCACGGTGTTCCATGCGCCGAAGTCGAAGTAGGAAGCTTGCACCGTGATCACCGTGAGAATGAGCAGGGCGAGCAGGACGAGGGCGTAGGTCTTCGGTCCCGTGATTGGATGCGCGTGTTCGTTGACGTGCGACATGGGCGTGCTCCTCAGGAGATCAGGTACATCAGCGGGAACAGGTAGATCCAGATCAGGTCCACCAGGTGCCAGTACAGTCCGGTGATTTCCACCGGCGAATAGTATTCGCTCGAGAAATGGCCCTTCATGGCGCGGAAGACGAGCCAGGCAATGGCCACCATGCCGAGCAGAACGTGAATGCCGTGCAAGCCGGTCATCATGAAGTAGAAGCTGAAGAACATGAACTGGCCGGGCACGGTGTCGCCCTTGTGCGAGTAGTACTTGCCGGGCAGCAGCCCCTCATGGAACTTGTGGCTGTACTCGAAGTACTTCACCACCATGAAAATGCCGGCGCACAGCAGCGTGAGGAGGAGGAACAGAATGAGCAGCTTCTTGCGGCTGGTCTGGGCCGCCCACACCGAAAGCACCATCGTGAAGCTGGAAACCAGCAGGACGACGGTGTTCAGCGCGCCGAGGGTCTTGTCGAGGTGGTGGTGAGCGGCGACGAAGGCTTCCGGGTGGCGGGCATGCATGATGCCGTAGCCGACGAAGAGCCCGCCGAACAGCAGGACTTCCGTGACCAGGAACAGCCACATGCCGATCTTGGCAGCATCGAACTGCTGCGACATTTCACGGAAGTGATGCTGCAGGAAGGGCGTGTGGCCGTGTTCGGCGTGGGCGTGCGCGGAGGGCATTGCAGTGCTCATCGAAAATGACTCCCGGATGAATTTCAGTGGGCCAGTTCCTTCACGCCAACGGGCGCGGGCTCCGGACGGTAATCGTACGGACCGTGCTGGAGCACCGGCTGGCCTTCAAAGTTGTGCGTGGAAGGCGGCGAGGAGGTCTCCCACTCGAGCGTGCGGCCGCCCCACGGGTTGGCGGTCATGCCCTTGGGCTGGCGGAACGACGCCAGCAGATAGGCGGCGGTCAGGAAGAGCCCTGCCGCAAGGACCCAGCTGCCGACGGTGGAGACCACGTGCAGATCCTGGAACTGCGGCAGGTAGTTGAAGTAGCGGCGCGGCATGCCGCGGCTTCCCAGAACGAACTGCGGAAGGAAGGTGAGGTTGAAGCCGACGAAGATGATTCCGGCGGCAATGGCCGCGAGCTTCTTGTTGTAGAGCCTGCCGTACATCTTCGGCCACCAGTAGTGCATGCCGGCGAGCATGGCGATCAGGTTGGAGCCGGCCATGACGTAGTGGAAGTGGGCGACGACGAAGTAGGTGTCGTGCAGGTGGACGTCGGTGGAGAGCGCGGCGAGGAAGAGCCCCGTGAGACCGCCGATTGTGAAGATCAGCAGGAAGCTGATGGCGTGCAGCATGGGCGCTTCCAGCGCGATGGAGCCGCGCCACATGGTGGCGATCCAGTTGAAGACCTTGATCGCCGAGGGGATGGCGATGAAGAAGGTGAGGAAGCTGAAGATGGCGCCGGCGAAGAGGCTCATGCCGGCGACGAACATGTGGTGCGCCCAGACGAGGAAGCCGAGCAGCGCGATGGCGACCGAGGAGAACGCGATCGCCTTGTAGCCGAAGATCGTCTTCTTCGAGAACGTCGGGATCACCTCGCTGATCACCGCCATGGCGGGCAGGATCATGATGTAGACCGCCGGATGCGAGTAGAACCAGAAGAAGTGCTGGAACAGGACGGGGTCGCCGCCGAGCTGCGGATCGAAGATGCCGACGCCGAGCAGGCGCTCCATGACGATGAGCAGGAGCGTGATGCCGAGCACGGGCGTGGCGAGGATCTGGATCAGCGCAGTGGCGTACATGCCCCAGCAGAAGAGCGGCATTTCAAACCAGCCCATGCCGGGGGCGCGCAGCTTGTGGATGGTGGCGATGAAGTTCACGCCCGTGAAGATCGAGCTGAAGCCCAGGACGAACGCGGCAAGGACCATCAGCGTGACGCCGCCGCCTGTGGTGGTGGAGTAGGGCGTGTAGAAGGTCCAGCCCGTGTCGACGCCGCCGAGGGCGAGCGTGGCGACAGCCATGGCGGCGCCGGTCCAGTACACATACAGGCTGGCGAGGTTCAGCCGCGGGAAGGCCACGTCCTTGGCGCCGAGCAGCAGCGGCAGGGCGAAGTTGCCGAGCGCGGCGGGGATGGCGGGGATGATGACGAGGAACGTCATGATGGCCCCGTGCAGGGTGAAGACGCGGTTGTAGGTCTCCGCGTCCATGATGGTCTGCTTCGGCGTCAGCAGCTCCAGGCGGATGAGCAGGGCGAAGATGCCGCCGACGAGGAAGAAGAACAGAACCGACCACATGTACATCAGGCCGATGCGCTTGTGGTCGACGGTGGTGAGCCAGCTCCAAAAACCCCTGGGCTCTTCGAGGTAATCGGCGTGGTGCACGGCGTGCCCGGCGCCGGCGTGCAGGACTCCCTCTGACATAGTCGTTCTCCCTTTCCTACTGCAACTCTTTGATGAACTCGATCACAGCGAGGATCTCGCGCTCGCGGAGCAGCCCCTGATAGGTGGGCATGATCGGCTCGTACCCCTGGACCACGACCGCCTGCGGCATCAGGATCGACTGCCGGATGTAGTCCGCATCCACGCGGTAATCCTTGCCGTCCGCGCCGCGGTGCATCTGGTTCCAGATGCCCTTCCACGACGGGCCCTGCCCGCGCGTGCCGTCGATGGAGTGGCAGGTGGCGCAGCCCTTGTTTTCCCATACCAGCCGGCCGAGCTCCTTCAGCGGCATCTTGCGCGTCTGTTCGTCGCCTTCGCGAAGGAAGGTCTCGTACTGTTCGGGTGTGTCGACAAAGATGCGGGCCAGCATGTCGGAGTGGCCCTTCCCGCAATACTCAGTGCAGTACACCTGGTAGACGCCCGGCTTGGTGGCGGAGAACCAGAGCTCCGTGTAGCGCCCGGGGATGGCGTCGCGCTTCAGGCGGAACTCGGGGATGTAGAAGCTGTGGATGACGTCTTCCGAAGTGAGCACGAGCTTGACGGGCTGATCGACCGGCACGTGCAGGTCGTTCAGGGTGCGCGTGCCGTCGGGATACTCGAATTCCCAGACCCACTTCTTGCCCGTGGCGATGATCTCCATCGAATCGTTCGGCGCCACCCACGCCTTCACGTAGCCTTTGAAGCCCCACAGGAAGATCAGCATCACGACAGCGAGCGGGATGAGGCTCCAGACCAGCTCCAGCCGCGTGTCGTGCGTGATATGGGGAGTGACTTCCTTGTCGGAACGGCGGCGCCAGCGGCGGACGGCGTAGAAGATGAGCCCGCCGTTGAAGAAGAAGAAGAACACGGTGAGGAGAGTGATGAACATGAAGAGTCCATCCATCTCTCCGACGTGCGTGGACGCCCCTCGGGGCAGCAGGAAATCGCGGAACCAGTTCATTTGGCAGTCACCATGGGGGATGGGGTCGAGGCGCGGAGGCGCTCGCGCCGCCACAACCGGAAGAGTGCGAAGGCGAGCACGAGGAGCGCGAGCGCGCCTCCGGCGCGCATGATTCTCATCGCCACCAGCGCGTAACTGCGGGCGGCGGGATCGTAGTGGAAGCAGTACAGCAGAATCTTTTCGCTGATGCCCGTCTTGCCGCTGGCGGCTTCCGCCAGCGCCAGGCGAAGATCAAAAGGCTTGAACCGAACCCCGTAGAGGTAGCGGCTCACCACGCCCTCCGGGGACAGGATCATGATGGCGGCGGCGTGGGCGAACTGTTTGGAGCGGTCGTCCCAGCGGTAACGGAAACCGACCTGTTCGGCGAGGCGTGCCACGTTGTTGCGGTAATCGGCCAGGAAGTGCCAGCCTGTTGCGGACCGCTCGTAAGAGGCGAGGTAAGCCGCCTTCTTGGAGGCGGCGAGCTTGTAGTTCTCCGTCGGATCAATGCTGATGGTGACGATCTCGAAATCCTTGCCGGCGATCTGCGGGATCTCGCGCAGCGCCTCGGTCTGCCCGTTCAGCACGAGCGTGCAGAGCATCGGACAGGAGTAATAGACAAGATTGAGGATGACCGGCTTGCCCGAGGAGAAGTATTCGCGCAGCGGGTGCGGATAGCCGTCCTCGCCGATGAATTCGAGCGAGAGGTCGATCTTCTGGCCGAGGCGCTCCTCGATGCCGACGCCTTCGAGCTCGCGGGGGGTCTGATGGGAGGGCAACTGCGCGCACACGGGCGCCGCCGCCGCGAACGCGGCGAGCAGCGAGAGGATGGCGCGCGGGCTCGTCATGGGGGCGGTGGCTCCTACTGTTTCGATGCGGCAGGCTGCGCCGGGGCTGCGGCGCCATCTCCACCCGCGGCGCCGCCCGGCGGCTCGGGCTTGGCCGGGTAGGTCTTCGTGTTGTAGCTGACCTTGCCGGCGGCGAACTCGGCAGCTACGATCTCCATGGCGCGGTCGATGGGGATGCGCACGATGCCCTTTTCTTTATCGATGAAGCTGTAGCGGTGAAGATTCTCCTCTTCCCGCTCGCGGATCGCGAGCAGCTCCTTGCTCGGCGCGCCGGAATACACCTGCTGGTCGATGCGCTCGTAGGCGACAACGTAGAGCCAGTAAACGCCGATGATCATGACCACCAGCAGGGCGAGGATGGCGCCGCTGACGGCGGCGATCAGCCCGGCGCGCGCGTCGCGGTGGTCGTAGTCGATGCCATCGACGAAGATGGCGGTGTCAGGGGCGGTGGGATCGAGATCAGGCTTGATTTCCGACATATGCTATGCCTCCGCTCCTCAGACGTTGTGGAATGCCAGGCACTGCTCGAGCCGCGGATCTCCGACGGGCACGAGCGGCTTTTCCTTCAGCCCTTGCCAGAAAACGAGCCCGTAGGCGCTGCCGACGGCGAGCCACGCGGCGGCGTCCATCCAGTGCACGGCCACGCCCTTCGTGTGCAGCACGGGCATGATCTGCCAGTAGAGATCGCAGTAGTGCATGAGCATCATCCAGCCGGCGAAGAAGCCGAGGAGCTTGAGATTGCGCTTGTTGGCCCGCGGCAGGAGCGTGAAGAAGGGCAGCAGGAAGTGCCCGATGGAGAGGATGGGGCCGAAAGCGGCCCAGCTTCCCTGCAGGCGCTTGTGGAACCAGAAGGTCTCCTCGGGCAGGTTGCCGTACCAGATGAGCATGTACTGCGAGAAGGTGACGTAGGCCCAGAAGGTGGTGAGGGCGAAGAGCCATTTGCCGAGGTCGTGGTAGTGCTCCTCGCGCACAGACTGCGTGAGGTAGCCCGCCGAGCGGAGCCCGAGAACAACGGCGATGAGAATCGCCATGAAGCCGACGGCGCCGCCGGCGAGGAAGTAGACGCCGAACATGGTGGAGAACCAGTGCGGCTCGAGGGACATGATCCAGTCGAACGCCGCCATGGAAGCGGTCAGGAAGAGCACGACGGTGCCGGGGGCGCTCCAGCGGGCAGCGGCGCGCGTGTGTTCGATGGCGCCGGATTCATCCTGACGGCGGCTGATCGAGTACAGCCGCACAGCGAAGACGCTCCACAGTGCAATCGCGAGGATGCCGCGAAGCATGAACCACTTCTCGTTCAGATAGCCGAGCTTGGCGGAGAGAACGGGGTCGCGCGCGGCTTCCGGATGCGACCACTCATAGAGGGAATGGATCCCCAGAAAAACGGGCACCACCAGAACGAAAGCCAGCGGCACGGTGCGCATCATGTTCTCCATCAGGCGCCGGACAGTGACGCTCCACGCGCTGCCGGTGAGGTGCTGCACCATGACGAAGAACAGCGCGCCGAGGGAGACAGTGGCGAAGAAGGCGAAGGCGACAAGGTAAGAGAAATGGAACTGCCGGGGATCGAGCGCGTAGCCGGCGGCGAGGGCGAGCCACGAGACCAGCGCCACCAGCGCGAGCGAATTGCGCACGGCGCTCCAGGCTTCCGGCGCCAGGAAGTAGCTTTCCGAAGCGTGTTCTTTGTGGTGTGCCATACTTCTTCCCTCGCGGTTATCGGATCCTTGACTGCAGCTCCGGGGGCACGTCGGCGAGAGTGCCGCGCCAGGAGCGCTGCAGGGCGCGGATGTAGGCGACGATCGCCCAGCGGTCCTTCTCGGAAATCTGGTAGCGGTAGCCGGGCATCGAGCGGCGGCCGTTGGTGATGACGTGGTACAGCTCGCCGTCGACGAAGTTCACGATGCGCTCGTCGTGGAGATTGCCGGGCACCCACACGGACTTGGCGGGGACAATGCCGCGTCCGGAGCCCGTGCGGTCATGGCAGGGGGCGCAGTAGATGTCGAACTTGCGCTGCCCTTCAGCGAGCGTCTCTTTAGTGAGCGGCAGCGGGTTGCGGGCCACATAGGTGCCGTCCGGGTTGATGCCGGTGGAGAAAGCCGCATCCGGGCGGTAGAGCTCCTGCGCGACAGCGCCGGCAACAGGAGCGCGGCTGGCGCGCCCGTCGGCGAAGAAGGCGCTCTCAGCCTGCGGCTTGTACTTGTCCTGCTTCTTCATGTCCCACCAGACCCAGATGGGCGGCTGGCGGGAGGGAAAGTTGGAGCAGCCGGTGAGCGCCGTGGCGGCAAGCGCGAGCAGCGCGGCTGCGGCAGGGCGGCGGGCGGCGCGGATCATGCTTCGACAACCTCCGTGTGCCGGCTTCCGCAAGATTCGAGGAAGCGGACGACTTCGTCGGCCTGGAACTTCGGGTCCTGCGCCTCGATGGCAAGCAGGAAGCGGTCGTTGCTCGCGCCCGCATGGCGCGAGTAATTGAAGAACGGGTGGTAATAGGTGGGAATGCGGTTCAGGTGGAACATGCCCAGCACGGTGGCGAAGGCGCTGAGCAGGACGGCGAGTTCGAACATGATGGGCACGCTGGGTTCCAAAGCGAACAGCGGCTTGCCGGCGATGATCAGCTTGTAGTCCACCGCGCCGGTCCACCATTGCAGGAGCACGGCGGCGGTGAGGCCGATGAGCGCGAAGACGATGACGATGCGGCCCAGCGGGCTGCGCGGCGCGCCGAGCGCCTCGTCCACTCCGTGGATCGGAAATGGCGAGAAGGCCTCCATGCGCGTATACCCGGCGGCGCGGGCGGTGCGGATGGCGCGCAGCAGATCCTCGGGGGTGTCGAAGTCGCCGATGACGCCATAGACTTTCTGGCGCGCGGCTTCCGGCTCATAGCCGGGCAATCCGAGTTTGGAGAGAACCGCTTCCAGCATCAGTGGCTGCCTCCGTGGACGGCATGTCCGGCGCTGACCTGCTGGTGCAGCACGCCCTTCACCTCGCTGATGGCGATGGAGGGCAGGAAGCGGAGGAAGAGCAGGAACAGCGTGAGGAACAGGCCAAAGGTTCCGGCGTAGGTGCCGATGTCCACCCAGGTGGGGGTGAAGTAGCCCCAGCTGGAGGGAAGGAAGTCGCGGTGGAGCGAGGTGGCGATGATGACGAAGCGCTCGAACCACATGCCGATGTTGATGAAGATCGAGAGGATGAACATGGCCGGGATCGAGGTGCGGAACCTCTTGAACCAGAAGAACTGCGGGGCGATGACGTTGCAGGCGATCATCGACCAGTAGGCCCAGGCGTAGGGGCCGAAGGCGCGGTTCAGGAAGATGAAGCGCTCATACTGGTTGGCGCTGTACCAGGCGATGAAGAACTCCGTGCCGTAGGCGAAGCCGACGATCATGCCCGTGGCCAGCATCACCTTGCACATGTTTTCGAGGTGCTTCATGGTGATGAGGTTCTCAAGCCCGTAGATCCAGCGGGCGAGCGTCATGAGCGTCACCACCATGGCGAAGCCGCTGAAGACAGCGCCGGCGACGAAGTAGGGCGGGAAGATCGTCGTGTGCCAGCCGGGCAGGAGCGAGGTGGCGAAATCGAACGACACGATGGAGTGCACGGAGAGCACGAGCGGCGTGGAGAGCCCTGCCAGCAGCAGGTAGGCGAGCTCATAGTGGCGCCACTGCGTGGCCGAGCCGCGCCAGCCCAGGCTCAGCAGCCCGTAGATGGTCTTGCGGATCGGCGTGGTGGCGCGGTCGCGCAGGGTGGCGAGGTCGGGGATCAGACCGACGTACCAGAACAGCGCCGAAACCGTGCCGTAGGTGGACACCGCGAAGACGTCCCACATGAGCGGGCTGCGGAAGTTCTGCCACATGTGGAGGAATTCGTTCGGCAAGGGGAATAGCCAGTAGGCGGCGCGCCAGGGCCGGCCGGTGTGGAACAGCGGGTAGATGGCCGCGCACGCCACGGCGAACAGCGTCATGGCTTCCGCCGCGCGGTTGATGGAAGTCCGCCACTTCTGGCGGAACAGGAACAGAATGGCCGAGATCAGCGTGCCCGCGTGGCCGATGCCGATCCACCAGACGAAGTTGGTAATGTCCCAGCCCCAGCCGACAGGCGAGTTGTTGCCCCAGACGCCGATGCCGGTGGCGACAAGGTAGCCAAGGCAGGCGAACAGCAGCAATGCCAGCGGCACGGCGAAGGCCATGGCGATGTACCACTGCTTCGGCGCCTTGCCCTCGACGATGGAGCTGATCTTATCGGTGACATCCGAGTAGGTCATCCCGCCCGTCACCAGGGGCGGGTTCAGTTCCACACGCGGATCGATTGCGAGATCGGCCATGGGTCAGACAAGCTCCGGGTTGGGATTGCGGACGCGCGCCAGATACGAGGTGCGCGGCTTGGTGTTGAGTTCTTCAAGCACGGAGTAGTCGCGCGCCTGGCGCTTGAGCTTCGAGACGCGGCTTTCGGGGTCGTTGATGTTGCCGAAGACGATGGCATCCGCCGGGCACGCCTGCTGGCAGGCGGTGAGGATTTCGCCGTCGCGGATCGGGCGGCGTCCTTCGGCCTTCGCCTGCGAGCGCTTCTCCTCGATGCGCTGCACGCAGTAGTTGCACTTTTCCATGACGCCGCGCATGCGGACGGTGACGTCCGGGTTGAAGACCATCTTCCGGATCTCCGGAATGTCCTTGTTCCAGTTGAGGAAGTTGAAGCGGCGGACCTTGTAGGGGCAGTTGTTGAGGCAGTAGCGCGTGCCCACGCAGCGGTTGTAGGCCATCTCGTTGATGCCTTCCGGGCTGTGGGCGGTGGCGGCGACGGGGCAGACGCTCTCGCAGGGCGCCTTCTCGCACTGCACGCAGGCCATGGGCTGCATGACGGCCTGCGGATCGTCCTCCTCGCCGCTGAAATAACGGTCCAGGCGGATCCAGTGCATCTCCCGGCCCCTGGCGACCTGATCCTTGCCGACCACGGGGATGTTGTTCTCCGCCGTGCAGGCCACCATGCAGGCATTGCAGCCGATGCAGGCGCTCAGGTCGATGGCCATGCCCCACTGATAGCCCTTCGAGTAATCGAACTCGGGGAAGAGGTCCGTGGGCGGGTGGGATTCGTGCTTGCCGTGCCCGGCGCGCTCGCGGTACTCGCCGAGCGTGAACTCCTCGACGATGTTGTGACGCTTCAAGCCGGTGATCGGCTCGATCAGCGTGTGGTGCTCCTGCGTGGTGACGAGCCGGCAGGTGGCGCCGGTCTTGCGGATCTCGGCCGGGCCGAACCAGAAGTTGGACGCGGCGCGAAGCGACTCCACGCGGTGGCCGACGCCGCGGCCCACGCGCCCGCAGGCGGCGCGGCCGAAGCCGAGCTGCAGCGAGACGGAGTCGTCCGCATGGCCGGGCAGCACGAGCGCGGGGCAGCGCGCCGTGCGGCCGCCCGAGCTGATCTCCAGCACGTCGCCATCTTTCACGCCGAGCCGCTTTGCCGTGGCGGGGCTCAACAGCGCTGCGTTGTCCCAGACGAGCTTCGTCATCGGGTCGGGCGTTTCGTGCAGCCACGCATTGTTGGCAAAGCGGCCGTCGAACGTGTGCCACGAGGGATAGAAGACGGCCTCGACTCCCGCCGGGGCAGGCTTCAGCGCCACCTGCACGGCGGCAAAAACGCGGGGCGCGTCCGCCTTCACGTCCACGGGCGGGAAGGCGGTGCCTTCGATCACGCCGTCATAGAGCGCCTTCTTCCACTTCGCTTCGGCCTCGGCGCCCCACTGCGACGCCCAGAAGGAGCGAACCAGATCATGGCCGCGGCGCTCGGCGCGCCCGGCGATCAACGCGGCAATTTCCAGCGCGCTGCGCCCGCCAAACAGAGGCTGGATCTGCGGCTGACGGATGCTGGCAGTGCCGTCCAGGGCGCGCACGTCGCCCCAGGATTCGAACGGATGCGCTTCCGGCAGCTGCCACGTGGCCGCTTTCCAGGTTTCGTTCTCATCCGCCGCCAGAGCCACTACTGTGGTCTTGCGGAACAGCGCAGCCCAGTCGGCATTGGCGGGCAGGTTGAACACGGGGTTGCCGCCGAGCACGAAGAGCGTGGAGACGCGTCCGGCGGCGAGGTCTTCGGCGAGCTTCTGCACCGCGGCGAGCGAGTCGGAGGGCTGATACGGCGGGCGCGTATAGGAGACGGTCTGCCCGGCATTTCCGAGCGCCTGATTGATCAAGGCGACGAGCGCGTGCACCTCCGCAGGCTGCCGCGGACCGGCGACAACGAGCGAGCGCCCGCGGTGGGCAAGCAGGTCCTTGGCCACCGCAGCGAGGAACTTGCGCTCACGGTCAGCAGGCTGGTTGACCACGTTCAGTTCTGCGCCGGTGACGTTGAGCTGGCGCGCCAATGCGAGCGCGAAGGCAGCGACGTCCGAGGCGCGGGCGCGCAGGCGGTGATCCGCCATCGCGCCGGTGATCGTGAAGTTCGATTCCACCGCGTACAGGCGGTTCAGCTCCTGCCCATCCTCGGGGCGGCGGCGCGAGGCGAACTGCCGCACCGGCTGCGCGGAGAGGGTGTCGAGACCGAGAAAGTCGCAGTCGAGAGCGAGGATCACGTCCGCCTTGTCAAAGCGGTAGTGCGGCTGCAGCGGCTGCCCGAAGGCGAGGCGCGCGCCTTCGAGGACGCGGTCGAAGTTCACCGGCTCGTATTCGATCCACGCCGATTGCGGATACTTCTTCGCGATTTCGGCTTTCAGCGACTCCAGCGTCGGCGAGGTAGAGCGCGGCGAAAGGATGCGCAGCCCGGCGCCGTCGCCGAGCTTTGCGCTCTGCTCGAGCCACCAGGCTTCGAAAGCCGCCCAGCTGGACTTGACGCCCTGCTTCTGCACCTGCCGGGCGCGGTCCGGATCGTACAGATCGAGGATCATCGCCTGCTGGAAGGCGTTGGTCGCGCCCAGCGAGAACGGGTGCCGCGGGTTGCCCTCGACCTTGGTGGGGCGCCCGTCGTTGCATTCCACGATGAGCCCCGTGGCCACGCCGCAGGTTTCCACGGCGGTGGCATAATGCAGCGGACGCCCGTGAACGTAGCCTTCCACGCCCTTTGACAGTGGCAGAATCTTTTCCACCGGGCGGCGGCAGGCGGTGAGACCCGCAAGCCCGAAGCCCGCAGCCATCAGCTTCAGCAGCGTGCGGCGCGAGCCGCTGTCGAGCAGTTCGGAGGCGCCTTCAGGGAACTCGCGTTCGACCCACTGGCGGAATTCCGGCGTATCGGCGAGCTGATTGAGGCTGCGCCAGTATTTCCTGCCGGTGAGGCTGGAGAGGTTGAGCTGGATGAGTTCGTTCATGGTCGCAGGCCCGATATCATCGATGACACGCGGAGCAGTTGTCGGGCGGGTGGATGCCCTTTTCCCGGATCAGTTTGGCGCCGAGCACGGCGGGATCGCCCTCGGGCTGCCAATCGAGGCGGGTGACCAACTCGGGCGGACGCACGTGCGGTGCGGGGTTGCGGTGGCAGTCCAGACACCACGCCATGGAGAGCGGCTGCACCTGGCGGACCTCGGTCATCTGGTCAACGCGCCCGTGGCAGCTGACGCAGCTCACGCCCGCGGTCACGTGAGCCTGGTGATTAAAATAAACGTAGTCCGGAAGCCGGTGAACCTTGACCCACGGGATGGGCTTGCCGGTGGCGTAGCTGTCGCGCACGGCCTGAAGCTTGGGGCTTTTCTCCTTCACCCGCACGTGGCAATTCATGCAGATTTCCGTCATCGGGACGGCGGCATAGTTGGACTGCGCCACGGTGGTGTGGCAATACAGGCAGTCCATGCCAAGGTTGCCGGCATGCAGCTTGTGGCTGTACGGCACGGGCTGCACGGGCGTGTAGCCGGTGTCGAGCTGCCGGGGATGCAGGAGATACGCTGCGATGGCGCCGCCCGTGCCGAGGACCACGACGACTGCGGCGGCGGCGAGACGCAGCTTCGTGTCGAACTGCTTCGAGAAGAATGCACTCATGGCAGGATGTCTGTGTGTGGGGAATCCGCTTCAGCCCCTCTGAACTGGCTTGGCAGCTCCACGCGCCCCGGGCATGCCGGAGCACTTGTACTTTTTTCTACCACAGCCATACTATTTCCGCAATAGGAGTAAGAATTCTTGTCCGGCAATAATGAGATGCCGCAGGGAGCGGAGAGGACGCAGCCGATCGGGGCGGCGCCGGGACTGCCGGCGCGGCTGATGGAGGCCCGGCCGCTGACGGGCGTCAGCCGGCGCTTCGGGGATCTGAGAGTCCGGCCGAAGCTGATGGTGCTGCACAACAGCTTCTTCCTGCTCCTGGCCTGTGCAGTATATTTCACGGTGATCGACGTTGTCGAGGGGCGGCTGCAGCAGGCGCAGCAGCGGGAGATGACGCTGATCCTGAACGCCTTCTCGGCGCTCTCCCCGGAGACGGGCGACGAGATGGCGCTGCGGCCCTACGATCTGCGCCAGGGCACGGCGGCGGAGTTCGGATTGCCGGAAGAGGCGGTGCGGTGGATGGAGCGCTTCCCGGGGCGGATCTGGCGCTCGCCGGGCGAACATATTTACAAGCTGATCCCCGGCACGGCGCGCTACTACCGGCTCACTCTGCCTGTGCGCTTCTACGAGAGCGTGGTGGCTGGCGTGCAGGTGGCGTTGTTCGCGGCGCTGGGAGTGCTTTACGTGCTGGCGGTGCTGTTGCTGGAGCTGGTGATCCTGCCGCGGTATGTCTATCAGCCGCTGCGCCTGCTGCTGGAGGCGGACGCGGCGACGCGGCGCGGCGACCGGCAGGCGGAGATCATCGGCGAGCAGTTCATTCCGGGCGACGAAATCGGCATGATCCTGCGGTCGCACAACGATACTGTGCGGGCTCTGAGGCGGCGCGAGGACGAGCTGGAGCAAGCGAGGCGCAACCTGGAAGCGCAGGACCGGCTGGTGAGCCTGGGCATCCTGAGCGCGAGCGTGGCGCACGAGATGAACACGCCGCTGGCAGTGCTGCACGGCTCCATCGAGAAGATGCTGGAGAAACCCTGCGACGCGGCCACGCGGTCGAGGCTGGAGAGGATGATCCGGGTGACGGACAGGCTGAGGAAGATCAGCGCGTCGCTGCTGGACTTTGCGCGCCTCCGGCGGGAGACGATGGAGCCGGTGGATCTGCGCCCGCTCGTGGAAGAAGCGTGGCAGCTGGTGGGGATCGACGAGAAGGCAGGCGAGGTGGCGTTCCGGCTGGATGTGCCGGAGGGCGTGCGCGTGTGCGGGAATTCCGGGCGGCTGGTGCAGGTGTTTGTCAACCTGCTGAGGAACGCGCTGATGGCGGCGCCGGCAGGAAGCGGCGAGATCGCGGTGCGGACGGAGGCCGCGGTGCTCGACGGCAAACGCGCGGTGCGGATCACCGTCGAAGACAACGGCCCGGGCATTCCGCCGGAGATTCTGCCAGAGGTGTTCGATGCATTCGTCAGCGACCGGCTGGACGCGCAGGGCACGGGGCTGGGGCTGACCGTGGCGCAGGGGATCGTGAGCCAGCATGGCGGGACGATCCGCGCCTATAACAGAGAGACGGGCGGCGCGGCGCTCGAGGTGGTGCTGCCCGCGCCGGAAGGAGAGCCAAGGGCATGAGCGAAGGGCCGCAGGAGCAGGAGCTGATCGACATCGCGGTGCTCGACGACGACCGCGACTTTCTGAATTACATCGAGGACCTGCTCTCCGACGAAGGGCAGTACGCCGTGCGCGTGTTCGAGCGCGCCGAGGCGCTGTTCGAGGCGGCCGAAGCGCGCCGGCCGGACATCGTGCTGCTGGACATGAAGATGGGCCGCACGCGCGGAGACGAGGTGCTGGAGGAGCTGCTGCGGCGCTGGCCGGAGCTGTGCGTCATCATCGTCACCGGTTATCCGTCGCTCGAGGACATGCGGGCCACCTTCAAGAAGAACGTCTTCGACTATCTGGCCAAGCCGTTCACGCTGGGGCAGCTCCGGCAGGTGCTGGCCAATGCGGCGGAGCGCTACGGGCTGGGGCGCGCTCTGACGGGGCGGCTCCGCGAGAAGCTGGGGCAGAGGATCCGCGTGCTGCGGGCGGAGCGGGGGTGGTCGCTGAAGGATCTCGCCGCGGCCACGCGGCTGAGCGTGAGCCAGATCAGCTCCATCGAGCGCGGGGCGAACCTGCCGTCGATGGAGAGCCTGCTGGCGATCGCGCGCGCCTTCGGCATGAAGCCGAGCCAGATGCTGGCGTCGATCGACTTCTGATGCGGGTCACTCGACTTCCTGCTCGATGGCGCGGGCGAGTTCGTCCGACTCGTAGGGCACGGGCAGTTCGGCGGGGCGCGGCGAGAACCACGGGTACATCAATGGCAGAAGGAAGAGTGTGAGGAAAGTCGAGGAGGCGAGCCCGCCAATGACGACGCTGGCGAGCGGCCGCTGGACTTCGGCGCCGGTTGTAGTGGCCAGCGCCATGGGGAGGAAGCCGAAGCTGGCCACGAGGGCGGTCATCAGGACGGGGCGCAGGCGGATGCCCGCACCCGTGAGCAGGGCCTTCTCCATGGGCATTCCGAGCTGTCGCAGGCGGTTGATGGAACTGACGAGCACGATGCCGTTCAGTACGGCGACGCCGAACAGGGCGATGAATCCGATGGCCGCGGAGATGTTGAGGTTCAGCCCGCGCAGCCACAGGGCGGCGATGCCGCCGATGAAGGCGAAGGGGACGTTGGTGAGGATCAGCAGCGCCTGACGGGCGCTGGAGAAGGTGAAGAACAGCAGCGTGAAGATGATGAGGATCGAGGCGGGCACGACGATCATCAGGCGGCGCATGGCGCGGCGCTGGTTTTCAAACTGACCGCCCCAGTCCACCGAATAGCCGGCGGGGAGCTGGAGCTCGTTGTTGAGCCGCTGTTCGGCTTCGGAGACGAAGCTGCCGAGGTCGCGGCCGCGGACGTTGCACTGCACGACGATGCGGCGCTGCCCGTTTTCGCGGGAGATGACTTCGGGGCCGCGGGCCATGGTGACGCGGGCCACCTGGCCGAGGCGGACGCGCTCGCCGCCCGGGGCGTTGAGAATGAGCCCGCGGACGGCTTCGTCATTGGCGCGGTAGCTTTCCGGCAGGCGCACCACGATGGCGAAGCGGCGCTGGCCTTCGATGAATTCGGAGACGGTCTTGCCGCCGATGGCGGCGTCCATCATGTCCCGCACATCGCTCACGTTGAGCCCGTAGCGGGCCAGGGCCTCGCGGTCCACTTCAATGCGCAGCTCGGCCACGCCGGAGACGATCTCCATCTGCTCGTCGGCGGCACCCGGGACCGCAGCGATGATGCGCAGGGCGCGCTCGGCCAGCTGTTCGAGCACGCGCGGATCCTCGCCGAAGATCTTCACCGCCACATCGGCCTTGATCCCGGAGATGGTCTCGTCGAGCCGCATCGCCATCGGCTGCGTGAAGTTGTAGCTGACGCCGGGCACGGCCTGAAGCGCACTGTCGAGAGCGTTGATCAGCTCCTCTTTGGTGCGGAACCGCGTCCACTGCTCGCGGGGCTTCAGCAGCACGTAGACATCTCCCTGGTTGATGCCCATGGCCTCCGTCGCAACGTCCGGCCTCCCGATGCGCGTCACGACGCCAGTGACCTCCGGGAAGGTGAGGATGATCTTCTCCACCTGGTTGCTGATCTTCACCGAGTCAGTGAGCGAGATGCCGGGGACCTTGCGGGTTTCGATCAGAATGGAGCCTTCGTCCAGCCGCGCGATGAATTCCGTGCCGATGAAAAAGACCGACGCCACCGCCGCCGCCAGAACCACGGCGCTGCCCGCCACCATCCACGCGCGGCGGCGCAACGCCCGTTCGAGCAACGCCAGGTAGCGCGCGCGGAGCCACTCCATCCAGCGCTCCGAATGCGTCTTCATGCCCGGGCGCAGGTGGACCGACGCCGCCGCCGGCACGACCGTCAGCGCCAGGATCAGGCTGCCCAGCAGCGCCGAGCAAACAGTGATCGCCATCGGGCGGAACATCCGCCCCTCCAGCCCTTCGAGGAAAAACACAGGCAGGTAGACGGCGATGATGATGGCGACGGCGAAGACGATGGGGCGGGCCACCTCGTGCGCCGCGACGCGGATGCGCTCGAGGCAGGCGGACGGATCCCGGGCGCAGTCCGTGCGGCGCAACCGGCGCACGGCGTTTTCCATCATGACGACCGATCCGTCGACGATCATGCCGAAGTCGATCGCGCCCAGGCTCATCAGGTTCGCCGAAACGCCGAACACGGCCATGCCCATAAAGCCGAACAGCATGGAGAGCGGAATGACGGCGGCGACGATCAGCGCCGCGCGCACGTTGCCGAGAAACAGGAAAAGGATCAGGATCACCAGCGCGCCGCCCTCGACGAGGGCGCGCGTCACGGTGCGGATGGTGCCGTCGATCACGGTGCTCTGGTCGTAAAACGGAACGACGCGCACGCCCTCCGGCAGGCGGAGCGAGGCGAGCTTCGCCTTTACCCGCTCAATGACGCGCTTGCCGTTTTCGCCCTTCAGCATGATGGCCATGCCGCTCACCGTTTCCCCCTTGCCATCGCGCAACGTGGCGCCCTGCCGCGGCATGGGCATCAGGCGGATCTCCGCCACGTCGCGCAACAGCACGGGCGTGCCTGCGCGCGCCAGCAGGACGATGCGCTCCAGATCCGCGAGGCTTCCCACGCGTCCCAGCCCCCGCACGGTGTACTGCTCCATGGCGTGCTCGATGAAGCCGCCGCCGAAGTTCGTGTTGTTGTCGCGGACGCGCTCGAAGACCGTGCGGAGATCCAGCCCGTACCGCTGGAGCTTCACCGGATCCACGACGATGGCATACTGCTTCGTCTCCCCGCCCCAGCTGTTAACCTCGTTCACCCCTCGCACCGTGCGCAGGGCGAATCGGATCTGCCAGTCGTGGATCGTCTTCAGCTCCATCGGCGAGTAACCTTCGCCTTCCACCGTGTACTGGTAGACTTCTCCGAAAGCCGTGGCCATGGGCCCGAGCACGGGATCCAGCCCCTCGGGCAGGCGCCCTCGCACCTCCTGAAGCCGCTCGTTCACCAGCTGGCGCGCGAACCATGTGTTGACGTCGTCGTCGAAGATGAGCGTCACCATGGAAAGGCCGAGCTTCGAGATCGAGCGGATGCCCTGCGTGCGCGGGATGCCCATCAGGGCGCTTTCAATGGGGAAGGTGACCAGCTGCTCCACTTCACCGGGCGCCATGGCGGGACATTCGGTGACGACCACCACCTGGTTGTTGGTCAGATCCGGGAACGCATCCACGGGGATGTTCCACATGACCCACACGCCGAAGGCAGCCACCAGCAGCGCGCCGAGCAGGACCAGCCAGCGGTTGCGCAGGTGGAAGTCGATGATGCGCTGCAGCATGCGCTAGTCCTCGGAGAGGGTCGCCTTCAGCAGGTGGGACTTGAGCACGAAGCTGCCCTCGGTGACGACCCGTTCGCCGGCGGTGAGTCCGCGCCGGATTTCGATCAGCCGGTCCAGCGTGCGGCCCGTCTCCACCGGACGAGGCTCGAAGCGTCCGGTGCGCGTTTCAACGAAGACCGTGGGCTGGCCGTTCAGATCCTGGATCGCCGTCTGCGCGATGAACAGCCCGCGCTCGCTTGAGCCTGCTTCCAGTTCGACGACGGCGTACATTTCGGGCCGCAGCAGCCCGTGGCGGTTGTCGATCTCGACGATGGCTTGCACGGTGCGCGTTTCCGGGTCGAGCTTCTCGTCCACGCGGATCACCCTGCCCGGGAAGCGGCGGTCCGGATAGGCCTGCACCGAAACCAGAGCGGGCATGCGCGGGCGCACGCGGGAGAGGAACTCCTCCTGCACGTTGGCGATGACCCACAAAGTGGAAAGGTCGCTGATCACGAACAGTTCGCCGGAAGGCTGCACCACAGAGCCCGCAGTGACCAGCCTGCTCAGAACGATGCCCGCCGCGGGAGAGCGGATCGGGATCAGGTCGTCTTCGGACAAGCCGCCTTCGCCGGTCGTGCGGTGTTCCGGGCCTTCCACGGGGATCTCGAGGAACTCCACCAGGTGCTGGCGGGTGCGCGTCACCTCGATTTCAGCGGCGCGGAGAGCCGTTTCGGCGTTGCGGAGCTCGTTTTCGGCCGTGTCGAGCTGCTCCTGGCTGGCCGCCTTCATTTCGAACAGCCGCCGCATGCGGTCGCGCTGCCGGCGCGCGTACTCGAGGTTGGCCTGCAGGCGTTGGGATTCGGCGACCGCGCGGCGGTAGAGAGCGCGAGACTCGTGCACGTCATGGCTGAACATGCGCGCCAGCACCTGCCCCTTCTGCACCGTGTCGCCGACACGGACCAGCACGCTCATGATGCGGCCGTCGGTAATGGCGCCGACGCGCCAGGTGCGCTCCTCGTTGGCGGAAAGGCGGCCGCTGGCGCGGACGGTCACCGGAACCGAGCGCAATTCGGCGGTCTCGATGCGCAGCCCCGCCTGCCGGAGCGCCACCCCGTCGAGCTCCACGAAGCGCGGCGCGGACGCTTCCCCGGCAGCCGGCGGCGCCGCCCGGGGCGGCTCTTTCTGGCAGGCGGCGAGAAACCCGAAGAGCGCAATCCATGCGGCCGCCCTTTTCATGGCTTCACCCCTAGCGCATAGTCCAGCACTTCCATGCTTTGGCGGTACTCCATCCACGCGCGATAGTGAACGAGTTCGATTTCAATCCGGAGCCGCTCGGCGTCGAGCAGGCGCAGCAGGTCGGCGCCGCCCAGCCGGTAGGCAGCCTGCGCAATCTTCGAAGTCTCGCCCGCTTCCTGACGCAGGCGCCCAACAAGGTCGCGGATCTGCCTGCGCCGCGTCTCGTATTCGGCTGCCGCCGCCTGCACCTCGGCGCGGATGATGGCCTCGGTGGCGGCAAGATTGGCCTCTGCCGCCTTGATGTCGGCGGCAGCGCTCTGCACGTTGCCCTGATTGCGGTTCAGCACCGGCAGGTCCCATTGGAGCCCGGCGATGAGCGTGTTCTCGCCTGCCGAGCGCTTGTATCCGAACAGCGCGTCGAAATTGGGCGTTGCATTGGCGCGCTGCAGGACGAGGTTGGCGCGCGCCTGTTCGAGCCGCTCGCGCGCCAGCCGTGCCTCGGGACGGCGTTGCACGGCGTCCTCGGGGGAAACAGCCGGCGGTGCGCCAAGTTCGGTTTGCAGCGGTTCCGCAAAGCGCACTTCGGGAAACTCGGCCTGCCCCATGGCGCGGAACAATTCGATGCGCGCTTTGGCGGCATCGAGGGCGGCGTTGTTCGCGGCGAGTTCGATGCGCCCCAGCTCCAGGCGGACGCGCAGCAGGTCGTTTTCCGCCATGGCCCCCTCGCGCACGCGGATCTCGTGGTACTCGACAATTTTCTGGAAATTGCGGACATTTTCCAGCAGCAATTCGTACATTCTCTGGGCCCCCAGGGCAGCCCAATAGGCAAGCGACACGTCGCGGGCGATATTGCGGCGCAACACTTCCAGCTCGAGCTCCGCCGCACGCAGCCCCCGCGAGGCCAGTTCGGCGCGCTTGCCGCGCTTGCCGGCGGTTTCGAACGTCTGCTGCAGGTAGGCGAAATCGTCGGTCTCCCGGCTGGTGAGAATCGGTCTCGAACCCCAATTGCGATAGTTTTCCGCCTGCAGGATCAGCTTCGGATTGAAGGTCAGCGGCGCTTGCCGGAGCTGGCCGCGGGCGGATTCCACCCGCTGCCTGCCTTCCGCCAAAAGCGGGTGCGCGGCGAACGCACGCTCGATGGCAGCATTCAGCGAGAGGCTCTCCTGGGCGCCGAGGGGCAGCGCGCATGCCAGGATCGCCAGCAGACGCTTCATGAGAAGATCTCGGAAGAATACTCTATCAATTCGACGATGCGGTCCATGCTGATCCGTTACGCAGCCCTGATGGCAGCGGCGTGCGCCTTTGCAGCTCCGCCGGTGATCGAAAAACCGGCGCAGCCGTTCAAATATCTGGGCGCGAACGGAAGGCGTGCGGCGCTGCTGGGGAGCGAGGACGGGCGGTTGGAGGCCTGGGTCTTTCCCATCAAGCTGGTGCGCGATTTCCGCCTTTCCGTGTACGTGGACGGCGCGCTGGACCCGGTTCCGCTTGGCGAACTGGTGGAGACAGCCGACATCCGCCCCCATTCGGCGGCGATTGTGCACGTGCATCCGGCGTTCACCCTGCGGCAGACGTGGACGGTGTCTCCCACTCGGCCCGTGGCGGCTGTGCTGCTGGATGTGGACACTTCGCGGCCGCTGCGGTTCCGTGCATCGTTCGTGCCGGAAATGCAGCCGATGTGGCCGGCATCCTTTGGCGGGCAATCGACAGCATGGGACGCGAAGGCGGGGGTACTGACGTTCACGGAGGGGCAGCGGCGGTTCCGCCCCGTGCTCGGGTCGCCTGCGTTCCGGCGCATCAGCGAGCAGATCGGACATCAGCTGCCGGACCGCACAGTGTCGATCGAATTCGACGTGGAGAGGTCCGGCGCCGTGCCGGTCCTGTTCGCGGCTTCCCGGAAGGATTACGACGAGGCCATCGCGGCGCCGGAGCGCATTCTGGAAGAGGCCGGGGAGCACTACGCCAGGTTTCTGGAACGCACAGCGAGGCTCGAGTGGGAGCCTTTTACGCAGGTCTATGACTGGTCGCGCGTGGCGATCGAGCGCGGATGGGCCTGCAACGAGGGCGTCGGTTGCGGGCTGGTAGCCGGCTGGGCGCCTTCGGGCGCGAGCCAGCGGCCGGGGTTCGGATGGTATTTCGGCGGCGACGCCATGATGAGCGCATGGGCGATGCTCGATTACGGCGACTTTCAAGGCGCCCGGGCGGCCCTCGATTTTCTTCTGGAGCGGCAGCGTGCCGACGGAAAGATCATGCACGAGTGGACGCAGTCGGCGGCGCTGCTGGACTGGCCTTCGTATCCCTACGGCTACTACCACGCCGACACCACTCCGCTGTTCCTGCACACCGCGGAACTTTATCTCCGGCAGACGGGCGACCGGCAGTGGCTGGAGAAGCGCTGGCCGCAACTGGAACGGGCGTGGCGGTTCGCGCGCACGATGCTCGATGACGACGGGCTGCTCTCCAATCTCAAGGGCGGCGCCGCGGCAGTGGAGACGGGCGCGCTCAGCGGCAAGGTGGCGCGGGACATTTATCTGCAGGGCGCTTGGCTGGCAGGTTTACGGGGGTGGGCAAGGATGGCAAGGTGGAAAGGCGAAGAGGATGCAGCGCGCGAGGCGGAAGCCCTGCACGCAAAAGCGCGCGCAACGGTGGAGAAATGGTTCGTGCCCGGCAAGGACGTGTTCGCCTTCGCAGAACTGAAGGACGGCACGCGCTACGAGGCGAACTCCGCCTGGCAGGGCATGCTTCTGGCCGAGGGCGGCATCGATGAATCGCTGGCCCGGCGCGCAGCGGCTTCGCTCGTCTCCGACAGGCTGATGACGCCCTGGGGCGCGCGGCTGTTTGCCACCGACAGCCCGTTCTACAATCCGCTGGGCTACAACGACGGCAGCGTCTGGCCGTTTGTGACGTCGCAGGTGCTGCTGGCTTTGTTCCGGCACGGGCAGCCCGCCGCGGCGCTGGCGACGCTGGACGGCATGCGGCAGGCGGTGGGGCTCGCCGGGGCCGGGTTTCTGGCCGAATATTTCAGCGGCGACCGGCTGGCGCCGGGTCCGCGGGCTGTGCCGCACCAGCTGTTCAGTTCCGTAGCGCTGATCCGACCCGTCTTCGGCGGTCTGCTGGGACTCGAACCCGATGCGATGGAGGGGCGGCTGACGGTGAACCCGCGCCTGCCCTGCGGCAGCGCTCCGATTCAGCTGCGGGGCTACCGCGTCGGCAGCGCCACGCTGGACGCGGACTTCCTCCCCGGACAGCCCTCGCGAGTCGAAATCCTGATCCGCAGCGGTCAGCTGAACGTCCAGACCTGGCAGACGCCGTGCTTTGAGCCCCGTCCGCTGCGCCGTCTCACGCCGGGCATGCGCCCGTGACGGGCCCGCTTTAGTACTTTCGCCCGAGTCGAAATTCAGGTTTCGGAGACAAAAAACTGGGGGACACTGCGTAGTTTACTTTAGTACTAGGTCCACCTAGAATTGATTTGAGGAAGCCTGGCCGGAGGTACCATGGGTTCGACTGAGAAGCCAGAGATGCACGACCAGACAACAGGCTCCTCCACGCCCGGCAAGATCCGCGTCCTGATCGCCGACGATCATCCGATCGTGCGGGACGGGCTGAAGAAGATGCTGAGCCTGGAAGACGACATCGAGGTAGTGGCAATGGCGTCTGACGGCCGGGAGGTGCTCGACCAGGTGGCGGAGCATCAGCCGGATATCATCCTGCTGGATCTCCGGATGCCCAACCTGGACGGCATCAGCACGTTGCAGACGCTGCAGCAGAGGAACTGCCCGGCGAAGGTGATTATCCTGACGGCGAGCGAGGACAAAAACGAGTTCGTCCAGGCGATGAAGCACGGCGCGCGGGGGATCGTTCTGAAGCAAACGGCGTCCGAGCTGATCGTGAAGAGCATCCGGAAGGTGCACGCCGGCGAAATCTGGCTCGATTCGCAGACCACGGCAGCCGTGATGCGGCAGTTCGCGTCTCCGTCCTCGGAGCCGGCGCCCGTGCAGGGTGGGCGCGTGCGCGAACGTTCGCCGCTGAGTGCGCGGGAGCGCGAGATTGTGGCTCTGGTGGCTCAGGGCTACAAAAACAAGGAGATGGCGGAAAAGATGTTCATCAGCGAACAAACAGTGAAGAACCATCTCCACAACATCTTCGACAAGCTTGGGGTCTCAGACCGGCTGGAGCTGGCTCTCTATGCCATTCACAAGGGGCTCCACCTGCCGGATTCGGAGCGATAGACGGCAGCGCGGGCGCGGCCGGAAGGCCGCAAGCGGGATTCCTTGCCTTCGCAACCTGTTCAAAGGATTTGACATAAGTCCGCACCGGCGAAATGTCCGAGGGGCTGGCCGAGCGCAGGACGAGAAAGATGTAGAAATCTTCCTCGAAATCCTGACCATTCCCTCTTGCATTCGGCCGCGGCCGCGCCTAGGATCAGAAGTAGGAGGATTTTCAGATGCGGTTGTCCTTCATGTGGCTGGCGGCGTTGATGGTGGCAGTCCTTGCCGCTCCTCCTGTGTCGGCCCAGGAACCGATCCCGCGGTGCACCACTGTGGAGCCGATGAGCGGAAAGGCCGGCACCGAAATCCTCGTCACCGGTGAGAATCTCGACAAACAGTACGTTGCCAAGCTGTATCTGACCGACGGCCAGAACGACATCGAGATCCCGATCAAAGAACAGACCGCCACTACGCTGAAAAGCGTGATTCCGGCGTCGGCCAAGCCGGGGATCCGGTACCGTCTGATGATTCTCACGCGGGGGAAAGAGCCGAAGCTGATCGAGCAGCCGGTGCGGTTCGAGGTCGAGGAATAGGGCGGCGCTCCGCCCTGTCGCCCGCGCCTTCGGGAATCCGGGCCGCCCTCCCGCCCCGGACGGAACCCCGGGGAGGCGGCGGAAAGCAGCTGCCTGTTCTGAGAGGGGGAGATGCACAGTGTCCTCGCCATCCTTCTTGCCGGAGGGGCGGGGGAACGGCTGTACCCGCTCACGCGCCGCACGGCGAAGCCCGCCGTACCCTTCGGCAGCTACTACCGGATCATCGACTTCACGCTCTCCAACTGCGTCAATTCGGGACTGCGGCGCATCTTCTGCCTGACGCAGTACAAGTCGCTGGAACTCGCGCGCCATATCCGCGAGGGCTGGGATCTCTTCTCCGGCGAGATGGGCGAGTTCATCGAGGTGATCCCGCCCATGAAGCGCGTGCACTCGGACTGGTATCTGGGCACCGCGGACGCCGTCTACCAGAACCTGGAAAGCATCATTGTCGAGAAGCCGGACCTGGTGCTGATCCTCGCCGCGGACCACATTTACAAGATGAACTACCAGGAGATGGTGGACTGGCACCGGCAACACTCGGCGGAGGTCACCATCGCCACCATTCAGACGCCGCCCTCGGAGGCGCCGCGGTTTGGCGTCATGGACATCGATCCCGCCACCTACCGTGTCCGGGGATTCGAGGAGAAGCCGCAGCACGGACACCCCGCACCCTCCGCCTTCGATCCGCAGATGATCTCGGCGTCGATGGGCATCTACGTCTTCAACACCCGCGTGCTGATCGAAGCCCTTCGCGCTGATGCCGCCGACCCTGACTCCGAGCATGACTTCGGCAAGAATGTGCTCCCCGCGCTGATCCGCTCGCACCGGGTCATTGCCTACGATTTCCGTGACCTGAACCGGAAGTGCGTGCGCTACTGGCGCGACGTCGGCACCATCGACGCTTACTACGAAGCCAACATGGACCTGGTGAGCGTCACGCCCGAGTTCAACCTCTATGACACGGAGTGGCCCATCCGAACCCGCATGCCGCAGGCGCCGCCGGCGAAGTTCGTCTTCGCGCAGGGCGGGCGGCGGATGGGCGTGGCCACGGATTCCATCGTTGCTCCGGGCGTCATTGTCTCCGGCGGCAGGGTGCATCATTCTCTCCTGAGCCCCGGCGTGCGCGTGAACTCCTACTGCGACATCGAGGACTCGATCCTGCTGCACGGCGTCAACGTCGGGCGTTATTCTCGCATCCGCCGGGCCATCATCGACGTCGGCGTGCATTTGCCAGAGGGCACGGTCATCGGCGAAGACCCCGAGCGCGACCGCGCGGCAGGCTACCACGTAACTCCCGCCGGAGTCACTGTGGTGAGCCCAACGGAAGACCCCGGCATCTGGCAAAACCGCTAGCCTCGCACTGCCCCGCCCCCTATAATTCGGATAGATACATCCGATATGCGCCTGGTCACCAAGCTCATGATCGCCGTGGCGGGCGTGGTAGCGGTGATCGCGGTCATCTCCGGCTACACCATCTACCGGGCCGAAGAGCAGCACATGCTCGACGTGGTGATCGCCGGCGCCGACCAGCTCTCTGGCAGCATCACCGCCGCCACATGGCACGCCATGCTGGCAGACCGGCGCGACGACGTCTACCAGACGATGCAGACGATCGCCGAGAAGCAGGGCATCGACCGTCTGCGGCTGTTTAACGGCCAGGGCGAGGTGACCTTCTCGACGAACCCCGAGGACATCCGCCGCCGTTTCACCCGCGAGGAGCCGCAGTGCGCGCACTGCCACCGCCCGGGTCTGGAGCTGACCGGACTCACGCTGCGGGAGCGGACGCGGATCCAGCAGATGGCAGCTGGCCCGAGGCGTTTGTCCGTGATCACGCCGATCCCGAACGAGCCGCAATGCAGCAACGCCGCCTGCCACGCCCATCCGCCCCATGTGAAAGTGCTCGGGCTGCTGGAAGTCAGCCTCAAGCTCGATGTTGTCGACGAGGAGCTGGCCAACATGCAGACCCGCATCGCCGTGCGCGCCCTCTGCGAGATCCTGCTGATCCTGCCGATGATCTACTTCTTCGCGCGGCGCTTCTTCACGCGCCCTATCGGCCACCTGATCGCCAGCACGGAATCCATCAGCCGCATGGAGCTCGACCGGCCGGTGAGCATTCCCGAGCAAGCCGGCGAGATCACCGACCTCGCGCGCGCCTTCGAGGCGATGCGCGTGCGGCTGAAGGATGCGATGGACCGGATCAATTCCTTCACGCAGGAGCTGGAAGACAAGGTGGAGCAGCGGACGCGCGAACTCAAGAGCGCTCATCAGAAGCTGCTGCAGAGCGACCGTCTGGCCTCGCTCGGGCAGCTCGCCGCCAGCGTGGCGCATGAAATCAACAACCCCGTGGCTGGCGTCCTGAACCTGGCGAAGCTGATGGAGCGCCTGTTGCGCGACGACGGCGTGCCTCCCGAAAGGCTGGCCGATTTCCGGCGCTACCTGGCGCAGATCGTCTCGGAGACCACGCGCGTGGGACGCATCGTGGGCGACCTGCTGGCCTTTTCGCGGCGCTCCTCTCCGCACCATGGGGAGACGGACTTGAACCAGGTCATCTCGTCGACGCTGTCTCTGGTGTCGCACAAGCTGAAACTCGCCAACATCGAGGTGGACCTGCGGCTGGATCCGAAGCTGCCCGTGGTCTACTGCGACCGTTCGCAGATGCAGCAGGTGGTGCTGAACCTCGTCCTGAATGCAGCCGAGGCGATGCAGCCCCACGGGAAAGGCACGCTGCGGATCGAAACATCGAGTACAGGCGAGGACGTCGTCATCCGGGTGCAGGATGACGGCGAGGGCATCCCCCCGGAGGTGTTGCCGCGGATCTTTGATCCCTTCTTCACCACCAAGCCGGAAGGCAAGGGAGTCGGGCTGGGTCTGGCGGTGACCTACGGCATCATCCAGGCGCATCAGGGCGACATCGAGGTGGCCAGCCGGCCGGGCGAGGGTGCGGTGTTCACCATCCGGCTTCCGCTCCGCAAGGTGCCCGAGGCCGAACCGCTCGGGACGGTGCGGGGGTGACGGTCTTGGGCCTCATGGAGATCAGGACGCCGGACGCGGAACCGCTGCCGTCCCGTGTGATCCCCGCCATGGCAGCAGCGCTGGAAGCCTGCCTGCCGGTTCGCGTCGCCGGCCTCAAGCCGCTGACGGCTCCTCTGGAAGCTCTGGACGGCGGGCGCTCGCAATGGAGCGCCCCCGCGCTGCTGGAGGCAGTGCTGGCTTCGCTGCCGGACGGCATCCCGAAGGCGCTGGGCGTCACCGGCGTGGACCTCTACATTCCGATGCTGAGCTTCGTCTACGGGCAGGCGCAGCTGAACGGGCGCGCGGGCGTGGTCTCCATCGCCCGCCTGCGGCAGCAGTTCTACGGGCTGCCCGCCAACGACGCGCTGCTGGAAGAACGCGCCCGCAAGGAAGCCGTGCACGAGGCAGGCCACCTGTTCGGGCTGGTCCATTGCTCCGCTCCGGGCTGCGTGATGCGGCTGTCGGTGCAGCCCGGCCAGATCGATCTCAAGGGCGAGGCGCTCTGCGAGGCATGCGCCGCGCGCATCCGGGAGGTGAGGAGATGAAACCGCAGTGGCAGATCCTCGTGGTCGACGACGAGGAGATCATGTGCGAGTCGCTGGCGGCGTGGCTGCGCGAGGACGGCTATCTGGTGGATACCGCCTCGAGCGGGCGCGAGGCAGTCGAGCTGGCGAAGAAAACCGACTACGCCATCTACTTCATCGACCTGAAAATGCCGGGCGGGATGGACGGCATCGACACGCTGATGGAGATCCGGCGCCTGCACCCGGACGCCTCGATCATCATCATCACCGCCTACGCCACCGTCGACACGGCAATCACCGCCATCAAGGAGGGCGCGCAGGAGTACATCGTCAAGCCCTGCAACCCCGAAGAGATTTCCCTCCTGGTCAGCCGCATCATCAAAATGAAGCGCCTGCAGCGCGAGAACCTCATCCTGCGGAAGAAGCTGCAGCGGCGCTACCAGTTTCACGACATCATCTGCAAGAGCCCGCGCATGCAGCAGGTGCTCGAGCTGGCGCGCGAGGTCGCCAGCCTGCGCAGCACGGTGCTGATCCACGGCGAGAGCGGCACGGGCAAGGAAGTGGTGGCGCGGGCCATTCATTTCTCCGGCAACCGTGCGCAGAAGCCCTTTATCGCGGTCAGCTGCGCCGCGCTGGCCGAAACGCTGCTCGAGAGCGAACTGTTCGGCTACGAGAAGGGCGCCTTCACCGGTGCAACCGAGCGCAAGAAGGGCAAATTCGAACTCGCCGACGGCGGCACGATCTTTCTCGACGAGATCGGCGATATCGGCCCGAAGCTGCAGGCGGATCTGCTGCGCGTCCTGCAGGAACGCTCCTTTTACCGGGTGGGAGGCACGGAAGAGGTGCATGTGGACGTGCGCGTGATCGCCGCCACGCACAAGGACCTCCGCGCGCTCGTGGAGGAAGGCAAGTTCCGCGAGGATCTCTATTACCGGCTCAACGTGATCGAGATCGTGATTCCGCCGCTGCGCGAGCGCCGCGAGGACATCCCCCTGCTGGCCGCGCACTTCGTGGAGAGGATCGCGCACGAACTCGGCAAGCCCTTGGCGGAGATCTCGGACGATGCCATGCGGGTCCTGATGGACCACTCCTGGCCGGGAAACGTGCGCGAGCTGGAGAACGCGATCGAACGCGCTCTGGTCAGTTGCCGCGGAGAGGTTCTTACTGCGGAAGATTTCTCCTTCCTGCGCGGCAACGGACCGGTGCGGTTCCAGGCGCCGGACAACATGACGCTGGCCGAGATGGAGAAGCTGATGATCGAGGCCACGCTGCGCCGCACAGGCGGCAACGTGAAAGAAGCCGCGGCCTCCCTTGGCATTGACCGTTCCACGCTTTACGAAAAGTTGAAGCGTTACGGCATCGAACGCTGACGCTCAGACGTCCAGGAACGCGAGCCCGCAGGCGGTGTCGAAATCGCGCGGCGGCAGGCAGCGGCCCAGGTCTTCGGCCACCGCGCCTCCGTCGGCCAGCGTCGCTGCGCCGCAGGAAGCCGCCAGAGCGATCTGCAGCCGGTCCAGCTCATGCCGCATCCACGCCACAGCTTCCCTGCCTCGCAGCAGATGCACAGTGCTGAAACCGGCTGCGGGGCGAACGCGAATCAGCGCCTCGCCGTCTCCCGCTGGTCCCTCCACCGTGCCGTCCACCGGCGACAGGATGCGCGCCTCGACGCCGTTCCGCCGTGCGCAGAACGCCGGCTCATTGACTCGCAATTCTGTGCCGGGCGGCGGAAGTTGCACGGCACCGTCGCTGCCGAGGAGGCGGCTGCCAAGATCGTCGATCCCCACCAGCAGGACGCCGTCCTCGCCCTCCCGCACCCAGGTGTGGCCGCGATGGTAGTAGCGGTCAGGCGGAACGGAGAGGCCGCAGACCTCCGCCAACTCCGGCGCCATTGCCCCCCCGCGGCCCTCCCCCGAATGCAGCAGGCGCGCATGCATCCGGCAGCCGCGGCAATCGAACTCGCGGTCGCAGCAGTGCTCCGGCAGCTCGCCCGTGATCGCATGGCGGCAGCGCCGCTCTTCCGGAGTGAGCTCCTCGAAAGCCGTGTGCCAGTACACCCGGCCCTCCTGTTTCTTGTAGATCGTTCGGAAACTGCGCCACAGCGCCACAAGCACCGTGCCCGCCACCACCACGGCCACCGTGAAGAACACTCCAAGGAAGATCAGGTAGCCGGGATGCCATTCGAAGCCGTACACCCAGGGAAACATGATTCACCTCTTCGCCTCTGCCATTGCCAGCTCCCGCTCCTGCGGAAACAGCCTCAGGTAGCGGTAGGAGAACGAGTACACCAGCATTCCGTACGCCAGTACGAAGCCGAACGCGGCGAACTCCTGCCAGGAAGGCCAGTACAGCAACAGCCGGTCGAAGGGCAGCGTGGGCAGCGCCAGCGTCTGAATGGTGAACACGAAACGGTTCAGCGTCACGCCCAGGCACGCCATCGCCGCGCCCGTGATCAGCAGCCCGCGCCGCGCGCGCCACTCCGGCTTCAGCAGCAGGAGGGCGGGCAAGAGCCCCAGCAGCGCAATCTCCGCGAACAGAATCCACGTGCCGAAGGCCCCGCCGTATTCGTAGAACCGGTGCGCGGGGAAGCCGCGCTCCGGCGCCGTCCGGTTGATCCACAACAGCGTGTCCAGGCTCTTGAAGAAGACGTAGGCTAGCAGCAGCTTGCCCGAGATCCGCCCCAGCGTCTGATAAACCTCGTCCTTCACCAGCCGCCGCCGCGTGATCTTCTCCGCCATCCACGTCGTCAGCGCCATGAACGACGGCCCCGCCGCCATCGCCGACAGAACGAACAGGAAGAACGTGCTCGGCCAGATCAGCAGCCCCTCGCGGAAGGCGAACGGCCGTCCGCGCAGCACGCCGAACAACCCGCCGAGCGAACCCTGATGGAAGAACGACAGCAGCGTCCCGATGAGCGCGAACACCACCATCACCTTGTGCAGGTTGTACTCGAAGACCAGCATCGACGGTTTCATCTTCAGCCGGCGGTTCTTCAGCAGGATCGGCACGTACTCGATCAACAGCACCGTCAGGTAGCAGGTGATGCAGAAGGTGACCTCGGTGAGCATCGAATGCACGTTCGGATGGTAGAAGGTGAACCACGCGCGCAACGGCTGCCCGACATCGACGGCAAGGATCAGAATCGCGCCGCTGTAGCAGACGAGCCCGATCACCACGGCGCTGTTGATCACCGCACGGAGTTCGCTCTTGCGCAGGACATACAGCAGAAACCCGGTGAAGAAGGCCCCGGCGCCGAGCGCGATCACCGCCAGGTCCAGGAAGATCCATAACCCGAACACGTAGCGGTTGTCCATGTTGGTGTGATAGAGCCCGTCGCGCAGGCACAGGAAGATCGCATACGCCCCCAGCGCCAGCAGCACCGCCCACGGCGCCGCCCACAGCAGGAACCGGCTGAAGGGCGCGCGCCGCACTCCGCGCGCGATCCAGGCATCGTCGATCCTGTCAACCACGTTTCACCTCCCCGAATCCGCGCGTGGCTTCCCTCACCTCCGCGCGCGAGGTCTTGTAGAACACCTTGGGCCCGGTGCCCAGCGAGTCCAGAAGGCGGAATGCCGGTCCGCCCTCGCACGCCGCGGCAAAGTCCGGATCGTTCAGATCCCCGAACCGGATCGCCTGTGCGGGGCAGGCTTCCACGCACGCCGGCGTGTAATGTACTGGCCGGGATTCGCCATCGTGCGCAGCCTTTTCCAGCGCCGCCTGCCAGCGGCCGTGGCAGAAATTGCACTTCTCCACCGTGCCGCGCTGCCGCACGCTGACGCGCGGGTTGAGCGCCTTCTCCATGCCCGCCGGCCACTGCGGATCCCACCAGTTGAACACGCGCGCCTGATACGGGCAGGCGGCCATGCAGTAACGGCACCCGAGGCACCGCTCCGGGATCTGCCCGACGATGCCGGTCACGGGATCCAGCTCCACTGCTTTCTGCGGGCAGACGCTCTGGCAGGGCGTCTCCTCCTCGCACTGCATGCACATCACCGGGATGAAGGCGTCGCGGCCGCCGGTCTTCAGGCGGAACACGCGCAGCCAGTTCAGCCCGGTGCGCGGCGTGGCCGTGGGCTGCGGCGGCGGCACGTTGTTCTCCACCGCGCAGGCCACCATGCAGGCGCCGCAACCGTTGCAGCGGTCCAGGTCAATCAGCATCGCGTAGCGTGCGGCTTTCGTTTCTGCGCCCTGCTTTCTCATGACCTCACCACCTTCGCTTCGCCCAGCGTCCAGGTGCCGTCCGGGCGGACCTCGCAGGCCTGCGTCAGCGCAGGCCCGCCGCAGACGGCGATGACGTCAGGCCTTGCTTCCGCCGCCCGCACGCGCACGGGCCAGGCGCCGCGCTGTGACATGAGCCGCGCCAGCACACCCTCCTCCATGCCGTGGCGGCGCAGCAGGTCAGGATGCGCCGCCGCCTGTTGCGGCCCTTCGCGCAATTCGGACTCCTGCCAAAGCTTGCCCAGCATCGGCGACACAGCAGCCTGCCGCCATCCGTAGGCGACCACCACCGGCGCAGCAGCCGGGGGAGACGAGGCGCGGAGCCACGCCTCCGCCGTCCAGCTCTCCGGCGCGGCGCGCGCCACGGTGAGCGCTGCCGCACTGCCTGTTTCGCTTCTCCAGTGGAATCCTTCTTCTGCGAGCTTCTCGCCCGCGCCGCCGGCGGCCTTCACGAGTTCGACCAGCTCCTCTGTCCATGGCGTTTCGATCCCGGCGAGCCTCGCAGTCACCTCCGCCGCCGTTATCATTCCCGCCGGCGCCGGCGCCACAGCGGGAGCGATGGCGAGTTGCGCGCATGGCGCATCGTAGGGCTGCGGCGCGTCCAGCGGCGCCTCGAGCCACACCGGCGCGGGGATCAGCCACTCCGCCTTGCCCGCAAACTGCGCGCGGTTCCATGTGACAGCCGCCACCACTGCACCGCGCGCGAGCTTCCTCTCCACCAGCTGCCAGGGCACGGACACGCCGGGCCATGGCTCGTCGAGGATCAGCACGCCGATCGATCCGTCGGCCGCTTCCTCCAGGCTTTGCACCCCGGCAAGCGTCCAGTCCTTCGGAACCGGCAGCGCAGGGCGCGCGCCAAAGCCTTCCGCCCCGAGCAGGGCATTCAGCGCAGCCGCTGCGGCGCGCGCTTCGCGGCTCAGCGGCCCGCCCACCGGATCGCCGTCGGCGAGCACGAGCGCAGGGCGGTTTTCGATCAGCTGTGCAGCGGCGGCTTCGATGCGCGCCGCTTCGATTCCCGCCGCCCCGGCGGCGCGCCCGGGTGGCATGGCTTCCGCCGCCTCCCGAAATACCTCTGCGCCTTTCAGGCGCACGAGCTGCTGCTGCATCTCTGGCCGGCGAAGCCAACAGTGCGCGATGGCCAGCATCAGCGCAGTCTCCCCGCCCGGCTTCAGCGGCAGCCATTCATCGGCCAGTCCGGCGGTGCGCGAACGGTGCGGCTCCGCCTGAATCAGACAGAATCTGCGCTCCACGGCGCGGGACGGAGCGGCCCAGCCGTCGAGCACGGGCGTGCCGAGCGAGAGCACCGTTTTGACGCGCGCCAGGTCGGCGGAGAGTTCCACGGGCTGCGCGAGCAGCTGCGCCAACGCCTGCGCCGTGGCACCCTCCACAGCCGGCGGCGTCAGATACGCGCCGCCGATCGCCGCCATGTGCCGGCGGTGCAGCAGAGATGCGGCGCGCCCGGGCGCGAGGTCCAGGACTGCCACCGCCCCGCGGCGGCCGTCGATGGCTGCCCGCAGGGTCTGCAGGGCTTCTTGCGGGGTGATGCTCTTTGACCCGCGCCGCCACTCGCGCAACCGCAGCGGATGCCATGCCAGATGGTGCGCGGCGAAGCCCGCCGGGCACAGCGCAGTGCCCGCCGGCCAGACGCCGTGCACAATGCCCTCCGTCATCCGCAGCCTCACCGGGCAGGCGGCCGGGCAGAGCGTGCAGCGGCCTTCCCTCTCCGTAATGGCACCGCGTGGCACGCGCGGCATCCAGTGCCAGTTCTGGCTCCAGATCGCCGTATCGCCCAGCAGCCGCCAGGGCAGCGGGGAAACGGCCGCTCCCGCCGCAGCGCCTGCGGCCAGCGACAGCAAGTCCCTGCGTTCGATCTTCATCGGTGTCGCCCTCCCGCGTTCACTTGTGGCAATCGAGGCAGCTGTGCTCGATCCGGTCCTGCCTGTGGCAGGCCACGCAATCGTCCATGCGCATGCCGCCCACGCGCTTCAGGCCCAGCGGCCCGGCGCGCTTCCCCATCACGTCCTCCGGATACCCGGTGATGCGGTGCACCCGGTAGACTGGCAGCTTGTCGGACTTGCCAATGTCGCCGTGGCACTTCTCGCAGGCCACCTTTCCCCGCAGCACATGAGCCGAGTGCGGAAACCAGGCGTTGTCCGGCTGCCGCAGGCAGCTCTTCCATTGCGGTTCGACGCCAGGCTCGACGAAGCGCGCAATGAAGTCCTTTTCGGCCTGCGTGTCGCCCATGGGCGCGCTGTGGCAGGCGGCGCACGTTTCGAGCTTCGGGATGCCGGCGAAGGTGCCGTCTTCGCGGAAAGAGTGGCAGTCCTCGCAGCTCATGCCGCCCTTCTCGCCCGTGTGGGCGATGTGGCTGAACTGCGCCGGCTGCGGCTCTTCGCGGTACAGAAGCCGCGGAACGCTCCACCAACCGGCGCTGAGCGCCGCGCAGAAACCGGCCAGGAACAGGATGCCTGTGCGGATCATCGCTCTTTATCTCCGTTGGCCCGCTGCCAGCGAGCCGACTTCATGAAACAGCCGCTGCGCATCCTCTGCTTCCAGCAGGCCCAGCAGCCCCGGCTCGAACAACCCGCCGTCCGCCATGGCCGGCGCGGCGCTTCCAGCCCGCAGCGATTGCAGAGTTTCATTCACCCGCCGCGCGTCTTCCTCCATCAGCTTTTTCGCTGCGGGGGCGGTCAGAAGCTGCCCCTTCAGCCCGGCCAGATGCTCCTCGCTCATGCGCCCACGGAACAGCCATCCCGCCGAATACGGCTCCCGCAGGATACGCCGCGGTTCCAGGCGGAGATGCGGATTGGCCGCCTCGATCAGGATCTGCGCCGGGAAGGAAGCCGTGAAGTCCGTCCCGCGGCAGGTGAACACCACCGAAGGGCACGCTACGCCCTGCGGCGTGAGGATCCCCGCCCGCTCGACGTCCCCGAGCAGCCGCGCCAGGAACGCATCCACGCCGACATGGCACATCTCGTCGTCCTGCGCATCGATCCACCAGTGATTGCGCGTATAGAACAGGTCGGCAGGCGCCGCGAATTCGTGATCCGTGAACGGCGGCCTCGCCGCGCGCAGAATGTCGAGGTAGAAGTCGCAGTAGCGGTGCGCGCTGCTGCCGCAACGCGTCAGCAGCGGTTCGCTGAAGGGCACGTACCGCGTCAGCGGCGCGGCTTCGCAGTACTGCACGAGTTCGTGCTCCAGATGCGGGCAGGGCGGCGCGGACTGCCGGGCCTCCGGCGAGACCCAGCGGCATGCGCGGAAACGCTCGTCCAGGCAGCGGCAGGCCGCATCGTCGCTCTGCGATTCGGGAACCGGCTTGCGGATTCCCGCCGCCCGGCACCAGCGCACGCGCGTCTCTTTCAGGAACGGGCACTGCATCGGCTCGCCCTCCCCTTGCGCCCGTCCTCAGAACTTGCGCGTCCTGCTGCGCTTCTTCTCTTCCACCGGCTTCTCGGGCTCGCCGCCATCCGCCATGGTGAATCCCAGCTCCGGCGAGTGGAACCCGTGCGTCGCCAGCGTCGCGTCGGCTTCCGTCTCCGCCGCCGGCGCCTTCTTCCACCGCGCAGCAAGCTCGGCGAAGCCCGCATAGGCGGCCACTCCCACGCAAATCAGCGTGATGATACCCAGGCCGAGGTTCGTCAGGTTCAGCCACACCGTTTGCGGGTCGCTCCAATCCACTCCAAACATCGAACACCTCCCGAGCGGTCTTTCCGCTCGCTCCAGGTTTGTGCAGCCGGAGGACCAAACCCGCGGGGCTTGCCTGTCAAGGACTTGCGCCGGGCGTGCGGCGCGGAGCGTGAAGGAATTTCCGACACTGGCGTCTGAAAACAAGACAGACAGCCGGCCGTGCGCGCCTGCGGCAGATTTTCGGGGAGAAGGCCGCACGCCTGTGCCACAATGGAATTTCGGTGCTTTTCATCCCCACTTGCCAACAGAAAGGACTCCTATGACCGAGATCGTTGATATTGTTGCGCGCGAGATTCTCGATTCGCGCGGCAATCCCACTGTGGAAGCGGACGTGTACCTCTCGGGCGGCAGCATGGGCCGCGCGGCCGTGCCCTCAGGCGCGTCCACGGGAGAAAACGAGGCCGTTGAGCTGCGCGACGGAGACAAGTCGCGCTATCTCGGCAAGGGCGTGCAGAAGGCGGTAAAGAACGTGATCGACGAGATCCTGCCCGCGCTGCACGGAATGGACGCTGCGGCGCAGCAGGAGATCGACGCGAAGATGATCGAGCTCGACGGCACGCCCAACAAGGGCCGCCTCGGCGCCAACGCCATCCTCGCCGTCTCCATGGCCTGCGCCCGCGCCGCCGCGGACGCCTTCGGCATGCCGCTGTACCGTTATCTCGGCGGCGTCAACGCACGCACCCTGCCGGTGCCCAACATGAACATCATCAACGGCGGCGCGCACGCCGACAACAGCGTCGACTTCCAGGAGTTCATGATCAGCCCGCACGGCGCAGGCTCCTTCGCCGACGCCATCCGCATGGGCGCCGAAGTGTTCCACAACCTCAAGAGCGTGCTGAAGAGCCGCGGCTACTCCACCGCCGTGGGCGACGAGGGCGGCTTCGCACCCAGCCTGAAATCCAATGAGGAGGCTGTGGAAGTCATCCTCGAGGCGATCACCAAAGCCGGCTACAAGCCCGGCGAGCAGATCTCGATCTCGCTCGACCCGGCAGCCAGCGAATTCTATGACGTCGAAAAGAAGAAGTACGTCTTCAAGAAGTCGGACAAGCGCGAACTCACCTCCGAACAGATGATCGAGATCTGGGAGAGCTGGGTGAAGCAGTATCCCATTCTCTCCATCGAAGACGGCATGGCCGAGTTCGACTGGGAAGGCTGGAAGCTGCTGACCGAACGGCTCGGCGGCAAGATTCAGCTTGTCGGCGACGACGTCTTCGTCACCAATCCGTCGATCCTCGCCAAGGGCATCGAGCAGGGCGTGGCCAATTCGATCCTGATCAAGCTGAACCAGATCGGCACGGTGACCGAAACGATCGAGTGCATGGAAATGGCTGCCAGGGCGGGCTACACCTGCATGGTGAGCCACCGGAGCGGGGAAACCGAGGACTCTTTCATCGCCGATCTTGCCGTCGCCACCGGCTGCGGCCAGATCAAGACCGGCTCGGCGTCGCGCAGCGACCGCATGGCCAAGTACAACCAGCTGCTTCGCATCGAGCAGGAGCTCGGCGCCGCAGCGCGTTACGCCGGACGCAAGGCCTTCAAGCGTTAAGGAGAGCCCGCAGCGATGTACAAACTCGTTCTCATCCGCCACGGCGAATCCACTTGGAACAAGGAGAACCGCTTCACCGGCTGGACCGACGTCGACCTGAGCGAGAAGGGCGTCGAGGAGGCCTATGAAGCCGGGCGCGTGCTGAAGGAAGCGGGCTTCGAGTTCGACTTCGTCTACACGTCCGTTCTGAAGCGCGCCATCAAGACGATGAACATCGTGCTCGACGTGCTGGACCAGGACTGGCTGCCCGTCGAGCGCCACTGGCGCCTCAACGAGCGCCACTACGGCGCCCTGCAGGGGCTCAACAAGAGCGAGATGGCGGCCAAGTACGGCGAGGAGCAGGTGAAAATCTGGCGCCGCTCCTACGACGTGCCGCCGCCGGCGCTCACGCCCGACGACGAGCGCTTCCCCGGGCGCGACCGCCGCTATGCATCGCTCAAGAAAGAAGAGCTGCCCCTCACCGAGTGCCTGAAGGACACGGTGGCGCGCTTCCTGCCGCTGTGGCATGAGTCCATCGCGCCGCGCATCAAGTCCGGGCAGCGCGTGGTGATCGGCGCGCACGGCAACAGCCTCCGCGCGCTGGTGAAGTTCCTCGACAACATCAGCGACCAGGACATCGTCGAGCTGAACATTCCCACCGGCATGCCCCTCGTCTACGAGTTGGACGCCGATCTGAAGCCCATCAAGTCCTACTACCTCGGCGATCCCGAAAAGGTGAAGGCGGCAATGGAAGCCGTGGCGCGGCAGGGCAAGAAGCAGCCCTGAGCACCGGAAAGGAACTGTCGAAATCAGGGCGCGCGGCGCTGCGAAAGCGGCGCTGCGCGCCTTCTTTTTTCTCCGGCGCCGCGCGCGTCAGATACGTACGAAGCGCCCGTCAGCCAGCAGGCGGTACCGGCGCCCGCGCCACTCGATCGTGTTCCCGAAGAAGCCCGCCGCCCAGAAGGCGAACGCGAGCAGGTCCTGCAAGGGGATCAGATACCAGTAGCGGCGGCAGAGCGGATCGCGGAGCGCCGCCTGCGAGACGCTCCATGCAGCCAGCGCGCGGGCACACAGCGTAACAGCCAGGATCACAGCCGCATGGGCGGGCATTGCCAGCGCCGCGGCGATGCCCAGCGGCAGAGGGAACGTGAACAGTTGCCCTGCGTAGCCCCACGGGCGGGAGCGCCGGGTCGAGCGGTTCCACCGCAGCCGGTGCTCGAAGTTCGCGCGCAGCGGCTGCGCGCCGATGCGGTGCTCGATCACATATGACGACAGGATGACGCCGTGTCCGCGTTCTGCGGCGAACTGCCCGAGCACAAAGTCTTCCGCCAGATACTGGCTCAGCCGCTCCCATCCGCCCGCGTCTTCCACGGCGCGCCGCCGCGCGGCAATGGTGGGTCCCACGGCGAACCGCACGCCGCGCTCCACCAGCCGCGCCGTGAACGCCCCGCCCCAGAAGTCCGTGTTCATGCCCAGCGCCTCCAGAAGCGACCAGAAGCTCGCTCCCGGCACAGCGCGGTAAGGGCACGTGGCGACGCCGAGCCGCGGATCGGAGAACTCGGCGGACAGCGTGCGCAGCATCTCCGGCGAGACGCGGATGTCGCTGTCGCTCATCACCAGCAGGTCGTGCGCCGCCTCGCGCATCATGATCTCCAGGCTCCACGCCTTGGCATTCACCCACGGCGGCTCGCCGGTGACGAAGAACCGCGCCGGCACATGCGGGTACTCCCCGCTCAACCGCCGCGCCAGAGCCAGCCCGGGATCTTCGGCGCTGCGCGCGGCGAAGAGGATTTCATAGCGCGGGTAGTCCTGTTCGAAGAACGAGCGCAGGTTCTGCTCGAGCCCGTCATCCAGCCCGTGCAACGGCTTGAGGATGGACACGGGCTCCCCGCCCGAAGCAGCGTGCGGCCGCTGCCGCAACCAGCTGCGCACGGCTGCCACGGTGAGCAGGCAGAAAACCCACGAGCCGGCGGCCAGGGCGAGCAGCGGCCAGGCATGCCAGTCCATGGGGCGGGCGCTAGTCCTCGGGCGAGCGCGTGCGGTTCTTTTCGGCGATCATCGCCACCACTTCGTCCACGGGGCGCGCGCCCTGATCGCCGCCCTTGCGGGTTCGCAGGGCGACTTTGCCATTCGCCGCCTCGCGGTCGCCGACCACCAGCATATAGGGGATCTTCTGCAGCTGCGCCTCGCGGATCTTGTAGTTCACCTTCTCGCTGCGCTCGTCGACTTCGGCGCGCAGCCCGGCGGCAGCGAGCCGCGCCTGCACCTCGCGCGCGTAAGGAATGTGCCGGTCGGCGATCGGCAGCACCACCGCCTGCACGGGCGCGAGCCACACCGGGAAGGCGCCGGCGTAATGTTCCAGCAGAATCCCGAAGAAGCGCTCCACACTTCCGTACAGGGCGCGGTGCACCATCAGCGGCTGGTGCTTCGCGCCGTCTTCGCCGACATACTCGAGTTCGAACCGCTTGGGAAGTGTGAAGTCGAACTGCACCGTGGAGAGCTGCCACGGACGGTCGAGCGCGTCGACGAGCTTCACGTCGATCTTCGGCCCGTAAAACGCCGCCTCGTCCTCCATGACCTTCGCTTCCAGCCCCACGCGCTCCACCGCGCGGTGCAGCGCCTTCTCTGCCAGCTGCCACTGCTCGGGCGTGCCGTCGTACTTGCCGCTCGCGCCGCCATCCCACGTGCTGATCTCCGCCTGATAGCGGTCGAAGCCGTAGGTCTTCAGCACGTCCACGGCGAACTCGAGGCAGTTGACGATTTCGTCCTCGATCTGATCCGGGCGGCAGAAGATGTGCGCGTCGTCCTGCGTGAACCCGCGCACGCGGAACAGCCCGTGCAGCGTGCCGGAGCGCTCGTAGCGGTACACGGTACCCAGCTCGCCCAGCCGGATGGGCAGCTCGCGGTAGCTGCGCTGCCGGTCCCGGTAGATGAGGATGTGGCCGGGGCAATTCATGGGCTTCAGCCGGTAGCGCGCGTCGTCGAGCTCCATGGCCGCGTACATGTTGTCGGCGTAGTGGCTCAGGTGCCCGCTGATCTGCCACAGCTGCTCGCGCATCACGTGCGGCGTGTTCACGAGGTCGTAGCCGCGCTTCAGGTACTGCTCGCGCATCCAGTCCTCGAGCAGCTTGCGCACCAGCGCGCCTTTCGGGTGGAAGAAGATCAGCCCCGGCCCGGCGAGCTCCTGGATCGAGATCAGGTCCAGCTGCCTGCCCAGCGTGCGGTGGTCCCGCTTCTTGGCCTCTTCCAGCTTGTGCAGGTAGTCCTGGAGCTCCTTCTCCGTGAACCACGCGGTGCCATAGATGCGTTGCAGCTGCTGGCGGCGCTCGTCGCCCTTCCAGTAGGCGCCCGCCACGGAGAGCAGCTTGAACGCCTTCAGCTTCTTCGTGCTCGGCACGTGCGGGCCGCGGCAGAAGTCGATGAAGTGCGGCCCGAGCGTGTACTCGCTGAAGACGGCGTCGGCGCGCTCGTCGATCAGCTCGCACTTCATCGTCTCGTTCATGGCGCGGTACTTCGCCAGCCCTTCTTCCTTGGGCGTGAGCTTGCGCTCGAAGGGCAGGTCCCGGTCGCGCAGCTCGAGCATCTTCTTTTCGATCCGCTCCAGATCCTCTGGCGTGAACGGCTCGCTGCGTTCGAAGTCATAGTAAAAGCCGTCCTTGATCGGCGGTCCGATGCCGAGCTTCGTGCCCGGGAACAGCTCCAGAACGGCGGCTGCCAGCAGGTGGGCCGTGGAGTGGCGGTACACTTCCAGGGCTTCGGGATCCTTGGGAGTCAGGATCTCGACCCGCGCGTCGCCCTCCAGCGGGCGGGTCAGGTCCCACAGCTCTCCGTTCACGCGCGCCACGATGGCGTCTTCGGCAAGGCGGCGGCCCAGGGAACGGGCCACGTCGAGCGGCGTCGTGCCTGGAGGAAACTCGCGCTGGCTGCCGTCGGGCAGCGTCACCTGGATCGAACTGCTCATGGGGAACCCCGGTAAATTTCAGACTAGCACGCAGCCGCCGCAGCCCCTTGCGGCGGCTGGCTGATATGCTGAAAGCGGAGCCGAAAGCTCATGCCGGATCAACCTTTGCAGGCCGGACGCACGCCGGTTTCCGCCGGCGAAGGCGACCTGGTCGAGCGCGCACAGGCGGGCGACATGGAGGCCTTTGCCGAACTCGTCCGCCGCTACGAGCGCCGCATCTACCGCATGGCGCGGCAGATCACGCAGAACGATGAAGACGCCGAGGACGTGCTGCAGGAGAGCTTCCTGAAGGCCTTCCAGCACCTCGATTCCTTCCAGGGGCAGAGCAAATTCTACACCTGGGTGACAAGAATCGCGGTCAACGAGAGCCTGATGAAGCTCAGAAAACGCAAATCCGACAGAACCGTTTCGCTCGACGAGAACATCGAAACAGACGAGGAGCCCATCGTGCGGGAGATCGCCGTATGGGACGACACTCCGGAAACGAAATACAGCCAGGAGGAACTGCGCCAGATCCTGGACAAGGCTATCTCGAGTCTGAAGCCGATCTTCCGGACCGTTTTCATCCTGCGCGATGTCGAGGAGCTGAGCACCGAGGAAACCGCCGAGGTTCTCGGGCTCTCCATCGCCGCCGTCAAGAGCCGGCTGCTGCGGGCGCGCCTGCAACTGCGGGAGAGGCTGACAAGGGTCTTCAAACGGAAAGGGGACGGGATCTTTGGCTATGCCAAGTAGCATGATCACCTGCAAGGATTTCCTGCGCGAGCTGAGCGACTACCTCGACGACGCCACCGATCCCGCGCTGCGCGCCGAGCTGGAGAAGCACATCAACGAGTGTCCCAACTGCTGGGTGATCTGCGACACCACCCGCAAGACCATCCAGATCTACAAGGGCATGGACCTGCATCCCCTGCCGGAACGGGTCCACCAGAAGCTGATGGAGGCTCTGGCGCAGCAGGCTGCCCGGCGCGCGGCCAAGAACGGCAACCTCTAGCCGGCAGTTCAGCGCTGGGGCGGCTTGACGCTGCCCGCCGCGCCCGGCTCCACTTTCTCCTCCTTCAGCTTCTCCTCCGGCAGCGGCTCGAGGTTCGGATCGAAGGTGATGATCGCTTCGGCGCCGAACTTGCGGTAGCTGCGGAACTCCACCTGATTCTTCACGAGCAGCTTCCCCTCCCGCATCCGCATCTCCGAGCGCAACGGCAGCAGGTACTCGTTGCCGGCGATGTCGACGAAGTCGTAGTCGAGCATCGTCCGCGCCTCCTGGATCGGGAAGGACGGAGGCAGATCCACGGCTTCCATTGTCACCCGCAACACCATGGGCACTTCGCGGTCGATGTAGACCAGACCGCGATAGCCGGGAACCACCTCCAGCTGACGCTGCCAGCTGATGCGCCACTTGGACTTCTCCTGACGCACGCGGAAGCTGTAGACGTGGCAGATGCGCCCGCGGAGCTTGCCCCACCGCTCCCACTGGAATTCGGTTTCCGTGGAAGGCTGGAAGATCTCCCGCAGCATGGTGCCGAATTCGCCGCTCGAGGTGGCGCCGCCCAGGTTCCAGCGGTCGGCGTCCGTCCACTTGCCGTTCACCGAGATCAGCTTGTAGTCTTCCTTCTGCTCGAAGAAGCTGAGCCGCTCGGCGACAGTGTCCATCAGGTGGAACATCTCCAGCCCGGAGGGGTCCACGTAGCGGCGCGTCACCTGCAGGCAGATGAAGTCCGGCAGCCGCTTCGTGTAATTCAGCGCCATCTCCCGCGCCTCGCTGATCACGCGCGCCTGCTCGATGGAAGAGGGCGGCGGCATGGGTACGGGCTTCACGGGCGCCGGCTCGCGGACCGGCGGGGGCAGCGAGGCGGTCAGCGGCACCAGCTTGCGCAGCTCCTCGGCGGCGCGCGGGCCCAGCCCCTCGCCGAGCAGCTCCTCGACGTCGCGGTGCGTGATTCTTTCCGTGAGCTGGATCTTGCGGATGTAAGCCGCCACCTGCCTGTCGTCGTGCTGCAGGCGGATGGAGGAGCGCAGCACGGACTTCAATTGCGCCACGCTCATCTTCTGCTGCGCAGGGACAGCCAGCGCGCAGAAGAGCATTGCGGCGGCAAGGCGGCGCAGCATGACACTAGAATAGACGCCGCCGGCGCTCGGCCGGTTTTGCCGGACCCAGCGCTTTCTCGATGGCGGCCAGCGCCAGCGGAGCCATCACCCGGTAGCCGGCGGCGTTCGGATGCAGCCCGTCGTCGGCCAGATTCGGCGCCATCTGGCCATCCGGGCCGGCCAGGGCCGGATAGTAGTTCAGGTAGACGTAGCCCCGCTTCTCGCAGAAGCTCTGGATCCAGCGGTTCATCTCGAGAATCGCCGCCAGCGGGCGCCGCTTCGTTTGCTCGAAGGCCGGGTTGACGTCCTTGTGGTGATCGGAGACGGGCAGGATGGAGGCCAGAATCACGCGGATCTTGTAGACGTCGGCGAGGTCGCACATCATCGTCAGGTTGTTCTGGATCGTCTCCGGCGAGACGCCGCGGGCGATGTCATTCGTCCCTGCCAGGATCACCACCGCCGCGGGCTTCAGCGCGACGACGTCGGCGTAGAACCGGCCCAGCATCTGCCCGGTGATCTGCCCTCCGATGCCGCGGTTGACGAAATCGCGCCCGGGAAAGTACTCGTTCAGCCGCCACCCGTCCGTGATGGAATCCCCCAGGAACACGACGCGCGGGTTGGCCGGATTCGGCGGTCCGAGCGAGAGGTTGGCGTCGCGGTAGCGGCGCAGATTGTCGCGGTCCGGCTGGCGCAGCTCGTTTTCCAGCCGCTCGATCTGCGCCAGGAAGTAGGCCTCGACGCTCAGCGAATGGTCCCTCAGTTCGGCCAGCTGCGTCTTCGCCATGGCAGGGAAGTTCACCGGCTTCGGCACGGACTCGGCCAGCAGCAGGTATGCGCGCAGGTTGGCCAGGAAGCGGTAGTGGAGCTGCGGCTGCCGCACGCCGAGAAACTTGAGGCTTTCGAGCGCCATGCGCATGTTCTCGGCCAGCGGCAGGCCGGCGCGGCCCAGCTCCGGGCTGGCCACGCCCCCGGCCTCGATCAGCTGCAGGCAGCGCTCATAGAGGGGCAGAATCTGCTGGTCCGTGGGAGGCTTCGCCTCCTGCCAGGCGAATCCGGGCGCGGCCAGCAAAGCCCCCAGCACAAGGCGTTTCCACATGGCTTACTCAACCTTTTCCAGTTGCAGTGTGACAGTGCCGATGTAAAACGGCATCTGGACGCGGATCTGCACCGGCAGGCGCCGTTCGTCCTGGCTGATCCACACAAACAGGCGCCCCTTGCGGCGGTACAGCACGCCGCTCATCAGAAACGCCTCGTAACGGATCGCCTGGAACTCGCCCACCGGCGTGCGCACCCGCTCCGCCCGTTGCGCCTCCACGCGCGCCATCACGGTCTTCTTGCCATCGCTCACCGGCAGTTCGATCACCGAGCCCGGCGGCGGCAGCATCTGCCGGAGCCGCTGCAGCCCGGCGGTGACGTCGTGCACGCAGGCGGGAATCTCGATGGTGTTTTCCGCCACCACCGCGTCTTTCACAAGGTCGCGTTCCAGATAGTGCGCCTTGCGCGCTTCGCCGTCGTAGCGCACCTTCGTCTCGCGGTGCCGCTTGCCTTCGTGCGCCTCGAGCTCGGTGGAGGCAGCGCACCAGCCGGGCAAGTAGGACGCCCGGAAATGGTTGTCCACCTTCACGAACGTGCGGACGATCCCGGCTGTGCGGAGCCCCATTTTCAGGCTCTCCGCGCCCGCCGATTCCACCTCGACGTCGCCAGCATGCACCAGCCGCCACTCCGCGCTGAAGAAGAGCCTCTGCGCAGCGGGCGGCTGCCATTCGGGCGCCTGCGCCCACGCAGCCGGAATCACGAGCAGCGCCCACCACGGCGCCAGGCGGAACCTCATCGCCCCTTCAGTCTCTCAGACGCGCGCGGAGCGCCGCAAACACGGGCCTCAGCCGAGCAGCGCGTGCGCGATCCACGCGCACGTCCATGCCAGCGTGCCCATGTAGAGGAACTGGATGGCAGGCCATTTCCACCCGCCTGTCTCGCGCCGCACCACCGCCAGCGTGGACATGCACTGCATGGCGAAGGCGAAGAACACCAGCAGCGCGACGGCGCCGCCGAAGCTCAGCTCCTGCTGCAGCGCCGCCTGCAGCCCGGCGCTGTTGTGGTCGGGATCCATCCCGTAGATGGTTCCCAGCGTGCCGACGATCACCTCGCGCGCCGCCAGCGACGTGATGAGTCCGATGCCGATCTTCCAGTTGAACCCGAGCGGCGCGATCACCGGTTCGATCGCCCGCCCCAGCGTTCCCGCCAGGCTTTGATCGATGGGCGGCGGCTCTCCGCGGGAGGCGGGCACGCTGGCAAGGATCCACAACAGAACCGAGACCCCGAGAATCACCGTGCCCGCGCGCTTCAGGAACGCCAGCGCCCGGTCCCAGAGCCGCAGCCCGACGCTCGCCAGCGTCGGCATCCTGTAGGGCGGCATCTCGAGAATGAACGGCGCCCGGTCGCTGCGCAGCACGGAGGACTTCAGCAGTTTCGCGGTGCCAATGGCGGCGAGAAATCCGAGCAGGTACAGGCCCAGCAGCGCAGCTGCCCGCGTGCCCAGGAACGGCCCGAGAAAGGGTCTTTCGGGAATGAAGGCGGCGATGATCAGCGTGTAGACGGGCAGGCGCGCCGAGCAGGTCATGAAGGGCGCAATCAGAATGGTGGCGATGCGGTCGCGCTTGTTCTCGATTGTGCGCGTGGCCATGATGGCAGGCACGGCGCAAGCGTAAGCGGACAGCAGCGGAATGAAGCTCTTGCCCTGCAGCCCCACGCGCGCCATGGTGCGGTCCGCGATCAGCGCGGCGCGCGCCAGATAGCCCGAGTCCTCCAGCACGGCGATGAAGAGGAACAGCAGCAGGATCTGCGGCAGGAACACGATCACGGCGCCAACGCCGCTCCACGCGCCGTCCACCACCAGCGATTCCAGCCACCCATCCGGCAGCACCGTACGCATCCACGCGCCCGAGACGGCCACGCCCGCCTGAATGGCGTCCATCATCGGCCGCGCCCAGTTGAAGATGCTCTGGAACACCGCCGCCACCACCAGCGCGAACACCAGCGGCCCGGCGAACGGATGCAGGAAGACGGCGTCCAGCCGCCGCGTCCACAAGGGCGGCGCAGGGTGCGTGTAACGCGCCTGATGGGTGACCGCGCGGGCCCACTGCCGGCAGGCGGGCACGTCCTGCAGCACGGGCAGCTCCACCACGCGCGGCACCGCAATGCCGCCGGTCAGGAACTGCACCACACTTTTCACGCCCTCGCCCGTGGCGGCGCTGACCAGCACCACCGGAGCACCCAGCTGATTCGCCAGCGCCTCCGTGTCCACGGCGCCGCCGCGGTGCCGCAGATCGTCGGCCATGTTCAGCACCACCAGCGTCGGCAGCCGCAGGCTGAGCACGGCAGCCGCCAGAGGCAGGTGGCGCTGCAGGTTGGTGGAGTCGAGAACCAGAATCACGCCATCGGGCCTGCGCAATCCCGGCATGGCGCCGTGCAGCACATCGTGCGTCACCTGCTCGTCTTCCGAGCGCGGGTTCAGGCTGTAGATGCCGGGCAGGTCGATGATGTCGACGGCGTGATGGCCGGGCAGGTGGGCTTTCCCGATGTGATGCTCCACGGTGACGCCCGGGAAATTCGCTACCTTCTGCCGCAGCCCGGTCAGCCGGTTGAACAGCGTGGTCTTGCCGGAGTTGGGCGGACCGATCAGCGCCACCAGCCGCGGCGGGGCGCCGCCGGCAGCGGGACTCGCCAGCGTTGCCGCATCCGCCCTGCCGTGGCAAGAAGCCATCGCGTCAATTGTTCCTGACAAGGATGTGCCGCGCCGTCTCGCGCCGCAGGGCCACTTCGGCGCCCTCGACCCGGAAAACGCGCGGGTCGCCTCCGGGCGCGCTCATCGCTGCCGTCACGCGGTGCCCGGGAATGAAACCCATTTCCATCAGGCGCGAAGCGAACTCCTCGGGCAGGTCCAGCCGGTCGATCACCGCCTCCGCTCCTGCAGGCAGTTCCGCAAGGCTCGCAGCCGTCCGTTTCCTCGACGCCGCCTTGAAAGCGAGTTGCATATGGAGCGCGCACGCCTCCTGCCTTCATCCTATCGCATCGGCGCCGGATGCACGGTGCTAAAATGACACGCGTGTCCGGAGGGCCCCCCAAGGCGAACTACACCCGGGACGAGGTCTGCCGCCTGTTGGGCATCCGCGAGTCGGTGCTGGAGGACTGGGAGGACCACGGCTTCGTCCACCGCGCCGAACACTACGCGTTCAAGGATCTGGTGGCCCTGAAGACCCTGCGGCAGCTGCGGGCGCGCCGCATGCCCGCCGCCCGCATCCGCCTGATCCTCGAATCCCTCCGCTCCAAGCTCAAGCACATCGCGGATCCGCTGCAGGAACTCAAGATCTACACCGACGGCAGGCGGCTCGCCGTGCAGGTGGACGGGCGCAAGATGGAGCCGCTCACCGGACAGCTTCTGCTCGACTTCGATCAGGAGGAGCTGCGGCGGATGCTCGAGTTCCCCGCGCGCCGCGCCGAGCGCACGCTGGCCGAGGAGATGGCGCACCGCGCGCGCGAGGCGGAGCAGTGGTTCGAGCGCGCAGTGGAAATGGAACAGACCGGCGCGCCGCCCGAGCAGATCATCGCCGCCTATGAGAAGGCTCTGGAGCGCGACCCCAGCGCGCCGGCGCCCCACGTCAACCTCGGCACCCTCTACTTCCACATGCGAAAGTGGGAAGAAGCCGAGAAGCATTACCGCGCCGCCATCGACCTGCGCCCGGGCTACGCCCTCGCATGGTTCAACCTTGGCAACGTCCACGACGAACTGCGCGACCCGGACCGCGCGCTGGAGTGCTACCTGAAGGCGATCGAAGCCGATCCGAAGTTCGCCGACGCCCACTACAACGCCGCCCTCATCTATCAGTCCCGCCGCGACACGCTGAACGCCGTGCGCCACTGGCAGCAATATCTCAAACTTGACCCCGCCGGCTACTGGGCGGGCATCGCGCGGCGGGAACTCGCCCGCCTGAAAGAAGAGACGCTGGTTCCGGGCGCCCGCGGCTGAACCGCCCCGCGAAAGGCCGCCCGAAGGACGCATTGTATCCTGAGAGTTTGGAGGTGACCCCCTGTTGAGCCGCATCGGCATGGCGTTTCGCGCCTTTTTCAGCATTCTCGGAGGCAGTTTGCCGGCCGACATCGCCCGCGCGCACGGCTACGAAAAGGCGCCGGCGAAGCGCGCCGAAACGCCCCGGGAGCAGCCGGGGCCGGAGAGCGGCGCTCTCCAGTTGCTCGGACTGATGCAGCGCGAGGCGCGCCTGATCGATTTCTTCCTCGAAGACATCTCCCCGTACACCGACGAGCAGGTGGGCGCGGGCGTGCGCTCCATCCACGCCCAGTGCCAGGATCTGCTGCGCAAACACTTCCGCCTCGCGCCCGTGATCGACGGCGTCGAGGGGACCTTCGTGAAGACCGAATCCGCGGGCGCCCTGGCGCGCGAGCCCGGCGCCATCCGCTTCACCGGCAATCTGCCTCCGCAGGGCAGGCCCGCGGGCGGCGTGCTCCGGCACCGGGGCTGGCGCGCCGATTCCGTCGCCCTGCCCGCCGTGAGCCCGAAACAAAATCTCTCGATTCTGGCGCCTGCCGAGCTGGAAGTGGAATAGCCCGCCTTGCGCTACTTCGGCATCGATCTGGGAACCACCAACTGCGCAGCCGCATCCGCGGCGCCCGGGCAGGACGCCCCGGTGGAACAGTTCGCCATTCCGCAACTGGTCGCCCCGGGAGAGGTCTTCGCCGAGACGGTGCTTCCTTCCGCGCTCTACCTCGCATCGGGGGACGAGTTCCCTGCGGAGGCGCTCGAACTTCCCTGGGGCGGCGGAACGCGCATCGCCGGACGCTTCGCCCTGCGGCGCGGCGCGGAGACAACAGGCCGCCTGGTCACCTCCGCCAAGAGCTGGCTTTCGGCGACGCAGGCCGAACGCACCGCCCCCATTCTGCCCCCGAATGCGCCGCCCGGCGTGGAGCGCGTCTCTCCCGTGGAGGCGAGCCGCGCCTTTCTGGAGCACATCCTTGGCGCCTGGCGGCACCTGCACCCCGGCGAGCCGCTGCAAGACCGCTGCGTGGCGCTGACCGTGCCCGCCTCCTTTGATGAGGTCGCGCGGCAGCTGACGCAGCGGGCGGCGGAACAGGCCGGGCTGCCGGAGCTGATCCTGCTCGAAGAGCCGCAGGCGGCTCTCTATGCATGGATCGAAGCCCATCCGGACTGGCGCGAGCTGCTGAAGCCGGGCGATCTGATCCTGGTGGTGGACGTCGGCGGCGGCACAACGGACTTCACCCTGATCCGCGCCGCGGAGCGCGAGGGCTCGCTCGAGCTTGAACGCATCGCCGTGGGCGATCATCTCCTGCTCGGCGGCGACAACATGGACCTCGCGCTCGCGCACGCCGCGGCGCAGCGCATGCCGAAACTCGACGCCGCGCAGTTTCACGCGCTCTGGCAGCAGTGCCGGCTGGCCAAGGAGGCGCTGCTCGAGGATCCCTCGCGCACGGAGGCGCCGCTGGCGGTCGCCGGGCGCGGCTCGTCGCTGATCGGCGGAACGATTCGCGGAAAGCTCCAGCGCGAGGAAGTGGAAGCGATCCTCGTGGACGGCTTCTTCCCGCGCGTGGGCAGCCACGAGGCGCCCGTGCGGCGCCGGCGCGCGGCGCTGGCCGAACTCGGGCTGCCCTACGAACAGGACCCGGCCATCACGAAGCACCTCGCGGCCTTCCTCCGCCGTGGCGGCGAGCTCGCCTGCCCCACGCATGTCCTGTTCAACGGCGGCGTGTTCCGCGCGGCGCGCCTGCGCGAACGCGTCACCGAAGTGCTCAACGGCTGGCTCGCAGAGGAAGGACGCCCGCCCGCGCAGGTGCTGGAGGGCGGCGACCTGATGCACGCCGTCGCGCGCGGCGCGGCGTTCTACGCACGGGCGCGCAATGAAGGCGGCATCCGCATCCGCGGCGGCATCCCGCACTCCTACTACATCGGCATCGAGGCGGCCATGCCCGCCGTCCCCGGGCTGAAGCCGCCGCTGAAGGCGCTCTCCGTCGTTCCCTTCGGAATGGAAGAAGGCACGCAAGCCGCCGTGCCGGGGCGCGACTTCGCACTCTATGTGGGCGAGCCCGCCGAGTTCCGCTTCTTCGTCTCTTCCTCCCGCAAGCACGATCCCATCGGCGAGCTGCTTGAGGAGATTCCCGAAGAGCTGGAGGAACTCGCCCCGGTGGAGATCCGTCTGGATGGCGAGCCGGGAACCGTGGCGCGCGTGACGCTGGAAGTGCATGTGACCGAAACAGGCGTGCTCGAGCTGTGGGCGAAAGGACTGCCGGGCACCCCTCATGAAGGTCGCCGCTGGAAGCTCGAATTCCAGCTGCGGAGGCAACGCGCATGAAGGTTGGCATCGATCTCGGCACGACGAATTCCGCCGTGGCGTTCATCGATCCGCGCGAGGCGGAAGGCGCGGATTTCCCGCCCGTCCATGTGCTGCCCGTGCCGCAGAAGACGGCGTCCGGCGCCGTGGAGCCGCGCCGCACGCTGCCCTCCTTCCTGCTGCTGGAAGGCGACGGCATCGTGGGCGAGTACGCGCGCGAGCAGGGCGTGCTGGCCCCGACGCGACTTATCCATTCCGCCAAGAGCTGGCTCTCGAACCCGGAGGTGGACCGGCGGGCGAAGATCCTCCCCTGGGACGCGCAGGAAGCCGGGCGCGTGATGTCGCCCGTGGAGGCTTCAGCGCGCTATCTGGCTCACCTGCGCGAAGCGTGGGAATCTTCCGGGAAAGGACCGCTGTCGGAGCAGGAAGTGGTGCTCACGGTGCCCGCCTCGTTTGACGAGGAGGCGCGGGAGCTGACGGTCGAAGCCGCGCGGATGGCGGGCATTGAAAATTTGACGCTGCTGGAAGAGCCTGCCGCGGCGTTCTATGCCTGGATCGCCAATCATCTGGCGCAGTCGCAGAAGACGCTGTTCGATGGCATGACGGTGCTGGTGGTGGACGTCGGCGGCGGCACGTCAGACTTCACGGTGATCCGCGTTCAACGCGAAAACGACCGCGTGTCGTTCACCCGCACCGCTGTCGGCAAGCACCTGTTGCTCGGAGGCGACAATCTGGATCTCACGCTGGCGTGGCTGGCGGAGACGAAGCTGGAAAGGCAGCTGGCGCTGCGGCAGCGCGCCGCGCTGAGAAGGCAGTGCTCCGCGGCGAAGGAGCAGCTGCTGGCTTCGCCCGGCGTGCCGCAGGTGGAGATCACCGTGCTTGGGGCGGGCACTTCGCTGATCGGCGGCACCCTCAAGACGAGCATCCTGCGCGAGGAGGCGCTGGAGCTGGCGCTGGACGGCTTCCTCCCCTTCTGCGGGCTCGACGAGAAGCCGCAGGAGGAAAAGCGCAGCCTGTTCCGCGAAGCGGGGCTTCCGTATGTGAGCGATCCCGCCGTCACGCGCCACCTCGCGGCATTCCTCTCCTCGAGCGGCTCGCCTCCCCCGGACGCGATCCTCTTCAACGGCGGCTTCTTCATTCCGGAGCTGCTCCGCCGCCGCCTGACGGACGTCGTCGAAAGCTGGTACGGGAAGCGCCCGCTGATCTTCGAGAACAACGAGCTGGATCTCGCCGTCGCCATCGGCGCCGCCTATTACGGGTATGTGCGCGGCACCGGCGCGGGCGTGATGGTGCGGGGCGGGCTGCCGCGCGCCTACTACGTGGGCGTGGAGGCGCCGTCGGCGGACGTGATCCGCGCCGTGTGCCTGGTGCCGCGCGGGACGGAAGAGGGCACGACTCTGGAGCCGGAGATCGAAGGGCTGCAGCTCGTAGCCAACAAGGCGGTGAGCTTCCGCCTGTATTCGTCGCTGACGCGCACGGAAGACCGCTGCGGCGAGGTGGTGGAGTTCCCCGCCTCAGCCGCGGGCGAAGAGCTGCACGTGCATGCCCCGCTGGAAGCCGTAATCCGCTTCGGCAAGAAGGCCGAGGAACGGCTGATCCCGGTGCGGCTGGGAGCCCGGCTCACCGAGATCGGCACGCTGGAGCTGTGGGCCGAGTCGCGGATCAGCGAGCACCGCTGGCGCCTGCAGTTCGAACTGCGCAAGCCCGTGCTCGCCGAGCAGCAGAAGCGCTCGCGCCCTGCGGCAGTGATCAGCGCCGAGGCGGTGGAGCGCGCCTGCGCCGCGGTGCGCGAAGTTTTTGAAACGGGCGCCGCCCCGCAGGAGGAGCTGCCCGCTCGGCTTGAGCAGATCCTCGCGCTCGGGCGCAACAGTTGGCCGCTGGAGGTGATCCGCAAGCTCGCCGACGTGTTTCTGGAATGCAATCAGGGGCGGCGCCTGTCGCCGGGTCATGAGGTGCGCTGGCTGAACCTCGCGGGGCTTTGCCTGCGCCCAGGATTCGGCCACCCCGCCGATGAGTACCGCATTGAACTCGCGCGGCGCGTGTGGGCGCAGGGGCTGGCGTTCGACAACCGCGTGGAGAACGAGACGCAGTGGTGGATCTTCTGGGGGCGCGTCGCCGGCGGGCTGAACCGCAACCAGCAGGCGGACGTGTTTCAGCGCATCGCGTGGGCGCTGCTGCCGAAGGGCAAGCCGCCGCGGCTGAATGCGAGCCTCGAGCGCGAAATGTGGCGCTGCGCGGCATCGCTCGAGCTGCTGCCGGCAGGCACGCGGACGGACCTCGGCAACGCACTCGTGCGGCGGCTGCGCGCATCGCCGAACGCGAGCGACTTCTGGTGCCTGGCGCGAATCGGCGCCCGCAAGCTCTTCTATGCGCCTGCCAATCAGGTGCTGCCCCCGGTGACGGCGGTGCGGTGGATCGAGAGCATTCTGAAGCTGCCCGGCTGCGAGGAGTGCCTGGCGCGGCTGGCGCAGATCACCGGCGACGCCGTACGGGACATTCCACCCGCGACGCTGGAGACAGTTCGTCGCGCGCTTGCTTCGAGCCCGGAGTGGTTGCGGATTCTGGAAGGCGAGGCGGGCGCGGATCTGGAGTCGATGGCGCGCGTCTTTGGCGAAGAGCTGCCCGAAGGTCTGGTGCTGGGATGAAAGAGGATGCCTGGATCGCCGCCATTCGCCGCTGGACAGCGGCGCGCCCGCGCGGCGATCTGCGGCTCGGCATTGGCGACGATTGCGCCATCGTGCGCGCTCCCGCCGGGCACGAGCTGCTGGTCACCACGGATCAGCTGGTGGAAGGCGTGCATCTCCGGCGGGGCTGGCTGACGGCGCGGCAAACGGGCTGGAAGGCGCTGGCGCGCGGCTTGAGCGACATTGCCGCCATGGGCGGCAAGGCGCGCTTCGCGCTGCTGTCGCTGGCGCTGCCGCCGTGGGCAGGCGAGCGATGGGTGAATGAATTTTTCGGCGGCGTGCAGGAGCTGGCGCGGCGGTGGGACGTGGCGGTGATCGGCGGCGATCTGACGCGCGCCAGGCTCTTTTCCGCCGATGTCGTCGTGCTGGGCTACGTGCGCGCGGGGCGAGCGCTGCTCCGCTCCGGAGCGCGCCCCGGCGATGCCATTTATGTCTCCGGCGCGCTGGGCCGCGCCGCCGCCGCCGGATACCGCGACGTGCCCGAGCCGCGGCTGGAGCTGGGCGCGAAGCTGATCGGAAAGGCCACCGCCTGCATGGACTTGAGCGACGGGCTAGCATTGGATCTGCACCGGATGTGCCTGGCCTCGGGCACCTCCGCGGAACTCGACGGCGTGCTCCCGAGCGCCCCGGGAGCGACGCTCGAGCAGGCACTCTGCGGCGGAGAGGATTACGAGCTGTTGTGCACTCTGCCGCTGGGGGCAAAGCCGCCGCGAGGCTTCACGAGGATCGGCCGCATGGTGGAAGGCCGCCCGCCGGGCGCTGTCTGGTTCGCGGGTGTCAGGCTGCCGGCGCGCGGCTGGGATCCTTTTGCACAGCGCTGAAACAGGCAAGGCCCGCCCGCCTCTTCCCTGACCTGGAATCTTGCCGTGAGCCGGACGTGAGCAGGTGTGGGATCGTCCCGCGTTTGGAAAGGCCCTCCGGCGCACCGGAACGGCAGCAGCTTTGCGGAAATCGGGTTTCCCGGATGGGCTGCCGGCGATCACGCGCATCGAAAGCCCGGATCAGCTCCCGCGCGACGAACGCCCCGCAGCCTCATCCACCGCTCGCAACAGCTTCTCAGCCTCGAACGGCTTGGGAATGTAGCCGTCCATTCCCGCTTCCAGACAGATCTCTTCGTCCCCCCGCATGGCATTGGCCGTGAGCGCGAGAATCGGGCTGTGACGGCCGACAGCCCTCTCCAATGCGCGAATCTGCCGCGTGGCTTCCAGGCCGTCCATCTCCGGCATCTGCACGTCCATCAGGATCACGTCGAAATGCTCCCGTCCGGCCAGTTCCACGGCCTTCCGGCCGTTTTCGACGCTGACCACTTCGTGCCCTTGCCGGCTCATCAGCAGCTCCACTAGCCGCCGGTTCACCTGGTTGTCCTCCGCCAGCAGAATGCGGAGGCGCCCGGGCTGCGCGGTCTGACGCGCGGGCGCAGCTGCCTGCGGAGCCGGCTCCGCCTGGACTCCAGCCTCCTGCCTGACCGGCTCGGCTGTGGGCCGGACCGCTGCTGCCTCCTCGCACACGCCCACCAGAATCTCCACTGTGAACGTAGAACCGACGCCAGGCGTGCTCTCCACCCGGATGTCTCCCCCCATCAGGCGCGCCAGCCGTGACGAAATGGCCAACCCCAGCCCCGTTCCTCCAAAGCGCCTCGTGATAGAACCATCCGCCTGCCGGAACGCTTCGAAAATGGCGTCCTGCTGGTCGGCGGGAATGCCGATCCCCGTGTCGCGAACGAGGAAGCGCAGCAGCAGCCGGGTTCGCGTCGCCGGCTCGCATTCGATCTGCAATTCCACGCCGCCCTTTTCGGTGAACTTCACGGCATTGTTCAGCAGGTTCAGCAGAATCTGAAAAACGCGCTGCTCGTCCCCCACTACGCGCTCCGGCACGCCCGGCGCGCAGTGCATCGTGAGCTGCAGCCCCTTCTCCAGCGCGCGGGACACTACAGACTGCAGCGCATGCTCTGCAACCACGCGCGGCTCGAAGGGCTCCGAGTGGATCTCCAGATATCCAGCCTCGATCTTCGACAGGTCGAGGATGTCATTCAGCAGGTGGAGCAGGCGGTTCGCGGAGAGTTTCACCGTCTCGAGGTATTCCCGTTGCTCGCTGGTGAGTTCGGTGGAGAGCGCCAGATCCGTCATCCCCAGGATGCCGTTCATCGGCGTGCGGATCTCGTGCGAAACGTTGGCGAGAAATTCGTCCTTCAGGCGGTTGGCGCGCTCGCTCCGCTCCTTCTCCTCGCGCAACTGGCGGGTTCGCTCCTCGACGGCGCGCTCCAGCTTCGCTTTCTCCCTCTCGTGGCGGATCCTGGACTGGCGCAGATACAGTTGCGCGAGTGCGATCGAGAACAGGATTCCCAGCAACCGCGTCAGCGGGTGCGCCCACCACGGGGGATGAATCTGGAATTCGAACGCCGCCGGCGCCTCGCTCCATGCACGGGCGCCGTCGAAGCCCCGCACCTCCAGCCGGTACTTGCCTGGCGGCAGGTCGGGGAACTGAATTTCGGACAGCCGCGTCTCCTTCCACTCTTCCGAAAGCCCGACCAGCCTGTACAGGTATCTCTGCGCCGAGGGGCGCGCAAACCGCAGCACCGCAAAGCGCACGGTCAGCGTGTTGTCCTGGTGCCGCACCTCGGCGCGGGTCGACGGATCAAACCCGCGCCTCCCCAGACGAACTGAAGTGAGCACGGTTCTGGGCGTTCCCGGCGAAGGCTTCCCTGCCGCCTCCCGAAACCGCGAGAGCCCGCCGCTTGTGCCGATCCAGACCCCTCCGTCAGCAGCCGCGGCAAAGGCGTCCGTGTTGCAGTCGTCCCAGATCAGCCCGTCCCCGCGCCGGTACTGGATCCACGTTTTCCCGTCAAATACGGCGACGCCGCGGTCCGTGCCAGCCCACAGATGGCCCTTCGCATCATTCCGCGCGAAGTAGACCAGCGAGGAGGGAAGCCCGTCGGCGGGCGTGAAGTGCTGCAGCCGCAGCCGCCCGGATTCCAGCCTGCCTTTCGTGAGCCCGGACGGATCCATGTACACCAGCCACATCTCCCCGTGCACATCGAACGTGATTCCGTGAATGGCCTCGTGCAGCAGCCCGTCTCGTTTTCCGAACCGGATCCACCCGCCGTCCTTGTACCGGTAGAGTCCGTCCTGCGCTCCGAACCAGATGGCGCCGTCCGGCCCTTCGGCCACAGCCAGGCCGCGGCGCGGCTTGCCCTCGGGCAGGGGTATGTCGGTCAGCTGGCCGCCGGGTTCAATCACCAACAACGCGGACCGGTTGGAGACGGCGGCATAGATCCGCCCGCTCCGTCCCTCGCGAAGCCGCATCACAAAGGCGCCGTCCTCGGATGCCGGCACGGGCAGGTGGCGCACGCGGCCTGTCCGCGGATCGCGGCGGTACAGTCCTCCCTCCTGCGGAGCCGCCCAAATGGCCCCGTCGGAAGCCGCCAGCAGCGCGATGATCGCCCCTTTCGGAAACTCCGGCACCCGCCGGAACCTGTATCCGGCGCCCGACCATTCCCCCCGGTATACGCCGTCCCCCGTGCCCACCCATACCGTCCCGTCCCCGCCCTCTGCCACTTGCCACACCGTCTCGTTGCCCAGTCCTTCGGCTTCGGAATATCCCTCCCACTCCCCGTATCCGATCCAACGGGCCAGCCCGCGCCCGTTCATCCCGAGCCACACCGAGCCTTCCCGGTCCACATACACGCTGGACACCGAGTCTCCGGGCAGTCCGTTCTTCCTCGTGACCACCTGCCACTGGCCCCGGGCCTGAATCGCCAATCCTCCCAGGACCGGAATGAGCAGCCTGCCCTCGTAATCCTCCCCCAGTTGCGGAACCCACGGGCTCCGCAGATCCATGGGTGCTTGCACCGGCTCGAAACGGTCGCTCCCCTTGCGAAGCACTTCGAGGTGCAGCGCGCTTCGCACGTACAGGTCTCCCCGGTGATCCTCGTACAGGTAGCTCCACGGTCCGTGATCCTTGCCCGGCTGCGCATCCAGCAGCCGGATCTGATCCCGCTCATCGAGTTCGCACAGGCTCTTCACGCAGCCGAAAATCACCCGTCCGGCCCGTGTGACTGTCACGCCCGCCACCGCCCGGCTGGTTCTGCCCTCGCCTTCCGGGCGGGTCACCAGCTTGAAGACCCATTCCTTGCGCGGACCAACTCGCTCGCCGATGGCAAGCCCCAACCGCGTCGCCACATACAGGCGCCCGCGGGCGTCCGAGGCCAGCCCGCTCTTCCCGTTGACCCTCTGTTCGTCCCCCCCGGGCAGAACCGCCTGCACGAAGCGCCCACCGTCGCGCCGGTACAGCCCCTGCGTCGTGCCCAGCCACAGCGTCCCGTCCGGCGTCTGATGGATCGACAGAATGAAAGCTCCGCTGGCGATCTCCCTGCGGCCGAATTCCGTGAATCCCCGGCCATCGTAGCGGAACAGCCCGTTCTGCGTTCCCACCCACAGAAAGCCTTCGCGGTCCTGAAAGATGCTCTCCACCGCCAGGTTGTTGAGGCCGCTGTCGAAGTCAAACGTCTGAAAGGAGTACTGCTGGGCCAGCGCGCGCAGGGTCCATGCCAGCGCCACCAAAACAGAGCGGGCGTGCGCGCCGTGCCGCATCGGAAAATCTATCGGCGGATCGGCAATCCGGCTGCAGGCCCGCCGCCGGAGCGCCCCCTGCTTCACCCCGCCGCGCCCCGCTACCATGAAACTGCATGGACAGCCCGCCCGAGGAACTCATCGACCACATCGTCACGCACTTGAGCGAAGAACAGCCGGAGTTGATCGCCGGGCTCCCCGACGCCGAGGTGGCCCGCCGCGTCGCCGCCGGCATCGCCCGCGCGCATGCGCACTCCTTCGTGCAGCCGGAATCGGTGACCGCCTATGTCACGCTGATGTTCCTGGTCGCGCCGGACTTCGACTCCCACCCCGCCATCGCCCGCGCCCTCCGCCTCCATGGCACGGAAGCGGAACGGTTGCGGCTGCTGTTCGAGCGCACACGCGAGGAGGATTGGGACCAGGCTGCCGCCTCGTCGAAGGGCTGGGAGGCGCTCCTCGAAAAGCCGTGAGCCGCCTGCGCGCCGTCGTTTCCTGGTCGTCGGGCAAGGATGCCGCCTTCGCGCTGCACCTCGCCCGTCTGGGCGGGGAAGTGGAGATCGCCGGGCTGCTGTCCTCGATCAACGCCGAATTTCAGCGCGTCTCGATGCATGGTGTGCGCCGCGAACTGCTCGAACAGCAGGCGCGCGCTGCCGGGCTGCCCCTGCAAATTGTCGAACTGCCTTGGCCCTGCCCCAACGAGGAATACGAGCGCCGCATGGCAGCTGCCTGCCAGCACCTTCGGGAGCAGGGCATCGAGGCGGTCATCTTCGGCGACATCCATCTGGCCGACGTCCGCGACTACCGCGAACAGCAGATGGCGCGCGCAGGGCTCAAGCCGCTGTTCCCCCTGTGGGGCCGGGATTCGCGCCAGCTGCTCGAAGAAATGCTCGCGGCCGGCGTTCGCGCACGGATCGTCTGTCTCGATCCCCGCCGCCTGAGCCCCGCCTTCGCGGGCGCCGAGCTGTCCGCCGCCCTGCTGCCCTCCCTGCCAGAAGGCGTCGATCCATGCGGCGAAAACGGCGAGTTCCACACCTTCGTGACCCATGCACCCGTCTTCTCCGCGCCCGTGGAGGTGACCGCCGGCGCAGTGATCGAACGCGACGGCTTCCTCTACGCCGACCTGCTCCCGGCGTCCGGCGCAATGCCTGCTGACGCCTGAACAGCCAGGCAATCCTCTCATGACCGGAAATGCCCTGCTCCGGCTGATCGGCTCCCAGCGACTTTCCGCACATCCTTTTTCGTTTGTATCCCCCTCCTCGGCTCTCCCCGAATTCAGTTCCTCTCCGATGGGCGGGCCGGTGCGCCGTCGGTCAGGCAGGGGAAGCGATACCCCGGATGGATGTCCCGTCCCTCGCACGCGTTGGCGGAGGCATCCAGGATGGAGTGGCAGAAGAAGGAGCCTTTGCGGCGGAAACCGCCAGAGAATTGTGAATTCCCTGAAAAACGTCCCCGAAATGTGTCGCTCTCATGAAGTGGAAACTTTATGCCGATGATCCATCAGGACTGGGAGCGTGAGGCAATGGATCTTGCAAACGGTTCTTTCATGGCCCAGGAGGAGGTCCTGGCGCGATTTCACAACTTCCTGCTCACCTCGCATCGGCTGATTTGTGAGGAACACAGCGGTTTTTCCTCGAGCCGCTGGTTTGCTGTTCCGCTCGAATGCGTTGGATTGTGCGAACTCTCGAGGAAATCCAGGCCGTGGCTGATTGTGCCGGCCGTGGTTGCGATCCTGGCCGGCCTGATGTTCGATCCATTTTTCGAAGCAGGATTGGCGCCGTCTTTCAGCCTGAGGAGGGCCCTGCTTTGCGCCGGAATCGTCGCCGGCGGATTTATTTTCGCCTACATCCGCTCGCGGAAACTGTGCCTCGTGATTCACGCGGGTGGCGCAAAAGAAGAGTTCGGGTTCTCCGGGCTGAATACCGGGTGGCCGCGGGAGTTCGTACGCTGCCTTCATCAAGCCCGGGCGGACAGAGTCCGGCAGGCTGCAAATGTGCAGCTCCACGTTTGATCCCGGCGATTCGCGTCACGCCTGCTGCCGCCCATCGGGGTGAGTGCAGCCTGACGACGATCCGGGCGCGCTTGGCAAACCTGATCGGACCCTGCGTCCCGCTCCGCACTGCCCGGGAATGCCCCGCAGGGAGTCAGTTAACGCGGGCACGCAGATCGGAAACTTCTCTCCCTTGAAACCGGCCGACAAGATCAATATAGTAAAGGCGGACCCGCTTGCCGCCTCTTTTTCGCCCGGAGCGTTCATATGGGACGCCACGTGATCGCCTGCTTCACCCTCTTCTGCGCCCTCTGCGCGCCGTGTTTTGGCGAGGGGCTGGAATCTCTCTCCGGCAATATCACCGTAGTGGTCGACAGCGAAAAGCCTCTCCCTTCGCAAGCTCTCCTGGCGCTGAAAAGAGAGATCGACCGGCTGTTTGCTTCCTCCCGTCTGCGGATCGATTGGGTCGCGCGGAGCGAGGCAGGTCTCGGATTCGAGGCGGCGGACGTGGTGTTGGTCCGGTTTCGGGGCGATTGCAGCACAACGGCGATGCCTCCTCTCCCGCCCGACGAATTGGGTCCGCTGGCTCGCACGCACATCAGCCACGGCTCGGTGCTCCCATTCAGCGAGGTGGAATGTGAGCGCGTGAAGAGAGCGGCGCAATCTGCGCTGCTTGGCGGTGAGCGGACGAAGGCGCAGGAGATGATGGGGCGCGCGCTCGGGCGCGTGGTGGCGCATGAGTTGATCCACATTTTCCTGCAGCAGAAATCGCATGCGCCGAAGGGCATTTTTCGCCGCGGGCTGACTCCGCGCCAGCTCGTCGAGACCTACCAGGACCACGAAGAAGAAGGGCGGATCGTTCTCGACAGTCAGGGCAAGCCTGCCTCCTGAGCGGCCAGGTTCCGGCGCTCTTCCCACTCTGCCGCTCACTCGGTCACTTGCGGCTCCAGCGGCCGTTCCGCGGTTTGGCGCATCCACTGCGGAGCGCGGGAAAGCAGGTAATGAATCACGCACCCGCCGCCGACCGAATAGATCGGGTTGAACAACAAAATACCGGCGAACGTGGACAGAAATGCCGCCGCGTCCGGGATCCACATCTGCGTCAGGCGCCGCCAGGCGCTCCAGTCCAGCAGGCAGAAACCCATCCAGGCGGTCACGCCCGCCAGAGCAGAAAGCGGGATGTGGGCCAGCAGGGGTCCTGCACCGGAAACTGCGGCGAACAGGATCAGCGCGTGAACCAGAATGGAGGCCCGCGTCGTCCCGCCGCAGCGGATGTTGGCGAGGCTTCGCGCCGGAATTCCCACGGTCGCCGGGGCGCCGAGAATCCCGCAAACCATGTTGGCGATCCCGTACGCGCCCAGCTCGGCGTCCGCATCCGACTGCCGCAGCGGGCGGTGCCTGCCCCGGAAATGCTCCACCACGCGCGAGGTCAGCAGCAGGTTCACCGCGATGACGAACGCCAGCGCCAGCCCTTCGGGCAGCACCTCGACAATATCGCTCGGCCGCCATTGGAACGAGGCGAGCACGGGCATGTCCAGCGCCAGCGCGCCCACTTCGCTGTCGTGGATCCGAAGAAGCCGCGAGACACCCAAACCCGCCAGCAGTCCGATCAGCGGCGCCGGCAACCGGTGCGAGAGGTTCGCTGCCAGAGTCGACACCAGAATGGTGACGAAAGCCAGCAGGAAGGGCTGCCAGTTCGCACGGCCCAGATGGGTGGCGGCGTGGACAAGCTGGCCCAGCAGCGTGCCTCCGGCAGGCAGCCCTTCGAGTCCGAAGATCGTTCGCAGCTGCGTGATCACCATCATGGCGCCGATGCCGCAGGAAAAGCCCGTGACGACGCTCAGCGGGATCCGCCTGACGAAACGTCCGAACCGCAGGCTGGAAAACACAAGCAGGAAGACAGCCGCCACCAGCACCACCTTCGCCGCGCCCCCCGGCCCGCATTGCTTCACCGCAGCCGCGATGAACGGCACCGTCGCCGCCGAAGTGCCGCCGATCAGCACCGGGTTGCGGCCCAGAACCGCGGTCACCGGAGCGGAAAGCAGCGAAGTGAAGATGCCCAGGATCGGCGGCAGCCCCATCAGCGATGCCATCGCCAACCCGTACGGCAGGGCGATCAGCGCCGCGATCACGCCGCCGGAGACGTCCCCGGCGGCCATGCGCCACGTGTACCGCCACAGTGTTCTGGACACGGGCCGCCTCCTGTCAGCTCATCACTTCGGAGAAAGCCCGCTTGAACTTCTCCATCTCTTCCGGCGTTCCGATGGAAACGCGCACATGGTTCGGCCACGCGGGCCAGACCCGCCCGATGTACACGTTCTTTTCCGCCAGCGCACGAATCACCTGCTGCCCGGGCCGGCCGGTGTCAATCATGAATTTGTTGCTGACCGAGGGTACAAACGGAATGCCTTTGGCGCGCATCCACGCGAATAAATCTTCGCGAATTTCCTTCACAATGCGCCCTCGCTCCGGCACCAGGCTGCGCACGCGCAGGCTTGCCGCAGCAGCCACCATTCCGGTCACAGGCAGCGCTCCCGCGCCGAACCCGCGGAGCTTCTCCAGCAGATCAGGCCGCCCCAGCGCCGCGCCCGCCCGCAGCCCGGCCATTCCATACAGCTTCGAAAACGTCCGCAGGACGATCACGTCCTTCCCTGCCGCCACCAGATCCGAGCAGACAGGCTCCTCCGAGAAGTGGATGTAGGCCTCGTCCAGCAGGACCACGCTGCCTTTGGGCTTGTTCGCCAGCAGCCATTCGATTTCGGCGCGCGGCGTGCTGGTGCCCGTCGGATTGTTCGGATTGCAGATGTAGATCAACCCCGGCGCCGGGTGCGCCGCTGCCATGGCCCGCACGTCATGGGCATAGGTCTTGGTGAGCGGGACGCGGATGACCTGCGAGCCGATGAATGCCGCCGCCCTCTGGCCCGCCTCATAGCCGGGGTCCGCCATCACCAGCGGTTGCGTGGGGGACGTGAAGGCCAGCACGGCGCGGTGCAGCGGATCGCTCGAGCCGGCAAACGGCATCACGTGATCCGGCTTCAGCCCCTCCGCCTGCGCCATGGCGGCCACAAAGTCCGCCGTCTCCTCGTACTGATATCTGCCCCCAAGCCGGGCTGCCTTCACCAGCGCCTCCAGCGCTTCCGGGCAGGGGCCGAGCGGGTTCTCGTTCGCGTTGATCTTCACCGCCCCCGGCGGCAGCCGGCCAATGTTGGACAGCTGCGCCAGAGCGGCCTCGTTGTAAAAAGGAAGCGCCGCTCCGGCGCCCAGCAGCGCGGCGGCGCGCCCCAGAGCGCGCCGGCTGAATCCCCGGCGCAACAGCTCCTCGGAGGCAGCGGCAGGAAGCGTCTGTTTCCCCATGTGGACCTTTCCCTCCCTGTGATCGAATTCGCGCGTTGTTTCCGGTCAGAAATAGAACCGCAGACCGAGCTGCACCAGCCTCGGGAAATTCGCCTGCGACGTGATGCGGCCGAACGCTGCATTGCCGAAGGCTGTATTGGGTGCGCGGAACAGCGGCGTGTTGAAGGCATTCAGCGCCTCCGCGCGGAACTGGATCTTCCACTTTTCGCTGATCGCGGCGGTCTTGAACAGCGACAGATCCCAGTTCGCCATGCCAGGGCTGCGAACCGGAATCGTCCGGCTCACGTTGCCGAACGTGAAAGGACCCGCCTGCGAGAAGGCCGCCGGGTTGATCCAGTTGTCGATCCGGTCCGTCGTGCTGCCCTCGGTCGCGGGCGAAATCCCCGTCGCGTTGGGCCTCTGGCTGGGCGCGCCGATGATGCCGTTGTTGTTGCTGTTCTGCCGGATCTGCAGAGGGTAGCCGCTCTGGTAGACGCTGACGGCGTTCAACGACCAGCCCCCGGCCAGCAGGTACAGCGCCTTCCGGTTGCGCAAGGCGCCCGCGGGGATTTGCCAGGTGAGGCCGGTGCTCAGGCGGTGCGGCGCATCCACATTCGACAGCGAATACTCCGCGGCCATGTCATACGGGTTCTGCGGCCCAACGGCGCCGGCATTCAGATTGTTGCCAGCCCCGCCCGAGCTTGCATCGAACATCTTCGAGAACGTGTAGGTGGCCAGCAGCGAAAGCCCGTGGTCCAGCCGCTTCTGGACCTTCAGCACGAGCGAGTCGTAGCGCGCCCGGTTCTGGTCAGAGAAAAGCAGGTTGATATCGCCGAAAGCCGCGAACGGCCGCAGCAACTGCTGCCGGGCGATCGTCGGCGCCCCCACCACTCCTGATCCGCCGTTGCCGTAGAAGGGGTTGGCCACGCGTTCATTCAGGGCGCTGCCAAGAGCGAAATATTCCGGCGAAAGCATGTTGATGTTGATCGCCGCCGTGTTCAGAACCAGGTGGTGCGTGCGGGAGCCGACATATCCAAGGCTGGCCACAAAGCCCCCGCGCAGCTGCTGCTGGATGTCGAAGGAGAACTGATGCACCCGCGGCGAGCGCGCATTCCAGTCGAAGATGCTCAGGCTGCGGCCGATTCCTGTCAGCGCTCCCAGCGAGCTTCCGGTGGGTTTGTTCAAACCCGATGGGAACGGATCCGAGAGAGTTCCTGCCGGCGTGAAGCCGTTGTCGTTGCTTCCCACAAACGGCGTCGTCGCCGTGAACCCTTCCGGCGTGTATGGGGCGCCGATCGCGAACTGCGGCGCCCAGTAGAGCCCGTAGCCGGCGCGGACCACGGTGGAGGATGTGACCTGCCAGGCCATGCCGGCGCGCGGCCCCCACTTGTTCAGGTTGTAGTTGCCCACGTGGCGGGGGTTGCCGTCCACGCCCGCAAACCGCACGGCGCCCTTCGGCGTGATGCCCGTCACCCGCGCCGCCAGCGGGTTCGCGGCCTGAGTATCGAAGCCGACGATCAGCGCGTTGTTCCGCTCCGCCAGACCGTACTCCCGCTCCCAGCGCAGCCCGACATTGATCGTCAGTTTCCGGAACAGCCGGATGTCGTCATGGACGAACATCGCGTAATAATCGGCGTAATTCCCCAGTTGGGTCGACAAAAAGCCGCTGCCGGACGCCGGATATCCAAGCAGCATGGACGCAAGGTCCGCGCCGGTCCCCGCCACCGCGCGCCCCGGCAGGGCGCGCGTGAACTGGTCGTTGAAAGTGAATGCGCCGCTGCTGTTGCCGAAGTCCACCCCGTCGGCGCTGATCCGCCGGAAATCAAAGCCGCCTTTCAGGTTATGGTTGCCGAAATACCGGTTGACGCTTGCCGAGAAATTCTTCGAATGATGGACGTAATAGGAGTTGCTGTTCGTGCCCATGCCGTGCAGCGTTTCCATCGTGATATTCGGGAATACGTAGGACGGAATGTCGCGCACGAACGAACTTGCGAATCCCAGCTGCGCCGGGTTGTAGCCCAGGCTCTTCTGGAAGCTGAGGTTCGGGAAGCGGTTGAACCCGTAGCGGATATTCAGCACCGTGGCCGGGCCGATGCTGATGAGGTTGTTCAGCTGCGTGGCATCCACCCTGCGCATCAATTTCCACTGCGCCGGGGACGAAATGGTCGGGAACCAGTCCTCCCCGGGCTCAAGCGAGTAGTAGCGCAGGTAGCTGACGCTCGCCCGCCACCACGGGGTCAGCCGGTGGTCCACCTTGATGGTCTTCTGGTCGGCCTTGGACTTCATCTGCGCGGCGCCGCTGATGTTCTGGTCGCCAAACCAGCGGGCCTCGCGCGCCGGAGGCATGTACGTGGCGGCGATATTGCGCCCGACGGGGTCGACCCGGCTGGCCGGGATGATGTTGCCCGCAAACGGGTCGCGCGTGCCGTCCGGCCGGGTCGTCAGCGGATCGTAAATGACCTGCAGGCCGCCCGTGCGGGCGAAGCTCGACGAGAAATCCCCCGCCCGTTCCTTCATCGTCGGCACTGCAAATTCGGCCGATGCCGCCTGAATGTCGCTGTAGGCTTCCCACGCGGACCACCAGAAAGTGCGGTTGCGCCCGTCGTACAGCTTGGGGATGCTGAGATGTCCGCCCAGCGAGCCGCCCCACGTGCGGTTCGGATTGTCTACCCTCGGCAGCCCCGCGCGGTTGTTGAAGAACGAGTTCGCGCCCCACGCCGTTTCGCGAATGTAGCCGAAGGCGCTGCCGTGGTAAGTGTTGGCGCCGGACTTGAGGTATGTGTTGAACATCCCTCCGCCCGTGCGCGCCATCTCGGCGTCGTAGGTGCTCGCCTGGATTTTGACCTCCTCGATCGCCTCGAGCGACGGGATGATGATGGCGCGGTTCAGCGCATCGGTGATCGGAATGCCGTCCAGCAGATAATTGTTGCCGCGGACAGGTCCGCCGGCGATCGAAATCTGCGACGATCCGCTCTGGTCCTGCATGCGGTTGTAGGCGGGATTGCCCACCTGCACCACGTTCTGCGCCAGCCGCGACATCATGAACGGATTGCGCCCGAGATTGGGCAGATCCACCAGCTTCTGACGGTCGATGACTTGCCCCTGGCTGGCAGCGCCAGTCTCCAGCAGGGGCGCCTCCTCCGTGACATTCACCGTCTCGGTCACCTGCCCGAGTTCCAGCTGCACGTTCAACGTGCTGAACTGCTGCGTGGCGATGACAATGCCCTTTCGCTCGAACGGGCGGAATCCGGGCGCTTCCACGCGCAGTGTGTAGGTGGACGGCACCACCTGGCTGAAGGCGAACTCGCCCTCGGGAGTGGACAGAGTGGCGCGTTGCATGCCCTGTGATTCGTCGATCAAAGCCACTTTCGCATTCGGCACCGCTGCGCCTGCGCCATCCAGCACAGTGCCCCGCAACCCGCCGACGAAGGATTGCCCGAACACGACGGCGGCGGAAAGGACGGTTGCCAGCAGACACAAAGACACACGCTCGGCTCGAGACATGGTGAGTTTGCCCTCCACGAACTTTGAGTTAGGGGTGGAACAGACTCGACTTTGAGTGGCGGCGCTTGCCGTTTACTGCACGTCGCCCGACGGAGGCGGGGAAAGCGGAGTCGCGAGCACCAGGAGCCTGCCCGGACTGACAGGTCTCGGAGACTGTGTCCGACAGTATACCCCGGAAACGCCGCGTTTCCGGCATAGATTTTTTTGATCCTCTCGATCAGGCGCGCCGCAGATTGCGCGGCAGCACTGGCGCAGCAGGGCGAGAGCCGGCAGGAGGAATGTGGTTTCGAACACTCCTCGCCCCGGCGTCCCGCAGATTGGACGAATGTGGGGAACCGGATCCGCTTCCACTCGCTCCTCTGATCCGTACACGCGGCGTTCCTCCGCCGGGCCGGGCGCCTGCGGCTCGATGCAACCCGATCTGTGCGCCGGGATCATGATGGCACGCACACACAGGCCCTGCCCAACCGTCCACGCGGAAGGCCGGTTCCTTGCCGCGGCTTGCGATTCGCGGCCATGGCTCGAGAACTGCTCCGCCGTACGTGCATGGAGGGTGGATCTGCGCTTCGGCGCGACAGACCCGCCTCCGGCTGCGCGCCGCAGTCCGCCGCGATGCCGCCCGATGACCCGCGAGCACGAATGCCTGCGGCGGGGACTACTGGTTCCAGAGCCTTTTCGGACGCGCTGTTCCGGGCAATGCCCGCAGGCGAAGAGCCCGGTGCGAGAATCGGGCGGGGCGGCGCAGAAGACGCCGCCCAAGTGGCACAAAGGCCGCCGACACCGCCGTTGCTAAAATGTCGGCAGAGCGGGCCCGTAGCTCAGCCGGATAGAGCGTCTGGCTTCGAACCAGCAGGTCGGGGGTTCGAGTCCCTCCGGGCCCGCCATTTATTCGCAATCACTTGCAGACTTCAGTCCAAACTATCAGGGAGACTCCCAGGGAGACAGATTCTGCCAGTCGCTCTGGCCTCTTGTCCGCTCATCGCGCCCTTTTTCGCAGTCTCCCTCGGCGCGTCCGCCACCTCTTAGCCGACAGACCAGAGCTCAAAGCGGACGTCGACTCTGCGCACCTCATCGCTGCTACTCCGCGAGTCACAGCCGCTTCCAGTCTGGAGTGTTGTGTCACGTGGACTGCCGGGACGCGGATCAATATTGCGTCGGTGGTTCCCTAATACTACTGGGTCATAAACGTCTCGCCCCACAAAAAGGGCAGCATGGAAGCTGCCGGATCAGCCAGCTGACAATCTGAGTCCGGATGCTGCCGATCGAGG
>JBBFLJ010000021.1:0-79862 GCA_037481575.1 Bryobacteraceae bacterium | reverse complement strand
ACCTGTACGTGCGAAGCGCGCTGCACCTCGAAGTGCTTCGCAAGGGGAGCGACCGTTTCGAGCCGGTGCAAGCACCCGTGGATGGGGCGGAGATGGGGACAGGCAGCTCTGTCCACCCGTCGGCAGTCGTCGGGGTTTGAACAGTCTGGGGGCGGGACAGGGTCGCCTGTCCCCATCTCCTCAGCGAATCCGCGCCGGCCATGCGGCCCGGGGGCAAGCGCTGGGGGAACTGGGTGAGCTTTGACAGCTCCCTCACGGTCGCGGCCCGGTGACCAGAAGGGCTGCGCGGCCATGGCGCTGCCGCCGGAGGAAGGAAAGGCGCTGATTGTCCGGGAGCGCTCCTAGACGTCCGCCCTGGTCGCAGGCCTCGGAGAAGGCGCGCGATGCATGCGGCGTCGCAGGATTGCGAGGGCGAGCACGCCGCATCCTGTGAGCGCGAGTGCGGATGGTTCCGGGATGGCCGCGGCAGAGATTCCGGTGGCGGTCAGCTCAAAGCTGTAGGGCGGGGTTCCGCTGCTGGCGAAGTTGGTAACGGCGACCGTGTAAAAACCCGAGGAAGGCGCTGTGAAGCTTGAATAGGGATCTCCGAAGGGTCCCGGAACATTCGGAGGCAGTTGGTCGTCGCCAAAGTCTATGTATCCGAGATTGGCCAAGTTCCCGCCGAAGGCATCCGTGTCAGCGAAGAGTCCTTGGAGAACCCAGAAGGACATATCGTAGGGACCGTCCAGGCGGCGCCCAATGATGGTGACCGATGCTCCGGCGTTAGCGTAAAACGCGTAGTAAACCGCGCCAACGGGATTCGCGGGCTGCCCGTTGGGCTGGCTGATGGAGCCGACGACCGTCACTCCGTCGGAAAGGAAGTCCGTGTAAACGATCGGAACAGCAGCCGAAGGCGTGACAACCGCGATCAGAAGCAGGGCAACGGCGAGAATACTACTCCCCCACATAGTACTCGTAATAGTACTGTGAGTTCCATGCTGTGTCAAGGTTGATCCGGGCGCTCACGTGACTGCCGGATTGTTTCCGGAACGATCAGCGTTTTGGCGAGGCGTGGGCACCGCCGAGGGGCAAGGCGAGCAGGCGGAGACTGGGCCAAGCGTGGAAGCGGCAGCGGCAGGAGAGGCAGCGGAAGGGGCGGAGACCGATGGCGGCGAGGAGGTGATCGGAGAACGAGCGGCGGCGGGAGCGCGCGGCGCGGGGCGAGCCACAGGCGGGGCAGACGGCGCGCGCGAGGCGGGCGAACGCGGTGGGCGGCGGGTCCGTTGGCGCGGGAGCGGAGCGGATCACCGATAGGAGAGTGGCGCGGGGCGGGGGAAAATCTCAGGTCCGGATGGGAGGAGGAAGCGCGACAATCGGAAGTGCCATGTCGCGCGTGCTAGTGGTGTTCACAGGCGGGACGATCGGGATGCGGTACGACCCGGCGGTGGGGGCGGCAGTGCCGGCGCTGGGGGCGCGGGAGCTGCTGGAGCATGATCCCGCGTTGCAGAGGCTGGCGGAGCTGGAGGTGCTCGAGTACGGGCAGTATCCGGGGCCGCACATGACGCTGGAGCGGATGTGGGAGGTGAGCGAGATTGTGAGGCGGGAGCTCAAGCGGGAGGAGATCGCCGGGGCGGTGGTGACGCACGGGACGGACACGCTGGAGGAGACGGCGTACCTGCTGGACTTGCGGCATATATCGCCGAAGCCGGTGGCCGTGGCAGGGGCGATGCGGACGGTGAGCGAGCCGGGGTTCGACGGGCCGGCGAACCTGTCGGCGGCGATCCGGACGGTGCTGAGCCCGCAGGCGCGGGGGCAGGGGGTGTTCGTGGTGCTGAACCAGATGATTCATGCAGCGAGCGAGGCGACGAAGACGGACACGCAGCAGCTGGAGACGTTCCAGAGCCCGGTGTTCGGGCCATTGGGGCTGGTGGATGTGGACCGCGTGATCTTCGGGCGGCGGCTGGTGGACCGGGTGGTGATCGACGGGCCGAGGCTGGAGCCGCGGGTGGACCTGGTGACGATGTGCGCGGGGGCGGACGGGCGGTTCATCGATTATGCGAGGGAGAGCGGGGCGCGGGGGATCGTGGTGGAGGGCACCGGGAGGGGGAATGTGACGCCGCAGGCTGTGCCGGCGATTCAGCGGGCGATCGACGCGGGCGTGCCGGTGGTGATCGCGACGAGGTGCGCGCACGGGCGGGTGCTGGACATTTACGGGTACGAGGGCAGCGGGCATGATCTGAGGCAGCGGGGCGTGCTGTTTGCGGGGACGCTGAATGCGGCGAAGGCGCGGATCCGGCTGTCGCTGATCCTGGGCAAGACTTCGGATCCTGGTGAAGTGCGGGCGCTGATGGAGTGCGGGGCGTACTGAGGGGGCGGGAATTATGCAGAATTTTCTAATCGATTCGCAGTAACATTCCGCGCGTATTGGAATTGGCGGGGATTCCCCCTAGACTACGAAGCAGTGCGGAATGCAAAGGGGACAATCGGGTCTTATTTGTTGATAGCGGTCCTGGCGGCGGGCGCGGAGCAGGGCGTGCGGACGGCGGGCGGAGGCTATCCGGTTGTGCTGACAGAGACGCCCGCGGGCGGGCAGCCGCGGCTGGTGCTGGCGCTGCCGGGAGGCGGGGCGCGGGTGTTGAGCCCAGGGTTTCACGCGGCGGCGGATCCGGACGTTTCGTGGGACGGGAAGCGGATCCTGTTTGCGGGGAAGAAGACCGCCGGAGAGCCGTGGCAGATCTACGAGATGACGCTGGCGGGCGGGGCGGTGAGGCAGTTGACGCGGATGGCTTCGGACTGCCGGCAGCCGGCGTATCAATCGAAGATCTTCAGCCTGGACATTCCGGATCCCTGGCCGCAGGCGGTGTTTGTGAGCGGCGGGGCGCTGTACACGGTGAAATTCGACGGGACGCTGCGGCAGCGGATCACGTTTGCGCCGTGGGAAGAGGCGACGCCGGCCATGATGCCGGACGGGATGATGGTGTTTGCGTCGCGGCAGGGCGGGCGGACGCAGCTGATGGCGGCGAACCTGGACGGGACGGACTATTCGCTGTTCTTGCCGGGCGAGCGCCTGAGGGAGCCCGCGGCGACGCTGGACGGGCGGCTGGTGTTCGTGGAAGACGGGATGCTGGCGGCGGTGGACCTGGCGCGTCCGCTGAAGACGAAGCGGATGCTGACCTCGAAGAGAGACGGGATCTTTTCGACGCCGTCGGCGCTGCCCGGCGGGCGGCTGCTGGTGGCGTGGCAGCCGGATGAGAAAACGCCGGCGGGGGTGTACCGGTTCGATCCGGTGCGGAAAACAAAAGTTCCGGTTTATGTGAGAGCCGGGGCGGATGCGCGGCAGGCGAAGGCGGTGATGGCGCGGCCGGAGCCGGACGGGCGGGGATCGGTGGTGATCGAGGGGGAGGGCTGGAGCCGGCTGTACTGCCTGAGCGTGTTCACGACGGACACGCCGGAGCTGATCCGGCCGGGGGCGGGATGGCGGCTGCGGGTGTATACGGGGAGGCCGGGGCAGGAGATGAAGATCGGGGATCTGCGGATCGAGGATGACGGGTCGTTCCATCTGGAGGCGCCGCCGAACACGCCGCTGAAGCTGGAGCTGGTGAACGGGGCGGGGCGGGTGGTGCGGACATCGTCGTGGATGTACACGAGGCCGAAGGAGAACCGGGGGTGCATCGGCTGCCACGAGGATCCGGAGCTGACGCCGGAGAACCGCGAGGCGAAGGCGGTGATCAAGAAGCCGGTGAAGCTGACGGCGCCGGCGATTCTGACCAACGGAGGGTCGAGATGAGAACGGGGATGGTGACCGCGGCGGGAGCGCTGGCGCTGGCGGCATTTGCGATTGCGCCGCCGCGGGGACCGGTGTTCACCGACATCACGGCGGCGGCGGGGATCACGTTCCGGCACAGCATCGGGGATCACAAGCTGGACAACATTGTGGAGGGGACGGGCGCGGGGGCGTGCTTCTTCGACTACGACAACGACGGGCGGCAGGACATTTACTTCGTGACGGGCGTGTGGACGAAGGGGGTGAGCGACAACGACGGGCGCGACCTGCGGGGGAAGCTTTCGGCGCGGCTGTACAGGAACGCGGGCGACGGGCGGTTCGAGGACGTGACGGAGAAGGCGGGCGTGGGGAGCAAGGTGTACGGGTCGGGCTGTTCGGCGGCGGATTACGACAACGACGGCGACGTGGATCTGTATGTGCTGAACTACGGGCCGAACATTCTGTACCGGAACAACGGAGACGGGACGTTCACGGACGTATCCAAGGCGTCGGGGCTGGATGATGCGCGGTGGTCGATCCACGCCGTGTGGTTCGACGCGGACGACGACGGATACCTGGACGTTTACGTGGCGAACTACCTGCTGTATGACGACGGGAAGTTTCGCGACTATTATCCGGCGCAGGGATATCCGGGGCCTTTGAGCTATCAGGGGCTGCCGAGCATCCTGTACCGCAACAACGGCGACGGGACGTTCACGGACGTGACGAAAGAGGCGGGGATGTGGAAGCCGGGCGGGCGGGCGATGTCGGTGACGGCGGCGGACTTCAACAACGACGGGCGGATGGACGTGTTCACGTCCAACGACGCGATGGAGAACTACTTCTTCGTGAACCTGGGCGGGGGGAAGTTCGCCGAGAGCGGGCTGGAGTACGAGCTGGCGTTCAGCGAGCACGGGCAGGGGGTGGCGAGCATGGGGCCGTATTTCGGCGACGTGAACCGGGACGGGTGGCTGGACCTGTTCGTGCCGAACCTGCAGTACGTGTCGCTGTTCGTCTACAACCCGAAGAAGAAGTTTTTCGAGAACCTGAATGACGCGGCGGGGCTGTCGCCGCTGCTGGGGCAGTATGCGGGGTGGGGCTCGGTGATGTTCGACTGGGACCACGACGGGTGGCTGGACCTGTTCACGGTGCACGGGCACGCGCACCACGAGTACGTGCAGGAAGACAGCCTGACGCGGAACAAGCGCGACGGGACGTTTGAAGACGTGTCGCGGGAGGCGGGCGCCTACTTCCACACAAAGCGCGTGGGGCGCGGGGCGGCTTGGGCGGACATTGACAACGACGGGGACGTGGATCTGCTGGTGGTGAACCTGAACGACACGCCGGTGCTGCTGCGCAACGACGGAGGCAACGCGCGGCCGTGGCTGATGGTGGACGCGCGGCTGGAGTTTCCGACGGGGACGCGGACGGCCGTGGGGGCGCGGGTGACAGTGACGGCGAACGGGCTGCGGATGGTGGAGGACGTGAACCCGGTGCGGGGGTATCTGGGGCAGAACGACCCGCGGCTGCATTTCGGGCTGGGCGGAGCGGAGCGGTGCGATGTGGAGATCCGCTGGCCGGACGGCGTGGTGGAGAGGATCGAGAACGTGAAGGCGAACCAGGTGCTGACGCTCCGCCACAAAGCGGAGGCGCGGAGGATTTCGCAGTGAAGAGGCTGGCTTTCCTCGTGGTGATAGCCGCCATGGCGGCGCCGCTGGTGTTCATTTCGCGGGGCGCGCCGGCGAAGCCTGTGTATGTGGGGGCGCGGGTGTGCGCGGCGTGCCATGACGGCGCGGGCATGGGGCATCAGTACAGCAAGTGGCTGTTGTCGAAGCACGCGCAGGCGTATGCGGCGCTGTCGAAGCCCGAGTCGTGGGAGATCGCCAAGATCAGCGGGCTGCGGGAGGCGCCGTGGGAGGCGGCGGTGTGCCTGGGGTGCCATTCGACGGCGTTCGGGGCGGACGAACGGGACGTGGATCAGGAGACGTTCCGGCGGGAGGACGGGCTGCAGTGCGAGGGGTGCCACGGACCGGGGAGCGAATACGCGAGCGAAGCGGTGATGCGAGACAAGAAGGCGGCGATGGCAGCCGGGCTGAAGATGCCGACGAAGGACGACTGCCTGGTGTGCCACCTGGAGAAGGGGTCGCACATTGCGGTGCTGCCGAATCCGACGGTGAACATCGACGAGGCGTGGAAGCAGATCGCGCACCCGATGCCGAAGCCTGCGAAGATGGGCGGGGTGAGGGAGAGGGAGGCCGGGGAGTACACGGGGTCGGCGGCGTGCGGGGCTTGCCACAGGGGGGAGGAGCACGGGCATCAGTATGACGTCTGGCGGCGGAGCCCGCACGCGCGGGCGTGGGCGGTGCTGTCGACGCCGCGCGCGGCGGAGCTGGCGCGCGAGATGGGGGCGAACGGGGATCCGCAATCGAACGCTGCGTGCCTGAAGTGCCACAGCGTGGGGGCGCGCGAGGACGAGGGCGTGGGCTGCGAGGCGTGCCATGGGGCGGGGAAGAAGTATGCGAACGACGCGACGATGCGGGACCCCGTGGCGGCGCGGGCGGCGGGGCTGAGGAAGGGATCGCTGGGAGAGTGCAACGGGTGCCACAACCCGGCGCACGGGAAGGCGTTCGATGCGGCGGAGGCGTGGAAGAGGATTGCGCATCCGACGAAGCTGCCGCCGCGGGCGTCGGAGGTGAAATACAAGAACCCGCTGCGAATGGCGCTGCGCCCGGGGACGGACGAGCTGTGGGTGACGCTCGAAGCGGGCGATGCGGTGGCGGTGGTGGACACGCGCACGAAGCGCGTGTTGGCGGAGGTGCGCACTGGCGCGGCGCCGACGGGGGTGGCGTTCACGGGCGACGGGCGGAGAGCGTTTGTGACGAACCGCGAGGCGGATTCGGTGGCGGTGGTGGATGCAGCGGGGCGGCGGGTGGAGACGACGCTTCCGGCGGGGGATGAACCGCACGGCGTGCTGGTGGCGCCCGGCGACGCGCACGTTCTGGTGTTGAACACGTCCTCGGAGGACATTCACGTTTACAACGCGCGGACGCTGGCGTTCGAGAAGAAGCTGGCGGCGGGGCGGGGGCCGTGGGAAGCGGCGCTGAGCCCGGACGGCGGAAGGATCCTGGTGACGAACATGTATTCGAACCTGACAGGGTTCCGGCAGCCGCTGGCGAGCGAGGTGACAGTGATTGATGCGGCGAGGGCGCGAGTGGAGGAGCGGTGGTTGGCGGAGGGGACGAACCTGATGATGGGGATCGACTGGCACCCGGGCGGGCGGTTCGCGCTGGCGACGATGAACCGGACGAAGAACCTGGTGCCGATGACGCGGCTGCTGCAGGGATGGACGATCACGAACGGGATTGCGGTGATCTGGGCGGACGGGCGGGTGGATCAGCTGCTGCTGGACCAGCCGGGGCTGGGGTTCGCGGACGCGACGGACGTGAAGTTCACGCCGGACGGGCGGCTGGCGCTGGTGACGAGTTCGGGGACGAACCGCGTGGCGGTGATCGATGTGGAGAAGATGCTGCGGGTGATCGAGGGCGCGACGGAGGAGGAGCGGCGGCGGGTGCTGCCGAACCATCTGGGGAAGGCGGCGGAGTTCGTGGTGCAGTGGATCCCGACGGGGGACAGCCCGCGGGGGCTGGCGGTTTCGAGGGACGGGAAGCGCGCGTGGGTGGCGAACAGCCTGGACGATTCGATCGGGGTGATTGATCTGGAGAGGCTGGCGCCGGCGGGGAAGATCGATCTGGGCGGGCCGAAGGAAGTGACGAAGCAGCGGCTGGGGGAGAAGCTGTTCCACAATGCGCGGATCACGTTCCGGAGGCAGTTCAGCTGCCACTCGTGCCATCCGGACGGGCATGTGGACGGGATCACGTACGACATCGAGGCGGACGGGATCGGGGTGTCACCGGTAGATAACCGGACGCTGCGGGGCATTGGCGACACGGCGCCGTTCAAGTGGGAGGGGACGAACCCGTCGCTGAAGCGGCAATGCGGGGCGCGGCTGTCGGTCTTTTTCACGCGGAACCTGCCGTTCACGCCGGAGGAGTTGTCGGCGGTGGACTACTACATCACGACGATCCGGCGGCCGCCGAACCGCTATCACACGCCGGGGACGCGCTACACGCCGGCGCAGCGGCGGGGCAAGGAGATCTTCGAGCGGACGAGGACGAACGACGGGCGGGTGATCCCGCCGGAGGGGCGGTGCGTGTTCTGCCATCCGCCGCCGTATTACACGAACCGGCGGCGGTTCGATGTGGGCACGCGGCAGGCGCTGGACCGCACGGGGCTGTTCGACGTGCCGCACCTGAACAACATTTACGATTCGGCGCCATACCTGCACAACGGGATGGCGAAGACGCTGGAAGAGATCTGGACGGTGTTCAACCCGTACGACAAGCACGGGTACACGAACGACATGACGAAGGATCAACTGAACGATCTGATCGAGTTTTTGAAAACGCTATGAAACACGCTGCGCTTTGTCTCGCGATTGTGCTGATGGCAAGCGCCCCGGCGGCCGGCCAGGGCGCGGAGAAGCTGCCCTTCGTGTACACGAAGTGGAAGCAGTTTACGGTGAAGGACGGTCTGCCGGACGATCACATCTTTGCGGTGAAGAGCGACGGCGACCGGATCTGGGTGGGGACGGAGAACGGGCTGGCGCTGATCGACAAGAAGACAGCGAAGGTGGTGAAGACGTGGACGGAGAAGGACGGGCTGCCGTGGCGCGCCGTCACAGGGATCGACGTGGATCCGAAGACGGGCGACGTTTGGCTGGCGCTGTTCGGGGGCGGGCTGGCGCGGCTGAGCGGGGGGCGGTTCGACCACTGGCACCAGCTGAATTCGGGGCTGGTGAATGACGTCGTATACGGGGTGGCGGTGGAGAACGACAACGTGTGGGCGGCGACGACGGCGGGCGCATCGCGGTTCAACACGGTGACCGGCGAGTGGACGATCTTCACGGAGAAGAACGCGCCGATGGAGGAGATCTGGAACTACGGCGTGCACTACCGCGACGGGAAGGTTCACCTGGCGGTGTGGGGCAGCGGGGTTCTGGAGTACGACGTGAAGGCGAACCGCTGGAAGGACTATCTGGACCCGGACGGGGAGATGGAGATCGACCTCTATCGCGACGACGGCATCGTGCACGTGATCACTACGGGCGCCAACTACGTGGACAACGTGCTGTGGGTGTCGTCCTACTTCGGCGTGTGCCGGTATGACGGGCGGAACTGGCGGGCGTTTTACAACATGGACTCCGGGCTGCCGTCGGATTTCAACAACAATCTGCGGGCGCGCAGCGGGCGGGAGGCGTGGTTCGCGAGCGACAAGGGGCTGGGGGCGATCATGGACGCGGAGACGAACACGTGGGTGGCCTATACGCGCGACCCGAAGTCGGACACCGGGAAGGCGGTGGTGACGCGGGACAAGACGGTGCTCGAGACCGTGGAGATGGGCCTGAACCTGCCGCACAATTTCATCATTTCGATCGACGTGGATGCGACGGATGTGTTCATCGGCACGGCGAAGGGGCTGGCGTGGGGCATCGGCGAGGGCTACTATTCCGGGCTGCGCGAGCGGCCGCGAATGCTGGCGGAGAACAGGAGGGAAGAGAAATGAGGCCGTTGCTAGTGCTGGCGGCCGCGGCGGCGCTGTTTGCGGCCGACGTACCGAAGAAGCCGGCGAGCGAGCCGCTGGTGCCCGCCGGCGTGGAGGTGGACGAGCACACGCTGGAGGTGCTGCGGCGGATCAACGCGGTGGGGCCGTATGAGGTGCCCGATATCCGGCTGAAGCGCGACACCTCGTATGCGAAAACGCCGGTGGATTACGAGCCGTTCGGGAAGATCAAGCCCTACAAGGAGCACTTTCTGGAGCAGATGCAGTACAACGGGCCGGGGCGCGCGATCCCGGAGCCGGAGGACGTGAAGACGGTGAAGATCGGCTTCATCGGGCCGATCATGAGCACGGTGAGCATCGCCACCGGCGGAGCGAGCCACGAAGAGCCATTGGGCATCAAGATGCTGCAGGGCGCGCGGCTGGCGATCGAGGAGGCCAACGCCAAGGGAGGCTACCTGCGGCGGAAGATCCCGTTCGAGCTGGTGGTGACCAATGACAACGGGCTGTGGGGCTCGAGCGGCAACGAGATCGCCAATTTCCTGTACAAGAACCCGGTGTGGGCGATCCTGGGCACCATTGATTCTGCGAACTCCCACATCGCCATCCGGGTGGCGCTGAAGGGCGAGATCGTGGTGATGAACACGGGCGACACGGATCCGACCTACATCGAGACCAACATTCCGTGGACGATGCGGTGCATCGGCGACGACCGGCAGATGGGCTACCTGATGGTGGACTACATGATCCGCAAGATGGACTACAAGCGGATCGCGATCATCCGCTCGTCGAACCGGTACGGGCGGTTCGGGGTGCGGGAGATCCGGGACTCGGCGCGGAGGCTGGGCCGTCCGGTGGTGATCGAGATGGCCTACAAGCTGGGACAAGACGACTATTCGCTGCAGATCGAGCGGGTGGCGGAGGTGAAGCCGGACGTGATCGTGCACTGGGGCGACGCGCGCGAGGCGGGGATCATCCTGCGGCAGATGCGGGAGCGCGGGATGACGCAGCCTTTCCTGACCTCGGACCGCGCGGTTTCGAAGGAGTTCCTGAAATACGCGGGGCCGCATGCGGAGGGCGTGATTGCGGGCTATCCGTGGAATCCGGATGCGGACAATCCGCGCTTCCGCGAGTTCCGCGAGCGGTTCATCAAACGGTTCAATGACGAGCCGGAGACCTACGCGGCGCACGCCTACGACGGGATGAACATGCTGATCTGGGCGATTCAGGTGGCGGGGCTGAACCGCGCGAAGATCCGGGACATTCTGGCGACGCGCGTGAAGCCCTGGCCGGGAGTGACGGGCGACATTCCGTTTTCGGCGGTGCTGGACGATGCCGGGGAGGTGTACCTGGCGAAATACGAAGGCGGGCGCTGGCGGTATTACTCGCGCGAGCAGATGCAGATTCCGCGCGGGTACGTGCCGTTGCGGGAGCGGACGGCGCGCGAACTGTTGACGCGGGCGGAGACGCAGTGAGGCGATGATCACGCGCAGGCATTTTCTGGCCGTGCAGGCGGCGGCGCCTTATCTGGACCGGAGAGGCGCGCCGCTGGAGCCGGGCGAGATTCCTGCGCGCGAGGCCGGAGATCTGCCCTACGTGCCCGTGGGGCTGTTCGGACCCGAGGATGCACGGCACGAAGCGGGCGGAGCGGTTTTCATGGGAGTGCAGCTCGCCATCGAGCACGCGAATGCGCGGCTGGGGGCGGGGGCGAAGCCGTTCCGGCTGTTTTCGCGGTGGTCGGACGATCCGTGGCGCGCGGGCGCCTCGGCGGTGGTGAAGCTGGCGATGGAAGACCGGGTGGTGGCGGTGATCGGGGGCATCGACAGCGCCTCCACGCATCTGGCCGAGCAGGTGGCGGCGAAGGCGCTGTTTCCGCTGGTGGACCCGGTATCGACCGACGAGACGGCGAACGCGGCGTTCGTGCCGTGGATCTTCAGCTACGCGCCGGGGGACTCCGTGATCGCCCGCGCGATTCGGGACGGGCTGGAGGGCGCGCGATACACGCTGCTGGCGGCGACCGACCACGGGTCGCGGCAGCTGGCGCGCGTCCTCAGCCGGATGGCGCAGCCTGCGGAGCGCCACGATTTTCAGCCGCCGAACCTGCCGCCGGAGCCGTCGCACGAAACCGTGGTGGTGCTGGCGCCCGCCGCGTGGCTGTGGGCGGCAGTGGCCCGCCTGCCGCGCGATGCCAGAGTGATTTGCGGACCGGCGGCGTGGGCGCGCTCGTGCCGGAGGCGGCTGGAGCGGCCTGTGCTGGCGCCGGAGCTGGGCGTCCAGCGCCCGGACCTGCTTCAGAGTGCCGCCGCCCGATTTCAGGCTGCCGGCGATATTTTCACGCAGCTTGCCTACGAATCCACGGCCCTGCTGATAGAATGCATCGAGTCAGCGGGGCCCAACCGTTCTGCCGTCCGCGAGCAGCTTGCAGCACGCTTCGCGCCCAACGGCAGGCGAACCATTTCATCGGTACTCCTAAAGGAGGTCTCTCCATCATGAGGCTGGAAGAAGCCCTGGCCGAAGCCATGAAAGCCGCGTCCATCGAGAAGAAGGCCATCTCGAACCCGCGGGTGTTGAACGAGGCCTACACCTATCCGAAGCCAAGCTCGTTTTCGCGCGGACTGCGGCTGGAGTTCGGCAACATTGTGGTGCTGCTGATCAGCGGGACGGCGTCGATCGACGAGCACGGCAGGTCAGTGCACATCGGCGATTTCCGCGGGCAGGTGCGGCGCACGTTCTACAACATCACGGGGCTGCTGGAAAGCGAGGGCGCGACGTGGAAGGACGTCGTGCGCACGACCTGCTACCTGCGCGACATCGAGCGCGACTACGAGGCGTTCAACGAGGAGCGCACGCGCTTCTATCAGGAACAGGGGCTGGATCCGCTGCCTGCATCGACGGGGATCCAGGCGATTCTGTGCCGTCCGGAGCTGCTGGTGGAAATCGAGGCGATCGCAATCTTCCGGAAGCCGGACGCGGGCGAATCCGCAGAATAGACAGCCGCAGCGAGGGCGCGCCGCCGCGCGCCCGCACAGCCGCTTCCGCCCGGCTTGACTGAGCGGCGAGCCTGTGATAATCCTTTTCGCCATACTCGCCCTGTCAGCGGGGATCGAACGAAAAGGGGTTCGTCATGAAGCGGTATGTGCAGATTCTCCTGATGGCATGCGTGTGCGCGGCGGCGTGGGCGCAGACTTCGACGTCGCGCATTTCGGGAACGGTGCTGGACGCGAGCGGCGCGGTGGTGCCGCGGGCGACAGTGATCCTCACCAATGACGCCACAGGCGTCAGCGAGCGGCAGGAGACGACGGACGCGGGGCTGTATTCGTTCCCCTCGGTGCCGGTGGGCGTCTACACGCTGAGGGTGGAGGCGCCGGGCTTCCGGACGGCGGTGCGCGGCGGCGTGGTGCTGCAGGTGAACACGCCGCTGACGCTGGACGTGACGCTGGAGGTGGGCGCGCCGACGGAGAGCGTGGTGGTGAGCGCGAGCGCGGAGATGCTGCAAACGACGAGCGCCACGCTCGGCAACGTGGTGGAGCAGCGCGCGATCGTGAACCTGCCGCTGAACGGGCGCAATCCGCTAACGCTGCTGATGTACGAGCGCGGGGTGACGCAGCGTTCGGGCAACACGGTGACGGTGAACGGGGCGCGTCCGACGGCGAACAACGTCACGATCGACGGCATCGAGGCGAACGAGTCGTCGTATTCGAACCCGACGAACAACATCTTCCGCCTGAATCCGGACAACGTGCAGGAGTTCAAGGTGACGACGCTGAACCCGACGGCGGAGGAGGGGCGGAATTCGGGCGCGAACGTCAGCATCGCCACGCGCTCCGGCACGAACGAGTTTCATGGGACGCTGTTCGAGTACTTCCGCAACACGGCGCTGAACGCGCATGAGTTCTTCGCGAAGGCGCAAGGCACGGCAAAGCCGGTGATCCAGCTGAACCAGTATGGGTTCGAGCTGGGCGGACCTGTGAGGCGCAACCGGACATTTTTCTTCGGCAGCTGGCAGGGGCAGAAGGTGAACTTCGCCGATCCGATTGACAAGACCTTCGGCACGGTGAGCCTGTATTCGCCAACCGCCCTGAACGGCGTGTTCAAGTACTGGGTGGCGGATCCGGTGAATCCGCTGGTGATCAACGGGCAGCGGGTGACGCAGAACTCGCCGGTACTGGTGGATCCGGCGACAGGGCGGTACGCGCCGGGGGTGCGGGACTGCCAGTCGCCGGGGGAGACGAACTGCGTGGCGTCGTTCAACATCTTCGCGGCCGACCCGCTGGGGCGGGGGATGGACGCGCTGGTGAAGTCCGTGCTGGGGCGGTATCCTGCGCCGAACAGCTACGCGGCGGGCGACGGGCTGAACGTGGGCAGCTATGTGTGGAACTCGCCGTTCCGGATCCGCGGTCCGCACTATATGATCCGCGTGGATCACCAGATCTCTTCCAGGCACTCGCTGTTCGGGCGCTATCTCGGGGCGCGGCAGGAGACGCTGGGGGGCGATCCGCTGAACAGCCGGCCGGTGGTGCTGCCGGGGTTCCCGCCGCGCGGGGAGGTGTTCCGCCCGGCGAAGAACGTGGCCATCGGGCTGCGCAGCGTGCTGTCTCCGCGCGTGGTGAACGAGCTGACGGTGGGGCTGGCGCGGTTCGAGTTCATGTTCACGCAGGGCGAGGCGCATCCGGATTTTCCGAATCAGCCGCGGTTCACGTTCAACAACTCGACGGTGGACTACACGTCGAACCCTCGCACTTACCGGGCGGTGACCACGCCGCAGCTGGTGGAGAACCTGAGTGTGATTTCCGGCCGCCATGTGTACCGGTTCGGAGCGAACCTCCGCTTCTACCAGCACAATGACCAACGGGGCGACGTTGGGGGCACGAGCCTGGTGCCGGCGATTTCGCTGTCGCGGACGACGCGGCCGCCGGCAGGATTCAACCTGCCTGCCGTGGCGACGTCCACGCGGCCGGGCATCGCAGCCGCGGATTTGAACCGCTTGCAGGGCATGATCAACGACCTGCTGGGCATCCCCGCGGGGCTGACGCAGGTCTTCCTTGGGGATCTCAAGAGCGACGCCTTCCTTCCCTTCCAGACCGGACCGAAGAGCGTGACGCTGTGGGCGCAGGGGCAGCGGCTGAAGCAATACAATTTCTACGCGCAGGACGAGTGGAAGCTGCGTCCGAACCTGACGCTGAACTATGGCGTGCGATGGGAAATCAACATGGCGCCCACGGAGGCGGGCGGGCGCGTGTATGTGCCGGACCGGATGATCGACGGGCGCGACGGACCGGTGACGTTCGTGCCGGCAAAGCGGTGGTACCAGAACAACAACCCGGGCGCGGTGGCGCCGCGGGTGAGCCTGGCGTGGGCACCGGACCGGCTGCGGGGCACGGTGTTCCGCACGGGTTACAGCATGGCGTTTGATCCGCTGGGGTCGTTCATCGTCACCTCGGTGGCGACTGCGGTGCCGGGACAGACGTTCCGTTGCAGCTCGCAGTTCTCCGGCAGCGGCGGCGCGCTGGTGACTACGCCGGGATGCACGCCGGTGCCGAACGTGCGGCTCGCCGACGGATTTCCGAACGAGCTGCCGCCGCCGAACGTGAAGCCGTCGTCGTTCCTGTCGCCGCCGGCGCAGGTGATTACCAACGCGCCGCCGGCGCGGGTGTTCGACCAGGGGCTGCGGATGCCGACGGTTCATATGTGGAACTTCGACATCCAGCGCGAGCTGCCGGGCGGGTTCGTGGTGAGCGCGGCGTATGTGGGGCGGCGCGGCACGCGGCTCTACCGCGCGTGGGACGCCAACCAGATCGACATCACGCCGATCCTGCCCTCGTTCCTCGCCATGCGGCACAATCTGCGGCTCGGCGGAGGGTGCCGCCCGGACGGCACCCTGGCGAGCGGCGCGCCGTGCCCGGGCGCACAGGAGGTGCCGATCGTGAAGCAGGGGCTGGTGACGGCAGCGTTTGTCAACAGCTCGCAAACGCAGTCCGAGCTGGCGCAGAACGCCGCGGGCAGCTTCGGGAACCGGATCGAGCAGAGCACGGTGAACGCGCGCCTGCGCCCGAACCCGCAGTTTGCGCAGATCATGTATGTCGACAATGGCGGGGACTCCATCTACCACGCGGCGCAATTCGCCGCCCGGCGGCGGTTTGACCGCGCGGGGCTGCTGCTGAACGCGGCCTACACGCTGGGCAAGTCGATCGACAACCTGTCGCTGGATCCGGTGGCCGCGACGGTGGGCGGCGGGCTGACGACGACGGCGGCGCGCACGCCTGCGGACGCGCGCAACTACCGCAACGAGCGGGCGCGGTCGGATTACGATCAGCGGCATGTGCTGAACATTGCAGGCGTGTACGAGCTGCCGTTCGGGCGGGGGAAGACGTGGCTCGGCAACGCCGGGCGCGCGCTGGATCTGCTGGTGGGCGGCTGGAGCATCTCCGGGTTGTACACGTATCAGTCCGGCGAACCGTTCACGGTGCGCTCCGGCGCATTGACGCACAATGCATCGGCGCAGTCGCGCGCGGCTCTGGCGCCGGGCGCGACGCTGCCGAAGGCCAAGCTGCAGTCCAAGGCTGGAGTGATCGGACCGGTGTTGTTCCCGGACGCGAGCGCGTTCACGTTCCCAGAGCCCGGAGAGCTGGGACTAGGGCGGAACATTTTCCAGGGGCCGAGCTTCCACAACCTGGATGCTTCCGTGTCCAAGCTGTTCCTGGCGACGGAGCGGATCAAGGTGACCTTCCGCGGCGAGTTCTTCAATGCGCTGAACCATCCGAACTTCCGCAACCCGCGAGATGCAAGCGTGGGTTCGCCGGCGATCACGTCGACGGTGTTCGGGCAGACCTGCTGCATCACGCTCTCGACGGCGAGCTCGGCGACGACGAATCAGAACGGCGAGAGCTGGCGCGTGATCCAGCTGGCGCTGCGGATCTCTTTCTGAACCCGGCGGGGCGCGCAAAAAGGCCGCAGAAATCCGTAATCCGGATGAGGGTGCGGACTGCGCGCCCCGCGCTGCGGCGCGACCGGAATGCGTCTATAATCTCAGGGAGCCGTGCTTTCTTCCTTCGGTTTGAGCGACGTCGGCTGCGTGCGGACCAACAATGAGGATTCTTTCCTTGTGGATCCCGAGCTGGGGCTCTACATGGTGGCCGACGGGATGGGGGGCGCCGAGGCGGGCGAAGTGGCCTCGCAGATGGCGGTGCAGAGCGTGCATTCGTTCCTGAAGTCAACGTCGATCCGCGATGCCGGCACGCTGGTGCGCGCCATCGAGCACGCCAACCAGCGGATCCTGGATGCGGCAGCTGCCGATCCGCGGCTGAAAGGGATGGGCACGACGCTCGTGTGCCTGCTGGAGACGGGCGGGGACTGCATCGTGGCGAACGTGGGCGACAGCCGGGCGTGGCTGCTGCAGGGAGAGACGCTGGAGCAGCTGACGCAGGATCAATCGTGGGTGAACGAGGTGGGCCGCCCGCTGGGCATCAGCGAGGAGAACCTGCGCGTGCATCCGATGCGCCATGTGCTGACCATGGCTCTGGGCGTGAGTCCGCAGGTGCGCGTGCAGGTGTTCCCGGTGGAATTGCCGCCCGGGAGCCTGGTGCTGCTTTCCAGCGACGGCTTGCATGGGGTGGTGTCCGAGGAAGAAATCCGGGAGACGCTACTTCATCCGATATCTTTGGAGCACCGCGCCCACTTACTTATCGAGGCGGCCCGGGCAGCCGGTGGTCCGGACAACATCACGGTGGTCCTGATCCAGCATTAGCCGCGGCGCCGCCGGAGAGGCAGGTGTCGGCTGATGCAGGAGCGGTGTGCGCGGTGGGGCCGGGCGGTAGCGGCGTTGGCGGTTTTGCTGGCAGCGTCGGCCTTCGGCCAGGAGGCACTGCGGGTGGAGGTGACTGATGGGGCGGGTGCGGTGGTGCCGGCCCAAGCTCTTTCTTCCCGGCGGTTTGCGGTGGCTGTGAAAGATGCCGCGGGCCGGCCGGTTCCGGGAGCCACGGTGCATTTCCGGTTGCCCGCGGAAGGGCCGAGCGGGGTTTTCGCCAGCGGCTTGCGCACCGAGAGCACGGTGACGGGGGCGCAGGGCGAGGCGGTTGTCTACGGGATCCGTTGGGGCGCGCAACCCGGGCGGCTGGAGATTCTGGTGACGGCGACGGAGGGCGGAAGGCGGGGCGAGGCGCGGATTCCCGTGGAGGTGTCCGCCACGGCAAGGATGGCGCGCGAGGATCGGGGGAATCCTTCGTTCCGGGCGCCCTCGGGGTCGAAAAGGTGGGTTCTGTGGGTGGCCGTGGGGGCGGGCGCGGCAGCCGGGCTGGCTGCCGCCGGGGGGAGAGGCGGCAATCCGCAGACCTATGCACCGCCTGCAGCGGTTGTGGTCACGCCTACCATTGGAACGCCAACGATCACGATCGGGAAGCCGTAGCCATGCGGAGGAATTCGCAGCTTGTCCTGATTCTCGCCCTGGCGGGGCTGACCGCTGGCGGGCAAGAGCGTCCGGTGCATGGATACTTTGCCGACGGCAAGGGCGCTTTGCGCGCCCTGACGGGAACGCCGGGCGCCTGGGAAGCCCCGGTGGTCGTGCCGGAGGGTGTTCTGAGCGCCGGCTATGACGGCGAGATTCTTTGGTACAAGACCCAGGACTCCCTGCAAGTGTGGCAAAGCGGCGGGTTCCGGGCTTCCTACACTGCTCCGCACGGACCCGCACGGGCGAGGCGGAGCGAGGATGGCGAGGCGATCGAGTTTCTGTTTCCCGCTGCGGGTAAAGCAGGAAGGCTGGATCTTCGGGAATTTTTACTACGAATCACGGAGAAAGAAGACGACGGAGCTGATTGGCCCGAGTGGATTGGTCCGGGTTTGAAGGCAGTTCGCGAGGGGGACGAGCTTCTTGCGGAGGATACTGAGGGCCGCATGACGCTGATTCCACTGGCGGAACTGCCGCCTTTTCAATTGCTTCACCGGGACGGCCCGAACGAGGTGCCTGTCAGCGGCACCTTTGTGATGCCGCCGGCAGCGCCGGGCGAATCGTCTACTGCACGGTTCCGGATTCGCAATACGTCATCGACGTTAATAGTAATTACCAGGCTTTCGATTGATCCGAGCCCGTTCCGAACCTTTGATCAGTTCTTCCCGCCGCGCACTGTGGAGGCGGGCGGTTTTGTCGACTTCTCGATCCGCTTTTCGCCACCCGCTCCGGGCGAATATCGCAGCACATTGTACGTCAATGACTTCAAGGTCACGCTGATTGGCAATAGCACTGCTGCTTCAAGCGTAGAAATAGAGACGCCCGGTGGCTGGCAATGGCTGAAAGCTGGGGAAAAGTTCAGTCTTGGTTCTGTCGAGAGACGCTCACGGCTCGTTCGGAGGCTTCGGATTACGCCTCCGGCTCCAGCGGTGATCTCAGGGGACGGGTTTCGGCTTTTGCCTGGCGATGAGAGTTCTACTTATATTGTAGAATTCATGTCGGACAAGGTGGGGCCGAATGCGGGCGTGCTTCAGGTGGAAAACCGGAGCTTCCCGCTGGAGGTGACGGTTACGGATTTTGCGCCGCCAAGACCGACGATCCAATGGACGAGCGAGACAGGGGCGGCACGACAGGTGAAGTTCCGGGTGAAACTGTCGGAGGCTGCGCGGGCGGAGGTGGCGGGTTTGCTGACGTTGACCTTTACACCCGAGAGCGGACTGCCCGACGATGCGGCTGTCGTATTGCTCCCCAACGCGGTGCGGAGTCAGACGCTGCGGTTTGCGGAGGGCTCGACGGAATCGGCGGAGATGACTTTGCAGACGGGGACGACAGCCGGCGCGGTGCGTTTGAGGATCGTGATCGGACCGCATTCGGCGGAGGAGACGATCCGGATATCGGCGATGCCGGTGGTGCTGACGCAGGCGAAGGCGTCCGTGGCATCCGCCAATGCCCAGGTATTGCTGACGGGATATGACACGGTGCGCTCGGCGTCCCGGATCTCCTTTACGTTCTACCTGAAGTCCGGGCAAGCGGCTGCGCCAGGGCGGATCGACGCCGATGTGCGGAGCGCGTTTGCCGATTATTACAAGACCGTTTCCGGGAGCGCCTTCACACTGCGGGCGCACTTCCCGGTTTCAGGAACGCACACCGAGCTGGACTCGGTAGAAGTGGAGGTGGTGAACTCCGCCGGATCGGTGTCCACCGGGCGGCTCCGGTTTGAGTGACACTGGAGGCGTGAAGCCCGTAGCGCTGACCATCGCCGGCTCCGATCCGAGCGGAGGAGCTGGCATTCAGGCGGACCTGAAGACCTTCCATCAATTCGGCGTTTATGGCGAGGCGGCAGTCACGCTGCTGACGGTCCAGAACACTTGTGAAGTGTCGGAGGTGGTGTGCCTGGAGCCACGGCTGGTGCGGGCGCAGGTGGAGGCGGTTCTGTCCGACATTCCGCCGCAGGCTGTCAAGACCGGCGCCCTCGGCAATGCAGCCATCATTGAAGCGGTCGCCGAGCTCGCCGCCGGCCTGCGGGCGCCGCTGGTGGTGGATCCGGTGATGATCTCCAAGCACGGGGCGCCGCTGATTTCCGGAGATGCGCGCCGCGTGCTGCGGGACCGGCTGCTGCCGCATGCCGCGCTGGTGACGCCAAACCTGCACGAGGCGGCGGCGCTGGCGGAGTGCGAAGTCCGGACGGAGGCGGAGATGGAGCTGGCTGCCCGGCGGATCCACGGTCGCTGCGGGGCAGCGGTGCTGGTCAAGGGGGGCCACTTGGCCGGAGAAGCCGCCGATCTGCTGTTCGACGGAAGGCAGGCGCGCTGGTACCGCGCGCCGCGCTTCGATACCCCGCACACCCACGGCACCGGCTGCACTTACTCGGCGGCGATCACCGCCTGCCTCGCGTCCGGGGCGCCGCTGGAAGAGGCAGTGGCTCGCGCCAAGCGGTTCCTCACGGAGGCGATCCGCACGAATCCTGGGCTTGGGCGCGGATCCGGTCCGGTGAATCACCACGCTTCTGCGGGCTGACGTCGAGCCGCAGCCGTTTTGCGGCTTAGCCGCGGGCCGCCCGCCAGGACCAGAAGAACAGCCCGGCGATCACGAGCAGCGGTCCGCTGATGACCAGAATCCACGATCCGTGTCCCCGCGCCCAGAGTGCATACGTGACGGCCAGCAGCACGCAGCCGGCAGCTCCAATCCATGGCCATCGCCAGGCCAGGATCAACACCAGAAGCACGAGCCACGCCGGCGTCAGGTGGACGAGAAACGCCAGCAGCATTTCGCCCCACGGGCGTCCCTCGACGAACACGTCGAGTGCGAAGACCGACAGGGAGCAGGCGAAGAGGATCAGCAAGATCCGCGGCGCCCAGACAAGCCAGTTCTTGCGGGACATGACTATTTGCAGCTCCTTTCAGAGCGAACCCGGCTTTCGGCGCAATCGCTCCACCATTTTGCGCGTGGCGGCATCCGCGTGCAAGGCGTCCAGGATGTGCGAGGTAACGTCCACGGTCTCCGCGCCGGGCGGCGCGTCGAGCACCACGCGGCTGACGCCCGCCCGGCGGGCAACCTCGCCCAATAACGGTTGAAGTGCATCCAGGATGTTGTCGACCGGCGCCTTGCCGGCCAGCTGGCGGTGGGCAAGCCGCTGCGATTCGCGCCCCCACTTCTGGAGTTCCTCGACCTTGCGCCGGTCGCCGGCGCGTTTGGCTGTCTTCAACTCGTCGCGCCGTTGCCTCACCTGCTCGAGCCACAGCCCGGACCGGTAGTAGGCGACGACTATCGAAGGAGTGCGAAACACCCCGACACGTTCGGGCGCCTGCGATGCCGTCAGCGAGAGGGGGAAGAGGGCAGCCGCCATCGTCCACATGGGTCCGCTTCCAGACGCAGTATGCGGGAGAAGGGGCGCGAAGGGAGCTTCCGAATCTCTTCGTTTTGATTTCGAGAATTCCGCGCGAGCCCCGGAACGCCGGGCTCTCAATGAGTTGCGGCAACCTGACCCTGCGGGGAGGGGGAGAGTTTCCAGTGGCGCAGGATGCGGATCCGGCTGAGAGCACGCTCCTCGGATTCCGAAAAGGGGTGATCCAACTGGGCGGCGGCCTCCAATTCCCGGTGGTAGGCGAGGAAGGAATCGATGACTTCCGCCGAGCGCAGGGACAGGCTGTTGTCGAACAGGTACTGCGTACAGCAGTCCTTTCGCCCGAAGCGCTCCAGGGTTCCAAACTGGATGTGATCCGGGAACACGTACAGACCGGAGGGCTGGCTGTAGGGGTCGAACTTGCGGCTGATGCAGGTGCGCGGGAAGAGGATGCGGGCGAGTTCGCAGTTCCGCCCGGGCCTGTTCAGCTGGTATACCGGGTGCTCGGACTCGTCGGAAGCGCATTGAAGGTTGCCCGGATCAAGGGCGATCAGCGTGGAGGTCTTGTAGGAGTTGCTGACGCCCGCCAGCAGAAGAGACGGCCCTTCGCACCCGTCGAGCCACGCTGTCTCGCCGTGGAGCAGGTGTCCGGAGTGCCAGTACTGCCCTTGCACATGGCCCCGGGGCGAGAGAAGCGTCACGTGCGCCGGGAAATAGCGCAGGTGATGGCCGACGAACACGACGCTGCGAGTGCCGTCGCGGGCAGGAGGGAGCGGGAGGACGAAGGATGCGAGGTAGGGCGGATCGAAGGTTTCCTTCGGGGTGGAAACCGGGTGGCGCGCAGTGTATTGCCAAAGGATCTGCCCGCGGTCCGAGAAGCAGAAGAGCGTCGCTCCGCGGGTCGACTCTGAAACGGGGCGATAGACGAAGAGGAATTCGTTGCGGCCGTCTCCGTCGAGATCGGCGAAGGAGGCAAGGCGCATGGCGGCGAGATCTGCGGGGGTCACGGCCCGATGAAATGGCTCGTCGAATGTCCGGCTCCAGATCACGCGGCCGTTGTCGTCGGCGACGACCAGGGTGCGCACATCCAGGAAGAATCGCGCCGGCGGGCCGCGGCGTGTTTGCAGCCACCAGAAGAGGGAAGCCGCGAGGATCAGTGCCGTCACCGTCAGCGTTGCGGCTGCAACGAGAACGGGCCGGGAGCGGAACTTGCCCCACGTGGCGCGCCGGTGATGCACCGACGCCTGCCAGTGATCGAGTTCATCTTCCCAGACATAAACGCGACCCTTTTCCCCGGGGAGGCGGTGGACCGGAAGGCCGTGCTCCCGCTCCCAGTTTTGCGCCGTGCGCTCGGTGACTCCGAGGTGTCTGGCGATCTCCTTCCAGGAGGTTAACAGGCGGCGGGGCAGCATTGGCACACTCCTGACGCCACGCCGGAGAAGCCTCTTTGAGAGCGCAAGGCTTCCGGCCGACTGCCAGCCGGAGCCATCATGACACATCCTCAGATAGGCGACAAGAAACCGCGAAGGCGCGTCCTCATTTTTCCTTTGCCGGGGGAAGCGCCTCCCCCAAGGAACCGGCGACCGCCCGCGCCGCCGACAGCTGCGCCTGCGCGGGATCTGCGGCGGGCACGTCGAAGCTCTCCGCCCAGACCAGGCGGCCGGAGTGGACATCGGAGAGCCTGGCAATGATGCGCAGCTGCGGCCCGAGCCCGGCCACGCTGCCTTCGAGCACGAAATCCAGACCCAGGAGACGTGCCATCAGCGCTGTGGGGATGCGGTTGTCCCGGTAGCGGTGAACGGTGGAGGGAGAGACGAGACGAACGCGCCCGAGGCGGGAGATTTCGGCAGCGAGGAGGTCCTCGAACGCCTGAGCGAACATGGAGGCGCAGAGCGCGCCGCCAGTGCATTCGAACGGGATTACCGCCATCCGGGGCGCTCCGGATGGAGCGGGCGCAAACCGGGAGGAACGGTAGAACTGCCAGTAGACGAAGACGGCCAGAGAAGCCAGGAAGGCCAGAGCGAAGCCCAGCCTGCGGGCTGCGCGCCGGACTGCCTGCGGATCGGCGCGGGATTCCTCTGCCAGGAACCGGTAGCCGCGCTTCGGGATGGTTTCGATGTAGCGGCTCTCCGGGCCCTCGTCGCCGAGGGCTTTCCTCAGCAGCGAGATGTTGCGCGCGAGTCCGGTTTCTTCCACTGTGGCATCGGGCCACACGGTTTTCATCAGTTCTGACTTGCTGACCACGCTGCCACGGCGCTCGAGCAGTGCGTGGAGCAGATCGGCAGTCTTCGGCATCAGCGGGATCAGTTCGCCTTCGCGGTAGAGCAGCCGCTGCTCGCTGTCGAACTGAAAGGGGCCGAAGCGATGAAACCGTCCGGGCATGGGCGCCGGGTTCCCCCGCCCATCTTAGACGCTTGCGGCGTGCAAGGGCAGGGGGACAGGGGGCGGCCGATACAATGGTCTTCGTGGCATTTCTTCCTGTTGACGAGCAGCTGGCTTACTTGCGCAAGGGCTTCGAGGAGATCATCCGGGAGGAGGAGCTGAAAGAGCGGCTGGAGGAGTCGATCCGGGACAACCGCCCCCTGCGCGTGAAGGTAGGCTTCGATCCGACGGCGCCGGACCTGCATTTGGGCCATACGGTGCTGCTGCGGAAAATGAAGCACTTCGAGGACATGGGCCACCGGGTGATCTTCGTCATCGGCGACGCCACCGGGCTGATCGGCGACCCCACAGGGCGCAACACGCTGCGGCCGCCGATGACGCGGGAGGAGATCAACCGCAATGCGGAAACCTACAAGGAGCAGGTCTTCAAGATCCTGGATCCGGAGAAGACGGAAGTCCGCTTCAATTACGAGTGGCTGGGGCAGCTGCGGTTCGAGGACATCATCCGGCTGGCGTCCCGCTACACGGTGGCGCGGATGCTGGAGCGGGACGACTTCACGAAGCGGTTCCAGTCCGGCGCGCCGATTGCGATCCACGAATTTCTGTATCCGCTGGCGCAGGCCTATGACTCGGTGGCGCTGGAGGCGGACGTCGAGCTGGGCGGCTCGGACCAGAAGTTCAACCTGCTGGTCGGGCGCGACATTCAGCGCGAGTACGGCCAGAGGCCGCAAATCATCGCCACGACGCCGCTGCTGGAGGGGCTGGACGGCGTGGAGAAGATGTCGAAGTCGAAGGGCAACTACGTCGGCATCACCGAGCCGCCGGACGTGATGGTGAAGAAGCTGATGTCGATCAGCGACGATCTGATGTGGCGCTACTACGAGCTGCTGACGGATCTGACCACGGCGGAGATCGAGGCTCTGAAGCGCAGCGGGCGCAACCCGCGCGACCTGAAGCTGGACCTGGCGGAGCGGATCGTTGCCGACTTCCATCCGGCGGCGGCGGCGCGGGCGGCGCGCGAGCAGTGGATCCACGATGTGAGCCAGGGGCAGCCGCCCGCCGATCTGCCGCTGGTGGAATGCAGCGACCCGCGGCTGCGGCAGTGTCTGGTGGCAGCAGGGATCGCGAGCTCCGGTACAGAGGCGGACCGGCTGGCGAAGGCAGGTGCGGTCGAAGTGGACGGCGTGGTGGTGAAGTCGCCGGCGGAGCGGCTGCCGCCGGGCGAGCACGTCCTTCGCGCCGGGAAGAAGTGGGCGCGTGTGCGGGTGTAGGCGCGGGGCTCGGCGAACGAAAAGAACACCGGCGCGGCGGAACGCGTCTGAGACGATAGAAGGAGAATGCTGCGGCCGCAGGATACGCTGGCGATGGCAGTGGATGCGCTGCGCGCCCACCGCCTGAGGAGCGCGCTGACGATCCTCGGGCTGATGATGGGCGTGGCGACGCTGATCACCGTCGTTACGATCATCCAGGGGGCGAACGTCTACGTGGAGACAAAGATCGCCAACCTGGGAAGCGACGTGTTCCAGCTGTCGCGGATGCCCTTCGCCGTGACGGATTTCGACGTGATCCGGAAGGCGCAGCGCTTCAAGCGCATTCAGTGGGAAGATTACGTGGCGGTGCGCGATCTGTGCTTCGAGTGCACGATCACCGGCGCGACGGGGCGGATGACGACGCGGGCGCAGTACCGGGATGTCGAGGTGCCCGATGTCACCTTGACCGGGCAGACGCCTTCCATGGCGCAGATCGACAGCTCCACCGTGGAGCTCGGACGATATTTCACGGAGGTGGAAAACCGCCTGGGGCGGCGCGTGTGCCTGATCGGGTACACGCTGAAGGACCGGTTTTTCCCGGACCAGGATCCCCTGGGGCGCGTGATCAAGCTGGAAGGACGCGAATTCACGGTCATCGGATTGTATGAAAAAAACGGCGCCGTACTGGGCCAGGATGCGGACAATTTCGCCGTAATTCCGCTGAATACGTTTCTGGATATCCGGGGCCGGCGGGCTTCCCTGACGATCAATGTGAAGGTGCCCGGGGATCCGGCCAGATTTGAAAGGGCCATGGACCAGGCGCGGCTCATCTTGCGCGCGAGAAGGCACGTGGGGCCGAATCAGGAAGAGGATTTTTTCGTCGGAACCAAGGACTCCTATATCAAATTGTGGAACCAGATTTCCGGCGCGTTTTTCACCGTGTTCATTCTGGTCAGCTCGATCAGCGCGGTGGTGGGCGGAATCGTGATCATGAACGTCATGCTGGTGAGCGTCACGCAGCGAACGAGCGAGATCGGGGTGCGGCGCGCCGTGGGCGCATCGGCGGGGGACATCCTGCGGCAGTTCCTCACCGAGAGCGTGTTGCAGTGCCTGCTGGGCGGGCTGCTGGGGATCGGCCTGGGTTTCCTGTGCGCGGAACTGCTGGACCGGTTCACCTCCTTCCCGGCGGCGGTGCAGGGGCGAGTGGCGGTGCTGGGAATCGTGCTGGCTTCCTCGATTGGGCTCTTTTTCGGCATCTATCCGGCGACGCGAGCGGCGCGGCTGGATCCTGTGGAGGCGCTGAGGTCGGAGTAGGATGACGCGCGCCGAGTTTCAGGAGAACCTGCTGGTGGCGCTCGATACGCTGCGGGCGCACAAGGTGCGCTCGTCGCTGACGCTGCTGGGCATCGTCATTGGCGTCACCTCGGTGATCAGCGTGGCGGCGATCATCAATGGCCTGAACAAGTTCATTTCGGACAAGGTGGAGCAGCTCGGGTCGCGTTCGTACTTCGTTGGAAGAATGGGGTTTGGCATGGACCCCGGCCGGCTTCCGGAGTACGTGCGGCGCCGAAAGTATCTGGAATACGATTACGCGGAACGGGTGAAGGAGCTGGCGCCGGCGGTGGAGAAGATCACGGCGTTGGGGACGAGGGCGTTCTTCTTCGGCGCCGCCAACGAGGCGCGCTACGGCGGGCAGCGCGTGGAAAATGTGATTCTGCGCGGCGCCAATGCGGACTATTGCGACATCATCCCGTTGTTTTCCATCGAGCACGGGCGGATGTTCACGCCCGCCGAGGACGCGCGCTCGGCGCCGGTGGCGGTGATCGGCGCGGGGATCGCCAACTCGCTCTTCGGCAGGGCGGATCCGCTCGGCAAGACGATTCTGGTCAATGGCGCGCCCTACGAGGTGGTGGGGGTGTTCGCTCCGGACGAAGGCTTCCTGGGCGGCCCGGGCGTGGACCAGTTCGTGCTTGTGCCGCTGAACACCTTTCGCAAGCACAACCCGGACATGAAGGAGGTCTTTCTGGCCTTCACCGTCTACCGGGACGTCCCTCCGGAGGCAGCCATGGACCAGGTGACGGAGGCGCTGCGGAGAATCCGGAAAGTGCCGCACAATGCGCCGAATGATTTCGAGCTGTTCAGCTCGGATTTCTTGACGAATTTGTGGAACCAGCTGACCGGCGCCATCGTGATTTTGACCACGGTGATTTCGTCGATCGGACTGCTGATTGGCGGCGTGGGCGTGATGAATATCATGTTGATTTCCGTCACCGAGCGGACCCGCGAGATCGGCATCCGCAAGGCGATTGGCGCGCGGGCATCCGATATCCGCGTGCAGTTCCTGCTGGAGGCGGTAACGCTGACCATGGCGGGCGGGCTGATCGGGTTGGCAGCAGGGTACGGGATCGCGTATGCGGTGCGCTCGGCGGTCCCGTCCATTCCCGCCTACGTGAGCGTGTTCTGGACTGTGATGGGCGTGGCGCTGTCGGCGCTCACGGGGATCGTCTTCGGCTACTGGCCGGCCGACCGCGCCGCCCGGCTCGATCCGGTGGTCAGCTTGCGGTATGAGTAAAGCATGGCCATCGACGAATTGCTGTCCCTGGTTCTGAGGCCGCAAAAGCAGAATTGGGCCAAAAATCATCAGCGCATTCTCGATTCCCTCTTCGGTTCGGATGGTGGACGATATCCTGTTGCAGCGAAGAGCGCTCTAAAACTTCGGGCTCCCGAGGACATTGATGTTCCTTACGCAGCCTATATCCATCCCACCAATCCGGACAGTGGAGCTTACGGTGGCATGTCGCTGGTGTTCTTTCCCCCGGAAGGGTGGAGTGGTCCTTGCCTGATCGGGATGGTGGTGGGAACACAAGGTCTGAGCCCGGATGAAGAAGTACTGAGCCGACCGGGGCACGCGAGGAAGATGCGGGCGATCACCTCGTGGTTGAATCGCCAGCGGCCTGGATCCGCCTGGGCGAAGCTGGATCCTACCCGCCTGGACATCCGCCTGCCCGCAGAAGTCGCGCTTCGCTGGCCTGGGATGCGGGCTGCCGTGGAACGCTACGGCGGCGTGATGTATGCATTGTTCCGGCCGGATTCGGAGGAAGACCGTGAACTGACAAAAGACGCGGTCCTGGCGTTTCTGGATCTGCTGCTTCAGGAACGAGGGTATGAGCCTTTGAAGGCCGAGTCCCAAAGCGCGCGCGATATCCGCTCAAAGTGGTTTGAGTTTATCCTGCCGATCGCCGATGAGCCAGAAGTGGAGCGGTTGTTGATGGAACGCCGCTTCGTGATTCTTCAGGGCCCCCCGGGTACCGGCAAAACGCGAATGGCCAAACGGCTCCTCGAGACGAGATATGGGAGGCGCGGACGGTTCATTCAATTTCACGCCAACACGACTTACGAGAACTTCATTGGTGGCCTGGCGCCTGTGCCGGGCGGATCCGAGTTTGGACTCCGCTTTGAGCCTCGCCGGGGACACCTGATGGACGCGGCGGCAGAGGGTGGAGACGGCAAGTATCTCCTGGTTATCGACGAGATCAACCGGGCCGACGTGGCTAAGGTATTGGGAGAGGCCATTTCGCTCCTGGAAGCGGAAGATCCGGACCGCGAGGTGATCCTGCCATATGATTTTGGCCCCCCCATTGGATCGAGACTTCGTCTTCCGAGAGGGCTTCACATTCTGGGGACGATGAATACGGCGGACAGGAGCATCGCTCTGGTGGACGTTGCGATTCGGCGTCGATTCGCCTTTGTGGATCTTTGGCCGGATTATCGCGTTGTCTCGCAACAGAAGAGCAAGCTCTCCAGAGATTTCTTTGAAAAAGTGCTTTCCATTTTCGTGGAACATGCAACCGAGGATGCTATGCCCCTGGTTCCGGGACACTCCTACTTCCTGGCTGACAATGACGACAAGGCACGGAGAAAACTACAGCGGGAGCTTGTGCCCTTGTTGAACGAATACCTGGCTCAGGGGTACGTCGCAGGCTTCGGAGAGAACGTCCGCGCATTGATTCAGGAGATCGAAGCTCTCGGATGAGCAGCGCGAGGCCCCGGCCAACGGAGTCCCAGTCTCCGGTGCCACGACTATCGGCGGTGCCGTCGGAAACTCGTCCTCTGGAACTGGAAGACCACTCTGAGAAACGATTTCCTGCCGACTTGCTGTTTCCAGTGGGAGATCGCCGAGCCGCCGCCGCTCATCATGGGCGTCTTCTCGAACAATTCTTGCGATCGAACCGGCGCCTGTTCGATGTTTTGCAATTGCGTGTTGCTACAGACTTTGATGGCAACCGGGTCTACGTGGTTGTGGAATCGGAATCCATGGTCGGAGCGGTGCCGCTTGTTTCGCCGCTCACCGGAAAGATGGACTTCGGGCTCATCATCCAGCCGCGTTTCCCATGGCAGGGTTTGGGACCGATGCTGGGGCAGATGGGGTGGCGCGTTGCCCCTCGCCCCCTCCGCCTCCCGCTGCTGCGCAGATCCGAGCGGCGAGTGCCGCCATGGGTCATCTCGCTGATGGTTTTGGAGCGGCTGGAGGTTCTGGTGCGCGAGATGGAGCGACGATTCGAGCTCACGGAGAGTCTCCTGTCCACTCCAAAAGGCACCATCCGGTGGCAGTCCTATCTTTCGCATCAAGTTCCAACGGGGAAACTGCAATACTTGCCGTGCCGGTTTCCTGACTTGCGGGACGACCGGATCCTAAAGGGCATGGTGCGGTGGGCAGTGGAGGCGCAAGTGAGCAGTCTGCGGTCCCAACTCGCACACGGTGCCTTTGTTCATCAACTGCTAGAACGGGCGCATAAGATTTTGTTGCATGTCCACGACGAGACCCCCGTACGGCCGACGGCGAGAGTACTGCAGATGGTCGGCAGGCTTCCGCTCCGGAGCGAGATATTTCATCATGGGCTGGAGGCGATCGAGTGGACGGCCGAGGAGCGCGGCCTGGCAGGGCTCTGCGAGTTGGAGGGCATTCCCTGGGTCATGGACATGGATCTGTTCTTCGAGGCCTGGGTGGAGTGCGTTCTGGAACGAGCATCGCGGGAAATTGGCGGCCTTTTGCGGCGAGGGAGGACCCGTCAGACGCAAGCGCCACTGCGATGGGAGCCCCCTTCCGCAGGGACCCAAGTCAGTCTGATCCCTGACCTGGTGCTGGAGGCGCCAGATTTCACACTGATCGCAGATGCCAAGTACAAGCGGCACCTGGAGGAATACGTTTCTTCCTCCCATCACGTTGTGAGCGAGGAGACTAGGGAACGGCATCGCGCCGACGTTCTTCAGGTGTTGGCTTATTCGACCCTCTTTTCCGCGAAGACCAACATTGCACTTCTTGCATACCCCTGCAGGAGAGACACCTGGGAATCCCTCCGGCAGCGGCACCTGTGCATCCAGCGGGCCGTGGTTCCTGCCCAACGGCGCAGCTGTGAGCTCTGGCTTGCGGCGCTTCCCATGCAGTCTCGTGTGGAGGAGGCAGCAGAGCCTGTTGTGCAGGCTATCCGTGAGCTTCGCCTCCGCGCCGCGTAGGATGGATCTAGATGCCCAGGAACCGTGTCGAGTGGAAGATCGGGAACGAAGTGTGGCGCCTCGGCGAGAGAACGCTCGTGTGCGGCGTGGTGGAAGCGTGGGCGCCGCCGGAGCGCGGCGTCCGCACTTACGAGGACCCGGACCGCGCCTTTGTGCGCGCCAATGAACTGATCGACGCCGGCGCCGATTTCATCGAGATCGCCGTCGAACGATACGCCGCGGGCGTCCCGCTGCTTGGCGAAGCCGACGAGCTGCGCCGCCTCGTGCCGATCCTGAAGCGCCTGCGCGGCAAGCTCCCCGTGCCTTTGGCGGTGCAAACCTGGAAGCCCGCCGTCGCCGAAAAGGCCATCGAGTACGGCGCGCTTATCATCCGCGACCCCTCCGGGCTCACGCTCGATCAGGATCTGGGCCGTGTCGTTCTGAAACATGACGCGGCGTTTGTGTTGCAACACATGCGCGGCACCCCGGACAAATGGGCCAAGCTCGGCGCCTGGAAAAACCCCGTCACGCTGGTGCTCGCCGAACTCACTGCAGCGCTCAACCGCGCCAACCGGCTCGGCATCGAGCGCACACGCCTGGCTGCGGATCCGGGCTTCGGAATGGGCAAGCGCAAGGAGACCAATACGGAACTGCTCGCGGCGCTCGAGGAATTCCAGCGCCTGCGCATTCCGGTGGTGGCCAGCCCCGACGGGCAGCCGTTTGATGCGGAAGTGAAGGTGGAGCCCGCCCCCTCGCTCGCCGCCGCAATCACCGCGCTCTGCGTGGCGCGCGGCGCGCACATTCTCCGGACTGCGGATCCGGCCGCCCTGCGCCCGGCAGCGCTGGTCGCTGACGGGCTGCTGCGCGCAGAAAGCTTCCGCCCCTGAACGCGCCCCCGGCTTATACCATCGTCAGCCCGCCCCCGGCCTGGATGTTCTGCCCGGTGATCCAGCCGGCGTCCTCCGTGCACAGCCAGGCCACCACGGCGGCAATCTCCTCCGGCTTGCCGGCACGGCCGAGCGGCGTGAGCTTCGGCGCCAGATCCACCAGGTGCGGGAGCGACGCGAACATTTCGGTCTCGGTGAAGCCCGGCGACACCGTGTTGACGGTGATGCGCCGCGGCGCAAGTTCGCGGGCCAGCGCACGCGTGAACTGCTCCACGGCCGCCTTGCTGGCGCAATACACGCTTCCGCCCGCAGTGCCGCCCACGGTGGCGCCGGTGGAGATGTTCACGATCCGGCCGCCCTCGCGCAGCCGGTGCGCCGCCTCGCGGCAGCAGTAGAAGGCGCCGCGCGTGTTGATCGAAAAGACGCGCTCGAACTCCTCGTCCGTGAAGTCCGCCAGGGGCTTCATCAGGGCGATGCCGGCATTGTTCACCACAATGTCCAGCCCGCCGAAGGCCTGCGCGGAGCGTTCGAACATTTCGATCACTTCCTGTTTCCGCGAGACGTCGGCCCGGATGGCGATCCCGCCGATGTTTGCGGCGAGCGATTCCGCAGCGGCGGCCGACTGCGCATAGTTCACCGCCACCCGGGCGCCTTCTTTTGCGAGCCTCTGCGCGATCGCGCGGCCGATGCCGCGCGCCGCTCCTGTCACAAGAGCCGCCTTGCCTTCCAGCAGTCCCATGCGCCCAGCATAGCGCCCGGCGTCAAGGCTCCAGCGACAGCTTCACGATCGTCAGCGAGTGCTTCGGGAAGCGCCAGACGAACCCGTTGCGTTCCAGCTTCAGCGTCTCGCGCCACGTCCGCGGCCGCACGCGGCGGTCGTCGCCGAAGGTATGCACCGCCTTCAGGTCGTCGTGATACATCTGCCAGAACTCCGCCTGCGGCGCCAGGCGCCCCTCGACGTTCTCGATCCGCGTCAGAATGTCGCGCGAGGCGCTGCGGTTCAGCACGTTCACATACAGCGCGCGCTCCTTCGCGTTCCAGGTCACGCTCGCATCCAGATATCCCAGCTCTCCCCGGTTGCCCGCCTTGTACTTCGGCGATTCCACCAGCGCGTCCAGCGCCACGTTGCCCTTCTGTTTGCCGTATTCGGCAATGGGGAAGTAAATCGGCTGCAGAAACAGCCCCTCCTTGTTGGTGAAAATCGGCGCGATGACGTTCACCAATTGCGCCAGATTCGCCATTTTCACCACGTCGGCATGGCGGAAAAAGGAATTGAAAAACATCCCCATGGCGAGGGCATCTTCAAAATTGTATTTCTCCTCGAGCCGCGTGGAACCGGTCTCGAATTCCGAGCCGCCCATGGTGCGGTACCAGACATTCCACTCGTCGAAGGCAATGTAGATGGGGCGCGTGACGCGGCGCCCCGCCAGCGCGGCGCGGATCAGGCCGGCCGTGATCTCGATGCGCTGATCGATGTCGGCCGATGCCGCCAGGAAGCTCTCCAGGTTGTTCTCCCGGTTGCCGATGTAGGTGTGCAGGCTGATGTAGTCGATCTCGCTGCGGAGCCTTTCCAGCACCGTCCGGTTCCAGGCGATCCAGTCGGCGCCGGGGCCAAAATTGGACGATCCGGCAGCGACCAGCTTGATCGACTCGTCGGCGCGCCGCATCGCCTTGGCCGCCTCCAGGGCAAATTTGGCGTAATCCTCGGCGTTTTTGTGGCCCAGCTGCCAGGGCCCGTCGATTTCATTGCCCAGGCTCCAATATTTGACGTTGTAAGGCTTGTCGCGGCCGTTCTTTCGGCGCAGTTCAGCCCAGTAAGTCTTGCGCGATTCGTTCGTGTATTCCACCCACTCGCGCGCCTCGTTGATCGATCCGAGGCCGGCATTGATGCAGATGTAGGGCTCGGCGCCGATCCGCTCGCAGTATTGCAGAAACTCGTCGGTCCCGAAGCGGTTCGAGTCAATGTCCCCCCAGGCATGGTCGGGCCGCGGCGGCCGCTGATCCTTGGGACCGATGCCGTCTTTCCAGTTGTAACCGGAGGCGAAGTTGCCCCCGGGCCAGCGCAGAATGGTGACCCCCAGGCCGCGGACCGCCTCCATGACGTCCTTGCGGTAGCCCTTCTCGTCCGAAAGCGGGCTGCCTTCTTCGTAGATTCCGCCGTAGATGCACCGCCCGAGGTGCTCCGCAAAGTTGCCGAACAGATGGGGATGAATTTCTCCGATGCGGCGGTCGGTGTCGATCTTGATCCGGGCTTCCGGCGTCTGGGCCAGAAGCGAGCAAGCCGCCAATGCGAGGATCGAAAGCGGTTTCATGGTGGCATTGTATCCCGAACCCGGCCCCTCGGCACGCGCGACCTCAGATTTTTCCCCGAGAGAGACCTAATCTTGATGCCTGCTTCTGCCGAAAATTCTGGTAGCCGTGTCCGAGAGCCGTCCAAGCCGGTGCCGCTACTGCCAGGAGGCGTTCCCGGAAGAGACCCTGCGTCTGCACGACGGGTTCTGCTGCCGGGACCATGCCGAGCGGTATCGGTTCGCGCAAATGGGAGAGCTGGCCGGTGAACAGGCGGGCGGCCCCTCCGGCTCGGGCGAAAGTCCCGATGAAGGAAGGGGGCGGTGCCAGTGGTGCGGCCAGCCCCTGCCTCTGCTGGTGCGGCTCAAGGGCGGCCGTTTCTGCTCGCCCCAGCACGAAGAGGCTTTCCTGAAGCGGAAGGCAGAGAGCTTCCTCGAACGCGTGAAACTGTATCGCCGGCAGGGGGGAGGATCAAGGTTGCGCTCGGAGACGACCAAGGTGACGATCCGCCCCGGCAATTCCGCCGGGATGCGCGACCTTCCCCGAGAGCCGTTGCCAATGCCTGTCCCGGCAGATGTCTGGAGGCAGGTCTGGCGAGACAATCCGGAACGCGCGCTTGCGTCCGCGATTCCGCACAGGGGCAAGCTGCCGCCCGCAAAAAAATTGAAACCGATCGCCGTCGAGCGGGTCATCGGCCAGTTCCTCCGAGTTCCCGCAACGACCTGGCAGGAATCGGGGCACTGTTCGTTTGTCGAGTCCCGCCAGGCCCCCTGCATGGCGGAGGCTCGCCCGGCACGCCCCCCGGTGGTGTTCGCCGCCGTGCCGGGATATGATGCTGACCGCGGGGCTGCCGTGATGCAGCGGAAACCTCGTTCGGAGGATTGGCTGGCAACAGGAAAGCAACAGGCGTGGGCTGGTCTGCCCCGCGCCGGGACGTCCCATCAGATCCTCGCAGGTGCTGGCGTTCCGCGCGCGCAGCTTTCTGTACTCCAAACGGCTCGCACAGCTCTGCCCCAAGCCTCGACCACGGGCTTGCAAGAAACATGGTTCGCGGCCGCGGCTCCCTTGCCTTGCCCGGCCCGCTGGCCCCGGTTGCCGTCTGCAGGCGCGGCCACGGAGAGGGCAATCCCTCACTTTCTGTTGAAGGCGCCTGCAGAGGCGCTGCTGCCTTCGCGCCACACTTGGGAGGTTGCCAGACCGGCGGACTTTGCCGTACGGATCTCCGCCCTTGGAGTGCCCAAGATACTGCCGGGGATCCAATGGGGCTTGTTTTCGCGGGCATCAGGTACGCTCATTGGTCACTCTCCTGCACCGAGAAGCCTTGCTCGCTCAGCCAGGCAAACGTCTCCGGAGCAGCCGGAGGCGCCCGTCCTTCCGCAAGCTGCGGAGACCGCATGGAGAGAGACAGAGGTGGTCCAATTCGGAAAGGCCGTCTTCGGGCGGGCGTTCCCGAGAGGGACTCCCGGCATTGGCGGCATGGAAGCCATGGGGCGCGCATGGCTTATCCAAAGGTCTGTCGGCGCAGCTGGTCTATGGGTGCCGGGACCTGCGGACGAGCTCGCCCCTGTCTGGCGCGCAGTTCCGGGCTCACCTCCAGGAGTCCAGATTGGCGCGCTCCTCTGGAGCTGCAACCGGACGAGTTGGCGTCCGGTCAGGATCGACATGTTTTTCCGTCTAGCGGTAGGCAAAGCCGATTCTTCCCCCTCTATCGTCCCGGAGAGCGCCGGGACATGGGACGAGCCATCCGGCCGCTGGATCCTCGCAGACCGTGGCTCACAGTCATTCCCAATCCGCGGGAAGTTGACACTCGCAGCCGTTCCAATGCCGGTGGCGCGGGCAGAGGAAGCGCCAGGCCGGGTTTCGGAAGCCCAACCTGTCTTGCAATGGGAATGGCCCCTGGAAGCCCGATTTGGCACAGCAACCGTGTCTGGAACGGCATTGCAGCAGCATCTCCCGGGCAACCGCTGGTTCTGGCCGGCGACGCAAGCACGACCCTTGGCCCGCGGGAGAGCTGCGGATCCCTTGCCGGGTGCGGCTCAGCAGGACCTCCATTGGCAGCTCCGGCCGTCGTATCCTATGGGCCATCGTTTCGCATGGACCGGTCTTGTGCGCCGGGACCCGGGTGCGTTGCGAGGGGCCGCGAGGGCGGGGATGGAATCGCAATTCCGTCGCGAGGCCGGGTGGCTGGAGCCGGAGCCTGCTGCCGGGACGCGGCTCGCGCCATGCGTAGCTTTTCACGGGGTTCTGCAGCCTGCCAACCGGCACTGGTTGCGGTTGACCACCGCTCGAGAGCGGGCGGAAACGGGCTGGCCGGCCGAACAGAAGGCGGAATGGAACGGGGGCACCCTGGCGGCACCCGCCTGGCCGCACTGGGCCGCGGTGCGGCGGCGCCTTCCGGGTGATTTGAAATTCCTGAGAGAGTTCCTGCCGGAGATTTGCCGCAAAGAGGTGCAGGCGGGCAGCGAATATCCGGTGAGGCTGAGACTGCCCCAGCTGGTTTGCCGACTGCCAGGGACGGCAGTGCCGAGCAAGGCGGGAGGAGGCGGCTCAAGCGGGCCGCTGTTTCTCTCCGCGAGAATCTAGCAGCAATGTCAGTGAATCGGAGATGAAGACATGACGGAGTGGAACCGCGAGACGCAAATGGGTCAGCCGCAGGAACCTGCTGCTGGCATTCCAGTCGAGCTCGGAAGAGCGGGCGCACTGCACCTTCTGGGCAAGCGGGAGGAAGCACTGGCAGAGATGGATCGTCTGTTGGCGCGGCGGCCGGATTACGCCCCCGCCTACCGCGTGCGGGCGATGCTGCGGATGGAGGCGGGGGAGGCGGCGCGTGCGCTCGACGATTGGGAGAGATTCCACAGCCTGGGCTGCGGCGACGCGAAGTCCCGGCTGGCGTGGGCGCAGTGCATGTTGCAGGCGGGCCGGTGGGCCGAGGCTGCCGAGCGCTTTCAGGCGTTGCTGGATGCGGATCCGGGTTGCGAGGCTGCCCTCCTCGGCCTCGGATTGGCCCACTTGCGGCAACATCGCGTGGAAGAGGCGCTGTCTCTTCTGGACCGCTATCTGGAGAAGCATCCCGAGGATGCTGCCGCCCGCTTCGGTCGGGCGGTGGCGCTGCAGCTTGCCGGGGATCATGACCTGGCAGCGCCACTCTACGAGCAATTGGCAGCCGATCCGGACTATGGGGCCGATGCTCTGGTGAATCTGGCCTCGATCTACCGGCAGCAGAAAAACGCCGCGAAACTCGAGGAGTGCAGCCGCCGGCTCCTGGAACGGGACCCGGAGTCGGCCGCAGCCCGGGAGGCGGCTGCGTACGCTGCCTTCCTTCAGGAGGATTACGGCCGCGCCGCCGAACATCTGCAATGGCTCGCCGGGCGCGGACCGCTCCCGGTCGAGATGTGGATGAACCTCGCCTTGTGCCGGCGGAAGGAAGGCAAGCCGGAAGCGGCGCTGGAAGCCTACCGGCGGGTGCTGGAGGTGCAGCCGAATTTCGCCGAGGCGCACCTCCGCATGGCGGAGACTCTCCTAGAGGCGGGCCGTGAAGAGGAGGCTCTGGATGCCTGCCGAAGGGGCATCGAAGCGTGCCCGGATGCGGCCGACCTCTATTTCCTCGCCGCCAGCATCCACGACAAGGCCGGACGGCGGGAAGATGCGGAAGCCTTGTTGGAGGTCTTCTGCCTGAGGCAGCCCGGCAACGCGGACATCTGGTTCCGTCTCGGGAACATGAAGTTCGACCGTCAGGCGTACGGAGAAGCGGTGGATGCCTACCGTGCCGCCGTGGCGGCCAAGCCGGACTGGCCGGAAGCCCATCTGAATCTGGGACTGGCCGCCTACGAAGCGGCACGCTACGAGGATGCGGCTGCATCCCTGAAGAGGGCCCTCGAGCTCAAGCCCGGCTGGGAGCCCGCCCTTCGCGCAGCCGCTGTCAACGCCCTTCGCCAGAACCTCCTGGACGAGGCTCTTCAGTATCACCGCCAGCTGATCGATGGCGGACACGCCGATCCGGAGATTCTTTACAACGCCGCCATGCTGAGCGAACAGCTCGGACAGAGGGAGGAAGCCGAGTTGCTCTACCGGCAGGCGCTCGAGTGGAAGCCGGACTTTGCCGAGGCGCTCGTCGGTCTGGGCTATGTGCTGGAAAGCACGGGACGCGCGGAAGAAGCGCGGCAGTGCTGGGCGAAGGCGATGGAAGTCAAGCCGGAGCTGGCCGAGGACTACTTCGGCCTGAAGGGCTGACACCTGACTCTCGCGTAGCTTCCGGCATCCCAATTTGCGCGAGAAGTGTTGCAGCCAGCGGCCGGATGGGCGCATCGGCGAGGAGGCCAAGCGGCCTCCAGCGGTTCGCGGACTGCATGCCTTTCCACCGCTGGCAAGGCGGTCCGCCTGTGCCAAGGCGACGGATCCGATTCAGAAATCCCACCTCAGCTCCAATCTCTCAGGGCAGTCACCGGGCACGGTCTCTGAACAGATTCTGGAAGTTGTTCCTCGTCTCCGGGCGACTGTGCCCGAAGAATGTCCCTGCGCGATCAGCCCCGCGGCGGACCGGTAGGCGGAAGCGCGCCGGACCGCAAGCAGGATCGCGAGGAGGATGCGCGCTCCTGCAATGCCCGACAGGAGAGGCTCGCTGAGCCCCGGGCGTCGGCGATTCCACAAGAAGCCAGAGCCTGTGGCAAACTGGACGGCACAATGAGCGCAAACGCAGCACCTGGAGCCGGAGGCGAACTTGAGCAACTGGCCCGCCAGGCACTGGAAGGAAACCGCGCCGCGCTCGAGCGCATCGTTGTGGCGCTTCAGGCTGACCTGTTCGCGCTGGCGCTGCGCATGCTCGGCCGCCGCGAGGACGCCGAGGACGCGACGCAGGAGATCCTCGTGCGCGTCGTCACCCGCCTTTCGCAGTTCGACTTTCGCAGCCAGCTGAAGACCTGGGCCTGGCGCATCGCCATCAACTACATCCTCGACTTCAAGAAGAGCGCAGAGGAGAAACAGCGGCGGACCTTCGTCCAATTGGGCGAGGAACTCGCAGCGGGGCTCCGGTCCGACACGCCGCCGGAAACGGAACGCTCGCTGCTGGTCGAGGAGATCCGCATCGCCTGCACGCTTGGAATGCTGCAGTGCCTGGACAAGCCTCTCCGCGCAGCCTTCATTCTGGGCGAGATCATGGAGCTGTCCGGACCCGAAGCCGCGGAAATCCTGCAAGTCAGTCCTGCTCTCTTCCGGAAACGTCTCCAACAGGCTCGCACGTCCATGACCGAGTTTCTCCAGCGCCACTGCGGGCTCGTCTCCGACCAGGCGCCATGCCGCTGCCACCTTCATGCATCGGCGCACACGCCGGCGCCCGCTCCGCCGCGGCTCGCTGCCAGAGAGATCAGCTTCGCCGAGGCCCGCGCCACTGTCCGCCGCGTGGAGCAGGCGCGGTGGGCGCTTCAGGTGCATCGCTCCGCTCATCCTTTCACCCTGACGGCGGACTTCGCCCGGCGCGTGATGGCCGCTCTCGACCTGCACCTAGACCAGGCGGCAGGGATTTGACTTGCCAACAGCCCTCGCCGCCATTCACACTGCCCCTCGCGGTCTCGTCCAATCAGACGAAAGGAGGCGAGGTGAAGAGGATCAACAGGCGGCAGGCATGGAACACGGTTGTCGGCGCAGGCGCCTGCGGTTGGGTCGTAAGAGGACAATCGGCGCGGCAGGATCAGGAGCTGCAACTGTGGGTGAATCCGGCCGAAGGCGACGACAGGCAGCAGGGAACCCGGCAGCAGCCCTTGCGCACTCTGGCGGAGGCGGTGCGGCGCGTGAACGCCAGCGATGGCACGGGCCCGGTGACCATCTTCCTTTCGGAGGGAGTCCACGCCATCGGCGAGTCGATTGTTCTGAAGCCGGAGCGGCGCGTCTTCACGGAACGCGCCCGGCTCACGATCCGCGCCGAGGTGCTGCCCGGCGACCCGGAATGGCACACCGGCCGCATGCCGGCCCTGATTCACACCCTGCCCGTGCCGTCCACCTGGAACGGACGGCCCGATCCTCTGGGCGGCGCCGCCAACGGGATGCTTGTCGAAACCAGCCATGTCACCATCCGGGGCCTCAAGATCCTGGGCCTTCCCGTGGTGGAGACGCCCCGGCCCGGCCTCATTCGCAGACTCTACGCCATCAGCCGGCTCCGCCGAGACTTGGAGGATCTGGAAATCGCCCAGTGCCTGTTTGCGGGAGAGGAAGTCACCAACCCGATCCACGTCGGCATCATCGCCAACGGCAATCGAGTCCGGGTTCACCACTGCATCTTCCGCGGCATGAAAATCTCGGTGGTTTACTGGACGCCTGGCAGCACCGGCCACGCCATGACGCACTGCTTTTGCCATGCCGTCTACGGCAGCTCGATCTGGACCTCACAAGTCGCCAACGACTTCGATTACCGGAACAACGTCGTCCACGAGTGCAACTACGTCTGGACAGCCCAGGAGGCATCTTCGACACTGGCGGATGCCGAGGGAAGGCGCGCCGGTCCCCCTGCCCCCGGCGCCGGCAAGCTGGAACCAATGCGCTACAAGGTGCTGTCCAGCCACTTCGCCCGCAACCGGCGGCTGACGGGCACGGGAACGGGAGCGCGGCTGGAGTATCGAGACATCGATTCCTCGGTTCTCGAACTGATCAACACGAAAGTGACCGGGGAGCCCGTGGCCATCGAAATGGATTCCACCAAACCGAACTACCTGCACCCCGTGGCCGGCTCCGCGGCCGCCGCCACCGGCGCCGGACTGTTTCTCAACGTCTGAGACGGGATACGATTCCCTGAAGAAAGGAGTTTCAACCTGTGAAAATTGCCTGGACACTCCCGATCCTGGTTCTTTGCGGCAGCGCCACACTCCGGGCCCAAAACCCCATGGTGGCCGGACAGAAGTTCCTGCACGACATGGTGAAGGCCAACATCCTGCGCTCGGCCGAGAAGATGCCCGAGGAGCATTACTCCTTCCGCCCGACACCGGAGGTCCGCAGCTTCGGCCAGTTGCTCGGACACATTGCCGACGCGCAATACCTGTTTTGCTCGGCTGTCCTCGGCAAGCCCAACCCTGCGCCAGGAATCGAGAAGACCAAGACGTCGAAGGCGGAACTGATCCAGGCCCTGAACGAGGCCTTCGCCTATTGCGACTCGGCCTACGCCGGTCTCACGGACGCCGCGCTGGCGGAAACGGTGAAGTTCTTCGGCCGCGAGCAGGCCAAGGCAACCGTGCTCTCCTTCAACACCGCTCACAACAACGAGCACTATGGCAACATCGTCACCTACCTGCGCATGAAAGGCATCGTGCCGCCTTCGAGCGAACGGCGCTGACCTGCAGTTGACCGATCCGGGTTCAACCGTTCATCTCACGCCCTCCAGACGAGCGGCGTGCCGGGGCACGCACGTTTCCCCTCCCTGCGCCGCCGCGTTTTCCCGCATGGATCCGTTTTCAAGGCACCCTTCCCCGCGGCAGGGCAGGGCTGTCGCGGTCCACTCGCGGCGCACAAGCGGCGACGGTGTGTCAGAAGCCGGACCTGCGGGAAACGGCTGCCCGGAGGGCAGCGCCTTTGGCGATCATCGCGTGCCACCCGGCGGTACGGTCGCTTGCGCTTTGGTCCGGCGGCGATCCCTCTGTCCAGGATTCGGGATTCCCCCGCTGATCCGGAAGCGCCCTCATTGGAACCCGCAGCCCGCGGTACGATCGCCCTGCCACCGGGGACACCGTGGCCGCAGGACATGACATCGGGCAGCGGAATCCGCTTCTGCCCTGCCTTGAGCTTGCAAACCATTCTGGTGCCCGGGGCGGGGCTCGAACCCGCACGGTTCTTTCGAACCAACGGATTTTAAGTCCGTTGCGTCTGCCAGTTTCGCCACCCGGGCATCCGCAGGGCGCCGGTGAGAACGCGCCCTTCCCGTAGCGTATCGCGAATCCGGCCGGAAAAGGCCGTCCGCCGTGGCGCTGGATCTCCATCCGGATCCTCGCCCCCTTCCGCCAGTATCGGGCTTGCCAGAGCTTGATTGGTTCAAACAGCAATTGTGTTCCGGCCCGCGGTCCTCGGCCTGGATCTGGCCCCGGACGGGTTGCCGGCAGGGAGGCGGTTCCGGGCTGGCAGAGACGGGCGTCCAGCCGCTGTCCACCTGCAGGAATCCGGGGTGCTCCCGGTCGGCGACGCAACGGGTTGATGGGCGCTTTGCGGGTACAGTTTGTTCCGCTTTCCGTTATTCTTGTAAAGCATGCGCAGCAAATCGCCGCGGTGTGCCGTTTTGCGTGCTGCAACCCTGTTTCTGCCGGCCATTCTTTTCCTCTCCTCGGCAGCATGGCGCGTCTCGCGGTCGGGCTTCCCTCTGCCGGCTGTTCACGACGAATTCAGTTATCTTCTCGCGGCGGACACCTTCGCACACGGACGTCTGGCCAACCCTTCGCCGCCGTTCCCGGAATTCTTCGAAACAATTCACGTCCTGGTCGTACCTACTTATGTGTCCATTTATCCGCCGGCGCAAGGTCTTTGGCTCGCTCTGGGACAGGTGGCATTCGGGCATCCGTGGTGGGGCGTCCTCCTCTCCTCGGTGTTGTTTCTGGTTGCCACGGGCTGGGCGGCTCTGGCATGGCTGAGGCCTGCATGGGCGCTCGGCGCCGCTTTCACCGCGATGGGTTTCGTGCTGGGCACGAATTGGAGCGAAAGCTACTGGGGCGGGAGCGTGGCGGCTTTGGGCGGCGCACTGGTGCTCGGCGCGGCTGGCCGCATCCGGAAGATCTGGACCGCAGTTGAGCCCGAAGATCGGCATCCTGCCCGCACCTTTGTTCTTGCCGCCCTGTGGGCTGCCGGCGCCACGATGGCTTTCCTCGCGCGCCCGTATGAGGGCGGCTTGCTGCTGCTGTTGTCTGCCATCGAGCTGGGGCGTCTCTGGTTGCGCATGCCTTCGCCCTGGTTACAAAAAAGGGCAGAATTGTTCCGGTGCCTGGCCGCCGCCACCCCGGTGTGCGGCGCCGGCCTCGGTTTCCTGCTCGCCTGCAATCAGGCTGCCACAGGCAGCCCGCTCCGGATGGCCTACATGGAGCACGCGAGGCAATACCAGATCCGCCGGACCTTTCTTTGGCAGAAAGACCGTCCGGAGCCTTCCTACCGGCACGCATCCATCCGGGATGTCTACCGGAAGCTCGTGCGGCGGGACCTCACCGCAAGGCAGAGACTCGCGGTCAACTGGCGCATGTTTGAGGGTCAATACGGAAGCATCAAGATGATCGGCCCCGGCCTGGCAGGCGCCATTCTCTGGGGGGCCGGAGCCGGGCTCGGCTGGGTGACGAGCATGGTTTTCGCCGGCCTCGGCGCCGTGCTCATGATCGTCTGGATCAATCCGCATTACTATGCCCCATACGCCGCATTCCTCGCCGTCGCCGTGGCCGGCGGGCTCTCGCTGTGGGCGCGCCTGTCCTTCCGCGGCTGGAGCGCCGCCTGGCCGGTGGTTCTGCTCTGGGTCGCGTTGCTCGGCTCCCGTTTCTGGTGGCTGACCCACCGCATGCCGGAAAGGCCCGAATTCAGCCCTCAAAGGGCGGCGGTCCTGCGCCGCCTCGAAGCTTTGCCCGGCCGACACCTCGTGCTGGTCAAATATGGTCCTGACCACAACTGGCTGAACGAGTGGGTCTACAACTGTGCGGACCTCGACGGCGCCAAAGTCCTCTGGGCGAGATGGCACGAGACGGAGAAGCTGGGCGCGTTCCTGGCCCATCACAGGGATCGGAAGGCCTGGCTGTTGGAGGCTGACCAGCCCGGCACGCCACTGGCCGTTTTGGCGAACGTCGGCGACTCCCGGTCCGTGGAGGCAGGAGCCCAATCCCCCGAAGGAGCCGCCTATGGCACGGCTGTTCATCCAGATCCCCTGTTTTAACGAAGAGGCCACGCTGCCCGCCACGCTGCGCGAATTGCCGCGGCAGGTGCCCGGCTTCGTGTCTGTCCAGTGGGTGGTGATCAACGACGGATCCTCGGACAACACCTCCGCTGTGGCCCGGCGCCACGGCGTGGATCATGTCGTCGAACTCGGCTATCATCGCGGGCTGGCCGCCGCATTCATGGCCGGCATCGACGCCTGCCTGAGGCTTGGGGCGGACGTGATCGTCAACCTCGATGCCGACAATCAATACTGCGCTGCAGACATCCCCCGTCTGGTCGAACCCGTGCTGCGCGGCGAGGCCGACATGGTGATCGGGGCCCGGCCGATCGAATCCATCCAGAGCTTTTCCCCCGTCAAGAAGTTCCTCCAGCGTCTCGGCAGCAGCGTGGTGCGGCGCCTCAGCGGCGCTGACGTCGCCGACGCCCCCAGCGGGTTTCGCGCCATCTCCCGCGAGGCCGGGCTCCACCTGAAAGTCTTTTCGACCTACACGTACACGCTCGAAACCATCGTCCAGATGGCGACGTGCGGCATGCGCATCGTCTCCGTGCCCGTGCGGGTCAACCCGCCCACGCGCGAATCCCGGCTCATCCGCTCGGTCGCCCGCTACGTCTTCCGCTCGCTGGTCACGCTGGTCCGTATCTATTTCCTCTACCGCCCCTTCCGCGTCTTCGCGGTTCTCGCCACGCCTCCGCTGCTCGCCGGCATCTTCCTGACCGGAAGGTGGCTCTACCTGAACTGGTACGAATACCCGATTACGGGGCGGCTTCATATTCCGAGCCTCATCGTCGCCGTGCTCAACCTTGCGCTTGGGGCCGGCTTGCTCCTCGCCGGAGTTCTGGCGGAGCTGCAGGCGACCAACCGGAGGCTGCTCGAAGAGCTGCGCTACCTGGCCCGAAAGCGTGCCTTCGATCGCCGCTTGCAACCCAGGCCCGGACAAGAACTCTTTTGAACGCACCGGCGTCCGGCGGCAGTGCTTGCATGGTTCCCCCGGCGCCTGCGCCGGGGGAACTTCCAGAGAGATCGCGCCGGGATACGCACGACCGCGCGCCAGCCCCGGCGAACCAGTCAGCGAGCACAATTCGGACAGAGCCCCAAGCGGGCTGCTTGCGCTATTCCCTGGGCACTTGCCCTTGGGGTTCATTTCCGCTCAGTTGCTGCGAGGTGCGCGGCAGGGCCGCAGTGTTTGCGAAGTTCCCCCGGCGCAAGCGCCGGGGGAAATCCGAAAAAGATTCCACCGGGGCCGCACGCTCCCTGTCCCCGCGAGTGGGACGCCTCTCAGCAATGGCAATGAGGGGGACTGCCTGATCTGGCACTTTCGCCAACTGAATGCTCCAGCAAATCCTACGGACCGTGAGCGTTAGAACTTGCCTTCGCTCGTCGTTCGCGTCTGGGCAGCCGGGTATCTCCTGTTCCCCCGGCCCCGATGCACAAATCAGGGTACTCTCGAATATCCCTCCCCCCTCGTTGACGTGGCGTTGGCGGCGGGAAGGGCGAACTCAAAGCCGGAGCGGCGGCCTTCCGTGCGGAATCTCCTTCCCTGTCTACCGGGGAAATAATGAAAGAAGTCCTCTGCTATGCAGAGAAACGCAGCCGACCCTAATTTCATTCCTCCTGGAGCACGAACGCTCTCGGCTGAGCTCCAGAAGGTGCCCGGCCTGGTCATTGGCGCGCTGAAAAGCGACTTGGTAGCCGTAGGGGCGGGATTCCGCTTTTAGCGTCCCCATACGCTCCCGCGGCCATTCGAAGTCGAGCGGACGAGGTTCTCTTTCCTCCGCGATTGCACGCTCGGCCCGATTTTCATTCCTCCCGGTGGGCGACCGCTCATGGCAACAGCCCGAGAACCGGTCCGCACAAAAACAAAAAAGGCGTCCCGCCCCTGAGAGGGCGGGACGCCCGGTGCTCGGAATTACTTCTTCACAGCGATCTTCACCGTCTTCGGCTTGGCTACTTCCTTCTTCGGCAGCGTGACCTTGAGAACGCCGTCCTCGTAGCTGGCCTCGATCTTCTCGGTATCGACCGAGTCCGGCAACGTGAACGCGCGATGGAAGGAGCCATAGCTGCGCTCAATCCGGTGATAGCCCCCCTTCTGCTCCTGCTTCTGGAACTCCCGGGAACCGCTGATCGTGAGCGTCCCATTCTCCACCTTCAGCTCGATGTCGTCCATCTTCACGCCGGGCACATCGGCGGTCAGAACGATCTCGTTCTCGTTCTCGGCAATGTCCACCGCCGGATACCACGGCCGGGCGGAGATGGGCTCGTTGAAGAAGCGGTTCACCATGTCCTCAAAGAGCGCCAGAGGGCTGGAGAAGAAGGGATCCAAAGCGGTTTCCGTCCGACGAGCGATGTTTGCCATAGGATCTGTTTCACCTCCGTTCGCTGGAATTCTCTTTTCGATTCCACTATACACGACGCGCGAGATGTTGTCAAGGTTTCTGCGTCTTTTACACTCAGATTTTTTCACCGAGAGTAACGGATTCCTTCTGCCGCACCGGCTCCCGGCCCGCAATCCGAGGGAAGATCCGTTGTCTTATCAATCAGTTAGGAGCTATAACGAAGGCGCATGGATGGATCGGCTCAAACGCTGGGCCGCAAACCCTTGGAACCGCCACGGCAAGCGCACACCTCGTGAGGTCAATTCGAAGCCTCCCGCCATGGAATAGACCCGGCTCGAGCCTGCCCACCGAACCTGAACCGATCCCGGGAACCCGGCGGCGTGTCCGCATTCCGATCACATCCCCCTTGGCTCGCCGCCCGGAACCGACTGCAGAGCAAGAAAAAAGGCTGGCCCAAGCGGGCCAGCCAGGATGTTCACACCGAACGAAGTTGGGTCGAGGAATCAATCGCCGAGCGCGCCGGCGGTCTCTTCCTGCTTCTCCTTCACCGGTGCGGCAGGAGCGATGCCCTGAATCTGCACCAAGCCGGTATCCGGCTCCTTCAAAACGTGCTTGCGGTACAGGGCCATCATGCGCTCGTGCTCGGCCTGCTGCTGCATCTTCAGCTTCAGGTCGCGCTCACGCAGCTTCTCCTCGCGAGCCGTCTTGGCGATGCCGAGCCGGTCGAGGTCCTTCTGCCGCTCCCTGGTGATGATCTCGTCGCGCAGCACCAGATGGTGCTCGGTGGAGCTCAGCTTCACGTGCTTGTTGCCGGCGAAGATCTCGTGGCGGCCGTGCTCTTCATACCACTTGGTGAGCGTGGCCGTCATGTGCATCTTCTCGACGATGTTCCGCCAGCCGACACCCGTGTTGTAGGCGCAGAAGCTGATCTCGCCTTCCTGCGTGGCGTAGGGGATGATGCACTGCTCGGTGCGGCGGAAGTCGTAGTTGAACAGGTCCTGGAACCACATGCCGGCGATGAACAGGAAGTTCCAGCGGTCGGCGCGCCGCTTCTGGATGTCCTCCATGGTGCGGTCGCCGCTCACCTTGCCGTAGTTCCGCCCGGTGGCGCCGAAGGTCTTGTCGAACTTCTTCAGCAGGTCGGTGAGCTTGAAGTGGGTGGGCGCCTGGAAGGGATCGTAGTTCCGCATCAGCGCCAGCGCCATGCCCAGCACCGAGAGGAACTTGCCGCGCGCGGCGTCGTTGATCCGCGCCACGTCCCGCGCCAGCCGGTCGCCGTTGAGGAACTTGGTCACCGGCACGGCTTCCTTCGTCTCCTTGTCGACCATCACGGCCATACCGACGCCGCAGTTCGGGTGGCAACCGCAGCTCAGCTGCCCCCACTGCGCATTAGGGCCGTGCACCAGATCCGCCCAGTCGGTGAACGTCGACATGAAGGAGATCGGATACCAGTCGCGCGCCGGCTCGCCGAGCCCGGTCTGGTTCTTCACGTCATGCGCGAGATGGCTGAGCGTGTACCGCTGCGCCATGCGGCGCTCGTCGCTGATGCCCTCGTCGCGCCCCGTGAACGAAACCGGCTGGAAGCTCAGGAAGCTGATCTTCTTGGGGTTGTCCAGCGCGAACTGGATGACCCGGCCCACCTGCTCGTTGTTGATTCCGTTGATGATCGTGATCACCGGCACGATCTCGACGCCGGCGTTGTACAGGTTCTCGATGGCCCGCAGCTTGACATCGAACAGGTTGCCCACGGCGCGGTGCGAGTTGGCCGCGTTGCCGATGCCGTCAAACTGCAGATAGGCATAGCGCAACCCCGCCTCGGCAGCCGCCCGGGCGAACTCCGGGCTCTTGGCGAATTCGATGCCGTTGGTCGCCGCCTGCACCGAGTTGTAGCCAACCTTGCGGCAGTAGCGGATGGCGTCGAGGAAGTAGGGCGAAAGCGTGGGCTCGCCGCCGGAGAACTGCACCGACATCTGCCGCCGGGGCTTGATCTTCAGCGCGTTGTCGAGCAGCGTCTTGATGTCTTCCCACGTCAGCTCATGGACGAAGCCCACCTGATTGGCGTCCATGAAGCACGGGTCGCACATCATGTTGCAACGGTTCGTCAGGTCGATCGTGAGCACGGAGCCGCGCCCGTGCGTGATGGTCGACGAGCCGTGGCGGTGGAGATCCTCGTCATTGTGAGCGCGGATGTCGCGCCCGGGGAACACCTCTTCCAGATGCCGGAAGAACTCCGGGTCGATCGACATCACGTCCTCGAAATGCCCGTGCACGGGGCAGTCCTTCACCATCAGGATCTTGCCGTCGCGCTCGATGATCTTGGCCTTGATCTCTCCGGGCCGCTCGTTGACCAGAATGCTGACGTCCTTCTTGCCGTCCAGGATCTCCTTGCGGATCTCGGGGATGCACCTCGGGCAAAGTGAATCCGTCTCGCGCGGCCAACCCAGCGGCGGCTTCATCTTCTCCCAGGACTTCAGCAGGGGCTTGTCCGACCACTTCGGCGTGAAGCTGGGGTTGGGCTTGATCGAGTTCAACGTGTCGAAAATGGGCCAGATCGCCTTGGCCGCCAGCGTCACGGCCTTCTCTGCATACTTGATCGGTTTCGGCATGTTTTGCGTCCTTGTCTCCTGATGTCGGACTCTCTGGTCTGGGTGCCAGATTCCTCGTTCGGTGCGGTGCCTCCGCAAACCACTGCCTGCGGAGACACTGGTCTCTCTGTATCTATTCTAGGCAAAGCCCTTTTCGAAGCTATCAGGATTCATCGAACAGCGCTCTGGCGCAGCCCGGCGGCGAAAACCGGGGGCCCAACGGAGAATTGCCGATTCGCGATAGGATGGGCGGGGAGAACCCGTGAGCGAGGCTTGGCGCATCCGCGACGTCTTTCTGTCCGCCGCCCGCCGCGCCGGGTTCCAGCTCGCCGGCATCGCCCGCGCTGCCCCGGTAGCCGACTTTCCCCTTTATCAGCAATGGGTTGACGACGGCCTCGCCGGCCCGCTCGACTATCTGAAAGACCACCGCGCCCTCCTGCGGCAGGATCCGCGCCGTCTTCTGCCCGCAGCCCGCTCCGTCCTCTGCGTCGGCCTGCTATACAACACGCCCGGGCCGGAACAACACTCCGTCTCCCGCTACGCCTGGGGCGCCGCCGACTATCACGACGTCATGCGATCCATGCTGGAGCGCGTCGTGGCGGAAGTCGCCGAAGAAACCGGGCCTTTCGAGCACCGGATCTGCATCGACACAGCCCCCCTGCTCGAGCGCTCCCTGGCGCGCGAAGCCGGCCTCGGCTGGATCGGCAAGAACACCTGCCTCATCCATCAGCCCCACGGCTCCTGGTTTTTCCTCGGCGAGGTGTTGACAGACCTCGACCTGCCGCCCGACTCGCCCCCGCCCGACCGCTGCGGCACCTGCCGCCGCTGCATCGACGCCTGCCCCACGCAGGCGCTCGTTCCCGCCGGCGGCGGCCGCTACCGGCTGGACGCCCGCCTTTGCATCTCCACATGGACCATCGAACAGCGCGGCCCTCTCCCCGAAGAGGCCCGCGAGGCCACCGGCGCCCTGCTGTTCGGCTGCGACATCTGCCAGGAAGTGTGCCCGTGGAACCGGCGCGCTCCCTTCTCGCAACTGCCCGGCTTCCAGCCGCTTCACCCGGATCCGGATCTGGCGGAACTGGCCGGGCTCACCGAAGAGGACTTCCGCTCGCGGTTCCGCCGCACGCCGCTTTGGCGGACGAAGTACGCCGGACTGTTGCGGAACGCGGCCACTGCCATGGGGAACTCGGGGAACCCCCGCTACCTGCCCGCGCTCCGAAAACTGGCGAGTTTCGGCGACGAAGGCGTGCGCGAACATGCCCGGTGGGCCATCCGGCGCCTGGAGGCAGCCGCATGACGTTCCTTCTGGCCGCGCTCCTGCTGGCCCAATACGACGACCCTGTCGTCGCGCAGGGCTTCGACCACTTCTACAACCTCGAGTATCCGCAGGCGATCGCCGCATTTCAGAAGGCGATCTCGGCCAGGCCCGACGATCCCCACCGCCACAACCACCTCGCCCAGGCCGTGCTCTTCCAGATGATGTTCCGCGCCGGGGCCCTCGAAACCGAACTGGTCACAGGCGGCAATCCCTTCCTGCGCCGGGCGCGCATGGAGCCCACCCCGGAGGAGCAGAAACAGTTTGCCGCAGCCATCGGCGAATGCCTCCGCCTGACGGAAGCCGCGCTCCAGAAAGACCCGAAAGACACCAATGCCATGTACGCCCGGGGCGTGGCTCTCGGCTTTCGCGGCACCTACAACTTCCTCGTGCGGCGCGCCTGGCTGGACGCCCTTCGCGATATCACCGACGCCCGCAAGCTCCACAACCGCGTGGCCGAACTCGAGCCCTCCAACATCGACGCCCTCATGCTGCAGGGCGTGCACGACTACATCGTCGGCTCGCTCCCCTGGTATTACCGCACGCTCGGCTTCCTGGTCGGCTTCCGCGGCGACCGCGAGCGCGGCATCCGCACGGTGCGCCTCGTCGCGGAAAAGGGCAGATGGAACCGCATCGATGCGAAGATCCTGCTCGGCGTGGTCGCGCGCCGCGAGCGCCGCCCGCAGGATGCCGTGCCCATCATTTTGGAACTTCTCGAAAAATACCCCCGCAATTTCCTGCTCCTGTTCGAGCTCTCGCAGATGTACTCCGATCTCGGGCGGAAAGCCGACGCCCTCGCGGCGCTGGACCGCATCGAAGAGCTGAAACGCAGCGGCGCGCCCGGCTTCGCCCAACTGCCCTTCGAGCGCATCGAATTCGCGCGCGGCAACCTCCTGTTCTGGTACGACGAGCCCGAGGCCGCCATTTCGCATCTGAGGCGAGCCACCGCGGGCGCCGAAAAGCTGGATCTGAACTCCGCCGTCACCTCCTGGCTGCGCCTCGGGCAGTGCCTCGACTTGCTCGGCAAGCGCGAGGAGGCGTTGCAAGCCTACCGCGCCGCGGTGAAGACGGCGCCCTCGGCGTACGAGGCGAAGCTCGCCCGCCGCTGGCTGAACCGCCGCTTCGACGCCGCCGAGAAGCGGCTGCTTGCCCGGGGCGAACTCTGAAGAATTTCCGGGGACGGTCCGCCCCCAGCTGGTATATACTCCCCCTGCTATGGGTTTCGTCCGGGAGTTCAAAGAGTTCGCTCTCAAGGGCAATGCCATCGACCTCGCTGTCGGCGTCGTCATTGGTGGCGCGTTCGGTAAGATCGTCAACTCGATGGTCGCTGACCTGATCAACCCGCTGCTCGGGCTGCTCACTCGCGGCGTCAACCTCGCCGACAAGTGGGTGGCGCTCGACGGCAACACCTATGCTTCGATCGAGGACGCGAAGAAAGCCGGTGCCGCCGTGCTCACCTACGGCAATTTCCTGAACTCGGTCATCGAGTTCTTCCTGATCGCGCTGGCCATCTTCATCGTGATCAGGCAGATCAACCGGCTGGTGCACGTGAGCGGCGACAACCTGCCGAAGTAGCCCCCGCGCGCCACAGGCGGTCCTTCGCTCTGCGGCCCGCGGACGCCCTGCAGCTGCGGTGGCGCTGCCCGTGCCGCGCCGTACAGTAGAATGTCGGCTGTGAATCCACTGAAGCGCGTATCCTGGTCTCCCTACGCTGCCGGCGCGTTGATCGGCGTGCTGAGCTGGTTCGCCTTTCTCACCGCCGGACGCCCGCTGGGCATCTCTTCGGCGTTCGTGCGGCTGGTGGCCTGGATTGAAGGCCTCCTCGCCCCGGAGCACGTTGCCGCCACGCCCTACCTGGCGAAGCTGAAGCCGGTCTTCGACTGGGAGTTCTTCCTGGTCATCGGAGTCGCGCTGGGCGCTCTGATGGCATCAAGGCTTGGCGGCGTGCGGAGCGCGGAGCGCCCCACGGGGAAACGCATCGCCGAAGCCGTGCTCGGCGGCTTCTTCCTGATGATCGGCGCCCGCATCGCCAACGGCTGCACCAGCGGCAACGGCATCTCGGGCTCCCTGCAACTCGCGCTTTCCGGCTGGGTGTTCTTCCTGACGATCTTCGCTTCCGGCGTCGCCACCGCCATGCTCTTCAAGAAGGAGGTCCGCTAGCCATGTTCGATCCTCTGCCGCGCATTTTGCTGGGCCTGCTGACAGGCTTCCTGTTCGGTTTCTTCCTTCAGAAGGGGCGCGTCTCCGACCGCCGTGTGATTGTGAATCAGTTCCTGCTGCGCGACTTCACGGTGATGAAGATCATGATGACGGCGATCCTCGTCGGCGGCGCGGGCGTCTATGCAATGCACTCCGCCGGGTGGGTGCAGCTCTCGGTGAAGCCTGCGCACCTGCTGGCCATTTTCCTTGGTTCGTTGATCTTCGGACCCGCCATGGTCTTCCTCGGCTACTGCCCGGGCACCGCCGTGGCGGCAGCGGGCGAAGGCAAGCGCGACGCGTGGTGGGGGCTGCTTGGAATGACCCTCGGCGCGGCTGTGTATTCCGAGTTCGACGCAGCCTGCACACGCGCGCTGCGCGCGCCCATAGACCTCGGGCAGGTGACGCTGCCACAGCTGACCGGCGTGCCCGCGGCGGCATGGTTCGCCGCGCTCGCCCTGTTCGCCCTTCTCTTCTTCCGCTGGCTGGACCGGCGCGCGGAGTCCTGAGCCGCTCATGCCGGGCAAGCTCCGCTGGGGAATTCTCGGGGCGGCGAAGATCGCCGTGACCAAGGTGATCCCCGCCATGCGCGCCTGCCAGTGGTGCGAGGCCGCAGCCATCGCTTCCCGCGACACGGAGAAGGCCCGGCGCGCGGCGGAATCGCTCGACTTGCCGCGCGCCTATGGATCGTACGAGGAGCTGCTCGCGGATCCGGAAATCGACGTCATCTACAACCCGCTGCCCAATCACCTCCATGTGCCATGGTCCATTCGCGCCATGGAGGCGGGCAAGCACGTGCTGTGCGAGAAGCCGCTGGGGCTCTCCACGGCGGAGGTGCGCGCGATGATCGAAGTCCGCAACCGGACAGGCAGGTGCGCGGGCGAGGCGTTCATGGTGCGTACACATCCGCAGTGGGTGCGCGTACGCGAGCTTGCCGAGTCCGGCGCCATCGGAAGACTGCGCCAGATCCAGGCGTGGTTCAGCTACTTCAACCGCGACCCGGCCAACGTCCGCAATGTCGCCGCATGGGGCGGCGGAGGGCTGATGGACATCGGCTGCTATCCCGTCTTTTTGTCGCGGTTCCTGTTCGGCGAAGAGCCCCGCCGCGTGGCAGCGTCGATGGAATTTGATCCGCAGTTCGGAGTGGACCGCTATTGCGCGGCGCTGCTCGAGTTCCCCTCCGGGACTTGCGTCTTCACGTGCTCGACGCAGCTGGCTCCGGCGCAGCGATTCGTCGTGTTTGGCGAGCAGGCGCGCGTCGAGGTGGAGATCCCCTTCAACGCGCCTCCGGACCGTCCCTGCCGGCTCTTCCTCGACGATGGCAGCAGGCTGGACGGCGCGTCCCGGCGTGTGGAAGAGCTGCCGGTGTGCGACCAGTACACGATCCAGGCGGACGAGTTTTCGCGCGCCGCGCTGGGGCTTCGCAGCGTGCCCGTGCCGCTGGAGGAATCCCTGCGGACGATGGCGGTGATCGAAGCCATCCGGGCGGCCGCCGCCTCCGGACGGATGGAACCTGTGGCCTGCGAAGGGACATGAAGAAAGGGCCGCGCCCTCTGCGGGGCGCGGCCCTTTCCCGGCACAGAAAAGTGTTCAGCCGCGGCGGGCTGGACGAGCCGGCGCTCCCGGCTTGCCCATCTTCTCGATCTCGTTGAAGTACACCATGCGGCCTTCGTCCAGCGCCAGATTGGACAGAATCACCGCAATCGAGTCCTGCAGGCCGATCTCGAGATCCGCCTTCGGATGACCGCCCGTCCGCACATCATGGAAGAAGGACTCCAGCTGCGTGTCCACCGGGTTCTTCTCCTCCTCGGGGACCAGAATGCCCTTTTGATACAGCCACAACCGGGCGTACTTCAGCTCCCTCTCAAGGAAGCTCTCCTTGCCCGTCATCAGGTCCTTGCTCAGCAGGATTGGCAGCGGGCGCGAGCCAGCGGCAGCCACCATCGTGGCGCCCGCCTTGAACTCTTCCTTCTTGGCTGCCTTCTTGGCCTCTTCCGCCTTCGAGGGCGGATTCGGCTCGCGGAACCACATGCCGATGGGGCGGTTGTTGTCGTCGCCGATCGTGATGTGGATCGTGCCGTGCGTGCCCTCGATGATCTCGCCCATTTCGGTCCGCGCGCCGCCCACTCCCGGCCAGTGCGTCGAGCACGGCACGCTCGTCCACACCAGCCGCCGCCCCTTCGGATACTTGAAGATCAGCTGCACGTTGTCGTACACATCGCGCCCGTCCTTCATGTAATCCAGCGTGCCGAGCCCCATCACGGCTTCCGGCGTCATGCCCAGCATCCAGTCGGCGACGTCGATCTGATGGGACGCCAGCTCCGCCACCAGCCCGCCGGAGTATTCGCGGAACAGGCGCCAGTTGGCCATCCGTTCGTTCGGCACGCCCTTCTTCATCTTCCAGCCCGGGTTGCGGTGCCACTGCGCCTGAACGTAGCCCACCTCGCCGAGCAGCCCCTTCTCGATCATCTGCCGCGCCGCCTGATACATTGCGCTGTAACGCCGCTGCAAGCCCACCTGAAGGACCTGCTTCGGCTTCGAGAGCGCCAGCGCCTTCAGCGCGTGCACCTCTTCGGGCTTGAACACGAGGCTCTTCTCGCAGAACACGTGCTTGCCCGCGTCCAGCGCGTCGCGCGTCACCGGGAAGTGCAGGAACAACGGCGTGGTGACGAAGACCGCCTCCACGTCCTTGTCCGCCAGCAGCTCGCGGTAGTCCTTGTAGCGGCGGGGATTGCCGCCGATGGTCTGCTGCGCCTTGTTCAGCGCGTCTTCGCTGATGTCGCAAATGGCGACGCAGGTGCCCGTGTCAATCCCCTTCAGGTGCTTCAGCAGGTACGTCCCGCGGCTTCCGGTCCCCACCATGCCGTACTTGACGGGATCGGTGGCGGCGCGCGCCTTGAGGATGGCAGGCGCGCCCTCCAGTTTCGAAATGGCGGCGCCGGCAGCAGCAACGGCGCCTGCCGTCTTGATGGCGTCGCGGCGGGTGATCTCCCTCGGTGTGGCCATGTACGTCAACCTCTGAGATACAAAAATAGGAACAGCGCGGATCGGCGGACTCGGATCCCGCCAACATTCTATCGAGATTGGACGCACTCCGCACCTGCGGGTTCCACCACAGGATCCCGCGCGCCGTCCGCTCTCCCGGAGAATCAGCTGTAAGCCTGCTTCTCGGCCAGCGGTCCGATCACCGGCAGCACCAGCCGGCCGCCGTTATACGCCTTCCACATCAGCGCCAGCCACAGCACCAGACCGCCCAGGGCAAGAGCAGCCGTCAGCAACGCGCCGATGATCCATCCCAGCACGGGAATGGACGCCAGCACCGCGCTGATCACCATCTCCACGATCCACAGCGCGATCCACGCAACGTTGAAAAAGATCGACTGAAATGCGTGGAACCGCACGTTCCGGCTCGCGTTGTATGGCGCCAACACCAGGAAGATGATCCCGGTGATCAGCCCCGCCAGATAGCACAGGGCTCCGGCGGCGTTCTCGCTCAGCCCCGCTTGCGCGGGCTGCGCGCCGTATCCCGGCGGAGGATACGCTCCATATTGATACCCCTGCTGGTAGCTTCCCTGCGGAGCCCCTCCCGCCGGCGGCGGGTATCCTCCTCCAGAAGCCTGCCCAACAGGTTGGCCGCAGTTCGGGCAAAAAGCGCCCTCGGCGGGCGAACCGCAGTTGGCACAGTAAGGCATAGTGGCTTTATTCAATCACGCCGCGGCCCCGGACTCAACCGGATGTTCGCCCTCCCTCTGCCGCGTGCGCCACGCAATCCACTCCGCCCCGGCAAGCACCACCATCGCCGCCAGAAAACTCCACGTCAGAATCGTCACCGAGTGCTTGAACACCCCGAACTCGCGGTCGAATTTGCGGAACAGCCACGGCCAAATGGCCAGGTTCACCCACTTCAGAAGCTCCAGCGCCAGCCCTACCACCACTACTCGCGGCAGGATCGCGCGCCGAGGCACCTGCGTATTCGGCAGGTAGACGTAGATCAGGAACAGCGCGAGAATCGTCACCGGCAGCGATGCCGCCTTCGCGATCATCTTGATCACCAGCGGCGCGCTTGTCCCCGCTTGCCCGAAAAACGCCTCCCACACCTGCACGCCCGCGCCCGTCAGCGCCGCCGAAAACAGCGCCAGCCCGCCGCAGACGAAGATCAGCGCCATGCTCACAATCTGGTTCTTCAGCAGGCTCCGGTTTTCTTTCACACCCCACGCACGGTTCAGCGCCACCTCCAGCGGCAGGAAGATGCCGTTCGCCGTGAACAGCAACAGCAGCATCGACAGCCACTCCACCTTCCTCCGCCACTGCGTGATCGCTTCCAGGTTGTAAGCGAGGAACTCGCCGGTCGCGCCCGCGAAGAAATCCTGGATCGTCGCATACAGCGCCGTGATTGCCGCCGGCCAGCCCATCACGTTGCGGAACAGCGCGATCAGCACGAGCATGAACGGCCAGAACGACAGCAGCACGTTCGCCGCAATCGCGAACGCGTACACGTGCGATTCGGTCGAGAGTACGTAACGGCCGATCTGCCCCGCGTCTGCCTTCAGCTCTTCCAGCGCCACGCGCACTTCGGCCCACACTTGCCTCACAGCAGCGGTCACGATTCGATACTATCGGTCCCGGTGCCCCCATGTCCCCGTTTGAACCCGTCCTTCATTCCGTCTCTTATGCAGGCGTCTGGCCGGGGCAGGCGCGGCTCTCGCTCGACGAGTTTCTGGTGAAAGCCGCCGAGCTCGGCTTCCGCGGCGTCATGCTCATGGCCAAGCGTCCGCACCTGTCCGTTCTCGACTACGGGCGCGAAGAGTGCCTGCGCCTGCGCGAGCGCATGGAGTCGCTCGGGCTGCACTGCGCCGTGCTCGCCGGCTACAACAATTTCTCCGCGGGCGCCGAACGGCCCGACATTCCCATGGCAGAGATTCAGCTCGCCCACATCGAAGCCCTGTGCCGCCGCGCCGCCGATCTCGGCGCCCCCGTAGTGCGCATCTTCACGGCTTACGAACACCCGGACTTTCCCCCGCACCGCCTCGTCGAAATCCTGCGCGAAGCCGCCGATCGCGCTGCGAAATTCGACGTGATCCTCGGCGTCCAGAATCACCACGATTGCGCCTCGCACTATCTGGCTTTGCGCGATCTGCTCGACGCCGTCGATCACCCCCACTGCAAAGCCTGCTTCGATGCGTGGACTCCCGCCCTGCAAGGCGACAACCTCGAGGCTGCCGCGCGCATCATGGCCCCGTATACTGTTCACACCACCGCTGCCGACTACCAGCTGCGCCCGCGCTTCCGCTACCTGCCCGCGCAGGTGAACTTCGAGCCGCTCCCGCCCGCCACGCTTGCCGTCCCCATGGGCGAGGGCTTCATCCAGTACCGGGCGTTTTTCGCCGCCTTGCGCGAAGGCGGCTACCGCGGCCCAGTGGCTTACGAGATGTGCAGCCCCCTGCGCGGCGGCGGCAGCCTCGAAAATCTCGACCGCTGCGCCCGGAAATTCCTGGAATTCATGGGCGCACTTTCGCACTGAATTCCGCCCAATGCCTCCACCCGTGGGCGGGGCGCCGGACTCCTGCGGGGATCACGCCTCCAAGAGCCGCCGCACCTCTTCCACCAGCCGCGCCGTCGTGAACGGCTTGTGTAGCAGCCGGGTTTTCTCGTCCTCCGTTGCCAGCTCCTGCTGCTCGGCGTAGCCTGTTATGAACAGCACGCGCATCTCCGGCCAGCGCATCCGTAGCCTCCCGGCAAGCTCGCGGCCGGAGATGCCCGGCATCGTGAGATCTGTCACCAGCGCCGCCGGCGGCGATTCTCGCCGCTCGCACAACTCCAGCGCCTCTTGCGCCGAGCCCGCCTCCATCACCGCGACCCCTTCGCGCTCCAGAGCGCGGCGGATCAGCGCACGGATCCCCGGCTCGTCGTCCACCAGCAGCACCGCTGCTTCGCGTTCCTCCGCACTTTCCGCGCGCGGGCACCCGGCCACGAGCGCGCGCTCCTCCAGTTCCAGCGTCCCGCCCATCCGCTCCCAGCTTTTCACGACTCCAGCGAGCCCCAGCGGCGGGTCCGTGCCTGCCTTCTGCCCGGCGAACGGCTCGAAGAAGCGCTCCCGCGCATCCTCGCTCAGCACGGCATCCGCCCATTCCAGCCGCAGCTCCACCCGGTCCCTGCCCGCCGCACGCGCGCGCAGCCGCAGCCGCGCCCCGTCCCCCAGCGCATGCCGCAGATACCGCGCCGCCTCGAGCACCACGCGCCCGAGCAGCTCTTCCGACGTCTGCGCGCACAGCTCCGGCGCGGGCAGCTCGACATCCACGCCCCACTCCGCCCATTCCGCCATGTGCCCGCGCATCCACTGCGACAGTTTCACCGGCGCGGCGTCATACTCTTGCGCCACGGTCAGAGCATTCAGATCCTTCGTGATCCGCCCCAGCCGCTCCGCCGCCTTCAGGATCTCCGCCATGCCCGCGCGCCGCACGTCGCCTTCGGGCAGGCTCTCCAGGATCTCCTCGCCATAGCCGCCGATAATCATGAGCAGGTTGTTGGCGACATGCGCCACCCGCGCCGCCAGCCGCTCCAGCGCGGCGCGCTTGGCGCGCTCGATCTCCGCTGCCGCCGCGCGCGGCGCGCCCTCCGCCTGCGTCCGCGGCGCTTGCTCCTCGGGCTCCTCTTCTTCTCCGCCCTCCGTCTCTTCCGGTTCTTCCTCGCGCAACTCGAGCACCGTGAGGAGCGCCTCTTCCCGCCGCTCCCCCTGCCACGCCGGCGCCCGGTCCAGCAACAGCACGAACCGTCGCGCCTCACCGCCTTCCCCGGTCATCAGCTCGCAGTCTTCCACCGGCGAGCCTGTGTCGATCACTTCCCGGATCCACTCCGCCACCGGTGCGCCCGGCAACAAACGGCTCACGTCCGCGTGAGCCACTTCCTCTGTCTGCAACCCGAACAGTTCCCGGAAAGCGCGGTTGGCCGCCCGCAGTGATCCGTCCCTCGCCGCCACCGCCACCGCCACCGGCAGCGCGGCAAGAATGTCCTGGAAATACCGGCGCTCGGCTTCCGCCAGCACCAGCAGGCGCGCCACGTCCGCGCGCTTCCAGAACTCGTGCTCCACTCGCTGCATTTCGGGCGTCTGACTCCAGTCTCCGGCGCACCCCGCCTTGGGCACAATCCAACCGGCTTCCCAATCTTACTTCGGGTGGTACTGGGACTCGGGTTCTAAGGTCTTTCCCTGTCAGGCCCGCGAATGCGCGCAACGGCCTGTCCTGCGCACGCGCCAACTGGCCCGCGAGAGTTTGCGCCGCCCGGATCTGTCGGCAGAGGAGAATCGCTTCTTCCTACTGTCTGAGTTGGGTCTCCAAGGCGCTCCTGATCCGGGCAAGCTGCTGTCCTTCAAGAAGCCCCACCCAGGACGCGACGACCCGGCCACCAGGGCCGACAACGACACCCTGCGGCGTGGCCTGTAAATCGTGATCAAGAATCAGTGTCGGGCTGAGCGCCTGATAAACAGGAAATGAGCAGGAACAGCGGGTTTCTAAGGTACTCCGTCAGCCTACTTTCCGAAGTGGAAAGGCCTATGAAACGGATTATACGAAATTGATCCGATAACGCCAGAATGTTCTTGCAATCCTGGGCACAAAAACTACAGCGGGGCGAAAAGGCATAAATAACGGCCAGCGAAGGGATTGCACCGAACTGTAAGCGCAAACCATTTCCATTGAGGTCCTTCACCGGCAATTCCCGCAGGATGCTCCCGATGCGGGGATCGGCCTGACGGTTTCGTACTGCCTCGATACGGAGCCTCTTGACCTCGACGCCCGGGAAAACATTCAAAAGCAATGATAAGGCCAGAAGAGCCGAAGAAACCTGCCAAATGCGGTCAGCGCGCACTTGCCCCATGGAGTCAGTCTCATGAATGAATCAGTGGCTGAAATACTCAGCTCGCAGTTCTCCGGCTTGGACCAGACGTCTGTGCCTGGCCTTCAGCATCCACCGCAGGCGCTCCAGGCACCCTCACAATCTGGCAAGGGAGTTGAGCATTTCTGCCCTCGACCGTTGCCCCCGCATACGGACTGGATACACGCACCGGCACTGTAACATTGACCTGCATACATGCAGCCGATTCCGGAATGCGCCTCCAGTGAGGAGGATGCCCCAAACCATGCCATCGCTGCCACAGCGACCATTACGAGATTCGCAAGAAGTTTTCCTCTCTGGGACATGTTTGACCTCCATTATCAGTGGAATTCTAATCCGCACCGGGGGGGTGTCAAGAGAAAACTCTATTCGAAAAGAAAAAAATTCTCTCGGGGATCTGTAACACGATCCGCAGCGTATAATCGGGGCAGGAGGACCGGTGATGCGCGGTTCACGCGTTTTGATGGCAGTGCTGCTGGCACTGGCGGCATCCGTGGCATTCGCCATCTTCTTCTGGTTGCGCGACGAGCCCAGGCCTGCCGGGAGTGCTGGCAGCGCCGTTCGCTCCTCGAAGTGCGAGTGGCAGGGCCAGGTCTACTCGCGCGGGGCGATGATCCGCGACGGCGACAGGGTGCTGCGGTGCGAAGACGGAGAATGGAAGCCTGAGACAAGATAGGCCCGGCATCCCGGCGCCTGGCACCCGGGAGTTCTCTTTCCGGGCAGGCTTCTGCGGGGCCGGTTCGGAGCAAGCAAGTGAAAGTTCTCCTGCGAAGGTTGGCGCGCCGGCGGCTGGAAACGTCGTTGGTGGTCGCGCAGATCGCGCTGGGGTCCGTGTTCTGCCTCGGCGCGGTCTCCTGGCTCCTGCGGCAGGTGTTGGAACCGTTGCCCGTCCGCGACGTGGATCGGCTGGTCCTGTTGTCCGGTTTGGCCACGGTAGAGAGCTCCGATCCGGTGGAGTGGTGGGGGCGGATGAAATCCCTGGAGCGGTCGGCGAGCTACGGCATGGCGGCGGCGGTTGTGGAAGCCGGGGGAAGGCGCGCGGAGACGCCCGTGGCCATGGTTTCGCCCGGGTTCTTCCGGACGCTCGGAGCGGATCTGGTCGCGGGGCGTGAATTTCTGCCCGAGGAGGAGAGGCGCGGGGCGCCCGTGGCAGTGCTCAGCGATGCGGCGGCGCGGTGGTGGTTCGGATCGCCGGGGGATGCAGTGGGGGGCGCCGTGCGCATCAGCGGGCGCAGCTACGACGTCATCGGAGTGGCAAAGCCCGGCTTCGTTTTTCCGCCCGGCGTTCGGGTTTGGCTGCCGAGATCAGCCCGGGAGGACCTCGCAAGCGTGGACCGGACAGCAGAGAGAGGAACGGAGTGGGCGCTGGAAGAGGCGTTTGTCGGCAGGATCCGGAAGGGCTTCACAGAAGACGCTGTCCGCCAGGAAGCCTACGGACTGCTGGACTATCTGAACACGGTCGTATCGGGGCGAACACGCATGCGGTACGGGGATTTGATCGGGGTAAGAAATCTCCGTGCCGAATTGGTGGCCCCGTACCGGCGCTTCTATTGGCTGCTTCTGATCGCCGCCGCCGGCGTCGTCCTTGTCTCGATCCTGAACACCAGCCTGCTGCTGGCCGGGCAGACCGTGGAACGCCGGCACGAATTTGCCATCCGGGTGGCGGTGGGCGCAGCGCCTTCCGCGCTGCTCCGGCAAGTCGCTCTGGAGAGCATGGTGATGGGGGCGGCAGGAGGCTTGGCGGGCGTCGGCTGCGGGCTGGCTGCTGCGGCACTGCTTTCGCGCGACTTCCACGTGGCTGGCTGGATGTCCGACCTCCGCGGCCATCTGCTCTTCGGTGCAATTCTGGTTCTGGGTTTTGCCGCACCGGCAGGAGGCGCATTGGCCGGCATGCTTGCGGGAGTCAGGACGGCGGCGAATGCGGGCGCCAGCCTGGCGCAAGCAGCCTTGTCCCCCGGTTTGACCCGCGGGAACCGCCGCATCGCCCTGGCGCTGCTGGCGGCCCAGGCGGCGGCAGGTTTCTGCCTCCTGGATCTGGGATTTCTGTTGCTGCGGGGCGCATCCCGCCATGCGGGGCGCGATGTCGGGTTCGAGCCGGCAGGGGTGGCGGCCGCCACGCTCCGCCTGGGGCGGCACGGCACTGCCGGCGAACAGGACCGGGCGGAGGGCGGCGCCGGGCCGTCCGGGATTCGGGCGGCAGCCTTGATGCTCGCCCGGCATCTGGACGAAGTGCCTGGCGCAGGCCCGGCTGCTGTCACGGATTGGCTGCCGGCGGCAACCACGCGCGGAAAGTCGTACTTCGTGCCGGTGGGAGAGGAATCCCTGCCGGTTGCGGCGTTCCGTGTCACCCCGGGATTCTTCCAGACTCTCGGAATTCCGTTGTTGCGGGGCCGCGATTTTTCGGATGCCGATCAGGACGGCGTTGTGATCAGCGAGTCGCTCGAGCGCGCGAGGTTTGGCGCGAACGGCGCCATCGGCCATGCGATGTGGATCGAAGGGGTCCGGCAGCCGCAACGCGTGATCGGAGTGGCGGGAAACATCGCTACAGTGCCGTTCGGCGAGCCTCTGCAACATCAGATCTACCTGCCCTTCGGCACAGGCACGGACGCGGCTGCCGGGCAGGAGGCATTTCTCCTCGTCCGGTGCGGGCCCCGCTGCCGCGAGGTCCTGCCGGCGGCGGCCCGCGCCGCCGAAGAGGCAGGGGGAACGGGCTGCTGTTACGACTGGTCCCCTTTCGAGGAGCGCCTGGCGCGCAGCGGGCGTCCCCTGTTCGTGCGCTCCGCCGTCCTCGCGGCCGCAGCGGCCCTCAGCCTGCTGATGCTGGCCTTGGGAATTTTCTCCGCCACGGCACGCAGCGCCGGCGCCCGGGCAGGGGAAGCGGGAGTCCGGATGGCGCTGGGCGCCACCCCGCTCGACATCGTCGGATGGTTGCAGAGGGACGCGCTGCTAGCGTGTCTCCTGGGACTGGCAGCGGGCGGGGCGGCCTCGGTGTTTCTCCGCGGCTTGACGGCCGTGGATCTGATCGATGTGCCCCGGTTCGATCCGGCGGCGACAGCCGCGGCCGCCGCCGTGGTGCTGGCCTCTGTACTGTTGTCGGCGCTTCCGCCCTCCCTGTCGCTGGCGCGAAGGCCGCCGATGGAGGTGCTCCGCCAACTTTGAGGTGGCGGACCATCCGGCTCCGGCGCCGCCCCGGCGCGGCGCCGCTCAGGCCCGCGGGTGCGCCTTGTCGTAGACCTCCATCAACTCCCGCAGCGACACTTGCGTGTACTTCTGCGTCGTCGAGAGCGACGCGTGCCCCAGCAGCTCCTGAATCGCGCGCAGATCCGCCCCCGCGTTCAGCAGGTGCGTCGCATAGGCGTGCCGCAGCGAGTGCGGATGAATGGAGGAGTCGCCTGCCAGTGCAATGGCGTACATCCGCAGGATCTTTTGCACGCCCCTCGCGGAGAGCCTCCGCCCGCGGTGATTCACGAACACGGCGGTCTCGCCCGGAGCCGCACGCCGGCATTCCATGTATCTCCGCAGCGCCTCCAGCGCCCTGCGCGGCACCGGGACCTGGCGCTCCTTCTTGCGCTTGCCCCGCACCCGCACCCACCCCTCGCGCAGGTCCAGATCCTCTACGTTCATGCCGTGCAGCTCGCTGATGCGCACCCCGCACCCGTACAGCACCTCCAGCAGCGCCAGATCGCGCTCGGGATATGGGCGCTCCAGCTTGCCCTCCGCCACGCCGTCGATCAGCGTGTTGGTCTGCTCTTCGGTCGGCACCACGGGCAGGCGCTTCGGCAGCCGCGGCGTCGCCAGCAGCTTCGCCTTGTTCACACGGATGACGCCGCGCCGCAGGCAGTGCTCGAACAGGCTCCGCACGGCTGCCAGCTTCCTTCGGATCGTCGCCTTGTCGAGCCCCGATTCGTACAGGTGCGCCAGCCACTCGCGCAGTTCCAGTACGTCGATCTCCGCCGGCGCCGGCGGCGCGAGCCCGCCGCGCGAGAAGTACTCCAGAAACTGCCGCAGATCCACGCCGTACGCCGCCAGCGTCTGCTCCGACGCGTTCTGCCGCCGCAGCTCCGCCAGATAGTCCTGAATCCAGCGCTCAAGCTCGCTCATGCCGTTCCAGCGCCTCCAGCGCCCGCCGGCACAGCTCCGCGTGGCGCGCCTTGCGGTCCTTGCCCAGCCGCCGCCGCGTCTCCTCGTCCAGCTCCGGCAGCAGGTCGAACGAGATGTTCGCCGGCTGATACGATCCGCCCCGCGCGTGCGACACATAATGCGCCAGCGAGCCCAGCGCCGTCTCCCGCGGCATCGCCTTCGGCTCCTCCCCGCGCGCCATCTTCACCGCCGCCCGCCCGGCCAGCAGCCCCGTCGCCATCGACTCCACGTATCCCTCCACGCCCGAAATCTGCCCGCCAAACAAAATCCGCGGTTCCTGTTTCAGGCGCAGGTTCGCGTCCAGCAGCCGCGGCGCATCGATGTACGTGTTCCGGTGCACCTGCCCGTAGCGCAGAAATTCCGCCTGCTCGAGCCCCGGAATCATCCGGAACACGCGCTTCTGCTCGCCGAACTTCATGTAGTTCTGGAATCCGACCATGTTGTAGCTGCCTGCCCGCAGGTCCTCCTGCCGCAACTGCACCACCGCCCACGGGCGCTTGCCCGTGCGCGGATCGACGAGCCCCACCGGCTTCATCGGACCGAACCGCAGCGTGTCCCGCCCCCGCCGCGCCAGCTCCTCGATCGGCAGGCACGCCTCGAAGAACGGCACCCTGCCCTCGCGCAGCGCACGGTCCTCTTCGATGTGCGCGTCCGCGCTCTCCGCCGTGAGCACCGCGTCCACAAACGCCTCGTACTCTTCGCGCGTCAGCGGGCAGTTCAGGTAATCGTCGCTCCCGTCCAGCGACTTCCCGTAGCGCGACGCGGCGAACACCTTGCTCCGGTCGATCGTCGCCGCGTCCACGATCGGGCTGATCGAGTCGTAAAAATACAGCCCCTCGCTCCCCGTTCGCCGCGCGATGTCCTCGGCCAGCGCGCCGGAAGTCAGCGGTCCCGTGGCGACGATCACGATCCCTTCCTCCGGGATCCGCGTCACCTCCTCCCGCACCACGCGGATGCGCGGCTCGCTCTCGATCGCCGCGGTGATTTCCCTCGCGAAGACCTCCCGGTCCACCGTCAGCGCGTGCCCGCCCGGCACCCGCGCCCGCGCCGCCGCCTGCATCCCCAGCGAGCCCAGCCGCCGCAGCTCCTCCTTCAGCAGCCACGACGCCGTCCCCTCCGCATCGCTCTTCAGCGAGTTCGAGCACACCAGCTCCGCCAGCTCGCCCGTCTTGTGCGCGGCGGTCTGCCTGCCGGGCCGCATTTCGTATAGGATGCAATCGAATCCGGCGCGCGCAATCTGCCAGGCCGCCTCCGTGCCGGCCAGGCCGCCGCCCAAAACATGAATCACCGGTTTTGATCCCAAGCTGTCTCCATTGTAGAACCGCCATGACTCGCCGCCTGCTGCTTTTCTTCGCGATCTCCGCCGCTGCCGCCTCCGCGCAGGAGCCGCTGCGCTACACGCTCCGCTTCACGCAACCCCACACGCACTACGTCGAGGTCTCCGCCCGCGTCCCCGCCGGCAGCCCGGAGATCGAGCTCTACATGCCCGTGTGGACCCCCGGCTCCTACCTCGTGCGCGAGTATTCGCGCCTCGTCGAGGACTTCCGCCCCCGCGATCCGCAGGGGCGCCCGCTCGCGTGGGAGAAGACGCGCAAGAACCGTTGGAAAGTGCAGGCCGGCGGCGCCCCGTTCGTCGACGTCTCCTACCGCGTCTACGCGCGCGAGATGAGCGTCCAGGGCAATTGGGTCGACTCCGGCTTCGCCATGCTCAACGGCGCGCCCACCTTCATGACCTTGGTTGGCGGCGAGAAGCGCCGCCACGAGGTGCGCCTCGAACTGCCCGCTGCATGGAAGACGTCGATCAGCGGCATGAAAGAGGGCGCTGCGCCCCACTCATGGATCGCCGAAGACTACGACGAACTCGTCGACTGCCCCATTTACGCGGGCAACGCTCCCGTGCATGAATTCACCGTCGCCGGCAAGAAGCATTTTCTGGTGAATGAAGGCGAAGGCCCGTGGTGGGACGGCCCCGCCTCGGCGCGCGATGTGGCGAAAATCGTCGAGGTTTTTGCCCGCATGTTCGGCGGATTGCCGTACGAAAAATACGTCTTTTTCAACCTTCTCACCGGCGCCGGCGGAGGCCTCGAACACCGCAATTCCACGTGGATGAATACCAGCCGTTGGGCCTATGGAAACACCCAGGAGACGCCCGCCGCTGCGCCCGATCCCTCCGCGCCCCGCACCCGCCGCCCCACGCGTCTCGGCTGGCTCGGCCTCGTCAGCCACGAGTATTTCCATCTGTGGAACGTCAAACGCCTTCGTCCTGTCGAACTCGGCCCGTTCGACTACGAAAACGAGAACTACACCCGCAGCCTCTGGCTCGCCGAAGGCGTCACCTCTTATTACGGTCCTCTGGCCCTCGCCCGCGCCGGGCTGTCCACGCAGCAGCAGCTCCTGCAGGCGATGTCGCAGGCCATTGCGCAGCTGCAGGCGACGCCCGGCCGCCTCGTCACGCCGGTAGAACAGGCGAGCTTCGACGCATGGATCGGCCTGTACCGCCCCACGGAAAACTCGCCGAATACCACGATCAGTTATTACACGAAAGGCCAGGTGATCGGCCTGCTGCTGGACGCAAAAATCCGCCGTCTCACCGGCGGGCGGAAGTCGCTCGATGACGCCATGCGCCTCGCTTATCAACGCTATGGCGGCGCGCGCGGCTACACGCCGCAGGAATTCCGCGCCGTCTGCAATGAAGTCGCCGGCGCGGATCTCTCGGATTGGTTCCGCCGCGTCCTCGAAACCACCGAGGAGCTCGATTACTCCGAGATGCTCGATTGGTTTGGCCTGCGCTTCCGTCCTTCTTCCGGCCGTCCGCAGCTCGTCACCGGGATCACCGTGAGCCAGAACACCCCCGGCCGCATCGTGATCTCCGGCCTTCGCCGCGGCACGCCTGCCTACGACGCCGGCTTCAACGTCGACGACGAGATCCTCGCTGTCAATGGCTTCCGCGTCCGCCCCGAGCAGTGGCCCGCCCACCTCGACAACTACAAGCCCGGAACCACAGTGGAGGTCCTCATCGCCCGCCGCGACCAGCTCATGACCCTCAAGCTCCCCCTCGAAGCCCGCACCCCCGAATCCTGGACCCTCGAACCCCGCCCCGACGCCACCGCCGAACAGAAAGCCCGCCTTGCCTCCTGGCTGCAACCGTGAGATCCTCAAGGCGGCGTTGCAACTCGCCCCCGGCCGGCAGCGTCGGTAAGGTGTGATCATGCGGCGGGCATTTCTGACCCTGACAGTGGCGGCCGCCGCCCTCGCGCAGCAGCCCGACGAGACGCTCGTCTTCCGCTCCGAAGTCAGCCTCGTGCGGGTCGACGTGCGCGTCACTGGCCCGGACCGCCGCTCCATCCCCGGCCTCGCCGCGCAAGACTTCGAACTCTTCGACAACGGCCGCCCGCAGCCCATCCGCAGCTTCGCCGCCGAGGGCATGCCCCTCGACCTCCTCTTCCTCATCGACGTCAGCGTCAGCATGCGCCCCCACGTCGCCCGCATCGCCCGCGCCTCCCGCTCCGCCCTCCGCACCCTCTCCCCAGGCGACCGCGGCGCCATCATGGTCTTCGACCGCCAGTCCCGCCTCCGCCTCGGCTGGAACGACTCCCTCGAAACCGTCGCCGCCGGCCTCGACGCCGTCGTCGACGAAGAGCGCTTCAACGGCGGCACCGACATCACCCGCGCCCTCCTCGACGCCGCCCGCTACGTGAAATCCTCCGCCCGCCGCGACGCCCGCCGCGCCATCGTCATCCTCACCGACGACCAGACCGAACGCGACCGCAACGAACAGCGCGTCCTCCGCGCCCTCGAAGACGCCGACACCGTCCTCAGCGCCCTCATCGCCCCCGACGCCCTCGGCACAGGCCGCGCCTCCCGCCGTCCCGGTTGGGGCGACATCATCTTCGGCCCGCGCTACCCCGGCCGTTACCCCTCCCCCCAGCGCTCCCGCACCCAGTCCGCCGGCACACCCGAAATCGCCCGCGAGTCCGGCGGCGAAAGCCTCCCCGTCGAGCACGCCTCCGCCTTGCAGGAAACGCTCGAAAACCTCCGCCAGCGCTACTCGCTCTTTTTCTCCGTCCCCGCCGACGCCCGCGTCGGCCAGCGCCGCACCATCCACGTCGCTCTCTCCCGCGACGCCGCCCGCCGCCACCCCGGCGCACAGCTCATCTACCGCTCCCAGTATCTCGTGCCCGCCGATTGGACCCCGCCGCCCTCCGACGCAGTGTCCTCCTCGAATGCCCCCACTTCTTCCGCGGCGTCTTCTTCTTCTCCCGACTCCCGCGAGACCGCAGCCGCTGACCCCGCCCTCTCGCCCGCCCCGCCCAGCCGCCGTCCCGTCACCGGCGAATCCTATGGCACACGCGGCCCCGATCCCCGCCTCGGCGTCCCCGCCCCGAATGATCCCGTCCCTGCCGCGGGCGCGCCGGCCAAGCCCTCCGGCGGGTGGCGCGAAGCCACCAGCGCCGACTACGAAGAGGCAAAGCGCGCGGAAGAACCGAAGCGATCCAGAAGGCAGGCGCCGTAGATGCCTGCCGGGAGAATCCTCCCGCCAACAGGCCTCATCTGCTGCTGAGGGAATCAGCAGCTGCCCAAGCCGCTCTGGATCCGGATATAACAGCGCAGCTCACTTCGCTGCGAGCAACTCCCGCAGCATCCTCCGCGCCGGCCAATCCTCCCCCCGCTCCGTCACCCGCACCCAAGCCCGCGGCCATTCCGCCGCGGCGCTCCTCCCGCCGCCCGGCGTCCGCGGATCCACCAACAGAATGGGCCGCGGCGCAATCACGTTCACCAGGTCCGGCAGGTCGAAGTCCCGCAGCACGCCCGGCACGGCGATCTCCGCCGTGCCCTCATGCAGCTTCGCCTGCGTCACCGCATGCCAGCTCGTGATGGAACGCTCCGCGGCCACCCCCGCCGCCTGCTCGTCCAGTGCGGCGGCGATCAGCGCCGCCACCCCGCCCGCATCGCGGCCCCAATAATACACGCGCTGCGGATCCACCCCAGCCTCCTGCCTCAGCTGCCGCGCCGCCCGCAGCACCGCCTCCACATGCCGCCCGAGCAGGCTGCGCCCGTGGAGCCATTCGCGCGCCGCCGCCTGATACGCCGCCGAATATCCGCTCCGCCCCTCCGGCAGCACGCCCAGGTCCGCCTCGCGCACCACAAACCCGGCCTGCCGCAGATCCTCGACATCCGCCTTCGGCACGCCCGCCGTCACCACGCCAACCGCCTTGCCGCCAGAACCCGCCGCCCGCGCCGCCGCTGTCTCGTCCAGCCGCAACCGCTCCCTCACCACCGCCCGCAGCTCCTCCGGCCTTCTGAGAAACAGCGCGCGCCGCTTCGGATAGATCTCCGCCGCCACCGCGCGGTTCAGCGTGAACACCGTCTCGCTTCCGAAGGACGTCGCCAGATACCCGGTCGGCGTCACCCACAATCGCGATTCCGGCTCCGTCTCGATCTCCTGCTCCTCGTAGGGCTCTTCCACCCCGCGCAGGTGCTTGTCGAAGAATCGCACCGCCGCCTCGCGCAGCGGCTTCGACCACCCGTGCGGCCCGTCGTGCTCCGCCATTTCGACCCTCCCCGGAGCATCCATCCTCCGGTAGTGCTCCGCGGCGGCCTCAAACGTCGCCCGCGCGCCCGCAATCGGAAAATAGTCGCGAATTGCCGAAGAAATCAAAAAGGGTTTCGGCGCAAACGCCTTGATGAAGTCGACGAAATCCAGCTGTGAAGACAGAAAGCCCGGCCACACCTGCTCGGCGTCCTGCGGCCCCGGGCCGTCCCATAATTCTCTCCACCGCGTGATGTAGCAGGAAGAAACCGCCGCTGCCAGCCGCGGCTCGAACACGGCCAGATACGCCGCCTGCGTGCCCCCGCCCGAGTTGCCCGCCACGCCGATGCGCTTCGGATCCACCTCCGGCCGCATCGTCAGATAATCGAAGGCCCGGATCCCGTCCCACACGAAATACCGCGCAATGGAATGCCCCGCAAGCAGGCATTGCAGCCCCGCCATGATGTGCTCGTCCACGCCGCCCGGGCGCAGCCTCGGTTTGCCCGCGTCCGCATCGAAATACTCGACGCGCTCCCCCTGCCCCGGCGGATCATAGGCCAGCACCACATAGCCGCGCCGCGCCAGCGAGATCCACATCCGCTGATACGTCGCCCCCGCCTTCCCCGCCGGACTGTGCCCCGCCGTTCCGAGCACTGCCGGAAACGGCCCTTGCCTGCCCAAGGGCACATACAGATTCGCCGTGACATGAAACCCGGGAAGAGAATCGAACAGCAGCTTCTCCACGCGGTATCCGGGCCTTTCGAAGACTCCCGTCACCCGCGCATTCAGCGGCGTGCGGATCTGCGGCAAGCCGCCGATCAGCTCCAGCATTCGCGCGCGCAGATCGTTGGGCGTCTGAAGAAGAAATGCGAAAAGCAGGAAGGCAGTGGCCACGCCTGCATTATTTCGTGATTGGCAGCTCGTGCCAAGCGGGCCTCTCCCTCCGCCGCTTGCCCGTCAGGCCGCCTGTCAGGTTGCTTTCACTCCTTGCGCTTTTGATGGGACAGGTACGCTTCGTCCAATCGGCCCGCCCCGCCCTCCAGGCACGCTGTGCATTCGCGGCCGGTCCTCCGCGCCGCCTCCGCCAGCGCCTCGCTCGGGCGCATCTCACGGTAATTTGCAGGAACCTCGAAAAGCTCCGGCTCGTTTTTCCCCACCTCCACCCGCAATACCATCGACTCATTCCGGGCAAATTCCACGCCGTTTTCCAGGAATCTCGCGACGCCTTCCAATGGCAGGCAACGAAGATCGGGCGCCAGCCACTTCTCCGTGACCAGCGTCTGCCCATCGCGCGTATCGGGGCGGCGTACCACTTTGTAGACGCGGAATCCCGGGCGGAAAGACTCCTCCGCCCCCTCCGGCGCACCGCACCGTGGCTGAGGATTCAGCAAAAACTCGAGTTCGCGTTTCTCCAGCGGATAGGTCGTCACGGCTTCTGCACGGGGTTCAATGGTAATCCGCGCCTTTCGCACCGGGTCGATCGGGACCCGGTTTCCGACCTCCCTGCCCGCCACTTCCTTGCGGACATTCACCATCGCCCCGTCCCGGCGCGCCATGTGGACAAGCACCTCCCGCACCTCCGAACCGTCCCGCGCCCGGTGCCGGATCTCTTCTACGGCCGTAAACTCCTCGATCCCTGTGCCGCCAAGGACGCTCCGGATCCAAAGAGCCGTGAAGCACCCGAGTTTCAACAGCCTGAACCACAAAGCTCTTTTCGCCATGGGCTCATCCCCTCCCCCGGCGCATTTGTGAAACCGAAGTTGGCACTCGGGGTGGCGCCGCAGTCTTCTGCGGAACCGAATAGAATTCAGCCCCGGCGCGTACCTCCGCATGCGATGCCTCAACGGTCAAATTCGATTGCATCCCGAGAGCGCCCCCAACACGGCCTGGCTCTTGTCTCTGGATCTCTGGGCGAAGTGCACCGCCGCTTGCGAAAATGTCAAGCCGAACAAAGGGAGAATTGCGGCCTCTGGGGCACGGACGGATTTCCTCGGCGCCCGGAATCTCCGCGGCAACGGATGCTGAATGTGCATTCCTGCACGGTTGCAGGTGAGTTTCACCGGGAATTCGCGAGCTGCGAAACCTGCCATCGCCGGTGTTCCGGGTGCCGCCGGTTCCTGTGGGACCATGTCCGCTTTTTTGGTCCCGCGCCGCTCCACCCTCTTCCCTCGTCACCGCAACCGCCCCGGCAGCGGCGTGGGCACGTCCAGCCGGATCTCCTTCAGCCGCCGCGTCCGCATGTCGCCGAGCCACGGATCGGTATACCGCCGCGCGAGATCAATCTCCGCCACCGCCACCTCGCCCCTCTGCGGCGCCTGCGCCACGCGCTTCCCGTCCGGGTCCATGATGTAAGTCGGATGATCGTATCCTGACGCAACCAGAAACACCTTGTTCTCAATCGCGCGCGCCGCCGCCAGCGTCTCGTCGCCGCCCCAGATCGGCAGCAGGATCAGATCCGCTCCTTGCGCCGCCAGCGCGCGCGCCGGATCGGGGAAGAACACGTCGTAGCAGATCATCATCCCCACGCGCCCGAAGTCGGTTTCAAACACCGGATACGAGCTGCCCGGCGTCAGCCCCCGTTCCACTTCCTCGCGCGGCAGATACACCTTGCGGTACTTGCCCGCCACGCGCCCCTCGCGGTCCAGCAGCACCGCCGTGTTGTACACCGCCCGCCCGTCGCGCTCGTAGATCCCCGCCGCCACCCACGCCTTCCTCCGCCGCGCCAGCTCCCCGAGCCTCTCCGTCGTCGGCCCGGGCACGCTCTCGGCCACTTCCACATACGTCTTGCCTGTCCCCACCACGGTGATCCCCTCGGGCAACAGGATCAGATCCACCCGCTCCGCCAGCCGCTCCTCGATCACCCGCACAAACCGCTCCACGCTCTCTTCCCTGCCAGCTGTCCGCTCCGGCTTCAGGTTCACCGCCGCCACGCGAACCCGTCGCGGCGGCATCGCGGGCGTCTCTTCCAGACTCACGTTTCGCCACCGCACCTCGCCCGAAGGCGCATTCGCCAGCAGCAGCTCCAGCTTCGCCGCCACAGCGTCCGGCGGCGCGGGCGCCTCAGTCCAGAGCCGCGTGACGCCGGAAATCTTCTCGATCCACGCTGCGTACTCCGGCTGCCCCGTGCGCCGTCCTGCCGCATTCAGCCAGTCGATCCGCGCCACCACCTGCCAGTTTTCCGCCGCAACGCCGGCAACGCGGTATTCCGCTGAGAACCGGTACCACGCCCCGCCGCGGATCCCCTCCACGCGCCGCACCCACCCGCCGTATGCCTCCGGACGCCCGCCGCCGCGGATCACCAGCCACTCGCCCTCGCGCGCCGTCTCCGGGCGCAGCTCCTCGCGCGCGCTCCACACTGCCCATTCGCCGCTCTGCCCCAGCGCAGCAGATACGCACAATATCGCCCACGCCGCATGCCTCATGCGTGGGATCTTATCAGCACTCCCGCGCCGTGGCTACAGGTTCTCGTCCAGCTGTCCGGCCAGCTTCTGAAAATACGGGTGCCGCGTGTTCTCCTTCAGTCGCGCCACGAACCGCTCCGCCCAGCGCAGGTGCTCGTTCTCGAACCTCTCCAGCACCTCCACCGGCTCGCCGTCCGCCAGCAGCTTCGCATAGAAGAGCAGCAGCAAGCCCAGGTGGTCGGCGGGTTCGTTCTTCGCCGCGGGTTCGAAGCCGTACCGGCGGTACCACTCAAGCGCCTTGTGGTGCGCTTCGCCGAACAGCTGCGGCGGCTTGCCCTCCTCCGTTTCGTACACGGACTGCCACAGCGGACAGGGCGAGCCCTGCGGATTGAAGAAGAGCCGGTAGTATTCGATCGCCGCCTCCTGCTCTTCCGGCGGCTTCAGGAGCGCCTGGCCCAGCTCCGCATACAGTTGGGCCAGGCGCTCGCGCATTTCGCTCATAATGGTTCGATACTACAGACTGCATCCATGATGCACGAGGCGCCGCCGTAGTTGCCCGCCGCGATGAATTCGTCGATAGATGCTTGCGGGATCAGATCGCCGTCGCGGGCGCCCTTGCCGCCAGCCAGGCTCAGCGCTCCGGAGGTGTGCCCGAAGCCGTGCGCCACCATCACCACGTCCGGCGGCACGGTCTCGCTCAGGTGCGCGGGCAACTCGATCTGCCCGGCGCGCGAACGCACCAGCACCTTCTGACCTTCGGTGATGCCATGCTTCTTCGCCATTGACGGATTGATGATGGCGTGGTTGGTGGGCATCATCTCGTGCAGGATGCTGTTGTTCTCGGTCGTGTTGCGGCGGTGCACCGCGGGAATGAACGTCATGTAGTAGTACGGGTAGTGTTCGTTCGGCAGATCCCGCTTCGGAATCCACTTCGGCAGCGGATCCGCCCCTTTGGCCGGGAACTGCGGCACGTAAATCTGGCACTTCCCGTCCGCCCCCGCCACGCTCACAAAGCTCGTCCGCGGCGTGAAAGGCTGCTGCTTCTCCACCAGCCCCTTGGCCTTGAAGTCCGCGAAGTTCTCGCCCAGCCCGGCGCGCTTGACCTTTTCGTCCAGCAGCGTGGACAGGTTGATCCAGCTGCCGTCCGGCGTCTTGAAATATTCCGGGCATAGCCGCTTCCCCAGCTCGAGGGCGACCCAGGCGATCGACTTCGCCTCGAAGATCGGCGCCGACACCGCCTGACGCACCACCGTCTGCGGATACTTGGCGATGTAGTCCCGCGCCACCACATCGTTGCCCTCCAGGTACATCGCCGAAGGCAGCACGATGTCAGCCAGCGTCACTGTATCGGTGGGCAGAAAATCCATCACTACGGTGAAATCGACCGTCTTCAGTGCTTCCGCCATCCGCAAGGGCTCGGGGAAGGCGAGGATCGTGTAGGCGTTCCAGAAGGAGAATTTGATCATCCCCGGGTACTTGTTCAGCATGCCGTCCGCCAGCGTGGAGAAGATCCCCTGGTCGACTTCATGCACCAGCGGCAGCTTGTCTCGGCCATCCACCCTCCGCCCTTTCTTTGGCGGATAGGCCGGCGGAGGATAGATGGCGTCGACGCCGGGAATGTTGTGCGTGCGCGGGAAATAGCGCCCGCCGGGACGGTCGATCGTCCCGGCCAGGATGTTCAGGATCGAGATGGCATGCACCAGTTGTGTGGCGTTCATGTAATTGGCGCACAGACTCTTCTTGTGCGCCGGGGCGATGGCCGGGCCGTTGGTGGCGAACTCGCGCGCGATCCGCCGGATGTCGGCCGCTTTCACGCCGCTGATCGTCTCCGCCCACTCGGGCGTGTACTGCGCGAAATGGGACCGGATTTCGGACTCGTACTTCCCGAAATTCGTGTAATTGTCGACAAATTCCTTGTTATAAAGGTTCTCGCTGAGGATCACATGGATCATCGCCAGCGCCACGGCCAGGTCCGTGCCCGGCTTGATCGTGATCCATTCGTTCGAAAACCGGCTCGTCGCCGTGTAGTTCGGCGAGAAATGCACCACCTTGGCGCCGTTCTGGCGCGCCTTCACGATGCCGTTGGCATACGCAAGCTTCGCCTTGGCCAGAATGTCCCAGCCAAAAAGCAGAATGTACTTCGAATTCTCGAAGTCGTTGCACCAGGTCTTGCCGCCGGTCGTGTACTTCTGGATCACCGTGTCCGTCTGGAAGCACTCGTCGCGGTGGTCAACGCGGTTCACCACGCCCATGGCGTTCATGAAACGCGCCCACATGTCCGGCATTGGCAGCGTCACGAACAGCAACGCCTCCGTTCCATAGGCGTCGATCGTCTGCTTCATCCTCAGCGCGATTTCATCCAGCGCCTCCTGCCAGGAGATCCGCACCCAGCCAGGGTCTTCATTCAGACCCTTGCGCGGATTGGTCCGCCTCATGGGGAACTTGAGCCGGTCCGGATCATAGAGCTGCATCGCCCCGGCCGCCCCCTTCCCGCACAGATGGCCGTCCCCGGAGGCGTCTCCCGGAAGCCCTTCCAGCAGCCGGATGCGGCCATCCTGCACCCATGCCTGCATGCCGCAGCTCGGGGAACAAATGCCGCAGGAGGTCACCAGGCGCGTCATTCCCGCCGGCGCGGCCGATGCCGCCGGCTGGAAATAATCCTCGAACCCTGCCAGCGCGACGGGCGCCGTCGCCAGCCCCGCGCCTGCCGTCTTCAACCAGTTTCTTCTCGTCAGTGCCATGGCTGCCTCCTCATTATTTCGCTGCCGGAAACGCTTCCTTGATGAACCGCACCTTCGGCCGCGTTTGCCGCGGCGGAGCGAAGTTCTCCGTCGTCTCCGAGCCCTTCCCCTTCACCTCGTCCCAGGGTCCATACCGCAAAGCCCCCGTCGGGCACAGCGTCACACACGCCGGATCCAGACCCTGGTCCAGACGGTCGAAGCACATTGTGCACTTGTCCATCTTGCGCGTCCGCAGATTGAACTGCGGCGCTCCGTACGGGCAGAACATCGCGCATTGCTGGCACCCCACGCACTTCTCCTGGTCGATCAGCACCACCCCGTCCTCGCTCCGGCGCCAGATCGCCTTCACCGGACACACCTTCATGCACCACGCGTTCTCGCAGTGGTAGCAGGCCCCGCTCAGCGCCTGCTGCCTCACCTGCGGAAACACCCCCGTCGTCGCCACCCTCACCTGCCGGCGCCGCACCCCGACGCCGGTCTCCACCTGATTCCACATCTTGCAGGCCGATTCGCACGCCCTGCATTCGATGCACAGCTTCTCGTCTATCAGCCAGCCGTATGCATTCATAGAATGACTCCGTCAGAGCAGTCTGAACCGCCCTCCGCGGTTGCAATTCACTGCCCATAACAGAGATTCCGGTCTGATACTGGGTGATTGTCGCAGGCTTCCGCAAATCCCCATCGCCCCAGACCACAAGTGTGCAAGGATTGCACTGCAAGTGCTGTAAATTCCAACTCTGCGCAGAAAATTCGCTGCGTGGGATCTCCCACCCGTCAGATCGTCATGGCCAGAAATCCCCCATCCACGCGCAATATCGCCCCGGTGACAAAACTCGACGCCTTGTCCGACGCCAGATAGATCACCGCCCCCACCAGCTCCCTCGGCTCCCCGAACCGCCCCATCGGCGTGTGCCGCATGATCGCCGCCACCCGCTCCTCGGTCAACAGCTTGCGGTTCTGCTCCGCCGGAAAGAAGCCCGGCACGATCGCGTTCACCCGCACCCCCTTCTGCGCCCACTCCCGCGCCAGAAACTGCGTGATCTGGTTCACCCCCGCCTTCGCCACCGAATACGTGAACACCTTCGAAAGCGGCGGCCCCGACGACGCCGAACTGATGTTGATGATCGATCCGCCCCGCCCCGGCTGCGCCATCCAGCCCCCGAACACCTGGCAGGCCAGAAACACACTCTTCAGATCCACATCCAGAATCCGCTGCCACTCCTCCTCGGTGATCTCCAGAAACGGCGTCCCGCTGTTGATCCCTGCGGCGTTGATCAGGATGTCGACGTGCCCGAACTCCTCCAGCATGCGCGCAAGCGCCGCCTCCAGATCCGCCTTGCGGGTTGCATCCGTCCGTACCGCCAGCCCCCGCCGTCCCAGCGCCCCCACCTGCGCCGCCCGCTGCTGCGCCGCCGCCTCGTTGCAGTCGAGGATCGCCACATCCGCCCCTGCCGCTGCCAGCCCCAGCGCCATCTCCCCTGCCAGCACGCCCCCGCCGCCGATCACCGCCGCCGCCTTGCCCGTCAGGTCGAACATGTCCAGCATGTTGCGCGCCTCCTGCACGAATCCGGATGCCGTGATCTTTTATAACACCTCGCGCCCCCCGGCGTCCCGCCTCCGGCGGGCGTTTCACAGGATTGAAACGCCGGTTCGGTTTCTCTCCAGCCGCTATTGACCTCTTCCGGGAAAAGTGATTAGATCAGTGAGCACGCCTCCGGATGGCCATGGGGGCGTGCCCAGGAGGTCTTTCCCGATCATGATCACAAGACTATTCACGGGGATCGGTCTCGCACTGCTTCTCCCCGGTCTGCTCGCTGCGCAGGAGTCCCGCGGCGCCATCACCGGCCGCGTCACCGACCCGCAGGGCGCCGTGATTCCCAATGCGCAAGTCATCGTCACCAATACCCAGACCAACGAAACCCGCCGCACGGTCACCAATGAAACCGGCTACTACGAGGTGAACTTCCTCGAACCCTCCACCTACACCGTTTCCGTGGAAGCGCCGGGATTCAAGAAGCTCGTCCGCTCGGGGATCACCGTCAACGTCAGCGCGCGCCTGGAAATCAACCTCTCGCTCGAAATCGGCGCCGTGGCGGAGACCGTGCAGGTGACCGCCGAAGCCCCGTTGCTGGAAACCACCACCGCCAGCGGCGGCCGCGTGCTCGACCAGCAGCAGCTGATCAATCTGCCCTTCTCCGACCTGAACCCCTTCGCCCTGTCGGCGCTCGCCCCGGGCATGCAGTGGACCGGCCAGCCCGAATACCGCCGCCCCTTCGACAACGCGGGCACCTCGTCGTTCAACACCATGGGCGGCGTGGGCCAGAACGAATACACCATCGACGGCATGACGGTGGTCGGCAGCGGCCGGCGCGTCGGCTTCGTCCCCCCGGCCGATTCCATCACCGAGTTCAAACTGGAAACCGCGAACTTCGATGCCAGCCAGGGCTTCACCTCCGGCGCCGCCATCAATGTCAGCTCCCGCTCCGGCACCAACACGCTCCACGGGTCCCTCTTCAACCAGCACTGGCAGCAGCGCTGGAACGCCACGCCCTTCTTCCAGCGCGAATCGTATGACGCCAGGGTGCGCGCCGGGCTGATCGACCCCAATGTGACCAAGAAGCAGGCGCCCGGCCGCTCCAACAACTACGGCCTCTCCGCCTCCGGCCCCGTGTGGATCCCCAAGGTCATCAATGGCAAGGACAAGCTCTTCTGGTCGTTCACCTGGAACGGCATCCGCCAGTCGAAGGCCGAAACCACCAGCTCCACCGACATCACCGTCCCCACCATGGACATGCGCCAGGGCGACTTCTCCTACTTCCTCAACGTCCCCAACGGCGCCCGCCTCTATACGATCTACGACCCCCGCTCCGCCCGCCTGGAAGGCAACACCGTCGTCCGCACCCCCTTCCCCGGCAACAAGGGCGTGCCCGTCCTGAACCCCACTTATAACTATTACGTCAAGCTCTTCCCCACGCCCAACAACGTCCCCGGCAAGGTCACCCCGGAGATGTTCAATAACTACTACGCCTTCGCAATGCCGAAGGACGAGAAGTTCAACTCCATCGTCAACCGCTACGACTGGGTGATCAGCCAGGACATGCGCTTCAACTTCCGCTGGCAATGGAATGACCGCCTCGCCGACGAATACGACTGGACCTATGAAACCGTCCGCGGCCTCCACTCCAACGGGCTCACCCGCATCAACCGCGGCGGCAACATCGGCTACCTCTGGACCATCAACGCCAACAACATCCTGGACATGAACTTCGGCATCTCCCGCTGGGAGGAAGGCAGCCGCAACCAGACGCGCACGCAGATCAAGGCCGCCGACGTCGGCCTGCCCGCTTACATCGATCAGCGCGCCGGCCGCTTCACGCAGCTGCCCCGCCTCGACTTCAACAACATCACCGACGTCGGCGGAAGCTACCCGGTCATCGGCACGCTGCTCACCAACGGCGAACTCCGCGCCAGCATGACCTCGATCCGCGGCAGCCACACCTTCAAGTACGGCTGGCAGGAGCGCCGCCACTACTTCGCCGCGCTCGGTCCGGGCTCCAGCACGGGCATCTACACGTTCCGCAACCCGTGGACCCGCGCCTCCAACGTCGACAACCAGGCCTCCAACCACGTCCATGACTGGGCCGCCTTCATGATGGGAATGCCCAGCTCGGCGTCCATCGACTACAACGACACGTTCTACTTCCGCACGCCGCGCCGCGCCCTGTTCTTCCAGGACGACTGGCGCGTCACCACCAAGCTCCGCCTCTCGCTCGGCCTGCGCTACGAGCGCGAAGGCGGCAGCGACGAGAAGTGGAACCGCGCCATCGTCTGGACGCTGCTCGACCAGAAGAGCCCCATCACGGATCTGGTGGAAGCCGCCTACGCCGCCAACCCCCTCCCCGAGCTGCCCGCCAGCCAGTTCAAGGCCAGCGGCATCAGCACCTACCTCGGCCAGAACGGCTTCAAGACCGCCAACAAGGGCACGCACGTCTTCCTGCCCAAGTTCGGCGCCGTCTACTCGATCAACAACAGGAACGTGATCCGCGGCGGCTGGGGCATGTACCAGGACACGCTCAACGTCTCCAACGACCGTCCCAGCGTCACGGGCTTCTCCCAGCCCACCAGCACGCCCATCAGCAATGACGCCGGGCTCACCTTCTGCTGCGGCATCGGCGCCGCTGGGGGCATCGCGCAGGGGCGGACCGTGATGAACGATCCCTTCCCCGTGCGGCCCGCCGCCGGCAACACCCGCTTCGATGATCCGTTCGGCACCGCGCTCAATGGCATCGCCCTGTACAACGGCACCATCACCGCCGGTCCGTGGAACTTCAAGCCCGCGCTCCAGCACCGCTGGCGCATCAGCTACCAGCGCGAGCTGATGAACAACCTCATGATCGACATCTCCTACAACGGCG
>JBBFLJ010000020.1:0-82564 GCA_037481575.1 Bryobacteraceae bacterium | reverse complement strand
CTGGCGGTTGATCTCCTCGATCACGCTCTGGAACTCGCTGTTCAGCACCTCGCGGTTGCCGTTGAACGTCCCCGAGGCCGACTGCGTGGCCAGTGTCCGCGCGCGGTCGAGCAGCTTGCTGATGTTGTTGATGCCGCTGTCAATGGTCTGCAGCGTCGCCAGCCCGTCGTTGGCGTTGCGGATGCCCTGCGTGAGCACCGCCTGGTCGCTGCGGAACCCGTTGGCAATGGCCAGCCCCGCCGCGTCATCGCCCGAGCTCACAATCCGCAAGCCCGACGTGACCCGGCTGATCGTTTTCGTCTGAAACTCCTGCGTGACGCGCAGGTACTCCTGCGCCTGCATGGAGGCGATGTTGGTGTTAATCGTAAACGCCACTTTCCTTCTCTCCTTCTTGAGCCGGGGCTTCAGCAGGAGTCCTTCCTGCCGGGACTCTTTCCGGTCCGGCGCTCCGGCTTCACCGCGCTCATCGGCGCACCGCCGCGAGGCTTGAGAAAAAATCCGTGGCGCCGGATGCTATCCTGCAATGTCTGGCGCCTGCTGAACTCTGCCTTGCGAAGTTGGCAACCGCATGAGGGCTGCAACGGCCACCATCGCCTCGCGATCCCGCATCTCGCTGGCGCGCGCCACCGCCGTCAGCTGCCGGCAGCATCATCCCGAGCTTCCCGTCTTCTGCCTGCTTGCCGACGAACCGCATGAAAGCATCCGCCCCGGCGGCGAACCCTTCGAGATCCTCGAGCTCGGCTCGTTGCGCATCCCCGCGGAGCACCGCCTCCGGTTCCGCTACGGCGAAATGGAGCTGAGCTACGCCTTGACGCCCTTCCTCATCGAGCACCTGCTCCGGGCGGGCTTCGAGACCGTGATCTTCCTGAAGCAGGAGACAATGGTGCTGGACCGGTTCGACGGGCTGTTGGAGCAACTGAACAGCGCCTCGATCCTGCTCACGCCCCATTTCCTCGAGCCGCCCTCAGGAGCGGACGCCTTCCGGCGCGAGTGGAACGTGCTGCGCGCCGGCATCTTCAACGGCGGAGTGCTGGGCTTCTCGGGTTGCGAGGAAGCCTTCCGCGTGCTCGCGTGGTGGAAACAGCGCACGCTGCAGTGGTGCCTGCTCGACGTGGAGCAGGGCCTTCATTACGAGCAGCGGTGGCTGGATTTCCTTCCCAGCCTCGCCCCCGGGCTCCGCATCGTGCGCGATCCGGGCGTCAACGTCGGCCACTGGAACCTGCCTGAACGGCGCATCCGCGTGCAGGGAGGGCGCGTGACCGCTTGCGGCCAGCCTTGCCGCATCTTCCGTTTCAGCGGATATGATCCGGCTCGTCCGGATCGCATCTCGCGCTACAGCCGGACCATGGTGGCAGAGACCGGCGACGCCGCGCGGGTTTTCGCCGCCTATCATCAGCTTCTCCTCGAATGCGGCTGGCAGGAGACGCACCGGCTGCCCTATGCCTGGGACCGCTTCGACAACGGCGTTCCCATCCCCGCGGAGGCGCGCCGCCTGTACAGGGCGCTCGGAACGGAGGCGGAGCGGTTCGGCGATCCTTTCCAGACCGGCCCGGCGGACAGTTTCTTCCACTGGTGGACTCGCCGGCGCCCGCGGCCCGAAAAGGAGGCCATCCTTGGCTGAGACGCTGGCCGCGGCAACCATCGCCACGGCGAGTTACGCCCCGCAGGCTGCCGTCATGGCCGAGTCCCTGCAGCGCTTCCATCCTGGCTTGCCCCTGTATTTCCTGTTGGCCGGGCCGCCGCGGCCCCTGCCGCACCTGGAGCGGCTCGGCGTGCGCATCGTGCCCCTGACAGAGCTGCGCCTGCCGGGCGCGGCGCGGATGCTGCTGCGTTCCAGCCCCAAGGAGCTTTGCGCCGCCCTGAAGCCCGCGTGGCTGAAGGAACTCCTCCGCCGCGGCCACCACACGGCGGTGTTCCTGGATCCCGACATGCTGGTTCTGGCGAGCCTCGAGCCTCTCTTCGAGGCAGCCGCAGGACACTCGCTCACGCTCACGCCCCACCTGCTGCCGGAAGCCGCCGCCGCTCCCGACCCGGCGCTGGAGCGGGCGCTGCTGATGGCGGGCATGTTCAATGCGGGCGTGATCGGCGCCACGTGCACGGAGGAAACGCTCCGCTTTCTGGACTGGTGGGAGAGGCGGCTGCGCACTCACTGCCTGGAGGACGTTCAGCGGGCTTTTCATTACGATCAGCGGTGGCTGGACCTCGCGCCCGCCTTTGTGGCCGATCTTTTCCTCTTGCGCGATCCTGGCATCAACGCAGCCTACTGGCGGCTGCCGTGGCTCGGCCTGCAGCTGCGCGAGGGCGCCTTCTATGCGGGCGAGCAGCCCTTGCGCCTGTTCCACTTCAGCGGCTACGATCCCCGCCGTCCGGAGGAAGTGACGCGCTTCCGCCCCGGATGGCGCGTGGAGGAATCCGGCGCGGCGGAACTGTTCCGGCTCTATCACCGTCTGCTGCTGGAAGCGGGTTGGAACGAGGCGTATCCTGCGGAGAGCGGCGGACCGGAGCTCTGGCGTGTGAGGCACTTCCTGCGGCGTCTGCGGGCTGCCGCGCGTTTGGCGCGAAGGAATCCCCGCTTGTTTCTGCAGGGGCTGAAGAATGCCGGCAGCCGCCGCGCAAGCCACCCTCCTGTCACCCGCTGCGGCAACTTCTGAGCGGACCCCGGTCGGGCGCCTGGCGTTGCCGCCTGTAGCAAGTGCGCGTTCCTGCACACGCTGGCGGGACTCGTACGCGGGCTGAAAAAGAAGACTCCGGCGAAGCCGGATTGCCGTTGCACGCTTCAGACAACCGTGGGATCTGTTGCGGTTCTGAGAAGCGCGCGAAGGACGCCTGGCGGAGAACGGGCTGCCCCCTGCGAACCGGAGCCCGCTCAGTGAAGCGCCATCAGAAACGGCTGCCCCTCGGGGATCTGCGCCCAGAAGAGGATGGCGACGAGGGCCAGCAGCGCGGCCAGCGTGATCAGCACGACGCCGGCAAGCTTGAGCCACGCGAGCACCCTCGGATCGGGATGGAGGAGATGCGCGTGCCTCATCGGACACCTCCATCCGCAATATAGATCCGCCCGCGCGCGGGATCAAGCCCCGGCGAGCCTCTCGACAGACTCCGTGAAGCGCACGCCGCGCTCGTCCAGCATTCCGGTCAGGGCCTGATAAAGATCCTCGTCGAGCCCCAGCACCTCCGGCGGATGGACGCCCGGACGGCGGAAGCGCCCCTCGAGCAGAAGCCGCGCTGCGGCGGTGGCGGTGAAGCCCGTGGTGCGCGCCATCGAGAGCAGCCCGTTGGCAGCGTCGTAGTGATCGATGAGATCCATGGCAAGGCGCACGGGCGCGCCCTCCGGCGAGAGCCCCTCAAACAGCAGGCGCATGACGGTGAGGTCGGCTTCGCCCGGCTCGAACCGCCAGGCGCGCCGCGCCACCGTGGTGAGCGCGGGCAGGATGTCCGGCGCGAAGAATCCCGCTTCCCGCAGCCGCACGACGAACTCGTAGTGCTGCGGGTGGCGCAACGTCTTCTCCACAAGCGTGGGCACCTCCGGCAGCGAGGCGAGCAGCGTCCGGATGCCGTCGGTGTGAAATGCCGTCAGCGGTCCGGTTTCGGCGAATTCCACGGTTTCAGCGCCGGACAGCGGCTCAAGCGTACACGGCTCGCCGCCAATCCGGAACCGGCACGGGCGCGTGTATTCGTCGATCACGCTTTCCGCCGCGAACGGGTTCTTGTAGTACCAAGGCGGACGCGGCTCGCGCGGCAGCCCGCCCACGTAACAGACGTAGCGGTCCAGGCGCGCGAACCGCCGGCGTGCGGCATGCGCGGCGGCAATGTTGGACAGCCCCGGGCAGACGCCGCAGTCGACGATCACGGTGGCGCCCCGCGCCGCTGCCAAAGCGTTCAGCGCCGTCGGGTCTTCCTCGGTGAAGGAGATGTCCACCACGTCCTTGCCCATCGCGATCAGGCGCTCCAGGACCCGCATCCCGAGCGCCCCGGGCATCGCCGAGAGCACGAGCTCGGCATCGCCCGCGATCCGCTCCATTTCGCCCGGCGCCAGCACGTCCGCCTGCACCGTGCGGCAGGGCCAGCGGGAGACAAATTCCAGCGATTCGGCGCTCACATCCGCCACCGTGACTTCGTGCTCCCGGCACAGGTCGAAGACCATGGCGCGGCCGATCAGCCCCGCGCCGAGAACCGTCACGCGGCGCCGCGTCATACGCCCTCCTGTACGGAAACCGCCAGGCGCGCGCGCACCAGCTCCAGCGCCTTGCCGCCGCGGATCTCCAGCTCCTCCTCGCCCGAAAGGACCAGGTCGGCGAAGACGCGCGTGGGCCGGATGAAGCGGTCCGCGCCGGGCTTCACCGTGGCCTCGAACTGCGCGAGCACGCTCTCCGGCGTGCGGCCGCGCTCGCGCGTGTCGCGCTCGAGCCGCCGGGCCAGGCAGAGCTCGTCGGGCGCATCCACGAACAATTTCACAAAGAAATGTTCCCGCAATTCCGGCCAGTACAGCGCGAACAGCCCCTCCACCACCACCAGCCCGGCGGGCACGATCCGTTCGCCGCCGCGGGCGCGGGCGTGCGTGGCGAAATCATAGAGCGGCGCTGTCACCGGCTCGCCCCGGGCAAGCGCGGCGACGTCGTGCACGATGGCCTCGTGATCGACCGCCGCCGGCTCGTCGAAGTTCGTTTTGGCGCGCTCCTCCAGCGGCAGGTGCGCGAGATCGATGTAGTAATGATCGAGATTCAGAACCGGCGCGGCCAGGCGCGCACCGAGCCAGCGGGCCAGTTCGGTCTTGCCCGCGCAGGAAGGGCCGGCGATCCCGACCAGGCGGGAGGGCGCGGCGCCGCGCGCGGGCGTCATGGCTCAGGCCCTCGCAGCGGTCTGCAGCTGCGCGCCCGCCTGCGGTGGCGGCGCAGCAGCCGGCTGCAACTTCACGCTCACCAGCTTGGAGACGCCCTGCTCCTGCATGGTGACGCCATAGAGAATCTCGGCGGCTTCCATGGTCTTCTTGGCGTGCGTGATGACGATGAACTGCGTGTGCTCGGCCATCTCCTTGAGCAGAGCGGCCAGCCGGCCGACGTTGGCCTCGTCGAGCGGCGCGTCCACTTCGTCCAGCACGCAGAACGGGCTCGGCTGGTACTGGAAGATCGCCATGAGCAGCGCAATCGCCGTGAGCGCCTTCTCGCCGCCGGACAGCAGCAGCACGTTCTGGAGCCGCTTGCCGGGCGGCTGCGCCACGATCTCGATGCCCTGATCCAGCGCATCGCCCTCGCCCGTAAGCCGCATCTCGCCGATGCCGCCGCCGAACAGCGTGCGGAACATCGCACGGAAGTTTTCGTTGATCACCGCGAAGGCCTCGGTGAAGCGCTTGCGGGACTCGGCATCGATCTCGCGGATCGTGTTCTCGGTGTCGCGGATCGAGTCGAGCAGATCCTGCCGCTGCGCGTTCAGGAAGTCGTAGCGCTGCTGCGCCTCCTGATACTCGCTGAGCGCCTCCGGGTTCACCGGCCCCAGCGCCTCGATGCGGCGTTTCAGATCGGCGGCTTTCTCCTCGGCTTCGGCCACGGCCATTTCGTCGAGTTCGACAGGCGCATCGGCCGCGGCTCCCGCTTCCGCCTCCGCCGCTGCTGCCTCGGGCTGAGCTTCCGCCCGCTTGTCCGCCTCTGCTGCCGGTGCCGCGCCGGCCTGCTTCAATACGAACCGCGCGGCCGCCTCCACCACCGGGATGCCGAGATCCCTGCGGCAGTTCTCGTCCAGGTGCTTCAGATCCGACTGCCGCCGCACCAGCTCCAGCTCGATCTGCGCTCTTCTCTCCTGCGCCGCGGCCAATTCGACGCGCGTGGCCTTCACGCGCTCTTCGGATTCGGCGAGCACCGTGCGCTGCGCGGCTTCCTTCTCCGCCAGCGTCGCCGCCTCCAGCCCCGCTTGCTCCAGCGCAGCGGCCACCTGCGCGGCGCGGTCCTCCAGCGCGAGGTTCAGCTCGAGCAGCTGATTCCGCTTCAACGCCAGGCGCTCCATCTCCTCGCCCAGCGCACGGCGCCGCGCCGCGGTCTCCTGGATCTCCCGCTCCAGCCGCTCGAGCGACTGCTGCACGCCGCGCCGGCGCTCCTCGCATCCGGCCAGCTCGACGCGGAGCACCGCGTGCTCCTCTCCGGAGGCATCGAGCTGCTGCTTCAACGCTTCCAGCTCGGCGCGGGCGGCCTCCAGTTGCGACTCCAGCTCGGCGCGCTGCCGTTCCTTCTCTTCAGCGAGCCGAACCTTCGATTCGCGCTCGCCCGTGGCGCGCTCGGCGTCGCGGTTCAGGCGGTTTAGTTCGACTCCCGCCAGCGAGAGCCGCTGCTCGGCCCGCTGCTGCTCCTCCTGCAGCTTGCGCATCTCCTGATCGAGCAGCAGCGTTTCTTTCTCCTGCCGCTGCTGTTGCGCTCGCAGCTGTTCGAGCGTTTCGGTCAGGGAATGGATCGCGGCTTCCAGGCGTTCCAGCTCCTGCTGTGCGGCGGCCAGTTCGGCCTGCCGCTTCTCGAGCAGCGCCGAGATCTCGCGCAGCTCGCGCTTCAGAGCCAGCGGGCCGGCGCCGGTGCGGCGGCCGCCGGTGACGGCCTGCCCGTGGTAGCAGACGCCGTCAGAGAGCAGAAAGTAGAGGTCCGGATACACGGCGGCCAGCCGCTGCGCAGCTTCGCGCGATTCGGCCAGGAAGCAGCGCGCCAGCCGCGGCAGCAGGGCGGCGGGCGCATTGGTGAGCCCGTTGGTGAAACGGATGCCCTCGCTGAGCCGGCCAACGATCCCGGTTTCGGGGCCGATGGCCGGCTCGGGGACGGGGGAGGACACGGCAGGGGCGCTGCCGTGCAAATTCGGCTCGACGAGGAATGTCGCACGCCCGTCGAGGTCGCCGCGGAGCAGTTCAATGCCCTTGCGCGCCTCGTCCCAGGACTTCACCACGACGTATTCCAGCTCCTCGTGGAGAAACTCTTCGGCCGCTTTCTCGAATTCCGGGTGGGACAGCTCGATGAAGTCCGCCAGCACGCCTGCCGGGGCGAAGCCGTCCGTCTCGCCGCGTTGCGCCGCCTGGAACAGCCGCTTTACGGAGTCCGTGGTGTAGGCCCGGTGCGAAAGGATCTGATCGAGCGAATCCCGACGTGCGCGCAGCGACCCGGCTTCCTGACGCACTGCATCCAGCCTCTTGCGCGTCTCCGCCGCCTGCGCGCGCTTCTCCTGCAGCTCGCGCTCGGCTTGCGCGCGCCGGTCCTGCGTGGACTCCAGCTCCAGCTGGCGCTCGCTGAGCTTCTGGGAAAGCTCCGCGCGCGCCGCGCGCAGCCGCCCGAGATCGGCCTCCGCGGCTTCGGCGTCCTTGCGCACGCGCGCCCGGTCGCGCTCGATCGCAGAGAGGAAGGTTTCGATCTGCGCCAGCTGGTTCCGCAACGAGGCAGCCTCGCCGAGCAGCGACACCACGCGCCGCCGCATCTCTTCCAGCGCCCGCTCCTTCTGGCTGAGCTGCGCCTGCAGCGCGTCGCGCTTCTGCTGCGCCTCGGCCAGACGCGCCCGCGCGTCCGCCGTGGAAGCCTCGAGTTCAGCCAGCTGCTGCGCCAGATGGCCGCGCTCCTGCTGCTGCCGCTCGGCGCGCGCCGTCAGCTGCTCGACCTCCGTCTCGCCCTGCGCCAGCCGCTGCTCGATTCCGGCGATCTCGCGCGCCTGCGAGGCGATCTGCCCCTGAATGCGCTCGGCCTCCACCTGCGAATCCGACACGCGCTTGCGCGCTTCGGTCAGCGCCGCCTCCAGCCGGTAGAACTCTTCCCGCGCGGCGCCGATGGCGCGGTCTTCCTCTTCGACGCGCGCCTGTAGCGCCGAATAGGCGGCGTGCGCGGCCTCCAGCTCGGAAGCGATGCGCGCCGCCTCGCTTTCCAGCACCAGGTAGCGCCCGGCCAGCGCGATGCGCAGCTGCGCGTCCAGCTCCGCCTTCAGCTCTTCATACCGCTTCGCCTTGCCCGCCTGCCGTTTCAGCGAGTTCACCTGCCGCGAGACTTCCTCCAGGATGTCGAACACGCGCGTCAGGTTCTGTTTGGCGCCTTCGAGCTTGGCCTCCGCGAGCCGCCGCTTGTTCTTGAACTTCGAAATCCCGCACGCCTCTTCGATCACGGCGCGCCGGTCCAGCGGCTTCGAGGAGAGGATCTGCCCGATGCGGCCCTGCTCGATGATGGCGTAGGACTCGGGCCCGAGCCCCGTGCCCATGAACAGCTCCTGAATGTCGCGCAGGCGCGCGCTGCGGCCGTTGATCAGATACTCGCTCTCGCCGGAGCGGAACAGCCGCCGCGTCACTGTGATCTCTTGCGCCTTCTCCGGCAGCGCCGCTGCCGGCTCCAGCGTCACTGCCGCCGGCACGCCTTCGGGCTGCGGTTTCTGCTCCGGCTGCGCCTGCGCGTCCGGCGCGGCGTGACTGCCGTTGTGGCCGTTGCCGTTGGGCTTCGCGGCGCCTTCCACCGCCTTGGCGGGCTTCTGCCCCGGCACCTGCACCTGCCCGGTCGGATCGACCAGCACCATGGTCACCTGCGCCATGCCGAGCGGCTTGCGGTCGCGCGTGCCGGCGAAGATCACGTCCTCCATCCGGGAGCCGCGCAACGACTTGGCGGACTGCTCGCCCAGCACCCAACTGATGGCGTCGCTCAGGTTCGACTTGCCGCATCCGTTCGGCCCCACGATGGCGGCCACGCCCCGGCCCGGAAAGCGCATCTCGGTCCGGTCCGGAAAGGACTTGAAGCCCTGCAGTTCCACGCGTTTCAGAATCAGCAAAGCGGGAATCCTCTTCTCTGGTCTACGTTCATTTCAGACGCGTGCGCATAGGGCACGGCCACTCGGGGGGGCAAGTTATTTCCGAGCATACACCGGAGCGCAGCCGGATGCAAGACCCTTGGCGGCACATTTTGAACTGAGCGAATTCCCACCCCAACATGTAGTGGCCCGGTGGCGCCCGGGAGGTCGTCCTTTTCGCGATCCGGCGGCTGCCGCGGGCCTGGCTCGCCGGGCCGGGGGAGAAGCTCGAGCCTCCGCGGCGAGTGGCCCGAAAGTGCCGGGTCAGGCTGTACCGCCCGCCCGGGCCGCGGTGATGGAGTCACCGTCCGGGACCGGGATTTTCGTCAGCCTCCCCATCCGGTTTCTGCGCGAAGGTGCCAGATCAGGCTGTTGCCATGAGCGGTTGCACAACGGGAGGAATGAAAATCGCGCCGAGCGTGTCCTCGCGGAGGAGAGAGAACCTCGGCCGCTCGACTTCGCATGGCCGCAGGAGCGTACAGAGAGGCTCAAAGGCGAATGCCGCCGCTTCGGCTACGCGGTGGCTTTCCAACGGGTCACCCTGGAATCAATGACTTAGCCGGCGATTTTCGAGAGTGTCACGCCCGCCCGGGCCGCGCGGCCTGCCCGGTTCCCCCGGCGCTTGCGCCGGGGCCGCGCCTCTTGCGTTGTTCCCCCGGCGCTCGCGCCGGGGCCGCGCTGCCACTCTCATGCCCAGTGGAGATGGGGACAGGCTGCTCTGTCCCGCCTCCGCAACGCTCAAACCCCAACGCCCCGCTCACTCGTGGACAGAGCTGCCTGTCCCCATCTCCGCTCAAACGGACGCGATCGCTGTATAGATGGAACTGCCTCTCGGTTCGCTCAGATCGAGTCCGGCCCGCAACGAGAGCCCAAACTGCGCGGCCCCGACGCAAGCGTCGGGGGAACTCTGCAACTGGAGCACCAGCGTGAGGAAAACCTGCAGAAAGGCCCGCGCGCGCCAGGAGAGCAGGAATCGATGCGCGGCCCCGGCGCAAGCGCCGGGCGAACTGCGCCATCCACGCCGCGACGGCGCGAGCAGTGCGGAACCAGTGTAAGCAGGGCCATCTTCGTACGATCGTGGCGCGAATCTGCGTCAGACCCGCTGTCCGGATCGGCATCTTCGAAAGTGCCCTCGAGGCCGACGGCCCGCGGAGATGGAGTCACCGCTCGGAACCGGGATTTTCGTCAGCGTCCCCATCCGGTTTCTGCGCGAAGGTGCCAGATCAGGCTGTTGCCATGAGCGGTTGCACAACGGGAGGAATGAAAATCGCGCCGAGCGTGTCCTCGCGGAGGAGAGAGAACCTCGGCCGCTCGACTTCGCATGGCCGCAGGAGCGTACAGAGAGGCTCACAGGTGAATGCCGCCGCTTCGGCTACGAAGTCGCTTTTCAGCGCGCTCCAGTGAATTCAATGACTTAGCCGGCGATTTTCGAGAGTGTCCCCTTCGGCGCCCCGCCGGCCCGGTGACCGTCCCCCCGCCGGCCGCGGCGGCGCGGGTCGTAGAATGGTGGTTTGTGCGTGTCCGTCGGATGCTTGCGTGGATCGCCGCCGCAGCCGCTGCGCTCGCGGTGACGCTGCCCCCGGATCTGAAGAAAGCCCGGGACAGCCAGGACCGCGCGGCGCTCGACAGCATCGCGTCCCGCCTGCAAGCGGCGGCGCAGGCAAACCCTGCGGATCCCGCCGCTCAGTACCGCGCTGCGCTGGCAGAGCTTGTGCGAGCCGAGGTCCTGATGGAGCAGCGGGACCGCAATGGCGCCCGCGCCGCGGCGGAAGCCGGCATCCGCGCGGCGGAAAAAGCCGTGGCGCTGAAGCCCGCCGACGGCGAGTATCACCGCGTGCTGGGCGCGCTGTGCGCGCAGGTGATCCCCGCCAATCCGCTGCTCGGGCTGCGCTACGGGAAGTGCGCCATGGAGGAGGTGAGCCGCGCCGTCGAGCTGGCCCCAAAGTCCGCCGACGCATGGCTCAGCCGCGGCGTGGGCAACTTCTACCTGCCGGAGTCGTTCGGCGGCGGCGCCGAGCTGGCGCTGAAGGACATCGAGAAAGCCTTGCAGCTGGATCCCTCCCATGCGGACGCCTGGCTGTGGAAGGGGATCGTGCTGCGAAAGCTGAACCGCAATGGGGAGGCACGGCAGGCGATTGAGCGGAGCCTGAAGCTGAATCCGGCGCGCGCGTGGGCCAGGCAGCAACTGGAGAAGACCCCGGCGCAGTGACTCCCCGGCAAACCGCTCTGGCCGCAACGGCCCTGCTCGCCTACGCGCTGCTCGGCTGGATTCTGTTCCCTGGCCATACCTGGCTGCAATCCGACACGCAGATCTACGTCCCGATCCTGGAGCGGCAGTACGACGCCTCGCTGTTCGCGCGCGACGAGATCGCACTGCGGCCGCACGTGAAATTCACCTTCTATGACGAGATCACGGTGGCGCTGCGGCGCCTGACCGGCGCGGGCTTCCGCGACGTACTGGCCGCGCAGCAGTTCGTCTTCCGCATCGCGGGCGCCGCGGGGGCATTCCTGGCAGCGCTGGCGCTCGGGCTGCCGCCCGCGGGCGCGCTGGCGGGCGCGGGTTTGTTCGGCCTGGGAGCGGTGATCAACGGCCCGGCGGTGTTGACGCTCGAATATGAACCCGTGCCGCGCGGCTTCGCCGTGCTCTGCACGATGCTGGCGCTGGGCCTCGCCATGCACCGCCGCTGGATGTGGGCTGGCGCTGCGGCGGTGATCGCCACGCTGTATCACCCGACCACCACTGCGCCCTTCTGGGTGTGCCTGCTGCTGCACTGGCGCTATGCGCACGACCGGCGGGAAGGGATCGCGCTGGAACTCTCCGTGGCGGCTGCCGCCGCGGGGTTGGCCGTGATCGCCATCCTGCAACCCTTCGGCGCGGACCGGCAGGTGATGCTGGGGCGCATTCCGCCGGAGCTCGAGCAGATTCAGAAATACCGCGCGCCTTACAACTGGATCTCGCTCTGGCCGAAGGCATGGTTGTGGCAGTACCCGCTGCTGGCGGCGCTGGCGTGGGCCGCATGGCGGCGCATCCGGGACGCAATAAGGCCTGAGGCGCGGTTCCTTTCCGCCGCGCTGGCCGGCTACGGTCTGGCGATGATCCCCCTGCAGTGGCTGCTGCTGGACCTTGGCAAGTGGATCCTGATGCCGCAGTTCCAACCCGCGCGGGCAGTGCTGTGGGTGGCCGTGATGGCGGAGATGCTGGCCTTGGCAGCGGCGTGGCACGCAGCCGGGCAGCGGCGCTGGAAAGAGGCGGCGGCGTGGATGTTCGCCGCGTTCCTGCTGTCGGCGGCGGGAGCGGCGCCTCTGGTGGAGCTTTGGCAGTATCCGGAGCGCGTGGCTGCGGTGGCGGCGGCGGCAGCGCTGGCGCTCGCAGGTGCACGCTGGCAGCGGCTCGCGCCCGTCGGCGCGGCGGCGGCGTTCGCCCTGATCCCCGCCATCGGGCGCGTGGAGCTGTATCCGAAGCTGCACTCGCCGGAGCTGGACGCCTTGTCGGCATGGGCGCGGCACTCGACCGGCAAAGACGACGTGTTCCTGTTCGCCGACGCGGGGCGGAGGCTCGAGCCGGGCGTCTTCCGCGCACAGGCGCTGCGGGCGCTCTATGTGGACTGGAAGTCCGGCGGGCAGGCCAACCTGTTGCGCGATTACGGCTACGAATGGAAGCGCCGCTGGGAAGCGGTGCGCGAGGCGCGCCCGCCGCTGCTCGAGATGGAAGAATACGCGCGGATGGGAGTGGACTGGATCGTTGTCTCGCCTGTGAACGCTCCGCGGGGGGCAGCGCCCGCGTTCCGCAATGCCCGGTTTGCGGTCTTCAGCACGCGGGCTGCTGCGCCAGAAAACGGTCCGTCTCCTCGCGCGAAGGGATCGAAGCCTGCGCGCCCAGGCGGGTGACCGAGAGCGCGGCGGCAGCGTTGGCGAAGCGGAGGGCTTCGGGAATGGGGCGGCCCTCGGCCAGCGCCACGGCCAGCGCGCCGTTGAACGTGTCCCCGGCAGCCGTTGCGTCCACCGCCTCCACGCGGAAGGCCGGCGCATGGAAACGGCCTTCCGGCCCGGCATAGTAGCAGCCCTGGTCGCCCAGCTTCAGAACGACGGCGCGGGGTCCGCGTGCGCGCAGCTCTTCCGCCAGCGCCGGAGCGTCCGCGAGCGGCAGGCGCCCCGGCGGACGCCCGGCCAGCAGGCACGCTTCGCTTTCATTCGGCGTCAGCAGCCCGACCTGCGCAAGCAGCTCCGGCGGCAGCGGCTGCGCGGGCGCGGGATCGAGGATCGACAGCACGCCATGCTCCCGCGCCAGCCGCAAGCCCGCCGCCACTGCCTCCAGCGGCGTTTCCAGCTGGAACAGCGCGCACGCCGCCGAAACAAAAGCGCTTCGTTCTGTTTCCATGTCGGCCGCCGAGAGCGCGTTGTTGGCGCCGGGGGCGATGACGATCGAATTCTGCCCGGTGCGGTCCACCCAGATCAGCGCCACGCCCGTGGGCGCGGAACGGCAGCCATGGATGCGCGACGTGTCGGCGCCGGCAGCGGCGAGGCTCGCGCGGAGGTGATCCGCAAACGCGTCGAAGCCGACGCGTCCGATCATCGTCACGGGATGCTCGGGCGAAAGCCGCGCCGCGGCGCAAGCCTGGTTGGCGCCCTTCCCGCCGGGGACCGTCTGGAAGTTCCAGCCCTTCGCCGTCTCGCCGGGAGCGGGCAGCCGCTCCACCTGAACGACGAAATCCATGTTGAGGGATCCGGTGACGACGATGGCGCGCGCGGGCATCGCCTGTATCTTACCGGGAGGCGGGGCGCGGCGGCTCTCAGGCGCGCCCGAGGTCGATGCCGTGGCTCTTCAGCGCCTCCGAGTAGTAGCGCTCCAGCAGGAGCTTCCACTCGTCGGTGCCTTCCAGGATCTCGCGCTTGTGGCTGCGGATCTTCTCGCGCGCCTGGCGGTCGGCTTTCTCTTCCAGCTGCAGGATGTCGGTGATCAGGCGCACGAGCTCCAGACGGACGTCATTGGAGTCCTTTTTCAGCCGGCAGGCGCGGGAGCGCCGGAGGGCGGCGATGAGCTTGTGGGAAATTTCGGTGATCTTGTCGCGGCTCAGCTTCATGCCGTCGCCGGTTTCGCGTCCGCTGGCGCGCACGATCTTTCGCTGCTGGATCAGCTGGTTCTTGATGCGGCGGAACATCTCCGAGTAGCTGATGCCGTTGTTGGCCATGTACACGGAGTATTCCTCCAGCAGGTTGCGCACTTCCTCGTTGAGCCGGTCCTCGACGCTCAGCTCTTCAAGAATGATGTTCTCCATCAGCCCGCTGACGGCGTCCGGATCGATGACCTCCATGTAGTTGGAGCCGATGCGCTTGACAACCTGCCGGCAGAGGTAGGTGACGAATTCCTTCGGCAGCAGCATTCCGGGACGGGCGTGAAGCCCCAACCTTCAGTCTAGGGAGGCCCGGGAAGGGGTGTCAAATCGCGGCCGGGGCGGCGCAGTAGAGTGGAGGACATGCCGTTTGACATCGGGTTCCTGAAGACGGTCGACACGCCGACGCTGTCGAATGCCATCGAACTGCTCGCGGTGCGCCCGCGCAGCGCGGGCTTCGCTCCGCTGACGGTGCGCTGCCTCTTTCCCGAGCTCGGGCGCATGGCGGGCTATGCGGTCACAGCGCAGGTGGAGACGGTCACGCAGACCGGCGAGGGAGGGCCGCAGGGCCATCTCGAGCTGTACCGTCTCCTCGAAAGGAGCCCGAAGCCGGCGGTGATCGTGCTTCAGGAGATCGGCGGTTTCGGCGACTTCGCCGCCCATTGCGGCGAGGTGATGGCGACGTTCTTCCAACGCCTGGGCGCGGCAGGGCTGGTATCGGACTGCGCCGTGCGCGACCTGCCCGAGGTGCGCGCGCTCGGCTTCCACCTTTTCGCGCGCGGGGCCTGCGCCTCGCACGCATATTTCCGCATTGTGCGGACAGGAATCCCGGTCAATATCTGCGGGCTTCCCGTGCGCCCGGGCGAACTCCTCCACGGCGACGAAAACGGGCTGATTACGGTCCCGGAGACGGAACCGGGGAAGCTGGAAGAGGCCGTGGGGGAGATCCGGCGCAGGGAGCGGAAACTCCTCGGCTTCGTGAAGGGCCCGGACTTCTCCCTCGACGGCTACGAGGCGATGATCCGGGGCAGCTACAGCGGCTGACCGGATGAGGCACCATCTCCGTCCGGAAATGTTGGCGCTGCGCCCGGGCCTGCGGCAACAGCCCGGCGCCTATGCGGACGCGAGGCCAAGCCACTCCGCCATGCGCCGGATTCCCTCCTCGAGCGGCGTGCGGGGCTGCCAGCCCAACAGCCGCCGCGCCCGGGAGATGTCGGCATAGGTGATGGGAACGTCTCCCGGCTGCAGCGGCTGCCGGTCGATCACCGCCTTGCGCCCCAGCACGCGCTCCAGCGTGGCGATCATGTCGTTCAACAGCACGGGGCTTGAGTTTCCAAGGTTGAAGATTTCGAACGCCGCCGGGTGCTCCATGGCCGCGAGGATTCCGGCGACGATGTCGTCGATGTAGGTGTAGTCGCGCCCCGTCGTGCCATCCCCGAAAACAGGCACCGGCCGCCCGGCCGCAATGGCCTCGGCGAACTTGCGGATCGCCAGATCCGGGCGCTGCCGCGGGCCATAGACGGTAAAGAAGCGCAGGCAGACGGTGCGGATCCCGTACAGGTGCCAGTAGACGTGGCACAGCGCCTCGCCGGCAATCTTGGACGCCGCGTAGGGCGAGATGGGCGCGCGCACGGGATCCTCTTCCGTGAAGGGCACGCGGCTCGCCGCTCCATAGACGGAGCTGGAAGAGGCGAAGACGAAGCGCTCCACGCCATGGCGCCGCGCCGCTTCCAGCAGCACTGCCGTGCCCTCCACGTTCACACGCTGATACAGCGCCGGCTGCTCGAGCGAAGGCCGCACGCCGGCGCGGGCGGCCAGATGCGCCACCATGGCGGGGCGGAAGCGCGCCATCAAAGACTCGACAAGCGCCGCATCGCAAATGTCGCCTTGCACAAACTCATATGCGCCCGCACGGCGCACCTGCTCGAGGTTGGCCAGTTTCAGCGCCGGGTCGTAGTAGTCGTTCAGGTCGTCGAGGATCAGCAGTTCCACGCCGCGGCGCAGCAGCGCCTCGGCCAGATGCGATCCGATGAAGCCTGCGCCTCCCGTGAGAAGGATGCGCGGCGGCAGGGCGGAGGACGGTTGGCTCATGTCGGTCCCGCAGCAACGGAAGTTGCCAGAATCGTTTCAAACAAATCGTACACTTCCCGTGCGACCACGGCCCAGCTCCGGGCGGCGGCGCGGCGTGCGATCGCCTGCCGGTCGTATGGCCGCCCCAGGGCGCGGAGAATCGCTTCCAGCAGCGCGGCATCGTCGTCCGGCGCAACCACGATTCCGTTTTCCTCGCCGCCGACGATGTCCCCGGCGGCGCCGACGCGGGTGGCGACGACGGGCGCTCCGCACGCCAGGGCCTCGTGCACGACATTCGGCCACCCCTCGCGCGAGGAGGCAAGGCAGAACAGGTCGCAGGCGGACATATATTCCGCCAGAGTCTCCGCAGGCACGGGAGGCACGAGGTGCACGAACGGCTCCAGGCGGTGTTCGCGAACCACGCGGGCAATCTCCTCGCGCGCGTCGCCCTCCCGCCCGGGTCCTCCGACAATCCACAGATCCGCCGGGACTCCCCGGGCGTGCAACGCGGGAAGCAACGCTGCCAGCCGGTGGTGGCCTTTGCGCGGAATCAGGTATCCGGCCGAGAGCAGATGCACGCGATCCGGGGCCATCCCAAGACGCGCTTTCGCCTCCTCGCGGGGACGCGGGTAGAAGGTGGCTGCATCCACGCCGTTTCCAATCACGCGGCACCGCTCCTCGCTTGCCCCAAGCGAGACGGCGAACTCCCGCAAGGCGCCGGAGACGGCAATGACCGCCGCCGCCTGCCGCAGGGCGCGAGCCATCTGCGACCTCCTCGAGGGCCAGGCGGCCAGCGCCGGCTCGTTGCCGCGCAGGGTGACGGCGAACGGCTTCCCCAGTTGCGCTGCCAGCAGGCTTGCGGCTGCGCCCTCCGGGTATCCGAAGTGGGCGTCGATCAGCTCGAACGGGAATTCCCGCGCCAGCTTCTTCAGGAACGGGGCGAGCCGGACTGCCAGCACCCGGGCATGGAGAAATCCGAGCCCCGGCGGGTACAGCCACCGGGGATGGTGAACTGTCAGCGATCCCCGTTGAACCACGCGCGGCGGCGCATCGCGGAGCAGGCGCAGTCCCGCCCCGCGCACCTCCAGAAGCGGCACCGGCGCCGCCACCCTCACTTCCGCCAGCCTGCCGAGCTCCTGCAGGCGGCGCTCGACGAACACGCCGAACGAGGGCTCGCCGGGGCGCGGGAACACTGTCGAGAGGCTGAGGATTTTGCGTTGACTCACAACAAGGCCGGGCCGCCGAAGGCGTGCGCCGCCCTTCATCGTACAATTCCCGACCGCTGCCGCTTCATGTATGCTGAGGGTTCGGACCACACCATCCGGGACAAGAGGAATCCACCATGAGCCAGGAACTCTCACGACGCAGCTTTGCCAAAAAGGCGGCGGTGCTCGCCGCGCCCGCTGTTTTGCCCGCGCTCGGGGCGAACGAAGTGATCCGCATGGGCGTGATCGGCACCGGCGGACGCGGACGCTACCTGATCGAGCGCAGCTTTGAGGGCAACCGGGGCCGCTTCACCGTGGAGGCTGTCTGCGATACTTACGCGGGCAACCTGGCCAAGGGCAAGGACGTCGTCGCCACCCGCAGCGGCAAGACGCCGCGCGGCTATGTCGATTACCGCGAGCTGCTGGCCGAGAAAGAGATCGACGCGGTCATCATCGCCACGCCCGAGCATCTCCACCACCGCATGCTGCTCGACGCGCTCGCCGCCGGCAAGCATGTCTACGTGGAAAAGCCTCTGGCGCACACCATCGAGGAGTGCCAGGACATCATGAAGGCGGTGGCGAAGAGCAAGAGCGTCGTGCAGGTGGGCACGCAGAACCGCTCCAACAGCCTCTACCAGATGGCCAAGACGATGATCTCGCAGGGGCTCATCGGCGAGTGCCACTATGTGCGCGCCTTCTGGTACCGCAATGCGCTGCCCAACGGCGCCGCCGCATGGCGTTATTCGATCCCCGAGGACGCCTCGCCGGAAAACACCGACTGGAAGCGGTTCCTCGGCCCCGCCCCGGCGCGGGAGTTCAGCAAGCCGCGCTACTTCCAGTGGCGCCTGTACTGGGATTATTCCAGCGGCATCGCCACCGACCTGATGGTCCACCAGACCGACATCACCGCCTTCGTCATGGGCAAGGGCATCCCGGACAGCGTCGTCGCCACCGGCGGCATCTACCGCTGGACGGAGAACGATGACCGCGACGTGCCCGACACGTGGAGCGTGCTGATGGACTACACGCAGGACCGCTTCCACATCAACTACTCCTGCTATCTCGGCAATGCCCGCTTCGGCTACGGCGAGCAATTCCTCGGCAACGAGGGCATGATCGAGGTCATCAGCCGGCAGACGCTGAATTTCTATCCCGAGAGCTATCCGGGCGTGCCGGAGAAGGTGAAAGCCCGCAAGGAGCTTTCCATCACGATCCCCAACAACGACCATCTTGCGGTGGAGGCTCACATCCGCAACTGGTTCAACGCCATCCGCGGCATCGAGAAGCCCGTGGCGCCGCCGCAGGCCGGTTACGAGGCGGCCATTCCGGGCTTCATGAGCGTACTGAGCTACCGCGAAGGCAAGAAGGTCCTGTGGGACCACAAGGCGGACCGCTACCGTTTCGCCTGATCCCGGCATTGCGGCGACTTGCGGGGGCGCGGCGCGAGCCGCGCCCTTCGCGTCTCCGCCCCTGCCGCTACACTGTGGACAGAAGAGGCCGATGGGAGTCTTCTACTCGCGGCAGCAGTTGCTGGAAGCGCGCCGGCAGTGGCGCCGGGAAGGGCTCACGGTGGTGTTCACCAACGGCTGCTATGATCTGCTGCATCCGGGCCATGTGCGCACGCTGGAGCGCGCCCGCGCGCTCGGCGACAGGCTGGTGCTGGCGCTGAACAGCGATGAAAGCGTGCGCCGCATGAAGGGCGCCTCGCGCCCCATCGTGCCCGAGCAGGAGCGGGCCGCGCTCGCCTGCGCTCTCGAGGCCGTCGACGCGGTGACGCTGTTCGGCGAGGACACGCCGCGGGAGCTGATCGCCGAACTGTTGCCGGACGTGCTCGTGAAGGGCAGCGACTGGAGCCACTTCGTCGCCGGGCGGGAAGAAGTGGAGGCTGCGGGCGGCCGCGTGGTTCTGCTGCCGCTGGAGCCGGGCTATTCGACAACCGCCACAGTGGAGCAAGTTCTGGCGCGCCGGAGAAGGACATGACGCACCCGGCGGTGCGCGATCTGTTCGAATCGCTCTCCCGCTCGCCCGCGTTTCAGAAACTGCTGCGGGCGCTGGCGGCGCAGGCGGCGGAACGCGTCTGCCTGAGCGGGCTGACGCCGACGGCCAAGGCGCTTTGCACGGCGCTGATCTGGCATGCCCTGGAGCAGCCGCTGCTGGTGATCACGGAGTCGCAGCGATCTGCGGAGGCCTGGCAAGAGGCTCTGGAGACATTTCTCGGGATCCTCCACCGCGGTGCGGCTGCGCCCCGCCCGCTGCTGATCCCGGCCTGGGACGTCTTGCCCGGACAGGGGCTCTCCCCGCACAACGAAATCAAGGAGCAGCGCGCCGCCGGGCTGTGCCGCATGGCGGCCGGGCGGGCTTCCATCGTGCTGGCGCCTGTCGACAGCGCGCTGCAGCGCCTGCGCCCGCCGCACGAGTATCTGAACCTCGCCGTGACGCTCCGCAAGGGCGAGGAGACGCCCATGGAGGATCTGGCGGCGCATCTCGTCTCGATCGGCTACCGGCGGCGCGAGCCGGTGGAGATGGAGGGCGAGTTCTCGATCCGCGGAGGCATCTTCGATGTCTTCCCCGCAGAAGCCTCGCGCCCGGTGCGGATCGAATTCTTTGGCGACACCATCGAGAGCCTGCGGCGCTTCGACCCGGAAACGCAGCGTTCGGTGCTCGCCATCGAGGAAGTGACGATCCTCCCGCTGGAGGAGTCCCCGCGCCCGGCGGCCGCGCGCGCGGAGATGGCCGACGCATCCGATGAGCCCGCGCCCGGCTGGGAATTCGCCGAATTGGCTGCGGCGAAGCCGGACACCGCGCTCGAAGAATTCCTGCCCGGCGCGCTGGTTCTGCTGGACGAGCCCGAGGCGCTGCGCGAGGGCTCCGACAGGCTCTGGAAGAAACTCGATGCGCTCGCCCCGCAAGCCCCGGCGGCCCCCGATGCGCTCTTCTTCCATTGGGGCGAGCTCTCCTCGCGCCGTCAGGGCCGGCGCGAACTCGAACTGCGCGAGCTGCTGCTTGAGCACGAGCTGCCCCCGGAGACAGTGGCCGTGGAGATCCGCTCGCAGCCAGGCACGGCGTTCCGCAACCACTTGCGCTCCGCCATCGAGGAGGCTCGCGACCTGACCAGCCAGGGCTGGAAAGTGGTCTTCTTCGCGCCGACCGCGGGCGACGTGGAGCGGCTGGCAGATGTCTTCAGCGAGTACTCGCTGCCCTTCCAGCTCGGGCTGGAGGACGCCTCCGGCGTCTCGCCGTACCTGGCCGAACGGGCGTTCATGGCTGTGGAGAGCGCCGGCGTGTTCCTGCTCAAGGGCAGGCTCGCCCGCGGCACGCGCCTGCCCGAGGAGCGTCTGGCGCTGGTCGGCAGCCGGGATCTCTTCGAAGCCGCCTACGACGTCCAGCCTGCGCGCACGCGCTCGCACGCGGCGCTGTTCACGCCCGAGACGCTGGATCTGAACGTGGGCGATTACGTCGTTCACGCGCAGCACGGCATCGGGCGCTTTACGGGGCTGAAGCAGATCGTCACCTCGGGCGTCTCCGAGGATTTCATGGTGGTGGAGTACGCGGGGGGCGACCGGCTTTACGTGCCGCTCACGCGGCTGGACCTGATCCAGAAATACCGCGGCGCAGGCGATGCGGCGCCATCGCTGGACAAGCTCGGCGGCGTCACCTGGGCGCGCACGAAATCGCGCGTCAAGGCGAAGATGCGCGACATGGCCGAGGAGCTGCTGAAGCTCTACGCCGAGCGCAAGATGGCCGAGGGCTTCGCCTTCTCGCCCGACTCCGCCTGGCAGCGCGAGTTCGAGGACGCCTTCGAATTCACTCCGACGCGCGATCAGCTGCAGGCAGTGGCGGAGATCAAGCGCGACATGGAGTCGCCCCATCCCATGGACCGGCTGCTGTGCGGCGACGTCGGCTTCGGCAAGACCGAAGTGGCCATGCGCGCCGCTTTCAAGGCGCTCGGCGACGGCAAGCAGGTGGCCGTGCTGGCGCCCACCACCGTGCTGGCGCTCCAGCATTACGAGACCTTCCGCAAGCGCTTCGCGCCGTTCCCCGTGCGCGTCGAAATGCTCAGCCGCTTCCGCACGCCGCGCGAGATCCGCTCCGTGCTGGAGGACCTCGCTGCGGGCAAGGTGGACATCGTGGTCGGCACCCACAGGCTGCTTTCCAAAGACGTCGTCTTCGCCGATCTCGGCCTGCTCGTCATCGACGAGGAGCAGCGCTTCGGCGTGCGGCACAAGGAGCGCCTGAAGCAGATCCGCAAGAGCGTGGACGTGCTCACCATGTCGGCCACGCCCATCCCGCGCACGCTCCACATGGCGCTGCTCGGGCTGCGCGACATGAGCGTGATCGAGACGCCGCCCAAGGACCGCCTCGCCGTGCAGACCGTGGTGGCCCGCTTCCACCCGGATCTCATCCGCGCCGCCATCGGGCAGGAGCTTGAGCGCGGCGGGCAGGTCTACTTCATTCACAACCGCATCGATTCGATCTGGTCGCGCGCGGCGATGATCCAGGAGCTGGTGCCGCAGGCGCGCATCGCCGTGGGGCACGGGCAGATGGACGAGGAGCAGCTGGAGCGCGTGCTGCTGAGCTTCATGCGCCGGGAGTCGGACGTCTTTGTCTGCACCACCATCGTCGAAAACGGCCTGGACATCCCGCTGGCGAACACGATCATCATCGAAAACGCCCAGAATTACGGCCTCAGCGAGCTGTATCAGCTGCGCGGCCGCGTCGGGCGCTCCAACCGCCGCGCCTACGCCTACCTGCTCGTGCCCGGCGACGGCGAGGTGACCGAAGTGGCGCGCAAGCGCCTGGCGGCGCTCAAGGAATTCAGCGACCTCGGCTCGGGCTTCAAGATCGCGGCGCTGGACCTCGAACTGCGCGGCGCGGGCAACCTGCTCGGCGGCGAACAGCACGGCCACATCGCCAGCGTCGGCTACGAGACGTATGTGAAGCTGCTCGAGGAAACCGCGCGCGAGTTGCGGGGCGAGACCGTGCTGCCCGAGCTGCACTCTTCGCTGAACCTCGGGCTCGACATCCGCATCCCGCCCGCCTACATCGCGGACGAGCAGCAGCGCCTGCGCGCCTACAAGCGCATCGCCGATGCCGGCGAGCCGCAGAAAATGGCCGCGCTGCTCGAGGAGCTGGCCGACCGTTACGGGCCGGTCCCGGAAACCGTGCGCCTCCTGGCCGAGTATTCGCTGCTGAAGTCGCAGGCCGAGCGCTGCGGCATCGAATCCATCGACCGGCGCGCCGGGGCGGTCCTCGTCAAGTTCCATCCCGGCGCGCCCATCGACCCGCAGCGGCTCATGGATCTGGTGGCCTCCACGCCCGGCACGCAGTTCACGCCGGCCGGAGTGCTCCGCTTCCCGCTGGCGCAGAGCGACCCCGCTGGCCTGCTCGCATTTCTGCACAACCTGCTCGGGCAGCTGCGCGGCTGATGCCGGAGCGGCGCTCGCCCGGTTTTGGATAATGGAAGCATGAAGGTTTTCCGGCTGGGCTTCCTGTGCCTGATTGCCGCGGCCGGCCTGCCTGCGGGCGAGCCGGTGGTCGTCGAACAGATCATCGCCAAGGTCAACGGCGACATCATCACGCGTTCCGACCTGGCCCGCGCGCGGCAGGAGCTGGAAGCCAGCCTGCGGCAGCGCAATCTGCCTCCTTCCCAGATCGCCGAAATTCTCGCCCAGGCCGAAAAGGATCTGCTCCGCGACAAGATCGACAATCTGCTGCTGATCCAGCGCGGCAAGGAGCTCAATCTCAACGTCGACGGGGAGGTATCCAAATACCTGGCCCAGATCCAGTCCGACAACAAGATCGCCGACCCGGAGAAGTTCCAGGCCTGGATCCGCGAGAACACGGGCATGAGCTACGAGGATTTCCGCGCCGAGCTGCGCAACAACTTCCTGAGCCAGCGCGTCCTTGGGCAGGAAGTCTACAGCAAGGTCAACATCCCGCGGCGGCAGATCGAGGAGTACTACGAGAAGAACAAGGAATCCTTCCGGCGCAATGAGCGCGTCATTCTCCGCGAGATCCTCGTCAGCACGCAGGGCATGGACGAGGCGGGCGTTGCCGCTGCAGAGAAAAAGGCGCGCGAAATCGTGGCGCGGGCGCGCAAGGGCGAGCGATTCACCGAACTGGTGCGCGAATTTTCCGAAGGCGCCTCGGCGCGGCAGGGCGGTCTGCTGGATCCCTTCGAGAAGGGCATCCTGGCTCCCGAACTCGAGCAGCTGGTCTGGGACAAGGAGAAGGGCTATGTCACCGATCCGATCCGCGTGCCCGCCGGATGGCTGATCCTGCGCGTCGAGGATCACCAGAAGGAGGGGCTCGCGGAGCTGTCGGAAGTCGAGAACGAGATCCGCGAGAAGCTGGCGTCGGAGATCATGATGCCCAGGGTGCGCGAGTTCCTCAGCGAGCTCCGCCGCAATTCCTTCATCGAAATCCGGCAGCCCTGGGTCGACACCGGCGCCGTCCCTGGCCAGAAGACGGACTGGAACGATCCGGCGCTGTTGCGCGCCGAGACGGTGACCAAGGAGGAGGTGGCGGCTCAGGCGCGCCTGAAGCGGCTGCTGTTCTTCCTGCCCATTCCCGGAACGTCGATCACCGACACGAGCAAGTCTTCCAGCAAATAAAATCTCCTCATGAAGTCCCCCATGTGCAGCGACCTGGCCCCGGGGCAGAGCGTCCAGGGCGTCTTCCTCGTGCAGGCCAAGGAGATCCGCCAGAAGAAGACCGGCGAGCCCTACCTTTCGCTGGTGCTGATGGATCGCACCGGCGAGGTGGACGCCAAGATGTGGGACAACATCGGCGATGTAGCGGACACCTTCGACCGCGACGACTTCGTGCGCGTGCGCGGGCAGACGCAGGAGTATAACAAGAAGGTCCAGATCACGATCCACTCGCTGCAGCGGATCCCGGAAGACGAAATCGATATCGCCGACTTCCTCCCCGTATCGAAGCGCGACGCCGCAGAGATGTGGCGCGAGCTGGAGGGTGCCATCGCCTCCATCTCCAACCCGCACCTGAGGGCGCTGCTCGAGTCGATTTTCCGCGACCCGGAGATCGCCGACGCATACCGGCGCGCTCCCGCCGCCAAGGGCATCCACCATGCCTGGATCGGCGGCTTGCTGGAGCACGTGCTCAGCATGTGCGCGGTGGCGCGCTTCCTCGCGTCCCACTATCCGGGCATCGACCGTGATCTGCTGCTGGCCGGCGTGCTTCTGCATGACATCGGCAAGATCCGCGAGCTTGACTTCAGCCGCAGCTTCTCCTACACGACGGAGGGCGGGCTTGTGGGGCACATTCAGCTGGGTCTGCGCATCGTCGCGGACCACCTGCCGCAGGGCTTCCCGCCGAAGCTGCGCAATCTGCTCGAGCACATGATCCTGAGCCATCACGGGCAGCTGGAGTTCGGCAGCCCCAAGCTGCCCAGCTTCCCCGAGGCGATGCTGCTGCACCTGATCGATCTGACGGACTCGAAAATGGCTGCCATCCAGGCCGCGCTGGAGAAGGACGGCAACAGCGAGGGCGTCTGGACGGGCTACAATGCGGCATTGGAGCGCAGCCTGCTGGACCGCGAGAAGTATTTGCGCGAACCGGCGCCGCCCGCTCGTCCCGCGCCGGGGGCGGATGCGAAGCGCCGCACATCGCCCTTCGCCGCCGCGCTGTTGTCCGCGCTGGACGGAGGGAAAGGGAAATAGTCATGCCGCGCACGGCCCGTGCCATTCCGCCTCCGCTGGAACTTCGTTGCCTGAACGCCCTCTGGCGCCTTGGCGAGGCCAATGTCCAGGCGGTGCGGGAATGGCTGGCGCCCCAGAAGCCGCTCGCCTACACCACCGTCATGACGATGCTCGATCGTCTGACGCGCAAGCGGTTCCTCGCGCGCCGCAAGGTGGGCCGCTCCTTCCTCTACACGCCGCTGGTTTCGCGCGATGAAATCCGGCATCTGGCCGTCCGCGAGCTGGCGGACTCGCTCTTCGACGGGAAGGTGGAAGAGCTTGCAGCGTTTCTGGGCGGCCACGCAGCGCCTGCCGCAGCACAGCCGCAAACGCATGCCGAGGGAGAGCCGCAGCCCCTGGATGCCGCCCTCCTGTAGCGCCCCCGGGGGCGAACGCTGCCGCATTTCCGCGATATGCTCAACTAGAGTGCGGAGGAATTCTGCGCCCCGCTCTTCGTGAGGGAGGATTTCAAGCGATGAGGAAACCGAGCCCCGCATGGGTGTTCTTGTTGGCGGCCCTGATGCTGGCCTCCTCCTGCGCGCGGGATCCGGAAGTGGTCAAACGGCGCTTCCTGGAGAACGGCAACCGCTACGCCCAGCAGGGGAAGCTCAAAGAGGCCATCATCATGTACCGCAACGCCCTGAAGCGCGATCCGCGCTTCGGGGAGGCCTACCTCCGGCTGGGCGACGCCGAAATGCGCCGCGGTATGCCGGCTCAGGCGGTGGCGGCCTACAGGCGCGCTGTCGAACTGTACTCCGATCCGGAGGAGCCCGCCGGAAAGCTGGCCGACATCTATCTCGCCGCCTACGTGCTGTCCCCCAGGAAGGATCCGCTTCTGCTGAAGGAAGTCGAAGAGCTCGCCTCCTCTCTTGCGGCAAAGAATCCCAACAGCTACCAGTCGTTGCGCCTCCGCGCATTTCTCGCTCTCGCCGACACTACGGACAAGACGCAGGAGCACCTGTTCCGGGCCATCGAATTTTTCAAGAAAGCCGACGCAATCAAACCCAAGCAGCCGGAGCTGCGGCTGGCGATGGTCCAAACCATGGCGCAGGTCGGCCAGCTGGAAGAGGCGGAAAAATACGCCCGGGAAATGATCGAGGACAATCCGAAAACTCCGGGAGCATACTGGTTCCTCAGCCGCCTCTATTTGCAGCAGAACCGCCTGAAGGATGCCGACGCGGTGGTGGACCGGCTGATCGCGGCCAACCCGGAAACCCCGGCCTTTCGTGTCGACCGGGCTGAGTACCTGTTCGCGACGCAGCGCAAGGACGAGGCGCTCCGGTCGCTGGACGAAATCGCCGGCACGCCCGGGATCGAGCCCTCGCTGCTGAAACGCGTGGGGGATACCTATCTCCGGCTCGGCCAGCCTCAGAAAGCGTACGAGACCTATCAGGCGGGAGTGGCCAAATTCCCCGGCCAGAAGACCGAATTCCGGCTGAAAATGATCCCCGCCCTGCTCGCCATGCAGAAGCGCGAGGAGGCCATCCGCCTCGGCGAACTTGCCGCGCAGGAGGATCCTTCCAACAATGGCGCCATCTCCATGCGCGCCTCCTTGTGGCTGAATTTCGGCACGAAGGAGCAGTTCGACGCTGCGGTCAAGGATCTTCAGCAGCTGATCTCGAAGGAGCCCAACAACGCCGTCATCCGCTACAACCTCGGCCGCGCGTACCACTCCCGCGGCGAGCTCGACGCCGCCCGCACTCAGTACGCGGAGGCTGTCAAAGCTTCCCGGTATCTCACCGCCGCGCATCTCGGTCTCGGGCAGATCGCTCTGGCAAAGAACGAACCCGGCAAGGCGGTCTCGGAAGCCGACGAGATCCTTGCCTATGATCCCTCCAACCTCCCGGCGCGCATTCTGCGGATCAACGGCCTCATGGCCAGCGGCAACAACAACCAGGCGCGCATCGACATCAACGCCTATCTGAAAGACACGCCGGACAACCCGGATCTCAGGTACCAGCTCGCCATCGTCAACTTCCTCGACCGGCGCTACCAGGAGGCCGAGCAACAGTTCCGCGCCCTCCAGCAGAAGTTCCCCGGCGACCTCCGGCTCCTGTTCGCCATCGCCGAGGTGATGCTGCGCACCAACCGGCAGGCGGACGCCATGCGGCTCGTGCAGGACGCCTGGCGCAAGAACCCGGACCAGCCCGGGCTGAAGCTCGCCGTGGCCAACACCGCCCTGCGCGTCAATCAGCTGGACCTGGCGGAACAGCACTTCCGCGACCTGCTGGCGAAAAATCCCGGCGACATCGATCTCACCATCCGCCTCGCCGAGACCTTGCGTCGCAAACAGCAGCTGCCCGCCTCGCTCGACCTGCTCAAACAGGCGTATGCCCGCAACCCGTCTTTCCCCGGGCTGGCGTTGCAGCTCGCGCTCACGCACGAGGCTCTGGGCGACTGGCGCTCCGCCGTGCCGCTCTACGAGGCGATCCTGAAGCAGGATCCGAACCACGTGATCGCGCTGAACAACCTTGCTTACCGGTATGCCGACATGGGCAAGGACCTCGACACGGCCCTCACCTACGCACAGCGCGCGCAACAGCGCGCTCCGACCAGCGACGACATCGTCGACACGCTCGCGTGGGTCTACATCCGCAAGAACCTCAATGACGCGGCCATCTCCCTGCTGAAGCCGCTCATCGCCAAACAGCCGCGCAATCCCCTCTTCCATTTCCATCTGGGGCTGGCGCTGCTGCAAAAAGGCGACCGCACCGCGGCGAGGCAAAGCCTGCAAACCGCCCTTTCGCTGAACCCTTCCAAGGAGGACGAGCAGAGGATCCGGGAGGCGTTGTCGCGCGCGGGCTGACACCATGACCTTGCGCCATCCCGCCCTCGCCTACACGGCGCCGTTCGTCTATTTCCTCATCTGCCTGGCGGTGCTGCCGAAGCTCGGGATGCCGCCGCGCGCGGAGCTGGGCTTCTGGCTGGCTTCCGGGCTCGCCGTCACCTGGCTGTTCAGCCGGCGGCTGTTCCGCTTCCGGATCACGGCGCCTGTCTCCTCGGCCGCCGTCGGCGCCGCCGTGTTCCTGTTGTGGGTGGCCCCGGACACGCTCTGGCCCGGATGGCGCAGCCACTGGCTGTTCAGCAATCCGCTGTTCGGACAGGCAGGCACCACCCTGCCGGACGCGGCTCTGCAGGACTCCATCGCTCTCTGGCTGAGAACCGCGCGCGCCGTCGTGCTGGTCCCTGTGGTCGAAGAGCTGTTCTGGCGCGGATGGCTGATGCGCTGGATCGAAAACCCGGACTTCGAACGCGTGCCCTCCGGCTCGTGGCATCCCCGCGCGTTCTGGATCACGGCGATCCTGTTCGCTCTCGAGCATGGCGTGTATTGGGAAGTCGGGCTGGTGGCGGGCGCCGTGTACAACGCCTGGATGATCCGGACGAAGTGCCTCGGCGACCTGATCCTCGCGCATGCGGCCACCAACGGAATGCTGTGCGCGTGGATCCTTGCCACCGGGCGGTACGAGTTCTGGCAGTAGCCTCTCAGGCCGCCGCGGCCGCTGTGCTCTACTGAAAGGTTGGCCCGCTGATGCCCTCTCGATACGCACTCTTTGACCGGTCCCGGCTGCGAATCCTGCCTCTCGCGGAACGGCAGCACGATTTGCGGATCGAGCACTGGCTCCGGCTGGAGGATGCGGCGCCGCCATTCGGGCACCCGGATCTACCCGTGGTCGCCGCACGCTGGGCGGCAGCGCAGCGGCGCGGCGCGGCGAGGATCCTGATGATGGGCGCGCACGTGCTGCGGGCTGGCGTCAATCGCCACATCATCGACCTGCTCGAGCGCGGCGCGCTGTCGGTGATCGCCATGAACGGCGCCGGGCTGATCCACGACTACGAGCTCGCCCGCATCGGCGCCACCACCGAGAGCGTGGCGCGCTACATCCGCGAGGGGCAGTTCGGACTTTGGCGCGAAACCGGCGAGCTGAATGACTGGATCCGCGGCGCCGCCGCCTCGGGTGAAGGGCTGGGCGAACACGCAGGCAGGCGCATCCTCGAATCGGACTTCCCCTTCCGGGACTGGAGCGTGCTTGGCGCAGCTTACCGCTGCGGCGTGCCCGTGACCATCCACGCCGGCATCGGCTACGACATCCTGCACGAGCACCCCAACTGCGATGGAGCGGCGCTCGGCGAAACGAGCTACCGCGACTTCCTCATCTTCGCGCGCGTTGTCGAATCGCTCGAAGGCGGCGTGCTGCTCTGCTTCGGCTCGGCCATCATGGGGCCGGAGGTTTACCTCAAGGCCCTCGCAATGGCGCGCAACGTGGCGCATCAGGAGGGCAGGGCGATCCGCCGCTTCACGACTGCCGTCTTTGATCTTGTTCCGATCCGCGGCGACCACCGCCGCGAGTTGCCGAAAACCGACCCCGGCTACTATTTCCGCCCCCACAAGACCATGCTGGTTCGCACCGTCGCCGACGGCGGCGAAAGCTATTACTTTTGCGGCGATCACCGCGCCACCTTCCCCGCGCTGCACGCCGAACTGCTTCGCGCTCTGGAGACGGAGGCATGACCCCTGCAGCGATCCTGGAAGCCATCCCCCGCCTGCGCGCCCTCGTCGCCGGCGACATCTGCCTGGACCGTTGGTGCCGTTACGATCCGCGGCTCACCGAACCCTCCCGCGAAACAGGGCTGGACCGCATCGCCGTGGTCTCCACCGAGTGCACGCCCGGCGCGGGCGGCACAGTCGCCTCCAACCTCGCCGCACTCGGCTGCGGGCGCGTCGCCGTGCTCGGCGCCATCGGAGAGGACGGGCACGGCTATGAGCTGCGCGCCGCTCTCGCGCGCCGCGGCATCGATGCGTCGCTTCTGGTCACAGCCCCCGGGCAGACCTTCACCTACACCAAGCTGATCAACACCTACACAGAGGTCGAAGACCTCGGTCGCATCGACTTCGTCACCTTCCCACCGCCACGGGAAGTCGAGGACGAAATCCTCCGCCGTCTGGAAGCCGTCGCCGGCGAATTCGACCTGATCCTTGTCTCCGACCAGATGGAAACGGCCTCCGGCGCCGTGGTGACGCCGCGCATGAGGGAGAAGCTCGAGCTGCTGCAGGCGCGGCATCCGGATCTTGTCATCTGGGTCGACTCGCGCATGCACATCGAACAGTTCCGCGGACTCGTGCTCAAACCCAACGAGCGGGAGGCGCGCGAGGCATGCGAACGCCTCGGACTCCCGCAGCCGGATTATGGCGAACTGCGGCGCATCACACGCGCTCCGCTCCTGATGGTCACGCACGGGGGCGACGGCGTCACGCTGGCCACGCAGGACGGCGCCCGCCGCATCCCGACACGCCGCATCGAGCATCCGGTGGACATCTGCGGCGCGGGCGACAGTTTCTCCGCCGGCGCGGCGCTCGCCTTGCGCGCGGGCGCTTCCCCGGAAGACGCCGCGCGCTTCGGGCACCTGGTGGCATCTGTCACCATCATGAAACCCGGCACCGGCACCGCCTCCCCGCAAGAGGTGCTGGCCGCTGCCGCATCCGAAGATCAGCCATGAGCATCCTCGCCATCGACATCGGAGGCACGAAGTTCAGCGCCGCGCTCTTTCGGGGCGGGCGCATGGCGCGAAGAGAGTCCCGCCGCACGGACCGCGAGGGCGGCCGCGAATGGATGCTGGCCCAGCTTCAGGAAATCGGGCGGCGATGGCGCGAGGAGGAAGAATTCTCCGCCGTCGGCGTCGGCTTTGGAGGGCCCGTGGATTTTGCCACGCAGCAGGTGGTGCTGTCGACCCACGTAGCCGGATGGCAGGGCTTCGACCTGCCGGCATGGCTGCGGGAGCAGTTCGGGGCTCCAGTGCTGATGGACAACGACGCCAACGTGGGCGCGCTCGGCGAGGGGCTTCATGGCGCCGGGCGCGGCTTCCGTCCGCTGTTCTACATGACCCTCTCCACGGGCATAGGCGGCGGCATCCTGCTGGAGAACGGCGTCTACCGCGGCGCGGACTCCTACGCGGGCGAGATCGGGCATCTCAACATCCGGCCCGACGGCCCGCCCTGCTTGTGCGGCTCCAATGGCTGCTTCGAGCGGATGTGCTGCGGCCTCTGGCTCGAACAGGACTATGGGAGGAGCGCGCGGGAGCTGATGCAGGACGCGGCGTTCGTCGAGCGCTACGTGGTGGATCTCGCCCGCGGACTCAAGGCCGCCGTCATGCTGCTGAATCCGGCGCGGATCGTCATCGGCGGCGGCATCAGCAAGGCAGGCGAGGCGCTGTTCGGGCCGCTGCGCGCCGAACTGCGGCGGCAGATCACGTCGTGGTCGCGCGCGCGGCTCGATGTCGTGCCCGCGGAGCTCGGCGACGACAGCGTCCTGTGGGGCGCGTATGAATTGGGGCTCGAAGCCCGGCGACAATAGAAGGGGAAATGCAAGCTGACCAGTTTATCGCCGATTACCAGGCGCGCCTGTCGCAGACGGTGGCGCAGATTCCTCTCGACCGCGTCGCGCAGGCTGTCGAATGGCTGCGCGAGGCGCGCGACCAGGGCCGCACCATCTTCGTTTGCGGAAACGGCGGCAGCGCCGCCACCGCTTCCCACTTCGTCTGCGACGTTTTGAAGGGCTGCTCCTACGGACACGAGCGGCGCTTCCGCATCCTGGCACTCCACGACAACCTGCCCACGCTGACTGCCTACTCCAACGACGTCAGCTACGAGTGCGTGTTCGTCGAGCCGCTCAGGAACCTGGCGCGCCCCGGCGACCTGCTGATTGCCATCAGCGGCTCCGGCAATTCGCCCAATGTGCTCCGCGCAGCCGAATGGGCCAACGCGAACGGGCTGCGGACCATCGGGCTCACGGGGCGCGGGGGCGGAAAGCTCGGGCCGCTTTCTCAACTGGAGATCCGGATTCCCGAGGCGCACATGGGCCGCATCGAGGACGGCCACATGATCGTCTGCCACATGCTGGCGTACTATTTCATGGAGACCGAAGGCGCGGGCGGCGGCTGCTGATCCCCGACGCGCTGTTCGGCAACCGGGAGCCTCGCGATGAAACGCCTTGTCATTCTTGCGCTCGCCAGCCTCTGCGCCGCCACCGCCCAGCAGGCGCCTTTGTGGCCCGCGGGCAAGCGAGCCGCGGTCAGCCTCACGTTCGATGATGCGCGCCCCAGCCAGATCGACACAGGGCTGCCGCTGCTTGAAAAGCTGGGCGTGCGCGCCACGTTCTTCGTGCTTCCCGGAAATGTCGAAAAGCGTCTGGAAGGCTGGAAGCGCGCGGTCGCGCTCGGCCACGAGATCGGCAACCACTCGATGACGCACCCCTGCACGGGCAACTACGCCTTCTCCCGCGCCAACGCGCTCGAAACCTACGACCTCGAGCGAATGGCGAAGGACATCGACGCGGCGCAGCAGTCCATCCGCAAGCTGCTCGGTGTGGCGCCCGTGAGCTTTGCCTACCCGTGCGGCCAGAGCTTCGTGGGGCGCGGATCACAGACGCGCAGTTACGTCCCGCTGATTGCAGAGCGCTTCCTGCTCGGGCGCGGATACATGGGCGAGGCGGCCAATGATCTTTCAGCGTTCGACCTGTCGCAGGCGATGGGCACGCCCTTCGATGACATGCCGCCCGAGGACGTCCTGAAGATGGTGAAAGCCGCCGCCGCGGAAGGCCGCTGGATCATCCTCGTCGGCCATGACATCGGACCGCGCCGGTTCCAGTCCGTGGACTCAGCCGCCATCGAGGCGGTTGTCAACTTCGCGAAGGATCCCGCCAACGGCATCTGGCTGGAAACGGCGGGCGCTGTGGCGAAGTATCTTCGAGACAGGCGCCCCTGAGCGCGGCTTCACTGCTTTCTGGATCCCCGGATTCTCGCACCGCCCTGCTCGAGAACGACAGCCGTCGCCTCGCCCGCAGCGTTCACCTCGAATTCCAGCGATGCATCGAACGCCTTGGGGAAGAAGCGCCGCTCGCTCTCGGCGAACACGGGAAACTTCGGCTGCCCCGTCGCCTGTGTCATCAACTGTCCGCCCTCCAGCGTGACGGTCAGAACAAACCCGGGGCGCAGCTCGTATTGCCCCACATAGCGGCGCAGGACCTCTTCGGAGAGCGAGATCTCCCGGCGCGGCCGGGGCACGGGCCTCTCCTCTCCAAGAGCGAGCGCCGCCAGGTCCTCGGCCAGCCTTCCTGCCTGGGCGGGCACGACGTTCGCGAGAGCCACCACCAGCAGCTCCTTCGCGGGCACGCGGATGATCATCGTCGCAAAGCCGTTGATGCCGCCGCCGTGAGACTGCCACACCACGCCGTTGCGCTCCTTGACGATCCAGCCATAGGCGTAATCGTTCTTGTCAGGTGTGAAATACCGCCGGTAGTTTTCCGCGCTCAGCAGCTTCTGCGCCCGCAGCGCGGCGTCCCATTTCAGCAGATCCAGGCACGTCGAATACAGCGCCCCGGCTGCGTGTGGAAGGCTCATGTCGAGAAACGCCGCGTTCCGCAGCTCTCCGCCCCGACGCTCGTATCCTGCCGCGCGGCGCGGCAGCACCTCCGCGTCGGAGTCGTAGCCCGTGTCGTTCATGTCCAGCGGCTCGAAGATCCTCCGGCGCACGAACTCCGCGTAGCTCATGCCGCTCAGCCTCTCGATGAGCAAGCCCAGCAGCACGTACCCGGTGTTGCTGTACTTCATCTGCGTGCCGGGCTGGAATTCCAGCGGGCGGTCGGCAACTTCCCGCAAAATCTCCAGGGGAGTTTTCGTCTTCCGCATATCGCGGCCGTACGAGGGCAGAGCCGTGTAATTGAACAGCCCGGATGTGTGCGTCAGCAGCTGATGGATCGTGATCCCCCGCCAGGCTTCCGGCGCGTCGCTCCAGTGCCGGGAGACGGGGTCGTCCACCGAAAGCTTGCCTTCCTGCGCCAGCAGGAGCACGGCCATCGCCGTGAACTGCTTGGTGATGGAGCCGAGGCGGAACCGCGTGTCTGGCGCGGCGGGGACCGCCCACTCGAAGTTGGCCATCCCGTATCCTTTGGCCAGCAGTGGCTTGCCGGATTGCGCCACCAGCACGGCGCCGTTGAAGCGATTCAGCTCATGATAGGCGCGCGCCTGTTGATCCAGCCGCTCCGGCGTGAGGGCGGCAGCGGCTGCGGCGAGCGTGAGGCACAGCAGGGCGGCTCTTCGGGTCATGATCAGACAGTAAGACGCCGCAGACCGCGATTTGTTCCGCCAGGAGCGCGCAATCAGCTCTCCCGCACCACCCTGCCGTCGCGCATGTGAATGATGCGGTCGGCGAAGGCGGCCGCCTCGGGGTTGTGCGTGATCATGAGGATCGTCTGCCCGAAGCGGCGGTTCAGGCTGCGCAGCAGCTCCAGCACCGCCTCGCTGTTCTCCGTGTCGAGGTTCCCGGTGGGCTCGTCGGCCAGGAGAATGGCGGGGCGGTTGACGAGTGCGCGCGCGATGGCGACACGCTGCTGCTCGCCTCCCGAGAGAGCGCGCGGCTTGTGGTGCAAACGGTGCTCGATCCCCAGCAGGCGGATGATTTCGAGCATCTCCTTTTCGAGCGGCCCCTTCTTGCCGCCGAAATACCGCGCGATCTCGATATTGCCCAGCGCCGTTAGCGTGGGCAGCAGATTGTAGCGCTGGAAAACGAATCCGACCTTCTGCCTCCGCAGCCGCGTCCGCTCCAGATCGGAGAGAGCGCTCAGATCCTGCCCGTCGACCACGACCTGCCCGGAGGTGATCGACGTCAGCCCGCCCAGGATGTGGAACAGCGTGGACTTGCCCGAGCCCGAGGGCCCCACGATGCTGACGAACTCTCCGCGGGGCACCTCCAGCGACACGCCCCGCAGGGCGTGCACGTCGACTTCGCCCACATGGTAGATCTTGCGGAGGTCGCGTACGACGATGATCGGTTCCACGATAAATTCCCGCTACTCGTAGGAAAGGGCTTCGATGGCATCCTGCCGGGCGGCGCGCAACCCGGGGTAGACCGCGCCGAGCAAGCTTGCCGTCAGCGAAACGGCGAGCGCGATGGGCCACCAGTCCGGCGCAATCTCGGACTGCAGATTGGCCCGCACCTGGTTGTTGATCATCCAGTGCGCCCCCAGCGATAGCAGGATGCCCACGGCCCAGCCCGCAACAGCCAGCACGACCGTCTCCCGCACCAGGATTCCGATGATGTCGAACGGCGAGGCGCCCAGCGCCTTCAGAATTCCGATCTCGCGCGTGCGCTCCAGCACGGTCGTATACATCGTCAGCCCCACCACCAGAAAGCCGATGATCAGCGACAGCCCGATAATCACATAAATGAACGCCCGCAACCCCGGCACGTTGCTCATCGAAAACAGGCTCAGGAACTCCTCGATCGAGTAGATCGAATAACCTGTCAGCTCCGGCTGGCTCTTCAGGTACTCGACCACCTCGCGCGTCCGGGACGGGTCATCGAGCTTGAGAAACGCCTGGCTCAGCTTGCCCTCGCTGTTGGTGAGTTCCTGCAGCCGGTGCAGCCGCACGAAGAGACGCGAGAGCTTGCCCGGCTCCACGACGCCGCACACGCGCCACTTGTGATTCAGGATGACGACCGTGTCGCCTGCCCTCAGCTTTTGCTGCGAGGCGTAGTATTCGTCGACGATCACGTCGTCGTCGGACTGAAACGGCCCGCCCTCGAGGAACCGGAACGGCCCGCTCATCGCCACGAATTCGTCGTAGTCGATTCCGGCAATGGTGCTGATGCCTCCGATGGGCTGAAGCGCCGTGCCTGTGGCCAGCTTGACGTGGGGAACGCCGCGGAAATAGCGCAGCACGCTCTGCGGCATGCTCGCCCCCGAGAGCGAGATGGCGCTCGCGCCCGGCGGCTTGATCCAGATGTCGGCGCCCACGCCGCGGGCGCGGTTCATCGAATCCTGCAGCATGCCGCGGCTCAGGCCCGCGACGGCGAGAATCATGGTGACCTGAAAGCCGATGGACAGCGCGCTGAGAGTGGTGCGCAGCCGGCGGTGCTTCAGGTTTTCCAGAACAAGTCGGTTGATCAACGGCTTGAGCGGCCTCCGGCCGGATTTTCCATTCTACCGTCTGCGCCTGTGGCGACGCCCGCTTTACATCCACAGGCTGCGGCGGCGCCCGCGCAACAGGAAAATGAACACCGGCCCGCCCACCAGCGCCGTCACCACGCTCACCGGAAGCTCGACGCTCAGCAGCGTGCGCGCCGCCGCATCGCAAAACGCGAGGAAGGCTCCTCCGGCCAGAAAGGACGCAGGCAGCAGCACGCGGTGATCGCTGCCGATCACCAGCCGCAAGGCATGCGGCACCACCAGCCCCACGAAGCCGATCGGCCCGGTCACCGCCGTGACTGCTGCCGCCAGCAGGCTGCCGGCCAGGTATCCTCCCAGCAGCAGCCGCTGCGGCGAGGCGCCCCGCGCCGCCGCCCACTCCTCGCCCACCGCCATCAGGTTCCAGTGCCGCCCCAGCGCGCACGCCGCTGCCGCCACCGGCAGGACGAACAGCGCCAGCCCGGCCAGGACGGGCGCGGGCACGGGGTCGATGTTCCCCATCAGCCAGTGCACGATGGCGAAGCTCTGGCCCACGCTGGCCAGGTTGTGCAGCAGCATGATGAGCGAACTCGCGATGCTGTTCACCGCCACGCCCGCCAGCAGCAGCGTAAACGAGGAAATGCGCCGCCCTTCGGCGGCCACCGTGACCACCACGGCGAGCACCGCCACCGCGCCCGCCGCCGCGCCCGCCCACAGCGCGGGCATCCCGAGCACGGAGTGCACACCCAGCACGATCATCAGCACCGCGCCCAGGCTCGCGCCGCTGGAGACTCCCAGAGTGAACGGCGAGGCCAGCGGATCGCGCAGCAGCGCCTGAAACAGCACGCCGGCCAGCGCCAGCGCCCCGCCGCACAGCATCGCCAGCAGCGTGCGCGGCCAGCGAACGGCGAAAAACATCTGCGCGTCGGGGAACTCTCCGCGCCAGGCCTTCAGCAGGTCGATCCGCACCGGTCCGGCCAGCGGCGTCAACACGAGCGCTGCCAGCGCCAGCAGCAACACGGCCGTCAGCACTCGCGCGGCCCGGCCCGGCGTCAGCGGATCAATCCCCATAGGCGATCCAGGCCCTCCCGCCGCGGCGCTCGAGCCACTCGGCCTCCACGCCGAACACCTCGCGGATCCGCTCCGCCGAAAGCGCGTCGCACGGCGCGGCATCTGCCAGGACGCGCCCCCCGCGCAAGGCCACCACCCGGCTCGCGAACGATGCGGCCAGATTCACGTCATGCGTCACGGCGATCACCAGCATCCCCTCCCGCGCCAGCTTCCGCAGCAGCTCGTACACCATCAGCTGATGATGCAGGTCGAGAAACGCCGCCGGCTCGTCCAGCAGCAGCGCCGCGGGCTTCTGCGCCAGCGCCGCCGCCAGCATCACGCGCTGCCGCTCCCCTCCGCTCAGGGAGCGGAAATCGCGCCCCGCCAGCATGGCCGTGTCCGTGGCTTCCATCGCCTCGCGCACCGCCTGCCAGTCCTCCCGGCTGTCGAAGAAGCCGCCCGCGTACGGCGTCCGCCCCATCAGCACCACCTGCTCGGCCGTGAACGGAAAATCGAAGCGCAGCGTTTGCGGAACGAAGGCCACCAGCCGCGCAAACTCGCGCCGCCGCCACCGGTTCACCGGACGCCCGTTCAGCAGGCAGCTGCCCTCATAACCGCGGCGCAATCCTGCCATGATGCCCAGCAGCGTCGACTTGCCCGCCCCGTTCGGCCCGATCAGCGTCACCAGCTCCGGCCGCGGAAAACGCAGGCTCACGCCGCAAAGCACGGCTGCGCCGTCATAGCGCATGCCCACGCCTTCCAGCTCGTATTCGACGCTCATCGGCCGCCGGCTCCGTGGATCAGTTGCAGCATTCTCTCCGCCGCCTCCCCCACGCGCGGCCCCGGCCGGATCAACACCTCCGAATCCGCCTGCCGCACACGCCCCTCCCGCACTGCGCGGATCAGCCGGTACTGCCCCCACAATGCCCGGAACCGCTCCGGCGTCTCCAGCGGCTTGCCCTCGTGATGGGCGAAGTCGCCCATGTCGAGGATCACGTCCGGATCCGCAGCCACGATCTGTTCCACCGTCACGCGCGGATACGCCATCGGCGCTCCCGCGAGCGCGTTCACCCCTCCAGCCACGCGGATCAGCTCATCCAGAAACGTCCCCGGACCCGCGCCCACCATGCCCTGCATCGTCCCGGGCGAGCGCCCCACCAGAAAGAGCACCTTCCGCCTCGGCAGCGCCGCTGCGCGCCGCCGCACATCCTCGAGCTGCTTTTCGATCGATGCAGCCAGTTCCCTCCCCCGCTCCTCGACGCCCGCCAGGCGGGCGATCTCGCGGATCGATGCCAGAATCTCGGCAATCGAATCCTGCGGAACCTCCACGGCGCGCAATCCCAGCTGCGAGAGCCGCTCCGCCAGCCGCACCGGATTGCGCACCACCAGCACCAGATCCGGCCGCTGCGCCAGAATCTTCTCGAAACTCGGCTCCAGAAATGTCCCGATCTTCGGCTTCCGCGCCGCCTCCGGCGGGTAGCGGCAGAACTCCGTCACTCCGGCCACGCGCCCGCCGAGCCCCAGCGCGAACAGCGTCTCGGTCAGCGACGGCGCCGTAGAGACGATCCGCTGCGGCGGCGCCGCCCCCGCAACCGCAGCCAGCACCAGGCAGAGTGTCAGCTTGCGCAAAAGAACTCCCGGGCGGCGGCCAGGAACCGCTCGTTTTCCGGGCGCGTGCGAACGGCGAACCGCACCGCCTCGCCGTCCACGCCCGGAAGCCGCGAACAGTTGCGCAGAAGAATCTTGCGCTCCAGAAACCAGTCGCAAACCTCCGCCGCCGGCCGGTCCGTGTAGGCCAGCAGGAAATTGGCCTCTCCCGGCAATACGCGCAGGCCCTCCAGGTCCGCCAGCGCGTCGAGCAGCCACTCCCGCTCCTCTTCGACCACGCGGCGGGTGCGCTCGGCATGTTCGACGTCGCGCACCGCTGCCAGCGCGGCTGCCTCCGCCAGCGTGCTCACGCGCCACGGCTCCCGCTTCCGCTGCAGCCTGTGGATCCACTCCGGCGAACCTGCCAGCGCCCCCACCCGCAGCCCCGGCAGCGCATGGAACTTCGACAGCGACCGCAACACCAGCACGTTCGGATGATCGCGGATCCATGCCACGGCGGACTCGAGCCGCGTAAACTCGATGAAGCTCTCATCGATCAGCACCGGCCCTTCCCGGCTCGCCACGGCTCTCTTCACCGCCTCCACCGGAACCGAAATGCCGGTGGGATTGCCCGGCTGGCTGAGGATCAGCAGCCCGCGCTGCGGCCACGATTCCGGCTCGGTGGCAGGAACCCGCAGGGCATGCGGGAAAGCGCGGTAGAATTCGGCCCAAACCGGCACCGCCAGCGCCGCGGGGCCGTTCCATCCGGCTCGTGCCAGAAAATGCACCAGCTCCGTGCCGCCGCTGCCCACCAGAACCTGATCCGGCCCGAGGCCCCAGGCTTCCGCCAGCGCCTGGGTCAGCTGCTCAGGCAGAGGATCCGGATACAGCGCCACGCGGTCCAGCGCTTCTTCGATCGCGGGGCGCACCGCAGGCGATGGCCCCAGCGGGTTGATGCTCGCGCTCAGATCGAGTATCTCGCGCCAGTCCCAACCCCGGGCTCTGGCCACTGCCAACACATTTCCACCGTGCGTGACGATCAATGTCTTCCTCCCCGCTGCCGCGCCAGACCGGCACCCATGGCCGCCTGCGCCAGCGGCGCCATCCACCTCCCGCCCCGGCCGGCCTGAGCGCACACCGCCAGGCCCTTCCACTCCCTAATCTACTACGCGGCTGCAGCAGGCAGCCGCCCGCACTACCAGTAGAACTCCAGGAGTCTGTCCTGCTCGGCCCACGGCGCGACCCACGCCGCCAGCTCGTCGAACACCGCGTCGCCGGGCATGGGAGGCGCCAGTTTTCGCTGCAGCAAGATCGACAGCCGGCGGTAGTCGGTGACATCCTCGCGCTCCATGCGCCGCGCCCCAGCGGCTTCCCAGCCGCAGCTGACTACCACGGCTCCGCCCAGCGCCTGCTCGCGCAGCCATTCGGCCAGCCCTGTCTCCTCGAGCCACGCTGCATCCCGCGCCGCATCGGAGGTGGCAGGAACAAACACGAAATCGAACTGCCCCACGCCCGTCGATGCCAGCCACTCCGCTCCCCGCAGCAGCGCCAGGTCGCGAAAATCGAGCAAATGCGGCAGGCTCACCACGCCGATGCGCGGGCGCGCTGCCGCCTCCCACGCCGGCAGCCCTTCCAGCTCTGGCGCCGCCGCGTGCGTGAGCGCCGGAGAAAAAGCCGGAAGCGGGAACCCGTTCACGCGCAGCCGTCCGCCGCCGCGCTCCACCAGGATCTGCGGCAGGCGCCGCCACTCGCCGGGCACTGCCTGCGCCTCCACCACCACGACGTCGCCCCGCTGCGCCACCTCCTCCAGTTGGCTCCAGCCGGATTCGAACAGCGGCTCCGGCGCCAGGCGGCAGGCCTCCGCCAGCAGCGCCGCCGGACGCGAAACGGAGATGCCTCCCGGGCAGGCTTCCTGGTGCGCGCCGCCGGCTCCCAGATGCAACGGCACCGGATGAAAGCCGCGGTTCAACAGCCACCGGGCCAGCCCGCAGGCGACATGGGTCTTGCCATCCCCGGCATGAATGCTGGTCACTACCAGCGCGTGCGGCAAATCTGGTTCTCGCATGGAAACGGGATGCGGGTCCCCTGCGGCCCCGCTCCCTTCAGCTTAACTGGCGGCGGCAGGGGCATCGGGCGTGGAGAGGAACCGGTTCTTGCGGCGGGTACGCCGCCCGGGAGCGGCAGGAGTCAGAGCACCCGGCTTTCGGCCATCTCCAGCGCCGCCGCAGCCGCCCGCTCGCGCATCAGGGCTTTCATTTCGTCTTCGTTGCGCAGCAGGTCCCGCAGCGTGGTCCTTGCCAGAATCCCGTCCAGGCTCTTCTGCACCGCACTCCAGAGAACCTTCAGCGAGCAGTCCTGCACGTGCGTGCAGTTGCGCTCCAGCCCCGAGTGCCTTTCACAAAAATGCGCATTGAAGAAGCTGCCCCCCAGCAGCCCGACCACTTCCGAAATCGAGATTTCGGAGGCAGGCTTGGCCAGGGTGTAGCCGCCGGCCTGGCCGCGAACGCTTTTCACCAGCCCTCCGAGACGCAGAATGCGCATCAACTTGGCGACATTCGGGACGCTCAGTCCTTCCGCCCGGCTGATCTCCGGGATGCTGTGGCTCCGGTCCTCCCCATGGCGCGCCATGTACAGCAAGCAGCGCAACCCGTATTCTTCCTGAGCGCTCAGCTTCATGATTTCATTGTACGTCAAGATGGCGGAAATCAAGACAAAAAGATGGAAAACACGTGAATCCGGATTCCCGGCTCCGGCGCCCCCGCCTTTTCCACAACCCGCCGCGCCCCGGCCGCATCCAACCGGGTAGTGGCTCAGGGCGGAAGCTCGGGCCGCAGGCGGAACCACAGCGGCTGTCTGCTAAGGTAGGAGTCTGGGAGAAAGACTCGGTCTCTATGGCGTACCACATCCGTCCCGTCAAGGAATTTCTGGTCAGCCCCGCACTGCCTCCGGAGCTTTCGCGGCTGGGCGAGCTGGCCCTGAATTTCCTCTGGAGCTGGAAGCCCGGTCTCCGCCCTCTGTTCCGCCGGCTGGACCCGGTGCTGTGGAAGGAGTGCCGGCGCAATCCCGTGCTCATGCTCGGGCGGATCCCGCAGGAGACACTCCTGAAGGCAGCCGCCGATCCCCGCTATGTCGCGCTTTACGAAGCCGCCTGCCGCGAGTATGACGAATACATGAAAGTGCAGCCGCCCGCGGACGGAATGAAGGTGGCCTATTTCAGCATGGAGTACGGGCTGCTGGAGTCCGTCTCGCTCTATTCCGGCGGTCTCGGCATCCTCTCGGGCGATTATCTGAAAGCCGCCAGCGACGCCAATCTTGGTCTGGTCGGAGTGGGGCTGCTTTATCAGAAGGGCTATCTCGAGCAGCACCTGAATCCGGACGGCTGGCAGGTGGAGAAGTACCCTGTCAACGATTTCTTCACCTGGCCCGTCGCTCCGGCGCTTGACGCCAGCGGCAACGAAATCATTGTCGACCTCCGGCTGCCGCGGGGCCATTGCCACGTCAAGGTCTGGAAGATGCAGATCGGGCGCGTGCCCCTCATCCTGCTGGACACCAACATTCCGCAAAACACGATCGAGGAATACCGCGACATCACGGATCAACTCTATGGCGGTGACGCGGTGACCCGCATCCAGCAGGAGTTCGTGCTCGCCGTCGGCGGCATGCGGGCGCTGAAGGCGCTCGGCATCGAGCCGACTGTGTACCACATGAACGAGGGCCATTCGGCATTTCTAGCCCTCGAGCGCGTGCGCCTGCTCATGCAGGAGCATGGCCTGAGCTGGGAAGAGGCGCTCGAAGCGGCCCGCGTCAACAACGCCTTCACCACCCACACACCCGTCCCCGCGGGCATCGACATGTTCGATCCCGGCCTGGTCTATGAGTATTTCCACGCTTACTGCGAGCGCAACAACGTGCCCTTCGACCGCTTCCTTGCGCTCGGGCAGGGCGGCACCGAAGAGCAGGGCGACCGCTTCTCGATGGCCGTGCTCGCGCTGAAAACATCGGCCTACCGCAACGCCGTCAGCCGCCTGCACTCCGAAGTCAGCCGCAACATGTTCAGCCGCCTGTGGCCGGACTTCCCCGTCCACGAGGTGCCGATCTTTCCCATCACCAACGGCGTCCACCTGCCCACGTGGCTGCACCCGGATCTCGCCAGCCTGTATGACCAGTACCTGGCGCCCGGCTGGCGCGAGCAGTACACCGACCCCGCCATCTGGGCGCAGGTCGAGGACATCCCCGACGAGGAGCTTTGGGAGATCCGCCGCCGCCGCAAGCGCCGCCTCATCGCCTTCATCCGCGAGCGGCTTCTCCGGCGCGCCATAGAGCGCCACGCGCCCAGCACCGAGCAGAAGCGCCTTTCGGAGATCTTCGACCCTGAAGTCTTCACCATCGGCTTCTCGCGCCGCTTCGCCACCTACAAGCGCGCCACGCTGATTTTCCGCGACGTCGCGCGGCTGAAGAAGATCCTCACCAACCCGCGCATGCCTGCGCAGCTCGTCATCGCCGGCAAGGCGCACCCCAAGGACACGCCCGGCAAGCAGTTCATCCGCGAGATCATCCAGTACACGCGCGATCCCGAACTCGCGCGCCACATTGTCTTCCTTGAGGACTACGACATCGAGGTGGGCCGCGAGCTGGTGCAGGGCGTCGATCTCTGGCTCAACAATCCCCGCCGCGGCGAAGAGGCCTGCGGCACCAGCGGCATGAAAGCCGCCATCAACGGCACGCTCAACCTCTCTATCCTCGACGGCTGGTTCGACGAGGCCTACGAGATCTCCGGCGGCTGGGCCATCGGCGACCGCGATCCCTATTCACCGGACCTCGACGACGTGCACGCCTCGTCCATCTATTCGCTGCTCGAAACCGAGATCCTGCCCATGTACTACCTGAACCGCGAAGAGGGCGTCCCGGTGGCCTGGATGAAGCGCGTGAAGACCTCGATCATGAACCTGAGCCCGCTTTATAACTGCCAGCGGATGGTGCGCGACTACGTCGAGCGGATGTACGAGCCCGCCCATCTGGCCTGCCTCCAGGCGCGGCAGGACAACTACGCGTGGGCCCGGGAGAAGGCCCGGTGGAACCGCAAGGTCGAGCAGGCCTGGCCCGGCGTCACCATCGAGGATGTCTCTGGCGCCGTCGGCCGGGCGATCATCACCGGCGCGCCCATCCAGCTGCGGGCCTCTGTCTTTCTGGCCGGGCTGACTCCCTCCGATGTGCGCGTGGAAGCCGTCGTCGGGCGCGTGAACCCGGATGGCGAGCTGTTCGAAACCACTGTCATCAGCCTGCCGTTCGTGCAAGAACAGGACGGGCGGCATTTGTTTGGGCGCGAGTTCGTGCCCCACCAGACCGGAAGGATCGGCTACACGCTCCGCGTCAGCCCCAACCGCAGCGAGGATCCCGTCACGCGGCCCTGCTACCTGCCCGTGAAATGGACCTCGCGCGCCTGAAAACGGGGGCTGGATTCCGGCGCGGAACCGTGATATGTATGAGGAGTGCCGGGTGAGCGGCCGCGCAGCGAAGCTGGGACGCTTCGCCGTGCGGTGGAAACGGCACACGGGCTAGTGCGAATTTCTCTCCTCGCGGAATTATTGCCTGCCATTGGCGTCCGCCGGGAAACAGACTCACACCAGCCTGCTCATTGAGGCCATCCATACGCGCGCAACGACGCAACAGTCACCAAAGGAGCACACTTCCATATGGAAGGCGACCGCAAATACAGACAGCGGGGCTACATGGACTATGAAAGCCCGGGCGGCGAGGACCGCGAACGCGAACGCCCGAAGAACCGCGGACCGCGCCCGCCCATCGACGTCACCGGCCCCCGCCTGCCCCGCATGGTGGAGGCCGTCACGGCAGCGCGCTGCTACAGCTGCGCCACGCCGTTCCCGCCGGACATGGACTTCTCCGGCACCTGCCCGAAGTGCGGCGCGGAGCTGCACTGTTGCAAGCAATGCGCCTTTTTTGAGCCCTCAACGCGGTTCCAGTGCACCAAGCCCATTCCCGCACGCATCCCCTACAAGGACCGCGCCAATGACTGCACTTTCTTCCGTCCGCGCGTCACCGTGGCCCGCGACAGCGCTCCGCCGTCCTCGGTGATCCGCATGAGCGACCGGCCGGACATCGCCGCACCCAAGAGCGCCGCCGACGCCCGGCTCGCTTTCGACCGGCTCTTCAAGAAGTAGGGCCGCTGCGGAAATGGCCGTCGCCCTGCTCACCCGCCTGCGGACGATCGAGATTCGACCTTATGAGCCGGAACCTCCCGCGCCCGGCGAGGTGCAAGTCCGGGTGGCCGCCGTCGGCATCTGCGGCAGCGACCTGCACAACTTCTCCGAAGGCAGCGTCGGCGGCATGCCCTGCGTCTATCCCATGGTGCTCGGCCACGAGCCCACAGGGGTGGTCAGCGCCGTCGGAGAAGGCGTCTCGCAGTGGTCTCCGGGCGACCGCGTCGCTCTGGAGGCGCCGCTGTACTGCTACCACTGCGAATTCTGCATGAGCGGGCGCCACAACCTCTGCCACCACGTCCGCTTCCTCTCCAACCCCGGCGAGCCCGGCTTCTTCCGCGATCACGTCAACCTGCCCGCCGTGAACCTGCTCCCGCTCCCGGAACGGCTCGGCATGGCGGAAGGAACGCTGTTTGAACCCATCGGCATCGCGCTTCACTCCTTCCGCTTCGGGCAGCCCCGCCTTGGCGAGACCGCCGCCGTCATTGGCGCAGGCCCCATCGGGCTGGTCACCATCGCCTGCCTGCGTCTGGCTGGCGTGGCGCGCATCTGGGCGGTCGAACCGGTGGCGCACCGCCGCGAGTTGGCCCGCCTCGCCGGCGCCGACGCTGTGATCGATCCCGCCCAGACAGACCCTGTCCGGGAAGTGCTGCGCGATACCGGCCAGCGCGGCGTGGACATGGTTTTCGATTGCGCCGGCAAGGACGACACCCACAACCAGGCCATTCACATGGGCGCCCCCGCCGCGCGCATCGTCATCACCGCGCTGCCCTCGGAAGAGCGTCTCCCCATCGACTTCCATACCCTGCGCCGCAAGGAGCAGTGGTTCTTTCCGGTGCGCAGATCCAACCACCGCAGCGAACTCGCCCTGCGCCTGCTGGAAGCACACGTCTCGCGCTTCGCCCCGATGGTCACCCACCGCTGGCCGCTCGAGCGCGCGCAGCAGGCGTTCGAGACGCTGGAATCCTACGCCGACGGCGTGGGAAAGATCGTCCTGCTCCCCTGATCCGTTCTCAAACCAGCCGCCCCTGCGCGTCGATCCGCTCCGCGTTCAGATACGGGCGCAGCGCCTCCGGAATCACGATCGAGCCGTCTTCCTGCTGGTAGTTCTCGACCACCGCCACCCACGTGCGCCCCACCGCCAGCCCGCTGCCGTTCAGCGTGTGCGCGTACTCGGCTTTTCCCTTCCCCGTCCGGAACCGGATGCCTGCGCGCCGCGCCTGGAAACTCTCGAAGTTCGAGCAGGACGAAATCTCGCGGAACCCCTGCTGCCCGGGCATCCACACCTCGAGGTCATACGTCTTCGCCGATGCGAAGCCCATGTCTCCCGTGCACAGCACCACGCGCCGGTAGGGCAGCCCCAGACGCTCCAGCACGTGCTCGGCGCTCTCCGTCAGCCGTTCCAGCTCTTCGTAGCTCTGGTCCGGACGCGTGAAGTTCACCAGCTCCACCTTCTGGAACTGATGCTGCCGGATGATGCCCCGCACATCGCGCCCGTAGGAGCCCGCCTCGCTGCGGAAGCACGGCGTGAAGGCGCAATAGCGAATGGGCAGCGCGTCGCCGTCCAGCGTCTCCTCCCGGTGCAGGTTCGTCACCGGCACCTCGGCGGTGGGGATCAGCCAGAAATCGAAGTTCTCGCACTTGAAAAGATCGGCGGCGAACTTCGGCAGCTGCCCCGTCCCGTACAGCGAGCCGGAATTCACCAGAAACGGCGGCAGGACCTCCGTGTAGCCGTGCTCGCGCGTGTGCAGGTCCAGCATGAAGTTGATCAGCGCCCGCTCCAGCTTCGCCCCCGCCCCCATGTAGACGGCGAAGCGCGCGCCCGTGATCTTGGCAGCGCGCTCGAAATCGAGGATGCCGAGCTGAGGACCCAGGTCCCAATGCGCTTTGGGCTGGAAGCCGAATTCGCGCGGCTCGCCCCAGCGCTTGATCTCCACGTTGTCTTCGCTGGAAGCTCCCGCCGGCACGCTCTCGTGCGGAATGTTCGGGATCGACGCCAGCCGGGAACGGAACTCCTCGTCGAGCGCCTTGACCTGCTCCTCCAGCTCTGCGATCCGGTCCCCCAGCGCGCGCACTTCCGCCTGAAGCGCCGACGTGTCCTCCCCCGCCTTTTTGCGCCGCCCGATCTCCTGGCTCTCCGCGTTCCGCCGCGCCCGCAGCTCCTCGGCTTCTGTGACAACGGCGCGCCGGCGCGCATCCAAAGAGCGGAACTCTTCGACATCCAGCGAGAATCCCCGTTGCGCGAGCCGGGCGGCAATGGCCTCCAGATTCGCACGAAAATACGCCAGGTCGTGCATAGAAACCAACATTGTACCGTCCCGGCTGGATTGGCAGCCTGCGGGGAACGGGTAAACTGTGGAGAAGGAAGCAAGCCGATGGCGACCGCCAAAACTGTGACTGCGCCCGCGCCGGCAAGCCCTGACTATTGCGGTCTGGACCGCGACGCCTTCCAGCGCGCCTTCCGCATCATGCAGATGTCGCGGCGGCTCGACGACCGCGAGGTGATGCTGAAGCGGCAGAACCGCATCTTCTTCCAGATCAGCGGCGCCGGCCATGAGGCCATTCAGACGGCCGCCGGCATGGCCCTCCGCCCCGGCCATGACTGGTTCCACCTCTACTACCGCGACCGCGCCCTTGCGCTCACGCTCGGCGTCACCCCGGAGGACATGCTGCTGGAAAGCGTCGGCGCGGCTGCGGGGCCCGCTTCGGGCGGCCGCCAGATGCCCTCCCACTGGTCTTCGCCGTCGCTGCACATTTTCACCGGCTCCTCGCCGACAGGCACGCAGTTCCTCCAGGCCGTGGGTTGCGCCGAAGCCTCCCGCTACCTGAACCCGGGTTCGGATGAGGTCACGCTTGTCAGCGGCGGCGAGGGCTCCACCAGCGAGGGCGAATTCTGGGAAGCGCTCAACGCCGCCTGCCTGAACCGTCTCCCCGTCATCTTCCTGATCCAGGACAACGGTTGGGCCATCTCCGTCCCTGTCGAGAAGCAGACGCCCGGCGGCAGCATCTCCCGGCTCGTCACCGGCTTCCCGCACCTGAAAATTCTCGAGTGCGACGGCACGGACTTCCTCGCCTCCTACCGCGCCATGACCGAGGCGGCCGAATACGCCCGCTCCGGCCAGGGGCCCGCGCTCGTCCACGCTCACTGCATCCGCCCCTACTCGCACTCCCTCAGCGACGACGAGCGTCTCTACAAGACCGAAGCCGAGCGCGCCGCCGAGGCCGCGCGCGACCCCATCATCCAGTTCCCGCGCTGGCTCATCTCGGAGAACCTTCTCGAGGAGGTCTCCTACAAGCGCATCTGCCACGAGGTGGATCTGGAAATCGCCCAGGTCACCGAGCGGGTCCTGAAAGCCGACCCGCCCTCCCCCGACACCGCGCTGCGCTATCTCTACTCGCCGGACTTCGACCCCTGCTCGCCCGCGCTGGAGGCGGAGCCGCAATTCGACGGCGAGCCGCGCACCATGGTCGACGAGATCAACCTCACCCTCGCCGAGGAGATGGAGCGCAACCCGGCAATTGTCATCTTCGGCGAGGACGTCGCCGACTGCAGCCGGGAGGAGAATCTCCGCGAGGTGAAAGGCAAGGGCGGGGTCTTCAAGGCCACTCATGGTTTGCAGTCTCGCTTCGGCTCCCGCCGCGTCTTCAACGCCCCAATCGCAGAGGCAGCCATCGTCGGCCGCGCCATTGGCATGGCCAGCCGCGGCATGAAGCCTGTGGTCGAAATCCAGTTCTTCGACTACATCTGGCCGGCCATGATGCAAATCCGCGACGAGCTGGCCAACATCCGCTGGCGTTCGAACAACGGCTGGAAGGCGCCCGCCGTGATCCGCGTCGCCATCGGCGGCTACCTGAACGGCGGAGCCATCTATCACAGCCAGTGCGGCGAGGTGACCTTCACCCACATCCCGGGGCTGCGCGTCGTCTTCCCGTCCAACGCGCTCGACGCCTGCGGCCTGCTGCGGACCGCCATTCGCTGCGATGACCCCGTGCTCTTTCTCGAGCACAAGAGGCTGTACCGCGAGCCGTACAACCGCAGCCCGCACCCGGGGCCCGATTTCACGATCCCCTTCGGCCGCGCCCGCATCGTCAAGCCCGGAAATGATCTCACCATCATCACCTACGGAATGACCGTCCAGAAGTCGCTCGTCGCTGCCTCCTGGATCGAGCAGAAACGCCCGGATCTGTCGATCGAGATCCTCGATCTCCGGACGCTGGCGCCTTACGATTGGGAGGCCATCGCCCGCAGCGTCCGCAAGACCAGCCGCGCCCTGATCGTCCATGAGGACATGCTCAGCTTCGGCTACGGCGCGGAAATCGCCGCCCGCATCGCCGGCGAGCTGTTCGAGCATCTCGACGCCCCGGTGGGGCGCGTCGCCGCCCTCGACACGTGGGTCGGCTACCACCCGGATCTCGAAGACGCCATCCTGCCCCAGACGCAGGACATCCAGCGCGAAGCCGAACGGCTCCTCGCCTACTGAGGCGGCAGCACGCCGCGCAACAGTTGCAACGCTTCGCAGCATCCGTCTGCCCGGTTCCGCGCCGGTAGAGAGTCCTCCATCCTGCAACTGCAGGCGCCAGGCGAAGGCAGGGATTGCGCGGATGGCCAGCCGATTTAGCCGGGGGTGCAGGACAGGCAGCCGGGGGCATGGATCCATGGCAAAGATGGCATCGGGAGCTGCATGGAGCCGACGAGGACGGGCGAGGGCTATGTCTCCATGCGGGTCCAGCAGCATTCGCCCAAGCGCCTTGTCCGGTGAAGAGTCTGAGGATAGGGAGGAGATTCGGCAGCCGTCCTGTTCCCGCGGTCCATGCGCGTCACGGATTCACGTCCGCGATGCAGAGCAGTTGGCGCGCGGCCGTGCCGACGAGCAACCTTCCGGCCGCATCCAGCGCAGGCGCAGCGCGGAATTCGCTGCCTGTGGAGAGTTTCCAAAGCGGCGTGCCGTCGGCGCGAAAGGCGTGGATCACTCCATTCAGGGCAGGCGCGTAGAAAGTTCCGTCCGCGCTCACGGCAACTCCAGCCAGCAAAGCCGCACCCAGGGATTGCCGCCAGAGCACAGCCCCGGCGCGAATGCAGTAAAGCTGGCCTTCCAGAGTTCCGAACACCAAGCTGCCATCCGGCAGCAGCGCGGGGGGTGAGGTGATCCGGGCTGGAACCACGGCTTGCCAGGACAGACTTCCGTTCTCCCGGATGGCACGAAGGCGCCCGCTCCGAAAAGCAACGACAATGTTTCCCGAAGCGTCGATCACCGGCGCGAATTCGGAGGTCTCTTCAAACTCTTGCGACCAGTCGGAAGCGTGAAGTCGAAGCAGCGTGTTGCCCTCGAAGTAGTAGACCCTTTGGAAACCGTCCACAGCCCACCGCTCAGGCACACCCGCGGATGGTGGACCGGCCTCGAGCCTCCCGTCAGGCCTCGCATACCACCGGCTCCCATCCTGGAGACGGATGCTCAGCCTGCCCGACCGAAGAATGTCGGGGCCGGACGCAGGAGGAGCGGGAAGTCCTGCAGACCAGCGCACTATCCCGTCTGCAATTGCATGAAGCGTGGGGGAAGTCGTGGCCACATACACGTTGCCGTCCTTGTCAACCACGGGGGAGCCGCGGACGGCGCCAGGCAAGCTCACCTTCCAGGCAATGGCTCCGCGGCCCATTCCCGGCGCGAGACAGATGCTGGTGCGGGAGGCGTTTCCCGAGGCCGTGGGCCAGGGTGCATCGCTTTGCAAGGCGAAGGGAGAGTCAGACCCAGCCGTGTCGGCTGCGAGGCTGCGCGGCACAGGGCCCTTAGAGGAAGAGAGCCTGCTGGCATCAGCTTCCGGATGGCGGGCTGGCCCGGCATCCGTCGGCAGCGATGCGGACCGCTGGTATTGATTCCCAGCCGCGGCCCTGCCTCCGGGCAGTGGCAGAGCGCTCCCGGACTCCTCCAACACGCCATCCCGCCTGATTTCGGTGTTGTCAGCGGGGTCGGCTGGGCTGGAGGGGTTCCGGCTCGGCAACAACCGGATCGCCAAGACCACCGCAAAAAGCGCCAGACCGGCAAAAATCCACGGAGCGGCTCGTCGCCAAGGGCGACCCGCTGGCCGCGAGGCGCCAGCAGCAGGGGACCCCGCCTCTGGCGCGGGTTGGAACTCCGGAACAGGCGGCACCTCTGGAGACCGCTGCATCCCGGCTGGCCTTGCTCTGACTGCTGCCTCTTGTGGCGCGGAGGGAGCCGGGTTCCAGGTGCCGGCAAGGCAAAATTTGCAGGAGCAGCGGATTGCATCAAATCCTGTGCCGGGCTCTCCCTCCTGCGGCCACGTGGACGCCGGCCACGCAGCCGCCAGGGATTCTACAAACGCCAAACAGCTGGGAAACCGTTGTTCCGGCGTCTTGGCCAGGGCCCGCAGGATCGCCGCAACGGCCTCGCGCGGCACACCGGCGGCAAGCAGCGGTTCCACTGGCGGGGGCGTTGAAATGTGGCAATGCAGGAGCGCTGGCAGAGTTTCGGCAGAGAACGGCCTGCAACCTGACAGCAGCTCAAACGCAACCACGCCAAGAGAGTACTGGTCGGCTGCTGCGCTCAACGGCTCGCCGGAAGCCTGCTCCGGGGCCATGTAATTCGGGCTGCCCAGAAGGTAGATCGAGGCGGTCGCCTGCTGGGCCGTCAACCACTTTGCGATCCCAAAATCGCACAGTTTCACCCGGCCGGCCCTGTCTAGCAGGATATTGGACGGTTTCACATCCCTGTGCAAGACTCCCCGGGCATGGGCGAAATCGAGCGCAGAGGCCGCCTCGAAAAGAACGTGCATGGCCAGGCGCGCCGGAACCGGAGAATCGGTGATCAGTTTTTCCAGCGAGCAACCATGGATGAACTCCATGGCGATGAACAACAGGTCATCCTGTTGTCCAGCCTGATAGATGGTGATGATTCCCGGATGCGTCAGCACTCCGGCCGCGCGAGCTTCCTTCAGGAGGCGGGAGCGAAGTTCCGTAACGGCTTCCGGATCGTGGCCAAAATCGCCGCGAACCACTTTGATCGCCACTTCCCGCCCGATCACCTCGTCCACGGCCAAATAGACTTCCCCCATGCCCCCGCGGCCGATGAGCTGCTCAATTCTGTACTGCCCGATCATTCCACCGGCCGCTGAAGAGGATCTTTGCGGGAAATAGCCGCCCGCGTGATTCCGGGAGTCGCCGGTCCAATCCACTGCCTATTGTGCCTGGAGAAGGAACATCGGATGCTCGCCCGATTTACGGGTCATGACGAGGCGCGTTCCTCCGCTGTCGTGTCTCACCTGAGTGGACAGGTAATTCGCGAGCTCGGTTGTGGTGACCAGCGAGTCCGAGTTGTAATCTGCCTTTCCGGAGAGGGCGCCCGCAAGGGCCTTTACAAAGAAGTTCTCCCGCGCCCCGGATGCAAAGTCGGCGGCGATCGGAGGGGGAGAAACCAGCACAGTGCGCCCCCGCTCGGCGGAAGCCAGGCGAAGCAACCTTGCGGCGATGAGGTTCATTCCGATTCCCTCGCCAAGGACGCGGTGTGAGCCGGCGACATCGAATGCCAGGACCACCTTCCTCGAAGGCACATAATCGTTCAGCAGCTGCTCCAGCTCTGTCGCTTCCAGCGCCGTCTCGGGAAGGCCCCCTTGCGTGTCGTAGGCGGCAAGATAGTAGCGGTTCGGGTCTGTTCTGTCCTGCATTCCGCAACCGCCGTAATAGAAAAACAGAAGGTCGTCCGGTCTGGCCTGGGAGCCGAAGTTGCGAATCACGTTGCGGATGCGAGCCAGTGTCGCCGCCTCGTCGGTCAGCACGGCCAGGCGTTCCGGACTCAATTTGAGAGAGGACTTCAATACTTCAGCCACGCTCGAGACTTCGGCCGCATGCGCCCCGGGTGCGCAGGGGAGAGATCCGGCATGCAGCAACCGGGACAGGCCGATAAGGATCGCCACCCGGTCGCCAGTGGACGGACCGGGACGGACCGCGTTTGATTCGGCCACCGGGATGACCACTTTCGTCCGGTTGCCTGCGATGTCGGCTGCCTCGACCACAACATTCCGCTGCCCTGCCTGCAGCCGGAGTGTGACGTTGAACTCCGCTGACGCCGAAGAGTTCTGAACGGGGATGGACTGGCCTCCGACCGAGAGAAACGCGAGGGTATTCTGGGCTGTCACATTACCCCGCACCTGCACGCGGTCTCCCTTGGCGGGACCGGCAGGTTCCATGATTTCTATCTCCGGCGGGACACCTCCGCCGGGCCCTTTGCCTCTGGTGAATTCATAGGCAAACCAGTCGTTCCGCGCCTGTTCCCGGAGCCTGAGAATCCAGTTGCGGTAATATTGGCGGCCGTTGACGTCTTGCACCAGAATCTCCAGCGTGTTGACCCCTGGTTCCAGGGTTATGTCGTCGCGCATATTCAGGTTCAGCACCACGCTCTTCCCCCGCGCAGAGGTGCGGAATTGACTGATCACCGACGCTCCCTGCGAGTTCAGGCGAGGGAAGATTCTCGCATAGCTGACCCTGGAGGCGAGCGGCTCCAGGATGTGGATTGTGATGCTGTCCAGCCGCGCCACCGGCAACTCGACGATTTCGCCGAGGGCGGACACGTCCTCGAGGCCGGGAATCTCCAGCGCGAAACGGGGCGGCGCACCCGTCTGTGCGCCGCCCTTGAGCGCTATCCCGGCAATCAGGAGAGCTGCCGCCAGCAACCTCATTTCCGCCTCTGCACAGGGGCAGATGTGTTCCTCATCGGCTTCGCCGGAGCCGGTGCCGGCTGCACAGGCTGGAGAACCTCCTGCATTACCTGCTGTTCAACCTCAGCCTGCTGCGCCACGCTTCCCGGCTTCAACAACTGCGTGTTGAGCAGGACCGGATTCTCCGGCATCGTCGGAACCCATTTGAATTCACCGACAGTCATCAGATAGTCATAGACCGACTCCAGATTGGGCGGAAGATAAGCCGCGCCGCGGACGCTCATGTCGGAGTATTTGATGTACGAGTCGACGTATGCCTGCAGCTCCTGGACAATCTTGGCCTTGTCGAGATTCGACAGGTCGCCCATCATCATCAGGGCCCGGTGCAGATGAGCGCCGAAGTTGAGGCCACGTGCGTCATGCTGAATGGCCATCCGGAAGGCCTCATCGGCAGCACGGTGGTCTTCCGGCGTTCGCGCGGTCAGTTGCAGCACCTTGCCGTAGTAGTACTGCGCCGACGGATCATTGCTGCGAATGGCCACTGCGTCAGCCAGATTATTCCTGGCAAGGGCAAACATGTCGTAGTAGTAGGCCAGGATCCCGTTGTCGCGCTTCAGCTCGGCCATCAGGTGCCGGAACTGCGGGTTGTCTCCGATCAGCTCTCCCTTGCTCTTCTTCAACTCGATATCCGCCTTGTAAGCTTTCTCGATCAGATCCTTGCAGTTGTCCAGCCTTTCGCGGATCCGCCGCCGGTTTCCAATGAACCCGAGCGAGGCGCGAGTGTCCAGATTGACCGTGTTTTGCAGCACCAGAAAGAGGCGGGGTACTTCGCCCGGATCGTATTTCGCCCTGAGCAGGATCTGGAATGCCTCCCGGTCGGCTTCGTCCTCCTGCACCTTGTCGAAATCCACTGACAGCAGAGGATTCATCGTGAATCCTACAGCTGCGCCGACCGCCATGCCAGCCACGGCTCCCGCGGCCGCCCCGCCGGAGTTTCTCGTAGCCGCCGCGCCGATGCCGGCGCCAATCCCGGTCGCGATGAGAGAAATCCAGGCCGCTTTTTGTGCCTGCTTTTCGTTGTAGACGGGCTCAGCCAGCCGCATCATCGACTTCAGCTTCCAGTGGTCCTTCAGAACGTGCGCCATTTCATGGGCGACGACATAGGCCAACTGGGCTTCGTTCTCCAGCATCGACACAAGTCCCGTGGAGATGTAAATCGAGCCTGTCGCCAAAGTTGTGGCGGAAGGAATCGGCGAGGGCGTCAAGCGGACCGCGAACAACCTGTCGGTGTCCGGAGGCGCGAGCCGCTGCGCAATCGAATTTACATAGTACTGGACTGCCGGGTTGTCGTACAGGTGGAAATGCCGCCTGAACCGGTCTTCCTGTACAGAGACGGTGATCGACTTGCGCGACAGGTTGGTCTGGAACGCCTGCTCGCTGTGGCTTCGCATGACTTCTTCGTAGTCACGATCCACCGCCTCCCGAAACTCATAGTCATTTTCATACAGATTGATGGCGAACTGACGCAGCTTTTCGTATTGCCTCTCCTGTTTTTCCGCTGACTTGACTTCCTGCTCCCGTCTCTTTTCCTCCTTCGTTTTCTTATCCTTCGCTGGCAGAGGAAGAATTGCGGCGAGGACCAACGCCACCGCCCAAATGCATCTGTGTTTGTTCAAAGGCACCATCTATCACTCCTTTCGACTGATCAGATTGAGAACCAGACGCTCGATGACCGGGTAAGTCTCCTCGGGTGCAGAGGCAGGCCGGAAATTGATCTTCTTCTTTTGGATCGTCTCGATGTGGAAGGCCTTTTCCGTGCTGCCCAGAAGCCTGTTGAGACGGATCCTTCTCACCTGTGACGCCTCGAGGCGGACGGAATGCGCCGGATTGGAGGACTCGAAAACAAGGACGTCCTTGCCGACCCTCAGCCTTCCTGCGCAGAAGTCGCTCGTGACACCGCCCGAGAGAAAGGCATTTTCATGGATGTGAAAGACAAGCACGCTGGACCACCCGCCGAGTGCGCGGACCTTCTCCAGCACGTCCATGGCCTCGCTCACAGCACGGCGGCCGTGCAGCAGGCACAGAGCATAGTTCTCTCCGACCAGTGCGTCAGATGGATCCGCCTCCCAGGCTTCTTCAAAAACATTTGCCGCCTCTCTGTAGCGGCCCTCCTCCAGCAGGCGCAGGCCTTTTGTTACAATCGCGTCTCGCTGATCCGGCGGCTGCCCTCCTGAAACGCAGCCAAGCACCATCACGCAAGTAACCAATCTCGCAAAGACCACGGCAGTTACCACCGCATTTATGCAAGTTTGCAGATAGTATTTGTCGCCTTCGGCGCTTGGTCAAGTCCCCAGATGGGGACAACAGGTTCGAAATCACGGTTTTCCGCTCCACAGCCAATGCGCCTTGCCCCTTTTATGCCCCCTTCCGGACCAGGAGCGTGCCGCGGTCCGGGTTTGGTCCGTGCCGTTTCTTGCCTCGTCTGAATGCGGCCCGGGCGGCGAATGCGAGCAGGGTCCGTCTGCGACGGCTGCGAAAACGACGCGACGGAGAAACCTTTGTCTGTGCGAGGCGCACGGCTGCGGTCGCCTGTCCATCAGCAGGCTGACCGAAGCGCTTCGATTGGCGAGGAGCAAGGGCGGGACGAGCCGAATTTTCACGGCCGCCGGACATGCGTTCAGTCGTGGCACCCGGGCACGCAACGGCGGCCCGACAGATCCGGCTGTCAAGCCGGGCAGGCAAACGGATGAGCCGGTTTGCGACGCAATTCATGCCGAATTGGTCTCACATGAATTGCAATTGATTGGTCTCGCGCTTCCTTCAGGACCGGGCAGAAACAACCGGAGCGGTCAATCGAGATCCTCGATCTCCGGACGCTGGCGCCTTGCGATTGGGAGGCCATCGCCCGCAGCGTCCGCAAGACCAGCCGCGCCCTGATCGTCCATGAGGACATGCTCAGCTTCGGCTACGGCGCGGAAATCGCCGCCCGCATCGCCGGCGAGCTGTTCGAGCATCTCGACGCCCCGGTGGGGCGCGTCGCCGCCCTCGACACGTGGGTCGGCTACCACCCGGATCTCGAAGACGCCATCCTGCCCCGGACGCAGGACATCCAGCGCGAAGCCGAACGGCTCCTCGCCTATTGAGGCGGCAGCACGCCGCGCGCCCGCAGGTCTTGCTCCAGCTTCTCGGCGCCCTCGAACAGCACGGCATCGATGCCCATCTTCCGCGCTGCCTCCACATACTCCGGGATGTCGTCCGTGAAGAAGCACTCCTGCGGCGCGCAGCCCGCAGCGTTGACCGCAGCCTCGTAAATCCGGGGCTCGGGCTTCATTGCCCCGGCTTCGTAGGAGAGCACGAAAACGTCAAAGTGGCGCAGGATCGGGTACCGTTCGCGGATCAGCTCGAAATGCAGCGGGTTCGTGTTCGACAACAAAACCATCCGGTAACGCCGGTGGAGCTGCTCCAGCAGAGTGTCGGGCACCAGCGTTTCCGGCAGAAAAATGCTGAACCAGATTTCGCGAAATTCGTCAAAATCGACGTCCGAGTCCAGCAGTTGCGCCACTCTGCGATGAAATTGGCGGCTGTCCATCCGTCCGCATTCGAACTCGCGCACCAGCCCGTCGGCCACCAGCCGGGCGCGCACCTCCTCCGGCGCCAGGCCGCAACGCTCCGACATCCGCGCATAGCCCCGGCGGAAGTCGAATGGCACAATCACGCGGCCGAGATCGAAAATCAGGCTCCGAATCACTTTCCCATTGTATCGGGCGCGTTGCCGGGGACCCCGCTCCCGCCCGCCAGCCGTAGGAGCACGGAGACGCCGCCGGCGTAGGCCACGCCTGGATGGTTCAGGTATTCCGCCAGGCCTGACGCCAGCCTCTCATCCAGACTTGCGTCCAGCCGGACACCGGATTCGGGCGGCGCCAGGGCAGCCGCTACCAGGCACCATGCCCGCGCCGCCCCATGACAGGAAAGAGAAATGCGCCTGCCCTGCGCGAAGCCGGAAACGTAGCGCACCGCGGCGAGAGTGTCCTGCACGCGCTCGGCAAGGTTGCTCCTGCGGAACGTGAGCCGCTCGAGATCGAACGGCTGCGGGGGCGCTGTCGGCTTGTACACTTCGACCACCAGCCGCGCCCGCCGCCTGTCATCCGGCGCAGGAGCTTTGCATTCTTCGCATGCCAGCCCTGTGGTGCTGACGACGATCTCGAACTCCGAAGTTTCCTCGGATGGCGGCACGAGCCAATCGGCCCTCACCGACGTGCCCGTGTCCGTCCGCAGCAACACCAGCTCCGCGGTGGTTTCCGGCACCGTCACTTCGTTGGGCATGCTCACATGCAGCAGCGCTGCGAGCCGCTCACGCAATTGATGAGGCTTCATGGCTGCCGTGCGCCGCAACGCCATGTCCCGCCACGCCGCCAGAATCTCGCCGCGCGTGGCTCGCGCGATTGCCTGCATCGGTTCTCCGATCAGCAACTCTTCACACGACGGCACCGGCACAGCGCTGCTTTCCCTCGGTGGCGCAGAAGAATGCGAAGGGCGCCCCAGCGTGCGGTGGAAAAAGGCATACACTGCTTCACGGCTCTCACGGTTGGAGTTGTGCCCGGCATCGATCATCGCCGCCGAAGCCCGCCGCTCCTGCCGGTACAGCCGGTAGACGGAGCGGATCGCCGGCAGTTCCACCTGCAGTGTCTCGCGCGTCCAGTCGCCCGTCGCCGCCACCAGGAGCAGCGGGCGGGGGGCGATCAGCGATGTCAGTTCCACGTTGTTCGTCCCCACCCGGAGCCCCGGCGCCATTTCGCACACGTCATCGCCCTGAAACGTCGCCGAGACCATGCCCCCCGGCGCCGCCGCACGGATGCGCTCGTCCACCGCCGCCAGAAGATAGGTCTGCGTTCCGCCGCCGGATGTTCCCGTCATCCCGACCAGGAACCGGTTGACCTCCGGCAGGGATTCGACGAAATCCAGCGCGCGGATGGCATTCCACAATTGCAGGCTGAACGGCGAAAACAGCCATGCGAGCTCCTCCGGCGAGCGTCCGAAATCGTGCGGCAGCTGCTTCGTGTCTTCATAGCCGACCATGTCCCACGCCAAGACGACAAAGCCCTGCGCCGCCAGATTCGCGCAAAGAGCCGGGACGGAGTAATCCTCGGCATCGTGCGTCCGCCCGTGCTTCCAGTGACCGTGCGCAACGAGCACGGCAGGCGCCGGCCGCGTCAGCTTCGCCGGCTTGTACAGGTTCGCTCCCACCAGAAATCCCGGCAAGGTCTCCAGCGCCAGCTTCTCCACTACGTAGGCGCCTTTGTCCACCTTGCCGAACCGGTGAACGGGAACCGCTGCGCGCGCCTGCAGGGGCCACAAGCCTGCGGAGACCAGAATCTGCCTTCGCAGAGCCGCCCGGCGCTCCTCCCACGTCTTGAGGTCGGCATACTGCCGGGGAGTGAACCGGGTTTTTGAGCCGATGTTTTGTGAATCCCGCGGATCCGGCGGCGCGCCAGATGCTGCGCCCATCGCCGCAAGCAGCAAGGCTCCGGCAGCGGCTACCAACAGAGCCGCTCGGCCGTGCGAACTCCGGAAATGAGAATACGCAACGGTTTTTTCGTCCGCGGAAGCCACCGACAAGAAGACGGGGCCGAGACCTCGGAAGTTTCTCCGCGCCCTCTTCACTCCACCGAAAGCTTCCAAGCCGTTGAGGATCGAGCCTGAAGATCGCCGCCCCGGCGCCGGTTCTCACCCAGCTTTTGAGTCGCGCTCGCGGGCCGCTCATACGCCCGCACAGTTCCGCTGCATGCCGCGCTGCGTGCGCACACGTCTCCGCCCTGTCGCCAGCGTTCTGCCGCCGTTGTCCAGAAAGCCGCCGCGAAGGCCTTCCGAAAATCGTGCCTGCGGGATGCTCCGGACATTCAGCTCAGGGAGCACCCTGATCACCGGACAGAGCCGGGAATTGTCCCCGTTAGCGCGGACCTCCTGATTTCTTGAAGGTCTCCCGCGAGATTGCCTGAGCGGATTGCGACGTTCGCCGCGGAATTCGCGTCTCCCGGATATCTTGCTTCGTGGAGGCGGGCAGGGATCCACGCCCGGAAAGACCGAATGGCCGCCGCGGTCTGTTCCACAGGCGCCTTCTGAAGCGCCGTGGACCAGAGGGCCTTCTCGAATCCGGAGGACGGGAACTCGCTCTGCTTTCAGGCGAATGGTGGGGAAACGCGGCAGGCCGTTCCATGTGGCAACTGGCTGCACCTTCCCGGGACCGTGCCGTCCGGTCCGCAGAGAGACAATCGCGCCAGCGTGCTGCGTGGCGAGGCCGGCCGCAAAGGGGGCGCTTCCGGAGCTGGCGGGATGCGCGAGCTGCTGCCTCCTCGCTCCGGCGGGCCTGCCAGCGGGTAATACATTCGCAGTATTGAAAGTCCGATGTCCGGATGCGATACTCCGGCAAAGGGTGAGTCTCGTGCGTGGATGGATCTCGCTTTTGGGCCTGATCTCTTTTCTGAGTGTTTCCCTGGCGATTGCGCAAACCAACACGTCCGTAGTGGAAGGACGTGTTTTCGATGCCTCCGGCGCGGTGATTCCGGGCTGCAGCGTGAGTCTCGTCAATCTGGCCACCAGTGCGGAATTCGCCGCTGTGACAAACGACGCCGGATTTTTTTCATTCCCTGCCGTCCCGGTCGGAAATTACAGGTTGCGAGTCGAGAAAAGTGAGTTCAGGACATTTGAACTCTCCGATCTCCGCGTCACCGTCGGGCAACGGGCCTCGATCGACGTCGTTCTGGAGCTTGGCCCGGTGACCGAGAGCCTCACCGTGGATGGCTCGGATTCCTCCCCTCTGATGGATACGGGCTCCAACGAGCTCGGGACGTTCATCGAGCCGGTGAATGTGCAGCGGCTCCCGTTGAACGGGCGGAACTACTTGCGGCTCGGCTACCTTTCTGGCGCGGCCCAGGACGGCGGGGCGCCCTCGTCGGACTTCCTGTCGGCCCAGACGGGACACTCCGACCGCGCCATCACCATCGCCGGCGCCCAGCAAGACCTCATCGCATTTGCGGTGAACGGCATTTCGGTGGCGGGCAGCCGGCTGGGGAACCTCTCGCTGAACGTGTCCGTCGCAGCCGTCGACCAGTTCAAGGTTGTGCAGGGATTCATCATGCCAAGCCTCGGCCCCGCCCCGGGCAGCGTCAACGTGGTTACCAAGTCCGGCGGCAACAGTCTGCACGGCGAGGCCTTTGAATTCGTGCGGAACAACGCGTTCGACGCCCGCACGTTCTTCGAGCCGAAACCCCGTCCAGGGCCGTTCCGGCGGAATCAGTTTGGCGGCGCACTCAGCGGACCGCTCCTCCGCAACCGGATCTTCTTCTTCGCCAATTACGAAGGGTTCCGGCAATCACTGTCCGCGCCCCAGGGAGGCTTCTCCCCCACCAGGGCAATGTTCGGCGGCGATTTCTCCGAACTCCCTGCGCCCATCTTTGACCCGAACAGCTTTTCCTCATCCACCAGCGCGCGCCAGCCCTTCGCCGGCAACGTAATCCCTGCCGCCCGCCTCAACCCCGTCGCACAACGCCTGCTGGACTTCTACCGGCCGGGCGCCAGCTACGACATGCGCCCCCTGAACTTCTTCGCCGCGCCTCCCCGCACACAGCGCTCCGATCAGGGCGGGCTGCGCCTCGATGCAATTCTGAGCAAGAGCCATACATTGTTCGGCCAATACTTGCATGAAAATTCGCCCGTGGAAAACCCGGGCCTTTTCCCCGTCTCGGGCTACTTTTACCACCTCAACACCCGTTACGCGATGGCGCAATTGACCAGCGTATTCGGCCCGCACCTTGTGAACGAAATTCGAGCCGGTTTCACCCGCCCGTACCTCTTCTATGGAGGCATCGGACAGCCCGGGGTGCAGAGACAAATCGGCCTGACCGGAACGGCCGACGTTGACGGAGTTCCGGCAATCCAACTCAACGGATTCAGCTCCTTCGGCGCCCCTCAAAGCCTGATCGGAAACATCGATAACAACTATCAGTTGCATCACTCCCTGCGGATGTTCCGCGGTGCGCATGAAATCTCCGCGGGCGTCAACCTGCATTACGTCCGCACGGTGCAGGAGAGCGCCAACTGGAACGCCCGCGGCACGCTGGTGTTCAACAGCGTCTTCACAGCCGGCCTTGCCCCGGGCCCGGGCGGACAGCCCGCCCCCGCCGCATCCACAGGCAGCTCCTTCGCCGACTTCCTGCTGGGCATCCCGGTGAGCGGAACCGTCACCTCCATGCCCCGCACACACTACCGCTGGACCGAATTCAATCCCTTTCTCCAGCACACCTGGAGGCTTCGGTCCGGCTTGACGCTGAACCTCGGCCTCGGCTGGTATCTGGCCACTCCACCGAACCCATCCGGCAACGACCGGATGTATCCCCATGCCTTCGACTTCCGCACGGGGAAGGTGCTGTATGCCGCCTTGGGGGAGATCGATCCCCGAATTTTCAGCACCGACCTGAACAACTTTTCTCCTCGCGTGGGCTTCGCGTGGCAACCGAGATCCGGGGGGCGCACCGTGGTCCGCGCGGGCGCCGGCGTCTACTACCCGCAGCTCCGGGCTCTCTACCTGCTGTTCGGGATCACCGCGCCGGGCGTCGCCATCGTGCAGTCCATCGCCAACAGCCCATACAGCCCCCACCCTGCCTATCTTCTCGGCCACAACGTCTTTCCGCCCATTTCGCTGAAACCGATCACCCGGGAATTCGCTGACAATGTCAGCGGCACGGTCTTCGCCCTGGACCAGGGGCTGCGGTCCTCCTACTCGATGCAGTGGAACTTCAGCGTTCAACACTCGCTTCGCCGCGACATGCTGATCGAGCTCGCCTACATCGGCTCCCAGTCGCGCAAGCTGCCCATCCGCTGGAACGTCAACGACTGCTCTTCTCCCGGAACCCTCGCCTGCAACCCCTCTGCGATCCGCTGGCCTCAGTATTCCTACGTCTATTTTGCGGCGCACGCCGGCTTCGCCAGCTACAATGCGTTCAACGCAAAGCTTCAGCGCGAGTTCTCCGGCGGCTTCAACCTTCTTGCCAATTACACATGGTCGAAGGCCCTCACCAACACGCAACAGGGCGGCGCCAACGCACCCTTGAACCAGATGGGTTCCTGCCTGGCTTGCGACAAGGGCCTGGCCGGATTCAACGTGCCGCACAAGCTCACAGCTGCCACCGTGTGGGAGCTGCCCTTCGGCCGCGGGAAGCATTTCCTGGCCCATGTCCCCCCGGTCTGGAACAATCTCCTTTCCGGTTGGGCGGCAAGCGTGATCGCTACTTTTTCCGCGGGCAATCCTTTCACCGTCAACGCCCCAAACAACACCCCCGCCCCGCTCACCAACTTCCGCGCCGATCGGCTCTGCCATGGCCGCAACGAGCTCCGCAACAGGAATCTCCGCACCAATGGCCTCTTCTGGTTCGATCCCTCCTGTTTCGCCGCCCCGCAGCCCGGCTTCTTCGGCAACTCCGGTGCTTACATCCTCACCGGACCTGGCGTGAACAACTGGGACATCGCGATTGACAGAACTTTCTCGTTGTTGGAGGATCTGCGGCTCCAGCTGCGCGCCGAGTTCTTCAATGCCTGGAACCACGCGCAGTTCAACAGCCCCAGCAGCATGGTCGGCGATGCCAACTTCGGCCAGGTCACGGAAGCTCGCAACGCGCGCCAAATCCAGCTGGCGCTCAAGCTGCAGTGGTAGCTCGCGTCTCCGTCGCACTTCTCTTCCGGCGCCCGGCGGCCGCGCGCTTCGCTTGTGCGGAGCTGGAAGCGTGCCAATCTGTCGATTCCGGATCGTCCCGCTCGCCGGGATCTTGCCTGCATTTTTTCCCGAAACGCCCGGCGCGGCGAACGCCGCCCGGGACAGGAGGCTCACCCCCGGAAGGACCGGACCGCCGCCACCGTCTGCTCCACCGCCGCCTCGTCGTGCGCCGCAGAAACGAACGCTGCCTCAAACTGCGAGGGCGGAAAATACACCCCGTTTTCCAGCAGATGATGGAAAAATGCGGCGTATTTCTGCGTGTCGCACGTGGCCGCGTCTTCCCACGAATACACCGGCCGGTCGGTGAAGAAGAACGTGAACATCGAGCCAGCCCGCTGCACCGTCACCCCGGGCGGCGCTGCCGCGCAGACAGCCTTCGCGGCTGCCGCGGCGCGGTCATAGACCTCCGGATGCTCGGCCAGGTACTTCAGCATGGCGATCCCCGCCGCCACCGCGCACGGATTCCCGGAAAGCGTGCCCGCCTGATACACGCCGCCCGAGGGCGCCACGTGCCTCATCACATCCGCCCGCCCGCCGTAGGCCGCAATCGGCAGCCCGCCGCCGATGATCTTTCCGAGCGTCGTCAGATCCGGACGGATTCCGTACAACTGCTGCGCCCCGCCCAGCGACAGCCGGAATCCCGTCATCACTTCATCGAAGATCAGCAGCGCGCCGTGCTGGGTGCACAGCTCCCGCATCGCTTCCAGGAAGCCCGGCTGCGGCAGCACGCAGCCCATGTTGCCCACCACCGGCTCCACAATCACCGCCGCAATCTCGCCGCCGTGCTTCTCAAACGCCGCCTCCAACGCCTCCACCGAGTTGTAAGGCAGCGCGATCGTCGTCCGCGCAAACTCCTCCGGCACCCCCGCCGTGCCCGAAATCCCCAGCGTCGCCACGCCACTGCCCGCCTTCACCAGCAGCGAATCCACATGCCCGTGGTAGCATCCCTCGAACTTCACGGTCAGCGTCCGGCCGGTGTATCCGCGCGCCAGACGCAGCGCGCTCATCGTGGCTTCCGTCCCGGAATTCACCAGCCGCACCATCTCCACCGATGGCACCGCGGCGCAAATCCGTTCCGCCAGCTCCACCTCCCGTTCAGTGGGCGCCCCGAAGCTCGAGCCGTTCTCCAGAGCCTCGCGCACCGCTTCCACCACGGGCGGAAAGGCGTGCCCCAGAATCAGCGGCCCCCACGAGCAGATGTAGTCCACATACGTGTTGCCGTCGGCATCCGTGATCCGGCAGCCCTCGCCGCGCCGGATGAAGCGCGGCGTGCCGCCTACGCTGCGAAATGCCCGCACCGGGGAATTCACGCCCCCGGGAATTCGCTGCTGCGCCCGCGCAAACAGCTCCTCGCTCCGCTTCGTGTTCACCCTTGCCTGCCTTCCTTCACCACGCGGTGCCCGAGCATGGCGCCATAGACGATCTCGCGCAGCGTGCCGTTCAGGTTCGCCAGAATCCGGTCCTTCAGATCCAGGTAGCGCTGCGTGCCGGCGAACAGATCCTGCACGATGTCGCGCATCCGCGGCGAGTGGCGCATCAGCTCGATCATCCGCGCCGGCACGCTCGAGAACATGACCTGCTGAATAAAGAACCGCTTCGCCAGCCCGGCGCCGAATGCCAGATCTTCGAGAAATTCCCCATGCAGCAGGGATGTGTAGAAGTCGTGCCGGGAGCCCGGCTCCAGACGCTCGTTCAGTATCGCCTGCGCCGCAAGATCGCCGGAGCGGATCGCGTAATACAGTCCTTCTCCTGTTACCGGATCCACCAGTCCCGCGGCATCGCCCGCCGCCACCCACCGCGGACCGCTGATGCGGTTCGAGCGCCAGCTCGGACGCTCCAGAGCCGGGATCACGTGCGCGTAAAACTGCGCCCCGGCGCGCGGGATGCCGTGCTCGTCCATGTACCGGTGGAGCTGTTCCCTAGCCTCATGCGAAGGCACTCCTTTCCCGCAAATCCCCACGGAAAGATGGTCGCAGCGCGGAAATACCCAGATATAACCCTCGAAATTCGGGAAAAACTGGATGTCAATTTCCGACCGCGCTTCCGGCACATAATAGCCCAGGGCGCACATCATGTCGCCCGGTTTCCATTCTGTACCCACGCTTTTCAGCGTGTTCCGCGCGCCCGTCGCCACCACCACGAAGTCCGCCTCCAGAGTTCCGTGCCGCGTCCGCACCCGCCAGCCGTCTTCTTTCGGCTCCAGAGCGAGCACCCGTTCCCGTTCCAGCTGCGCTCCCGCGGCTTCCGCACGGTCCAGCAGCATCTGGTTCAGATCCTTCCGCGAATAAATCACCAGCGGATGGCGCAGGCGCATGGACACGCTGCCGCCGCGCGGCTCGCTCAGGCGCGCCTCGTAGACCTGTTTTTTCGGAACCGGGTTCTCCAGCAGGAACGGATACTGCCGGTAAGCCTTGTAAGTGATTCCGCCCCCGCACGGCTTTTCCCAGGCCAGCTTCTCATCGAGCAGCACCACCCGGACGCCTGCTTCCGCCAGCCCTGCGGCAGCCATAGCGCCGGCGGGCCCGCCGCCCAGCACCGCGACGCGCTTCACTGCTTCGTCCCCGCTCCCGTGCCTTGTCCCCCGACCGGAGGATGCCCCGGAGGCAGCTGTCCCTGCCCTGCCGGCGCCGGATCCGGCGGCGGCATCATCCCATGCCCCATTCCGGAGTCCGCCTTTTTCTTCACCACCCACTCGTTGCCCTGCCGCTCCAGCGTGTAGCGCATCGACATTCCGGACGTTGCCGCCGCGCCCTTCGGCTTGAAGCCGACGACCGCATCGGCCTCATTGTCGCGGAAGGTTACGCTGGTCACCTCGATGTCCATCTGCGCCAGATTCAGCCCCGAATTCTGCGACAGGTGCTTGATCACGCCGGCGCGCACCGCTTCATTGGTCTGAATGTTCTTCGAGCAGCCGGCCAGCAAGGCCAGCACAGTGAGGGCGATCCATTTGGCGGAAGTCACATCTAGGATTATACTGGCCGCCGCACTGGCCGGCCCCCGCCGCAATCCCTGCCTTCTGCGGTATGCTTTCGCCATGCAGCTAATCCGATGCCGCATCGCCGTCCTCGGCTCGATTTTCCTCGCCCCGCTGCTGGCCTGGCAGAACCCCTTCCTCGGCCGCTGGAACTTCAACATCCAGACGCCCGGAGGCCAGCGCGCCAGCTGGCTGGGGATCTATGACCGCGGCGGCGCCCTGGAAGTCTGGTATCAGCCCACTGGCGGCAACGTCTTTCAGGTCAAGGACGCCAGGATCGAGGATGGGAAGCTGATCCTGAACATCGCCGCCTCCGGCCCCAACCGCCCCGCCGTCGTCTGGGAGCTGGAAAACCGCGGCGGCAAGCTCGTCGGGGTCGCCCGGCGCGGAGACGCCGTCACGCCGCTCGAAGGCAAGCCTGCCCCCGAACTCAAGCGCCCCGAGCCTCGCGAGTGGAGCGAGCCTCGCCCCTTGTTCAACGGCCGTGACCTCACAGGATGGGAGCCCGCAGGCAATCCCGCCAACAGCCACTGGAAGGCAATCAACGGGGAGCTTGTCAACGAAAAGCTCGGCGCCAACCTGAAAACCACGGAGAAATTCGAGGACTTCCGCCTGCACTTCGAAGTCATGCTCCCCGAACACACCAACAGCGGCTTTTATCTGCGCGGGCGGTACGAGATCCAGCTGGAGAACGAGCCCGGCGGCACGAGCCCGCCCGAGCGGCGCATGGGATCTGTGTATGGCCGCATCGCCCCCAAGCCTGCGCCCGCCAACCGCCCGGGGCAGTGGGACGTCTTTGATGTGACGCTCGTCGGCCGCACGCTCACTGTGGTCCAGAACGGAGTGGTCACGATCGACCGGCAGGAGATCGAAGGCATCACCGGCGGCGCCCTCGACGCAGACGAGGAGCTGCCCGGTCCTTTCCTCATTCAGGGCGATCACGCCGGCGGCGTGCGCTTCCGCAACATCACCGTCTCCGTGCCGAAGCGGTGATCTCCGGCGCCCGCGATATTCTGAAAGCATGAACCGCCGGGATGCCGTCGCGCTCTCCCTGTTCGGCGTCGCCGCGCGCGGCGCGGCCGCCGACGTTCGGCCCCTCCCCCCCGCTGCCTTGCGCGAAAAAGACCCCGAGAAATACTGGCTTCAGGTGCGCCGCGAGCAGTTCCTCCTCCCCGGCTGGCGCGCCTTCCTCAACAACGGAAGCCTCGGCGTGGCGCCCCGCCCTGTGGTGCGCGCCGTCACCGAATATCTCGAAACGGCTGCCGCCCTCATCCATGACGATTACCCCCGCTGGGGCTACGAGACCCTCGATGAGGAACGCGCCGAAATGGCCGCGTTCGTCGGCTGCAAGAAGGAAGAGCTTGCCTTTACCCACTGCGCCACCGAGGCCATGAGCGTCATCGCCAATGGCATCGATCTCAAGCCGGGCGACGAGGTTCTGATCACCGATCACGAACACCCCAGCGGCATCGCCCCGTGGGCGCTGCGCGCCCGGAGGCACGGCATCACCGTCCGCGAGGTCAAGCTCCCCCATCCGCCGGAAAGCGCCGGCCAGCTTGCCGATGTCATCGTCTCCGCCATCGGCCCGCGCACCCGCGTGCTCAGCTTCAGCGGCATCCTCAGTCCCACGGGCGTCCTGCTGCCCGTCCGCGACATCTGCCGCGCGGCGCGCGCCAAAGGCGTCCTCACCGTGGTCGACGGCGCCCACATGAACGGGCAGGTGCCCTTCCGCATCTCCGACCTTGAATGCGACTTCTTCGCCGGCAGCCCCCACAAGTGGCTCTTCGCTCCGGCAGGGTGCGGCCTGATGTACATCCGCGAGGAGCACCTTGACCGCCACTGGCCCGTCATCGTCACCGGCGACTGGGACAAGACGGACCTGAAAGCCGCACGGTTCATGAAAATCGGAACCAACAACCGCGCCATCCTCGCGGGCATGATCGCGGGCAAGCGCTTCCTGGAAGCCCTTGGCCCCGATCACGTCTACGCACGCATCCACGAGCTCGCCCGCAGGGTCTACGACGAGGCTCGCCGGCGCCCCTATCTGAAACTGCTCTCCTCTGCCGATCACCGCCTCTACGGCGCCCTGGTGACCGTCGCATTTCCGGAGAATTTCCCGTTCGAGATCCTCTGGCGAAAGGCGAAGGAACGAAAAATCTGGCTTTACGGCGGGCAGCGCCTCCGCATTTCCACCCCCATTCACCTGCGCGCCTCCGACATCCAGGCGGCCTTCGCGCTGTTCGACGAAGTGGCGGGGTACAAGGCGGCATGAGAGAGCCTCTTCGGGAAGCCGCCGCGCTGCTCGACTCGCAGTGGACCATGGTGCTCGGCGTGACCCTCGACTCCGGCGCCGCCCATTGCGCGCCCCTCTATTTCGTCCGCGGCGAGGGCTTCACCCTTTACTGGCTCAGCTCGCCCGAAAGCCTCCACAGCCGCGTCATCGCCGCCGGCGCACCCGTCTCTGCCTCGGTGTTCCGCCCTTCCCGGCAGTGGAACGAGCTGCGCGGCTTGCAGATCCGAGGCGCCGCCCGCCCCGTGCGCAAGCACCGCGCGCTGATCGAAAAATACAAGTCGAAATTCTCGCTCGGCGCCGAACTGGATCCCGTCATCTCCCGCAGCCGCCTGTACTGCCTGGAGCCCCGCTGGATGCGGCTCATCGATAACCGCCGCGGCTTCGGCTGGAATCAGGAATGGGAATTCCCGATTTTAAACGAAAAATGAAACAGAATTTCCTGCGACTCTCCTCTGCTTTTCTGGCAATCGCCGCCGCCACGGCGGCGCTCGCCCCGGAAGAAATCCGCCTCGCCTCCTCCATCAGCGCGGACCTGCTGAAAGCTCACGTGTCGTTCCTCGCCTCGGATGCGCTGGAAGGACGCGACACTCCCTCCCGCGGTCTCGACCTCGCAGCCGAATACATCGCCAGCCAGTTCCGCCGCCTCGGCCTCAAGCCCGGCGCCGGCTCGAGCTATTTCCAGACCGCCCGCATGGAGAACGTCACCCGCCCGGCGGAGGGGTTTTCTTTAGAAATTCGCTGGAACGGCGGGCAATATTCTGCGGATTCCTCCCGTGCCGCCGTCCTCTCGGGAGACGCGCTCCAGCTCGATTCCGCTCCTGCCGTGCGCGTCACTTGGACATCGCCAGACGATCCGCTCCCGGCGCGCGAGTCTGTGGAGGGCAAGGTCGTCCTGCTCAGCGTTCCCCCGCGCGGCGCCGCCTTCCAGCAGAAGCGCCGCGAGCTGCTCGCCCTTGGGCCTCAGGCTGTCATCGCCTCCGGCCCCACGTTCCGCCCGCGCAGCCTGTTGGAGGAACGCCAGGATCCTTCCCGCCGCAGCCCTGCCCTCATCCTGATTTCCGACCCCGAATTCGCAAAAGCTCTTGACACGATCTCTGGCGCCTCCACTGTCAGCCTCCGCGTGCCTGCACCCCTGCGGCAGCCGGTCGATCTGAAAAATGTCGCCGCGGTCCTCGAAGGAAGCGATCCGAAACTGAAGAACGAATACATTCTGCTTTCCGCGCATTACGACCACGTCGGCACACGCGACACCGGCGAAGACCGCATCTTCAACGGCGCCAACGATAACGCCAGCGGCACCGCCACCGTGCTCGCGCTCGCCGAAGCCTTCGCCCGCCACCCCGAGCGTCCCCGCCGCAGTCTCGTGTTCCTGCTGTATTTCGGCGAGGAGCGCGGCCTCGTCGGCTCCCGTTATTATGCCCGCAACCCGCTTTTCCCTTTGCGCCAGACTGTCGCCAACCTGAATTTCGAACAGATGGGCCGCACCGATGACAACTCCGGCTCGCGCGCCGGCAAACTCACCGCCTCCGGGTTCGATTACACGACGCTCGGGGACCTGCTCACACTCGCGGGCAAAGACACCGGCGTCGAGGCGTTCAAGGACGGCGCCAACAGCGACTCCTTCTTCGCACGAAGCGACAATCAGGCTCTTGCCGACGCCGGCATCCCCGCCATCACCGTCGCCGTCGCCTGGACGTTCCCCGACTATCACCGCCCCGGCGACGAATGGGACAAGCTCGACTACGCGAACATGGAGCGCGCTGTCCGCACGAGCGCCATTGCCGTGTGGCGCGCCGCCAACGACCCCGCCGCTCCCGCATGGATTGAGGGCCCCAACACCGCCCGCTACATCGAGGCAGCCCGCCGCCTGCGCGCCGCGCAGTGAGCGGATGCTACCCTTGATAGTTCCGGATGGCCACGCTTCGCTACACGACGCCTCACGGCGTCACCGTCACCCGCACGCGCTCCCGGCTCCCCTACCGCAAGGGGCTGGACCATCTCCTGCGGGAGCTCGACCGGTACCGCGGCATCTACCTCTCCTCAGGCTACGAGTACCCGGAACGGTACTCCCGCTGGGACGTCGCCTCCATCCACCCGCCGCTGGAAATCCTCGGCGCCGGCCGCGAAATCGAATTCCGCCCGCTGAACCTGCGGGGACAAATGCTTGCGGAAATGTTTTATCGCCTGCTCGGCACCCACCCCCATTGGGACTCGCTCGAGCTCGCCCGCGGCTCGCTCCGCGGCCGCCTGAAGCCCCTCCCCGCCCTCTTTCCGGAAGAGGAGCGCAGCAAGCAGCCCTCCTTCTTCTCCATCCTCCGCGCCCTCGTCGAGGAATTCCGCCACCCGCGCGATGGGCGGCTCGCCCTTGTCGGCGCCTTCGGCTACGACCTGCTGTTCCAGTTCGATCCCATCCGGCTCCGCCTCCCGCGCCCCGCCGAACAACACGACCTCCGCCTCTTCCTCTGCGACGACATCTGCTTCATGGACCGCAAGAAGGAGGTCATTGAGCGCTATCAGTACGACTTCGACTTCGAGTCGCTGTCCACCCTCGGCCTTGTGCGGCAGACCGAACCCGTCCCCTCGCAGCCCGCTGCCGCCCCGCCCGAAATTGTCAGCGACCACGCGCCCGAAGAGTACATGGCCAAGGTCGAGCGCGTGCGCGAGGGCATGAAACGCGGCGATTATTATGAGGTCGTCCTCCGCCAGACCTTCTCCGCCGGCTTTGAAGGCAGCGTCTCCGAACTTTTCCGCCGCATCCAGCGCGGGAGCCCCAGCCCTTACGAGTTCCTTCTCCAATTCGGCGACGAGCAGCTCGCCGGCGCCTCGCCGGAGATGTTCGTCCGCGTGGAAGGCCGCCGCGTCGAGACTTGCCCCATCTCCGGCACTGTCCGCCGGACAGGGGATCCCCTCCGCGACCATGACCTGATCCGCGAACTCCTCAACTCGCCCAAAGAGGAGAGCGAGCTCACCATGTGCACCGACGTCGACCGCAACGACAAGTCGCGCGTCTGCAAGCCCGGTTCGGTGCAGGTCATCGGCCGCCGCCTCATCGAACGCTACGCCGGCCTCTTCCACACTGTCGATCACGTCGAGGGCGTGCTCGATGACGGCTATGACTCCCTCGACGCCTTCCTCTCGCACATGTGGGCCGTCACCGTGATCGGCGCCCCCAAGAAAGCCGCTGCCCAGGCCATCGAAGACCTCGAAAAAGACGCCCGCGGGTGGTATGGCGGCGCCGTCGGCATGCTCTCCCTGAACGGCGACATCAACACGGGCATCCTGATCCGCACCGTACACCTGCGCGGTGGCATCGCCCGCTACGGCGCCGGCGCCACAATCCTCTATGACTCCGACCCCGCCGCCGAGGAGCGCGAAACCCGCCTGAAGGCCACAGGCTTCTTCAAGTCCCTCGAGCCGCAGCCGCCCGCGCAGCGGACCGCACGCCCCCCTCTGCCCGGCCGTGGAATGCGCGTCCTTCTTGTCGACAACGAGGATTGTTTCATCCAGACTTTGGCCAATTACGTCCGGCAGACCGGCGCCGAAGTCACCACATACCGGGCCGGATTCCCTCTGGAATTGCTCGAATCTCTCGATCCGGACATGGTCCTCATCTCCCCCGGCCCCGGCCGCCCCGCCGACTTCGGCGTGCCCGGTGTCGTCCGCACCTGCGCCTCCCGCGGCATCCCCGTCTTCGGGGTCTGCCTCGGTCTGCAGGGCGTCGTCGAGGCCTTCGGCGGCGAACTCGGCGTCCTGCCCTACCCCATGCATGGCAAGCCCTCCCGGGTCCGCCACGACGGCTGCGGCGTCTTCGCCGGGCTGCCCCAGGACGTCAAGGTGGGCCGCTACCACTCTCTCTACGCCATTCGCGAAAAGCTTCCGCAGGAGCTTCAGATCACTGCCGAAAGCGAAGATGGCGTCATCATGGGCGTTCGTCACCGCAGCCTCCCCATCGAGGCCGTGCAGTTTCACCCGGAAAGCCTGCTGTCGCAGGATGAAGGCCACGGTTTGAGAATGATCGAAAACATGGTCCGGCAATTCCGCCCGGCGAAACGCCGCAAGAAGGAGGCCGGGGCCTAGGGCCTTGGTCTCCGTCTCTCTGAGGCAAGTCCAGTCCTGCTTTCAGGAAGCTTGCCTCCGGTACTGGTACAGGTAGGCCGTTGTCTGGCGCGGGCCGTTCAGGCAGACTGGAATCAGAAGCATGTCGATCTCCGACGCCGTTTATCTCCTGTTCCTTTTCATTTGCGCCTGGCTTGCCCTCGCCTGGGACTCGGAGGGCGGCGGCGGCAAACGGGCGCGCTTGCCGTTGAAACCCTGAATGGCCACTGTCGCCATCGCCGGCGCCGGCCTGTCAGGCATCGCCGCGGCAGCGGCCCTCTCCTCCGCAGGATTCCGCGTCATCCTCCTCGAATCCCGCCCTTGGCCCGGCGGCCGCGCCGCATCTTACCCGGCCCCGGGCAGCGACGAAATCATCGACAATTGCCAGCATATTCTTCTTCGCTGCTGCACGAATCTCCTCGATTTTTACCGCCGGATCGGCGTCGAACATCTGATCGATTTCCATCGCGAATTCCACTACCTTGAGCCCGGCGGCCGCCGCTCCGTCTTCCGTGCGGGCCTTCTGCCGGCCCCGGCGCACTTCGCCGAAAGCTTCGCCGCCCTGCGCTTCCTCTCTTTTCGCGAAAAACTCGAAGCCGTCCGCGCCCTCGCGGCGCTCCGCCGCGAGCGTACCCGCCGCACGGACCTGGACCGCATTACCATGCGGCAGTGGCTCGACGAAAAACGCCAGAGCCCCCGCACGGTGAACCGCTTCTGGGCGCCTGTCCTCGTCAGCGCCGTCAACGAGGAACTCGACCGCATGGCTGCCAGCCACGGCTTCCAGGTGTTCCATCTCGCGTTTCTGGCAGCCAAGGACGCCTACCACATGGGCGTCCCGCGCGTCCCTCTCGGCGGCCTTGCTTCCGCGGAGCGCATCTCGAAACTCCCAGGCGTCGAGCTGCGCCTGCGCTCGAAAGTCACCGGTGTCCGCCTGCAAGGCGCGCGCGTGCAGGCCTTCGAAACAGAAGATGGCATCCTGGAAGCGGACGCCTTCGTCTCCGCCCTCCCCTTCGAACCTCTCCGCCGCCTGCTGCCCGGATTGCTCGACGACTGGTCCCCCTTCGAGCACTCCCCCATCGCCGCCATCCACCTCTGGTTCGACCGTCCCGTCACTTCCCTTCCCCACGGCGTCTTGCTCGACTCGCCCTTCCAGTGGTTCTTCAGCAAAGACGAAGGGCGGTACATCCAGCTCGTCGTCAGCGCCGCACGCTTCTTGCAGGACTGGCCGCGCGACCAAGCTGCCGCGCGCGCATGCGAGGATCTGACCCGCTATCTGCCGGAAGTGCGCGCCGCCCGCCTGCTCCGCTTTCACGTCGTCAAGGAAATCCGCGCCACGTTTTCGGCCCGCCCCGGCCTCTCCGAAAAACGCCCCCGCGCGGACACCCGCTACGCCAACTTATTCCTCGCCGGGGATTGGACCCAAACCGGCTGGCCCTCCACCATGGAGGGCGCCGTCCGCAGCGGCTACCGCGCCGCGGAAGCCGTCTGCCGTGTGCTCGGCCAGAATCGTTCATTTCTGATCCCCGACATCGGCTGAAACCACGGCTGCGGGACGGCGATTCCTTCCATCCGCTTCACCCGTCCCGCCCCCGGCGGCGTCTCGCGGGGTTGGGGCCCCATCGCGTCATTCCCGTTCGCTGCCGGGAATTCAACCTGCCGCTTTCCGGATCCCTGAGCAGGCTCTCAAAGTCCCTGATGCGGCGGCGAACCCGGGATGCCGGGAGTCGGAATGACCGATTCGCGAGTTCGCTCCCATAAAGCGCGCCGCACCGCGCCTGCCTCGGATTCTCCCGCGGCCTAAAATGAAGGCATGGGAGCGAGAATCCGCCTGCTGCTGCTGGCATCGCTGCTGGTCTTGCCTCTGCGGGCAGATCCGCCGATGACCACCTTGCGCGTCGAGGTCAAGAGCCACACCGGCCGGCCCATCCCGATGGCGAGCGTTGTGGTGAAGTTCGTGCGCGGGCGCAACTACATGAAGCTGGGCAAGAAGGTCTATACCAGCTGGCAGACCCGCACGAATCAGGAAGGCGTGGCCAAGATCCCTCCGCTGCCGCAGGGCGACATCCTGATCCAGGTCATCGCCAAGGGCTACCAGACCTTCGGACAGACCTTCGAGATCAACGAGGAAGAGCGGACCATCGAGGTCAAGCTGAATCCGCCGCAGCCGCCGGTCAGCGTGTATCAGTAAGCGCGGCTAATCTTCTCGCGCAGGAGTGCCGATGGTATGACCATGAGGCGCTCACTCATCGTGTGGCTTGCCTGCGCCGCCCTCTGGGGGCAGCCACGGGAGTCCCGCACTTACGTCTTTGACCCCAACGGGCGCAGAACCGAGTGGTCCGTCGCCACCCGGGACCAAAGCTCCACGTCGGAAACCGTCCGAAACCTCAACGGGCGGCAGGTTCCGGTGGAGAAAACCGAGGAGCGCGTGACGAAGCGCCCGGACGGAACGGTGGTCACCGAACGCCTCATCCGCCGCTTCGACTCCAACGGATCTCCATTGCCCCCGGAGAAGATTGTCACGGAGACCGTCGTTTGCCCGGACGGAACGCTTACGGAAGTCTCCACCGTCTACCGCGGCGACATCAACGGCAGCCTCCGCCCCGCGGAAAAGGCCGTCCGCGAGGCCCGCAAACAGGGCGACCGCACCGTGAGCGAAACGCGCATCGAGCGCCCCTCCCTCAACGGCGGCTTCGAGCTGCAGGAAAAGCGCGCCGCCACGGAGATCGTGCGTGAATCGGACAAGTCCAGCGAGCGCGACGAAACCATCTATGTCCGCAATGCCAACGGCGCCTTCGTCCCCGCCCAGCGCAAGGTCACGCGCACCCGCGAGTCCGGCTCCACCGTAGAGCAGCAGGTGGAAGAGTACGAAGCTGCCACCGCCGGAGCGCTCCGCCTCAGCCGCCAGATCTCGAGCGTCACGCAGAAGAACCCCGACGGCACCGAGAGCACCGTCGTCGACGTCTACGGCGTCGCCGCCCCGGGACGCCCCATCGAATCCGCCGCCCCGCAGTTGCGCGAGCGCCAGATCTACACTTCGCGCCAGAGCCCGGACGGCACGGTCGTCACGGTTTTCGCCGTCCAGCGGCCCAGTCTCAATAGCCCGAAAGAACTCGGCCGCCCGGAAACCATCAGCGAAACCGTCACCCGCGTGAAGAAGTAGCTTCCCCCCTCCTGCGCCGTCTCAGCGGTGCCCGAGGAACATCAGCCACGCCAGCCCGAAGACCGTCACCGCAAACCAGCCCAGCGAGCGCAGCCCGTAGCGCAGCCGCTCCGCGTCGGTCTTCTTCGTCACCACCGCCAGCACAGCGGAAATGAAGATCGCCAGGATCAGCGTCGCCTCAAAGTGCGTCAGCGTCACCTTCATCGCTCAGTCCTTCCTCCCCGTGGCGATCTCGAAGGCATCCACCATCGCAAGAATGTTGAACAGCCCGGCGATCACCAGAAACTTCGTCCCGTAGTCCACGGAATGCCCTGCCACGTCGGGCGCGTTGTAGCCGAAGATGCGCGCCAGAATGTAAAGCAGCCCCGTCGCCCGGTCGGCGATCGCTCCGCCCACGTAAATGATCGTCGTCAGCAGATCCCCTGTCATCGGCTCGAACAGATAGCCGCGCATCAGCAGCCCCAGCACAAACAGGATCACCGTGCATCCGCCCAGAATGGCCCCGCGGTAATGCCGCTTCAGGTAGAAATGCCCCCCGCCGGGCACCAGCCAGGCGATCACCAGCGGCGGGAGCCACTGCCGCACCGGCGGAAGCGGCGGCAGCGGCGCTGTCAGCTTCTCGCTCATGACAATCTCTAGTTTCGCATGCCGCCCCGCGGCGGTTGCGACGCCAGCCAGATCATCGCCTCCAGCGCCCGCGCCCGCTGCAATTCCTCCACTTTCAGGTAACGGTGACGCCCGCCCGGCTCCGGCAAGAACCGTGTAATTCCCCGCTCGTCCACCTCCACCCGCCCGGGCGCCGACACTGTGAAATACCCGTCCCCCGGCCGGACCGCATACAGCACCGACGTCAGGTCCCAGGTCTCCCGGTCATAGGGGAACGGCATGTAGAGCTTGTAGCCGTCGACCACCGGATGCCTGGGAGCCCACGCAAAGTCCCGCTCGATCGACCGCGCCGGAAACTTCATGGTCCTGCCCACCTCGAAGCCGCTCCACACCATCTCCCCCGGCCACTCCGCCGCCAGCTTCCGCGCAGACGGGATGTCCTCCTTCACGTTGTATTCCGGCCCTCCCCCGGCAAAATCGCCCGCCATCAGCGACAACAGCCGCACTTTCCTCGCCGCCAGCTCCCTTCCCCCGGGCGCGTCCAGCAGCCGCGCGAGGTTCGTCGAGAATCCCACCTGAATCACCACGACGCTCCCGTCCGCCGCTCCGCCCAGCACTCTCTTGAGCAGTTCCACTGCGTCGGGGAATTCCGTGTCATGCGCCCAGCCGCCCTCTTCCACCGCCCGGCGCACGTACTTCCCCTCGTCACGCGTCACCCCGCCCCGTACTAGGCCCACCGGGATGTCCCCGCGCCCGTAAAACCGGTTCACCGCGCTCACAAACCTTGCCGCCCACGGATTGTCCTTGGTCACCGTCACCGCCAGCAGCCGCACCTCGCCCCGCGCCTCGAACCCATGCAGCATGGCCAGCGCCAGCGCGTCGTCGATGTCGTTGCCCATGTCGGTGTCATAGATCACCGGCAAGGGCGGCGCCGCCGCAGCGCTGACCGCCAAAAACAATGCCAAAACGATTTGTTTTTTCATGACCCGTACTCCACGCTCACCAGAAACAGACCCGAGGCCGGCATCGCCGGCCCTCCCTTCCCCGGAAAGCCCGGTTTCAGCCTCGCCTCCAGATCCTGCCGCCCCAGATTCCCCTTCCCCGCCTCAACCAGCGCGCCCGTCATCATCCGCACCATGTGCTTCAGAAAGCCCGATCCCCGCACCCGGTACACCAGCTCCGCGCCTTCCCGCCACATGCGCGACTCGAAGATCCGCCGCACCTTGCTCCCCCCCAGCGCATCCCGCTCGTCCGCCGCCGCAAACGCGGAAAAGTCATGCTCCCCCTCGTAGACCGGCGCCAGCTCGATCATCCGCTCCTCATCCAGCGGATACGGAAAGTGGCACAGATACAGGCGCCGGTGCGGCGGGCAGATCTCGTCCCTCCAGATCCGGTATTCGTAGGTCTTGCTCACCGCCTCGTAGCGCGGATGGAAGTCCGCCCGCGTCTCCTCCACCTCCAGCACGCGAATCGCTCGCGGCAAGAGCCGGTTCATCGCCTTCCGCAGGTTCGGGCACGGGATCGGATTCCGGATCGAAAACGCCGCCACCTGCCCCAGAGCATGGACCCCCGCATCCGTGCGCCCGCTCCCATGCACTTTCACCGGCGCGCCCTCAATCTCTCCCGCCACCTTCTCCAGCCACCCCTGCACCGTCGGCAGCCCCGGCTGCACTTGCCAGCCATGGAACTCCGTGCCGTCATAGGCGACCAGGATCCGGATGCGCCGCATGGCACTTCACAGCGTTCGCGAGCCGGGTTTGTCCACCGGCGCCCCCTGCCGGCACAGCGGGCATTCCTCCGGCTTCCACGTCTCCACTTCCAGCGTCGCCAGCGCAACGCGCGGCACTCCGAGTTGCGCCGCCCCGCCGCTGCGGTCGATGATCGAAGCCGCCGCCACCGGCGCCGCGCCCAGCCCGCGCAGCAATTCCACCACCTCCAGCGAGCTTCCCCCCGTCGTGATCACGTCTTCCACGATCACCGCCCGTTCCCCGCTTCGCACCGTGAAGCCCCGCCGCAGCGTCATCCGCCGCGCAGCGTCGCGCTCCGCGAAGATGTGCCGCACGCCCAGCGCGCGCGCCACCTCGTGCCCGATGATCAGCCCGCCCATCGCCGGGCTCACCACCACGTCGGCTTCCACGCGGATCCGCTCCGCCAGCGCGCGCCCCAGCCTCTCCGCGTGCCGCGGATGCTGCAGCACCAGCGCGCACTGCAGATACTTGGGAGAATGCAGCCCGCTGGAAAGCTGGAAATGCCCCTCCAGAAACGCGCCCGTCTCGCGAAACAGATCCAGAATGGACTCCGCCGTGTCTGTCATCATTGCTCCGCGTTGAGTGTAACAAACGGCGCGCCCGCCGCTCTCCCCGCTCTCAGCCCGTCTCCCGCACGCCTGCTGGAGCCGCGCGCTCCAGCGCCCCGCGCAGCGCCTCCAGGCTGACGGGCTTCGTGAGGTAATCGCTCATGCCCGCCTCCAGGCACCGTCTCCGGTCGCTCTCCATTGCGTGCGCCGTCAGCGCCACAATCGGGACCTTCTCCATCCGCCCGCCCATCTGCCGGATGCGCCGCGCCGCCTCGTAGCCGTCCATCTTCGGCATCTGGCAGTCCATGAGAATCACGTCGAACTCGCCCTGGGCCGCTGCCTCCACCGCCTTGGCGCCATCCCCCGCCAGCGTCACCCGGCACCCTAGCCGTTCCAGCAGCCGGGACAACACTCGCTGGTTGATAGCGTTATCCTCCGCTACCAGAACTGCCAGCCGCGCCGGCAAGTCCGCGCCGCCCGCCTGCGCCGCCTGCGGATCCCGCCGGCTCTCGGCGGCGGGAAGCGGCACCTCGAACCAGAACAGGCTCCCCGCTCCCGGCTGGCTCTCGCAGCCCATCTCGCCGCCCATCAGCTCCACCAGCCTCCGGCTGATCGCCAGCCCGAGCCCCGTTCCCTCCCCGCTGCGCGCCGGAAGGCTCGACTGGAAGTAAGGTTCAAAGAGCCGCTTCAGATCCTCTGCGCCAATGCCCGGCCCCGTATCCCGCACCTCGAACCGCAGCCGCTCCGGCGCGCTCCCGCGCTTTACGGAAAACGCCACCCGGCCTTCCGAGGTGAACTTCACCGCGTTGCTCAGCAGGTTCCAGATGATCTGCCGCAGCCTCGTCTCGTCGCCACGCACCCACTTCGGCAGCCCGTCCTCCGCCTCCACCTCCAACCTCAGCCCCTTGTGCTCCGCCGCCGGCCTGTAGATCCGCTCGCACTCCCGCAACAGCGCCGCCAGCTCGAACGGCTCGCTTTGCAGCACGAGCTTGCCCGCCTCGATCTTGGAAAGATCCAGCGTGTCGTTCAACACCGCCAGCAGGTGCCGGCTCGCGCTCAGAATCACCTGCACGGACTCGCGCTGCTCGGCGCTCAGCCCGCTGTCCAGCAGCAGGTGCGTCATGCCGATAATGCCATTCAGCGGCGTCCGGATTTCGTGGCTGATCTTCGCCAGAAACTGGCTCTTCGCCTCCGAGCCCGCCCGCGCCAGGCGGATCGCCTTCCGCAGCTGCCTCGTCCTCTTCCTCACCTCTTCCTTGACGCGCACATTCTGGCGCTCCAGGCTCAGGATCAGCATCTGCACCGCCGCGGTGATCAACAGGCATGTGCCGAACAACAGCCATGCCGGCCAGATCCTCGACCACGGAAGCGGATACGCGCCCGAACACACCACCTGCCACTGCCGGTCGGCGACCCGGATCTTCGCCGTCACGGGCGGCGCCTGCACCATCTTCCAGGCCCGCGCCACGCCCGCCTGCCCGCGGCGCGCCGCCAGCAGCACCTGCTCGTCCCCGCGTTGACCCTCGTCGAAGATCTCCACTGTGAACCCCTGCCGCGGCGCCAGCAGCCCCGCCGCATTCAGAAGAGCCTGCCCGCTGACGCCCACGGCCGCCAGCCCCAGCGGCTCCTCGCACTTCGCCTCTCCCGGCTTCGTCCCCGGCGCCGGACAGACGGGGGCGTAGATCAGAACGCTCGCCCGCCCCGGCGGATCCTGGGCCAGCTTGAAACCGGCGGTCGCCGCGAGATCACCGGTCCGCCGCGCGCGCCAGATCGCCCGCTGCGTCTGCTCCGAATGCCCGGAATCCAGCCCTCGCACGTGGCCATGCTCCTCCGCAGGCTCGATCAACTCCACGACGTGGTACCACGGCCTGCCCGTCGCCGGGCGCCGGCCGCGCCGCGCATCCGGCTGCCAGACCTGGAACCCCGGATCGCCCAGACGCACCCTCATCGCCCTCTCATACTCCCCCAATTCCCCTGCCGGCACCTGCCGCAACCATTCCACCAGGCGCACCCCGCTGCGCTCCTGCCCCCGCAGCAGCATCACCTCGTAAAACGCCCGGAACGCCCCCGCATCCACCTGCGGATCGTATTGAATCAGTCCCTGCAGCGCGTGGAGAGTATGGAGACTGGAAGCCACTTGCGCCTCGATCGCCGCGATCTGCGCCTGCGCCGCCCGCTGATGCTCCCGCAGGATCTGCGCCTCCTCCCGCTCGATCATCAGCAAAAAGAGCAGCCAGCCCAGCGCCAGCCCGGCCACCGAGCCAGACACCACCGGCGCCGTCATCCACAACCGGTGCGGCACCCTGGGCGCCTGCCGGGAGCTCGCCCGGCGGCCGGTCCCTCTGCCAGTGCCGTCATTCCATGCCCTGTTCTTTTCCATGCGCAGGCTTGGTGGTCCTTCGGTGCTCTTATCGGCCCAGAACAGCTCCGGATGGATGGCTTATGATACCCCGAATTGCCCCCGCCCGCGCACTTTTCCGCGCCTTCCCTCGCCTGCTCACAACGTGTTCTTCATGTTCGCCACCGGCACCCGCACCTCCTCCCATCCCCCCTTCTCCGTCCATTTCCGCAAGAGCATCGGCTCATGCAGGAACGGACAGCGCTCGAACGGATGGCCGATCGCCCCCGTTTTTTCGAACTTCCGGTGGCCCAGCTCGCACGGGGACGAAATGCGCACTGCCTTCGGCTTCAGCGGCAAGTCGAGTTCAATAAACACATTGCAGCCCTCAATTCCGACGTGCGCCCTCGCCCAGCCTCCCTGCTCACCCGTTACCTGCAGCCCGTAAACGGCGTTCACGTCGTCCAGATAAGCCTCTGCCAGATCCATCAGGGGAATGTGATAGTACACTTCCGGCCGCGCCTGCCCGCGCGTCGTGAACCGATAGCGCGGCGGCCCCCCCTCCGGCGCGATGCTCAACCCCTTGTCCGGATCAATCAGCGCCAGGAATCCCCCTTTCAGCGCACTGCTCGCCCCTCCCGCCAGCAGCCAAGTCTTCCCCCCATACTCCATAGCGGCCAGCGAGTTCACGTGCCCGTAGTTGGCGAACACCTCCCGCAGCCCGCCGTCCGGCATCACTTCCGCTACCACTCCGGGATAGCGAACCGAGTGCGACAGCCCCACCCACACGCGGTCCCGTCCTTGTCCCCTTGCCGTCGCCATTCCGTGAAGCCCCCACTCTCCCGCAAACGGATCTCCCCCCGCGCCCCGCAACACCGGTCGCGCCGGCTTTTTCCATAAGAGCTCGCCTGAAGGCGAGATCCGGAAAATCTCGCTCCCCACGGATTGCCCTCCCGCCGCATTGGGCTTTGAGTATTGTGCCCCGCCCACCGCCTCCTTGCGCCCGTCCCCATCAAGGTCCGCCTCCACGAGATACGACTGCGTTGGCTCCAGCTCCGTTCCGGGTTGGATCGGCTCCAGCGTCAACCGCCAGAGCTCCACGCCCTCGCCGTTCGTTGCCACCACAGCGTCGCCCTCGAACCGCAGGGCGGCGATCTGAGCATGGCGGCTCGCCCAGAACCTCCCCCCCAGCCCGGCTGCCGCTGCCAATGCGATCCCCGCCGTCCAGAGCGCCGCGTAAAGGATCCGCCTCTGCCGCTGCTGCCTCCCCCTCTCCTGGCCCAGCGCCGGCTCCTGTCCCACCGCCCACGCATCGACTTCGTCCGTGAGCGCATAGACCCCGCCCCTCACCCCCGGCAGGCGTCTCACCGGAAGACCCCGCTTCTCTTCCCACGACTGCGCCGTACGCACGGTCACGCCGAGGTGCCGGGCGATCTCCTTCCACCCGGAGAGTCTCGCCGGAGTCCTCTTGCTCGCTGATTCGTGCACGGCGGCCCGATACCGTCTTACGCAAAATACCCTACGCCGGAAAATCCCCGCAAGCCCGGCCGCAGCCGCCGAACCGTCCCGCCGCGTGCGGTACGATGAAACTTCCCGGGGTAACTTCCCGCCGCCCGGGCGCGCATCTTCCTGTTTGAACCCTGTTTGCAGAGTCCCCGACATGCAAAAACAAAACGCGAAAGAAATGATTCGGCCTTTCCTGGCCGCCCT
>JBBFLJ010000019.1:0-83537 GCA_037481575.1 Bryobacteraceae bacterium | reverse complement strand
GGACCACCGGACGGTAGGTCTCCGGCAGCTCGCGGAGCGCCCGCTCCAGCTCCGCGTTGAGCTCCGCCCGGAGCAACCGCTGGTCAGGCAGCTCGCTGCGGTCCTCCAGCTGGGCCGAACGCGCCACGTCCTCCGTGCCAGGCAGCAGCTCATCGAGCGAAAGCTCGCGCTCGGGGGCAAAGACGCTCCGGCGCCGCTTCATCAGGCAGAAGTTCTTGGCGATCCGGAACACCCACGCCTTGACGCGGGTGGGGTCCTGCAGCTGATCGAAGTTCTCAAAGACCTTCAGGAGAGTCTCCTGCGCCACCTCTTCCGCGTCTTCGCGTTGACCGCACATCAGCCAGGTGTACTGGAACACGCGGTGCTGGATGCTCTCCACGAACGGGGTAAAAGCCGAGGCGTCGCCTTCGAGCAGACGCCGCGCCCATTCGACTTCCGGGGCCGTAGCGGCAGGAGGGGTCGAGGATGTGGCCACCCTTCTATGGTAGTGCCGCTCCCGCCAGGGCTGCGGCCCCGCCAGCGCTCGAACGGGGAGCGCCGGCCGGATTCGATCACGTCCAGAACCACAGATGCCGCCGCCGGCCGGACGTGACTCTCCGCGGGGCCATTCCCGCAGATGCGCCGCTGCGCAAATCCCGCGCGGCCCCTTGTCACGATGCAAAAACTGCCGCATCTTGCAAAATGTGCGGAACACCATTCTCACCCTCGTGCTATTGGCGTGGGCAGCGGCGGGCCAGACGCCGCTTACGCTCCGGGACGCGGTGAAGCAGGCCCTCGGCCGGCACCCGTCGCTCGAAGCGGCCAGCGCCCGCATCCAGGCGGCCGAAAGCCGTGTCGGGCAGGCCCGCTCCGGCTACCTGCCGCGCGTCCAGTACATGGAGAATCTGATGCGGGGCAACAACCCCGTCTATGTTTTCGGATCCCTGCTGACGCAGCGCCAGTTCACCGCTGCCAATTTCGATATCGCCCGCCTGAACCGCCCCGATGCGCTGAACAATTTCCAGAGCATGCTGACGGCCGAGCAGCTGATTTACGATTTCGGCGGAGTGAAATACGGAGTCAAGGCCGCCGAATTCGGCAAGAAGATGACAGAGGCGGAGAAGCGCGCCGCCGAACTGAATCTGATCGCGCAAGTGGCGCGCGCCTATCACGGTGTCACGCTCGCCACGCAGGCGCTGGAAGTGGCCCGCGAGGCGCTGAAGACCGCCGAAGCCGATCTCCAGCGCGCCCGGACGGTTCGCGACGCGGGGCTGGCCACCGAGGCGGACGTGCTGGCCGTGCAAGTGCATGTCGCGGCGATGAAGGAGCAGGTGATCCGGCGGGAAGCGGACCTGAAAGTGGCCCGCGCCGCCCTGAACGAAGCGCTCGGGCTGCCGCTTGACACGCCGCATGAGCTGGCCACGCCGCTGACGCCTGCGCCCCCGGTGGAGGCGGCCAACCCGGATCTTCGGCCGGAGATCGAGCAGATCCGCCTGGCGCGCCAGGCTGCCGAGGCGCAGTCCCGCAGCGCCCGTGCAGGATATCTGCCGCAGATTGCCTTCCGCGCCACCGTGGAAGCCGACCGGCAGGAGTTCTTCAACAAGGGCGGCGGCAACTGGCTCGTCATGGGTTCAGTCCGCTGGAACCTGTTCGATGGCAACCGGACGCGCCAGACTGTCGCCGAGGCTCGCGCCATGGCCTCTGCCGCAGCTGCCGCTGAAAGACAGTACGCAAACGCGCTGCGGTTGGAGCTCACCAAGGCGCTGGCCGACTACGAGGCTGCCACCGAACGCATCGCCGTCACCGAGGCCGGAGTGGCTCAGGCCGAGGAAAGCCTCCGCATCATCCGCAACCGCTATTCGAACGGACTGGCCACTGTCACCGAGCTGCTGCGCGCCCAGACGGCGCTGCTGGATGCGAAGACCCGCCGCCTGGCCGCCATCCATGACCAGCGGCTGGCGGCGGTGGAAGTGGAAAGATCTGCAGGAAAGTTGAATGGAGATTCGAATGTTCTCGACTAACGCCAGGCTGGCCGGATTCTCCGGCCTGATCGTGATCGCCGCCGCGAGCCTTGCCGCCTGCGGCGGTTCGAAAGAATCCGCCCGCAAGGCAGAGCCGCTGCCGGCGGTGCGCGTGCAGACCGTGAAACTCGCCGAGGAGACGGTTCCGGAGATCTACGAGGCGACAGGCACTGTCCGCGCCCGCGTCTCCAGCGTGGTGGGGGCGCGTGTGATGGGCTACCTGCGCGAAGTGCGCGTGCAGGCGGGCGACACGGTGCAGCCGGGCCAGGTGATCGCCGTCATCGAGGCGCGAGAGATCGATAGCGGGCTGAAACAGGCCGAGGCCGCGCGCGAAGAGGCCCGTAACGCGCTGCCCGAGGTGGAAAACGCCATCGCCGCGGCCAAGGCCCAGCTGGACCTCGCCGAGGCGACTCACCGCCGCATGAAGTCGCTTTACGATCAGAAGTCGATCACGCAGCAGGAGTTCGACGAGGCCGAGGCGCGCCTCCGCATGGCCCGCGCCAATCATGAAATGGCACTTGCCAAGCGGGCGCAACTCGAGCAGAAGATTCGCCAGGCGGAGTCCGCCGTGGCGCAGGCGGCCGCGATGAAGGGCTACACGGAGATCACGGCGCCCTTCCGCGGCGTGGTGGTCGAGCGCAAGGCCGAGCCCGGAATGCTGGCCGCTCCGGGCATGCCGATCGCCGTGATCGAGCAATCGGCGGGCTACCGGCTGGAGGCGGCGGTGGAGGAAGGCCGGCTCGGGCGCATCCGGCCGGGCATGCCGGTGGAAGTCGTGCTCGATGCTCTCGGGTCGCCGCAGCAGGGGCGCGTGGAGGAGATCGTTCCGGCGCTGGATCCCGGCTCGCGCTCGTTCACGGTCAAGGTTGCGCTGCCCGGAGGGCTGCTGCGCAGCGGAATGTTCGGCCGCGCCCGCTTCGCGCTTGGCGAGCGCAAGGCGCTTCTGGTGCCTGCGTCCGCCGTGGTGCGGCAGGGCCAGGTGGAGCAGGTCTACGTGGTCGAGAACGGAGCGGCGCGCGCGCGTCTCGTCACCACGGGCGCTGCGCACAACGGCCGGCTGGAGGCGCTCACCGGTCTCCGCGCCGGTGACGCCGTTGTCGTGGCGCCGCCTGCCAATCTCCGCGATGGAAGCCCCGTCGAGGTGAGGCCGTGACCATGCAGAAGGAAAAGCCCCGCTACGGTTTGGCCGGGCGCATGGCGCACGGCTGGATCAACTCCAAGCTCACGCCGCTGTTCATCCTCGCCTCCCTTCTTGTCGGCGCATTTTCCGTCCTCATGCTGCCCCGCGAGGAGGAGCCGCAGATCATCGTCCCGATGATCGACGTCATGGTGGCGATGCCGGGCGCCAGCGCCAAGGAAGTGGAAGAGCGCGTCACGCGGCCGATGGAAAAGCTGTTGTGGGAGATCCCCGGCGTCGAGTACATCTACTCGACCACGTCTCCCGGCATGTCGCTCGCCATCGTGCGCTTCGAGGTAGGGCAGGACGAAGAGGACGCCATCGTGCGTCTCAACCAGAAGTTGCATGCCAACTACGACCTCATCCCGCCCGGCGCCAGCGAGCCGTTGATGAAGCCGCGTTCCATCGACGACGTGCCGATCCTCGCGCTCACGTTCCATTCGTCGAAATACGACGACTTCCAGCTGCGCCGCATCGTCGCCCAGGTGCATGACCAGGTCAAGCAGGTGCCGGACGTCAGCGAGGTGAAGATCATCGGCGGCCAGCGCCGCGTTCTGAAGGTGACGCTCGATGCCGCGCGCCTGGCCGCGTACAATCTGGCGCCTCTCCAGGTGGCTGGTGCTCTGGGGATGTCCAATCAGAAGCTGCCTGCGGGCACCGCTGCTTCCGGGAACGTGGAAACGGTTCTGGAAGCCGGCAGCTGGATCCGCTCGGCCGAAGATGCCGCCAGCATCGTGGTCAGCGTCCACAACGGGCGCCCGGTCTATCTGCGCGATGTGGCTACGGTGGAAGACACGGGCGAGGATCCGGTTCAATATGTGCAGTTCGCGCGCGAAGGGCGGTTCGAGCCCGCTGTGACCTTGTCAGTGGCGAAGCGCAAAGGCACCAACGCCATCGTCGTCGCCGAACACGTGCTGGAACGCGTGGAGGCGCTGAAAGGCGCCGTCATCCCCCACGATGTCGAGTTCGACATCACGCGGCACTACGGGGAGACTGCGCAAGAGAAATCCGACGAGCTCCTCTTCCACATGGGCATCGCGGTGGTGAGCGTCACGCTGCTGATCGCGTTCGTGCTCGGCTTCCGCGAATCGCTGATCGTCTTCATCGCGATTCCCGTCACCCTCGCGCTCACGCTCACCGTCTTCTACCTGTACGGCTACACGCTGAACCGCATCACGCTGTTCGCGCTGATCTTCTCCATCGGCATTCTCGTCGATGACGCGATCGTGGTCGTGGAAAACATCGTCCGCCACGCGCGCCTGCCGCACAACGCGGGGCGGCCCATCGCCGAAGTGGCCGTCGAGGCCGTGGACGAGGTCGGCAACCCGACCATCCTGGCCACGCTCACCGTCATCGCCGCCATTCTTCCCATGGCCTTCGTGAGCGGGCTGATGGGGCCCTACATGCGGCCGATTCCTGTCGGCTCGAGCGCCGCGATGGTCTTCTCGCTGATCGTCGCCTTCCTTGTCACGCCCTGGGCGGCGATCCGGATTCTCAAAAAGGACGCGGGCCACGGCCACGAGCACGCCGAGGACCGCCTCACCGTGCTCTACCGCAAGGTGATGGACCGCCTGATTCACGTGCCGTTCTTCCGTTACGGGTTCCTGGTGCTGGTCACGGTCCTTCTGCTCGGCTCGATGGCGTTGATCTACGTCGAGTTCGTCAAGGTCAAGATGCTGCCCTTCGACAACAAGAGCGAGTTCCAGGTCATCATCGACATGCCCGAGGGAACCACGCTCGAGGAGACCGCCCGCGTCACCCGCCTGCTGGCCGAGAAGACCTTCGAGCAGCCGGAAGTGGTCAACGTGCAGACCTACGTGGGCACCGCCGCGCCCTACAACTTCAACGGGCTGGTTCGCCACTATTTCCTGCGCCGGGGATCGAACGTGGCTGACATACAGGTGAACCTCGTCGGCAAGAAGGAGCGCGATCTGCAGAGCCACGACATCGCCAAGAAGGTCCGCGAGCGGCTGCTGCCCATCGCGCGCCAGTACGGGGCGCGCATCAAGGTGGCTGAAGTGCCGCCGGGCCCGCCGGTGTTGCAAACGCTGGTCGCCGAAGTCTACGGTCCCACGGCGGAAGGCCGCGAGAAGCTCGCACGCGAAATTCTGAAGCTCTTCGACGAGACTCCGGGCGTCGTTGACGCCGACTGGTATGTCGAGGACCCGCAGCCCCGCCAGATCTGGCGCGTGGACCGCGTCAAGGCTGCCCTTCATGGCGTCTCCGTGGACGACGTTGCGAAGACCATGATGGCCGCCTCAAGCGGGCTGCCCACCGGGCTGATGCACTTCGAGCATGCCAAGGAGGACGTTCCCATCGTCATCCGCCTCGACCGCGCCACTCGCAGCGATCTCGAGCGCCTGAAGAGCCTGCGCGTCATGGGCAGGGCAGGGAACCTCGTTCCGTTGAGCGAGATCGTGACGATCGAGCAGACGACAAGCGAGAAGAACATCTACCACAAGAACCTGATGCCGGTGACTTATGTCACCGCCGATGTCGCTGGCATCATGGAGAGCCCGGTTTACGCCATCCTGGCGCTGGGGCCGAAGATCGCCAAACTCGACATCGGGCAGGGCTACGAGATCGAGCAGTACACCGCGCGGCAGCCGGGCGACGAGTCCCGCTACGCGATGAAGTGGGACGGCGAGTGGCACATCACCTACGAGGTCTTCCGCGACCTTGGCATCGCCTTCGCCGCCGTGCTGGTGCTGATCTACGTACTGGTGGTGGGCTGGTTCGAGAGTTTTCTGACGCCCATCATCATCATGGCTGCCATTCCGTTCTCGCTGGTGGGCATCCTGCCCGCGCACGGAATGCTGAACGCCTTCTTCACGGCGACGTCGATGATCGGCTTCATCGCCGGCGCCGGCATTGTGGTCCGCAACAGCATCATCCTGGTGGACTTCATCGAGCTGCGCCTGAAAGAGGGCATGCCGCTGGACCAGGCGGTCATTGATGCGGGCGCCGTCCGCTTCCGCCCGATGATGCTCACTGCCGCCGCCGTGGTGGTCGGCAGTGCCGTCATCCTGTTCGATCCGATCTTCCAGGGGCTCGCGATCGCGCTGATGGCGGGCGAAATCGCATCGCTGCTGCTGTCGCGCGTCACCGTTCCGATCGTCTACTACATCTTTCACCTCAGAGGGAGCAAACAACCATGACCGTTGAAAGGCTTTTGCGAATGATCGCCGGGTTCTTCATCCTGCTGAGCCTGGCGTTGAGCGTCTACCATGATCAGCGCTGGCTGTGGTTCACCGCTTTTGTCGGGCTGAACCTGTTCCAGAGCGCGTTCACCAACTGGTGCCCGATGATGACGATCCTGCGCAAAGCGGGCGTCAAGGGCTGAGAGAGGCTTGGGGCGCGCGCCCCGGCCAAACAGGCGCTCCCGGATGGATTGCGTGGCCGCGGGGCGCCTGCTCAGGCGGAAGCGAGGCTGAGCAGGCCCTTCAACCGCGCGCGCAACGAAGTTCCGGGGCGTTGATATTCGACGCCCGCCAGCGAGGCGGCGAACTCGGTGAAGGCGCGCGCCAGCGGCGTCTCCCCGGACAGGGGCGCGCCCACCAGGATCGACTCAGACACCGACCGGTAGTCGTTCGGGAAGACGAACACCACGCGCTGGCCGAGGGTTTGCTCGATCTGCTCCGTGCTCGGCGTCTCCTTCGCTGCCCGGTTGACCACCACCCCGATCCGGTGCGGCTCCAGGCCCAGCCGTCCCAGCTCTTCCAGGCGCTGCAGGGCCAGCTTCAGCGAGGGCAGCTCGGCTGTGCAAACCGGGAGCACCCGGTTCGAGCGCCGCACCAGCTCTACCGTTGCCGGGTTGATGAGCTCGGGCAGGTCGGCCAGGATGAGGTCATAGTCGCCGCGCACGAAATTCAGCAGCCGGAAGTAATGCACCCACTCGGGAGGCTCGGCATCGAGCTCCCGCGTCGAGAGCAGGAAATCGGCGCCGTGTCTGGCGGTGACGTTCCGGCGAAGGACGAATGAGTCCAGATGCGCCGCCGAGGCGAGGACGCCCTGCATGCCGCCCGCGGGCGTCACGCCCAGCATGAGGCCCATCACGCTGCTGCGCAGGTCGGCGTCGATCACCAGGACGCGCTTGCCGAGCCGGGCTGCCGCCAGAGCCGTGTGCAGCACCACCGTGGAGCAGCCGCTGCCGGCTTTGGAAGGCAGAAACGAGTACAGGTTCGGCTCCAACCCGGCATGGTGTGCCTGCACCGCCTCGCGGATCGTGACGCGCAGTTCTTCGGGCGAGCAACCCGGCGCCGCCAGCCCCGCCCCGCCCAGGTTCCGTGCCAGCAGGCGCGCCTCGGCGCTGCAGCCCACTGCGATCACCGGAGTCTGCGGCGACAGCTCCTTGAGGCGCGCCATGCACTCCAGTGCCGCCTTCCCGCCGGTCAGATCAACGAACACCAGGTCGGGCAGCAGAGTGTGAAGCAGGCGTGCCAGCTCGTAGCCGCCCGGAGGCGCGGGCAGCTCCCTCATCACCGTCACCTGCCCCGTGGCGGCAATCAGGGACCGAACCAGCGGCGCTGATTCGGTGCTTCCCAGAATGACGAGCGCCTGAAACACCTGTCGCCCCTGCCGGAACTTGGTTCCGGCCCTCCCCACATATCGCCCAAATGGATGGAAATTTTAATCTACGGGCCCGACCCGCAGCGATCCCCCGCCCGGGAGTCCGTTTGTCACGTCCGTCCGCCGCCTGCATCTTGCCCCATGCAGTCTCATGTAAACTTCTTCATGAGGTTCCATCCCCATGGACATCGCGCTGGACATCCACCGCTTCCACTTCGCATTCACGGTCACGTTCCACTATCTCTTCGTCCAGCTCACGCTCGGTCTTGCGCTCCTGATCTTCATCCTGAAGACGCTGGCGCTGAAGACCGGCGATGAGCACTACAACCACGCCGCCCGGTTCTGGGCCAAGATCTTCGCGGTCAACTTCGCCCTCGGCGTGGTCACCGGCATCCCCATGGAGTTCCAGTTCGGCACCAACTGGTCGCGCTTCTCCAGGGCAGCCGGCGGCGTCATCGGCCACACGCTGGCGATGGAAGGCCTTTACGCGTTCTTCCTCGAAAGCTCCTTCCTCGGGTTGCTGCTATATGGCGAGAAGATCCTCGGGCGCGTGGGCCATTGGTTGGCCGCGCTGGCCGTCTGGGTGGGGAGCTGGATTTCCGCCTATCTGATCGTCGCCACCAATGCCTGGATGCAGCGCCCCACCGGGTACCGCCTCGGACCCAACGGCGAGATCCTGCTGGACAGCTGGTGGTCTCTCGTTTTCAACGACTGGGCATTCTGGCAGTACGCGCACACCATCACCGGCGGCGTGATCACCGGAGCCTTCGTGATGTCCGGCGTGGGCGCCCTGTACCTGCTGCTCAAGCGGCAGGAGGACTTCGCCCGGACCTTCCTGCGGCTTGGCGTCACCGCGGGCGTCATCGCCTCCATCGTGGCTCTCTTCCCGACGGGCGACCAGCAGGGCATGCTGGTGGCAAAGCACCAACCCGCCACGCTGGCCGCTATGGAAGCGCACTTCACGACCGGCGAAGCCGCCCCGATGATCATCCTGGGCCAGCCGGACGTCGAGCGGCGCCGCATCGACAATCCGTTCCTCGTCCCCGGCATGCTGAGCTTCATCACTTCAAAGCGCTGGGACGCCGAGGTGAAGGGTCTGGACGCGTTCCCGCAGGATCAGTGGCCCACGAACATCCCTCTCCTGTACTACAGCTTCCACATCATGGTGGGGCTGGGCACCATCTTCATCGCCGTCATGGTGCTCGCCTTCATCCAGCTGCGCCGCGGCAAGCTGTTTGAGTCCCGCCCGCTGCTCTGGATCCTGCTGTTCGCCTCGCCGCTGCCGTATGTGGCCAATACCGCCGGCTGGATGACGGCCGAGCTTGGCCGCCAGCCCTGGCTGATCTACGGTCTGATGCGCACCACCGAGGGCAGCTCCGCGCACGTCAGCAGCGGCAACGCCATGTTCACGCTTCTCGGCTTCATGGGCATGTACACGCTGCTGCTCATGCTGGGCCTGTTCATGATCTGGCGCGAGATCGAACACGGACCCCGTCCGGAGCCGGCGCCCGCGCCGGCTGCGCCGCAGCCCGCCACGCTCGCTTGATGGAGGTGCACGAACATGCTTCCCGTTCTCTGGTTCTGGATCGTCGCCGTCATGATCGCGATGTATGTCGTGCTGGACGGCTTTGACCTGGGCGCCGGCGCGATTCATCTGGCTGTGGCCCGCACCGACGAGGAGCGCCGGATGGTGCTCCGCTCCATCGGACCCGTGTGGGACGGCAACGAAGTGTGGCTGCTGGCCGGCGGCGGCGCGCTCTACTTCGCCTTCCCCGCCTTGTACGCCAGCAGCTTCAGCGGCTTCTACCTCCCCCTGATGGTCGTTCTTTGGTTGCTCATTTTGCGGGGCACCTCGGTCGAGTTCCGCTCCCATATCCGCAACGAAGTCTGGCGCCCGATGTGGGACGTCATTTTCAGCGCCTCCAGCCTCCTGCTCGCCGTTTTCTTCGGCGCCGCTCTCGGCAACGTAGTTCGCGGCGTGCCATTAAACAAGGAAGGCGAGTTCTTCCTGCCCCTCTGGACCAACTTCCAGCCCGGGCCCGAGCCAGGGATCCTCGACTGGTATACGATCCTCGTCGGCGTCTTCGCCCTCTGCACCCTGGTGCAGCACGGGGCTCTCTGGGTGGCTTACAAGACTCCCGATCCGGTGAGCCATCGCGCCCGCGCCATCGCCCGCGCCTGCTGGTATGCGGTAGCCGCGCTGACTGTGGTGGTCACCATCGTCAGCTTCCGCATCCAGCCGCATCTGGCAGAAAGCTTTTCGAAGTGGCCTGCCGGCTACCTGTTCCCGGCCCTGGCGGTCGCCTCGCTGGCGGCCATTTTCCTCTTCCAGCGCCGACAAGAGGATCTGAAGGCCTTTCTGGCCTCGGCGCTCTACATCGTGGGAATGCTCACCAGCGTTGTCTTCGGCGTGTTTCCGATGGTGCTTCCGGCGAACTCTGATCCATCGCTGAGCCTTACCATCTACAATGCCAGCGCCCCCGAGCACGGCTTGCGCGTCGGGCTGTTGTGGTTCACGCCGGGAATCCTGATCGCCGCCTTCTACTTCTGGTTCCTGTACCGGCGCTTCGCCGGCAAGGTTCAGCTCGAGCCGGAAGGCTACTGAGCACTGCCTGCGGCGGGCGGTGCGCCGCGTCAGCGCCTCTCGCTGCTTGGCGCCGGCATGCGGTGGGGCAGGATGGAGAAGAACTCGACGATTCGCTTCTTCGGCTGCCCCTGCGGGACTTCCTCGCCCTTGATGCCCAGAATGGAGTCCGCCAGAGCCTGGAACTGCTTGCCAAGCTCGGAGGAAGGCTCCACGGCGCGGCCGTCCTGCAGCGCCGCATGCACGCCCTGATAGTCATTGTGGAAGGTGTGCACGATCGGCACGCCGAGAAGGCTTTCGATCTGCGCCGGCGTCACAAGGCTCTTGCGGTGATAGCGGTTCAGCAGCACCCGCACGCGGTCGCCCAGATCCAGCCGGTTCAGGAACGCCAGCTTCTCGCGCGCCAGGTGCAACGAGGGGATCTCCGGCGTCACCACCATGAAGACGTTCCTGGACTCGTGCATCACTTCGATGGAGTACTTCTCGAGGTTGCCCGAGACATCGACGCATACAGTCCTGTAGTTGCGCCGCGCGAAGTCCAGGATGCGCCGGATCTGGTCCGCGTCGATGCGGAAGTCCGGGTTCAGCTTCCCCGTGTGCACCACGTCGATGCCCGCCTTCTGGCATACGATCTGCCCCCAGATCGACTCGTCCAGCGCGTGCGCGTTCTCCGCCGCATCCACCACGCAATGCGTGTTGGTGAGCTTCAGCATGAAGCCGATGATTCCGCTGGAAAGATCCATGTCCAGCAGAAGCACCTCGCCCTGCTTGCGCCGCCCCAGCGCTATCGCCACGTTCATCGCCACCGTTGACGTGCCCACCCCCTGTTTGCTCGGCAGGAAGCAGTAGACGTGCTCGGTGGCATCCACCAGGACAGGCACGTCGCGCACCACTGCCGCGATGCGCGCCGCCGCCTCCTGCAATTCTTTCGGATCGAAGGGCATCGCCAGGCATTCGCGGATGCCCGCGCGCATCGCCTCCAGCAGCGCCGCCGGATCCAGCGCGCGGCTCAGCGCCGCCACCTGCACGCCCGGCGCGTGCTCCTTCAGCAGCTCCAGCGTCGCGAGCGCCTTCGGCAGGTCCTCGAGGCTCAGGAACACCACATGCGGCACGCTGGACCGCACCATGCGCATCAGCTCCAGCGCGTCCGGGTACTTCCGCAGTTGCCGGATAATCTGCAGCCCGCCCACGGCTGCCACCGCTTCATCAAACCGCGCCGAAACCTCCGCGTCGGGACAAATGACCGCTCCCCTCAGCACCATAATTCTTTTACCCACCCTCGACTCTAGCGGCCGGATCCGTCTACTTCAATCCGCAAATTCTCCGAGATTTGGGCGATCCCCTGATGGCGCCTCTAGGGGATTCCACCGATCTGCAGGACTAAACGCCGCGGCGGTTCCCGTACAGCAGGATGTGGAGGCGCGGACAGAAGCGGAACCCGGAGTCCTTGCAGGCTTCCACGAGCCACAACGATGTTTCGCGCAGCCTATGCTCGTCGACTCCCTCAGGCATCAGCAGAACCCTCTCGGCGGGCGCCTGCAGGCGCGCGGCCAACTCGCGCACCTCTTCGACGTCTTCCGGCCGGCTCACCACGAACTTCAGCTGATACTCGTAGCGCTCCATCAGCCGCGCAATGACATCCAGCCGCAGCCGGGAGCGCTCGTGCATCTCCGCCCACCGGCCCCCGTCGATTCCGTGCGGGGTGGAATTGGCGAGCTTCGGACTGATGCTCATCAGGTCGCACTCCACCGGCTGATCCACCGTGCCCGCCGTCTCGATGGTGATGTGCCGCTCCAGCGCCTTGAGCGCGCGCGTCAATGGCGCCACGTCCGGGAAAATCATCGGTTCGCCGCCGGTCAGCACCACATGGCGCAGCCGGGATTGCGCCACCCGTTGCGCCAGTTGGTCCACGGTCCACTCCTCTCCTTCGGGGGACCACGAGGCGTAGGGTGTGTCGCACCAGCTGCACCGCAGGTTGCAACCGGACGCCCGCACAAACAGCGAGGGCACGCCCGCCAGCAGGCCCTCGCCCTGAATGGATTCGAAGATCTCGCTGATCCTCACCGTGCCTCCCCGGCGTAGTGCAGAGGATCGGCCACGCCAGCCTCGGCGAATCCCGCCTTGCGAAGCAGGCACGAATCGCAATGCCCGCAAGCCAGGCCGCCCACCGGATCGTAACAGCTGTGCGTCAGCGAATAGTCCACGCCCAGAGAGAGCCCCAGCCGGATAATCTCAGCCTTGCTCAAGTGGATGAGCGGTGTGTGGATCTTCAGACGCTGACGCCCCTCGACGCCCGCTTTGGTCGCCAGGTTCGCCATCTGCTCGAAGGCACGGATGAACTCCGGGCGGCAGTCCGGGTAGCCCGAGTAGTCCACCGCGTTCACGCCAATGTAGATATCCTCCGAGCCGAGCACCTCGGCCCAGGCGAGCGCGATCGAGAGAAACACGGTGTTCCGTGCAGGGACATACGTCACCGGGATTCCTGCCCCGGAGATCGGACGGTCCTTCGGAACGTCGATGTCGGCGGTGAGCGCCGATCCGCCGAAGGCGCGCAGATCGATGCGGAAAATGCGGTGCTCTGCGGCGCCCAGATGTTGCGCCACCCGCGCCGCCGCTTCCAGCTCCACGCGGTGACGCTGCCCGTAATCGAACGTCAGGGCATACGTCTGGAAGCCGTCCCTTCGCGCGCACGCCAGCGTGGTGGCCGAATCCAGACCGCCGCTGAGAAGACAAACTGCTCTCTTCATTCCGCCAGATCCTCCGGCAATCTCCCGCTCAGGAGCCACCCAAGCACCGGAAACACCAGCAAAGCCGCCAGCGCTGTGTGCAGCGAGGTCCGGTCGGCCAGCCATCCGGTCAGCGGCACAAACACCATTCCCGCGACGCCCCAGGCAAATCCCATCAGCAGCGCCGAAACGGTGCCTGCCTGCTCCGGAACCAGCCGTTGCGCCACGGTCACGTTGACAGGGATCGTAAACAACAGCACCAGTCCTCCGGCCACCAGGAATGGGATGCCCCAGGGGGAGTCCGTCAGGAAGAATACGCTCATCAGCGGCGCCGACCACAGGAAGGAGTGCGCGATCACGCGCTTGGGGCCGAACCACGCCGAAAGCTGCCCGCCGACGATCCCTCCCAGCGCTCCTCCGGCCAGATACGCCGTCAGCACATAGGCCGCCGCATGCAGGCTGAAGCCGCGCTCGCGGCTCAGATAGAGAACCAGGAACTGCGCGAACACCACCTGCACAGCCGAACGGAAGAACACGCCGAAATAGAGGATCGCGAGCGTGCGCCAGGTGTTGCGGAGCGGCGTCAGGTCATACCCGGCAGGCTCCTTGCCCTTCCGGGCGGGCGGCCGCACCAGCGCCAGACACGCCGCCGAGACCATCACCCCCGGCGCCGCTGCCCAAAGCAGACGCTCGTAGCCGAACTTGCCGATGAATTCCCTGAAGAACACGGGCGCCACCGCGATGCCCAGCGTTCCGGCGCTGATGAACACGGCCATCCACCGCGCCCGGTGCGACGCCATCCCGGCGGCAGCCCAAGAGGATGCCTGCGGGTGAAAGGCGCTCACGCCCGCTCCGCCCATTGCCATCAGCCCCAAAGCCAGTCCATAGGAGGGCGCCAGAGCGCCGGCCAGGATGAACAGGCCGGCAACGGCCGGGCCCAGCGCCGAAAACAGCGGCGTGCGGAAGCGGTCCGAGAAGATGCCGTACAGCGGCTGGGTCACCGAGCTGCTGAAGACCAGCAGCCCGCCGAGCAGCCCCGCCTGCGCCAGCGAGAGTTTCAGCCTCTCGACCAGAAACGGCTGCAACACGCCCAGGCTGCCAGAATACAAATCCACAAAGAAATGTCCCAGAGAAAGCAGCGCCAGAGTCATGGCCCCCGTGTGCAGACGGCTCGTCAAGCGCGGAAAGGCCACTCCGGGAACGGAAGCATTCATGGCGGGGGTTACCTTCAGTATAGCGTCTGGCCTTCGCCGCGCCCTGCGCTGTGGTAGCCTTTCGCCATGAAGTTCAGTGCCGTTCTCCTTTTGGCCGGGCTGGTTTGCGCAGCACCGGCAGCCCTGGCGCAGTACGACGAATTCGGCGGCGATGTCCCCTATGTGCCGACGCCGCCGCCCATCGTGGAGGCGATGCTGAAGCTCGGGCAGATCCAGCCCTCGGACTTCGTCATCGACCTCGGCTGCGGCGACGGACGGATCGTTGTCATGGCGGCAGAGAAATTTGGCGCCCGCGGCATGGGGGTCGACCTCAACCCGCAGCGCATCGCCGAGGCGAAGGAGAACGCCCGCAAGGCGGGCGTGGAAGACCGGGTCGAATTCGTCGAAAAGAACCTCTTCGAAGCGGACGTCAGCAAGGCTACGCTGGTCACCCTGTATCTCCTGCCGGACGTCAACCTCCGGTTGCGGCCCAAGCTGCTGCGCGAACTCCGCACCGGCGCGCGCATCGTCAGCCACAGCTTCGACATGGGCGACTGGAAGCCCGACAAGAAAATCGAGGTCAATGGCAAGACTCTTTATTTCTGGGAGGTCACCGAAAAGGCGAAGCGGGAGTTCGGCGGGCAGTAATCCGCCCCGGCTTTCCGGCTCGCGGCGGATGGCCCGCGCTTGTCACCGGAACAGGAGTTTTGCATCCAGATTGCTACAATACCAGGTGACTATGGCTGCCCAGCCGCCCAAATACAAGCCGAATCCCAGGCTGCCCCGCCAGGCGCTCCCCCTGCTCGATCCGGAACGACGCCGCCGCACCGCCGATGAGGTCGCGCTCGGCTTTACGCCCGAGCAGGCGCAAACCGAGGCGCTCCGCTGCCTGCAGTGCCAGAAGCCCGCCTGCGTGGAAGCTTGCCCGCTGCACATTGACATCAAGCGGTTCATCGCCCGCATCGTGGAAGGCGACTGGCAGGGCGCGCATGACGTCATCAGCGAGCAGAGCCCCTTCCCGGGCGTTTGCGGCCGGGTCTGCCAGCATGAGCTGTTCTGTGAAAACGCCTGCGTCGTCGCCAAGAAGTGGGACCCTGTGGCCATCGGCTCGCTCGAACGGTTCGCCGCCGATCATGCCCGGCTCCGCATGAAGGAGCTTGCCGGCAGCTATCCCAAGCCCACGGGCAAGAAGGTGGCGCTCGTCGGTTCCGGTCCCGCCTCCCTGATCGCCGCTTACGACCTCGTGCGGCTCAACTACCGGGTTACGGTCTTCGAGGCGCTCCACCAGCTCGGAGGCGTGATGGCCTACGGGATTCCGAACTTCCGCCTGCCGCGCGAAATTCTGCACGAGGAGATCGCGCGGCTCCAGAACATGGGCGTCGAGTTCGTGCCGGACTTCATCGTCGGAAAAACGGCCACCATCGAGGATCTTTTCGAGGAGGGCTACGAGGCCATATTCATTGGCACCGGCGCAGGGCTCCCGTATCTGATGGGGATCCCCGGCGAGAATCTCATCGGCGTGTACACGGCCAACGAGTTCCTGACGCGAGTGAATCTCATGGAGGCATACAAGTTTCCGGAGTCGCCCACGCCCGTGCGTGTCGGCCGCCACACGGTGGTCGTGGGAGGCGGCAACTCCGCCATGGACGCCGCACGCTGGGCGGTGCGGTTGGGAAGCGAGGTGACGATCCTGTACCGCCGCGGGCGCGCCGAGCTGAAAGCGCGGCTCGAAGAGATCGACCACGCGGAGGAGGAAGGAGTCCGGTTCGAATTTCTGGCCGCGCCGGTCGCGCTGCACGGCGACGAGGACGGCTTTGTGCGCGAGATGGAGTGCATCCGCATGGAGCTGGGCGAGCCGGATGAAAGCGGCCGCCGCGCGCCCGTGCCGGTTCCGGGCTCCGAGTTCCGCATTCCCGCCGACACGGTGATCGCCGCCATCGGCCAGGCGCCCAACCCCACGCTGCAGAAGTCCACGCCGCAGCTGGTGACCAAGCGGGGGAAGATTGTGATCAACGAGTGGGGCGAGACCTCCATCCCGCGAGTCTATGCCGGCGGGGACGTGGTGCGCGGTGGATCCACCGTGATCCTGGCCATGAAAGATGGCCGCGCCGCCGCCCGCGCCATCCACGAGGCGCTCAGCGGGGAGCGCCAGCCGCAGGAGGTGGAGGCATGAGCGCCCGCATCCTTCACAAGCGCCAGCTGGCGCCGGAGATCACGCTTCTCGAGGTGGAAGCGCCGCGCATCGCGCGCCGGTGGCGCGCCGGGCAGTTCATCATCATCCGGCCCCTGGCCCACAGCGAGCGCATTCCGCTGACCATCGTGGACTCCAGCGCGGAGCGCGGTTCGATCACGATGGTGATCCAGGCCGTCGGCAAGACGACGCGCGAGGCGGTCTCGCTGGAGCCCGGCGATGCGCTGTGCGACCTTGTCGGTCCTCTCGGAGAGCCCGCCGAGATTTGCGCCGGCGAACGCGTCCTGTGCATGGCGGGCGGCGTGGGCGTCGCCGAGCTGCTGCCCGTCGCGCGTGCTTACAAGGAAGCGGGCAACACGGTGATCGGCCTCTGCGGCGCGCGTTCGGACCAATACCGGATCCTCGACGAGGAACTCCGCGCCTGCTGCGACGAGCTGCACTGGGCCACAGACGACGGCTCCTACGGCTTCCACGGCAATGTGGTTCAGCTTCTGTTGAGCCTTGCCGGCCCCGGCTCGTTCGCTGAAGGCCACGTCATTGGCCCCATTCCGATGATGAAAGCCGCCGCCGAAGCCACCCGGGGGTGGGGGCTGAAGCTCCATGCGAGCCTGAACCCGATCATGATCGACGGCACGGGAATGTGCGGCGGCTGCCGGGTGACCGTCGGCGGGCAGGTGCGGTTCGCCTGCGTCGACGGCCCTTGCTTCGACGCCCACCAGGTCGATTTCGACGAGATGACCCGCCGCAACCGCGCCTACCGCGACATGGAACTTGAGGCGCTGAAGCACGACTGCCGCCTGGGCCTCGGCTGACGCCTCGCCGGCCTTGCACAGACTGCCGGCGGCCAGCCTGCCAGCCCTCAGAATTCGATCAGCCCAAGGCCGATCTGGATCGCATGATCTACCCTTCTCATCGTGCTCCGGGTGACGCGTCCAAGGCGCTTGACAAGGCGGGACCGGTCGATCGTCCGAATCTGGTTCAGAAGGACGGCGCTTCTCGAAGGCAGTCCAGATTCTGATGGCTCAAGGATGACTTCGGTCGGATAGGCAGGCTCCTCGAACTTCGACGTAATCGCGGCGACGATTGTGACTGGACTGTGCCGGTTGCTGACGTCGTTCTGAATCACCAATGCCGGCCGCGTCTTCCGGATCTCGGAACCAATGGTCGGGTCAAAGTTGACGAGAAAGATGTCGCCCCGGCGGGGACAGCTCATGGTTTCCGTCTTCGAGTTGGACTGGCGTGACGCCACGCTTCCTCCTCAAACGAAAACCACTCGCCGGCGATTTCCAGATCTCGGGCGGCATTTGCCAGAGCACCGGCTCTCAGCCTGTACTCCAGCTCGCTCTTGCCCCGGCATTTGACGTAATGCAGTACAGCATCGGAGATGAGGCGGCTGCGTTTTCCCTTTGGCGCCACACGCTCAAGAAGCTTGAGTGTCTCCATTGGCAAAATCACATTGATGCGCTTCGTCATTGCGCCGCCCGTTCCCCTCATACCCTCGCTTCAAGCATTACACACGCTCCGTGTGTAAGTCAATCAGCTGCGAACCGGACGCCTCATCGAGGATCAACGAATGCTGTTCTTCAACCCCAGAAAACTCCGGGTTTACACGACCCGTATGGCCCCGGTATATTTCATTACTCTCCCAGCCGCTCCAGATACCGCGCCACCGCGCTGATGCCGGCGTAGAAGTTCGGCACGTGGAACTTCTCGTTCGGCGCGTGCAGATTGTCGTCCGGCAATCCGAAACCCATGAGCACGCTCGGGATGCCGAGGTGTTCATTGAACAAACCGACGATGGGGATGGAGCCGCCGCTGCGGATGAACACGGTTTTCTTTCCGAACACCTCCTCCAGCGCCTCGGCCGCAGCCTTCACAAACGGGTTCTCCGGATCCACCAGGCTCGCCGGCGCACCATGCAAGAGCCGGAATTCGGCCGTTACGCCGCGGGGCGCCGCCGCTGCGACGGCTGCCCGCAACTGCTCCACCGCCTCCTCCGGACGCTGCTCCGGCACCAGCCGCATGGAGATCTTGGCCACCGCGCGCGCAGGGATCACCGTCTTGGCGCCCTCTCCCACGAAGCCGCCGCGGATGCCATGCACCTCCAGAGTCGGCCGTGCCCAGGTGCGCTCAAACACCGTAAACCCCGGCTCTCCGGTCAGTTCCTTTGCGCCGATCTCTTTCTCCAGGTACTCCCTCTCGTCGAACGGCAGCCGCGCCCAGGCTTCCTTCTCCGCCGGAGACGGCTCCACAACACGGTCGTAGAACCCCGGGATCAGGATGCGCCCGTTCCGGTCCTTGAGCGCCGTCAGAATCTCCGCAATCGCCATCAGCGGATTCGGCGCTACGCCGCCGTAGACGCCGGAATGGAGGTCCTGCCTTGCGCCTTCCACATGGAGTTCGCCGTAGACGATGCCGCGCAGCCCGGTGCAGATTGAAGGCAGCCCCGGCGCGAACATCTCGCTGTCGCAGATCACCGCCGCGTCCGAGGCCAGCTGCGGCGGCTTCTCCCCAACGAACCGTGCCACGGCCTCTCCGCCGCACTCCTCCTCGCCCTCGATCAGGAACCGCACGTTGACGGGCAGCCGTCCGTCCCGGCGCAGAAGCCACTCCACCGCTTTCACGAGAATCCACGTCTGCCCCTTGTCGTCCGTGGCGCCCCGGGCGTAGATGTTGTCGTTGCGGATCTCCGGCTCGAACGGCGGCGAGATCCACTCTTCCAGCGGATCCGGCGGCTGCACGTCGTAGTGCCCGTAAAGCAGCAGCGTCGGCTTGCCGGGTGCTCCCAGCCACTCACCATAGACCATGGGATGTTGCGCCCGGTGGATCAACTGCGTGTTGCCAATGCCCGCCGCCTCCAGCGCACTCTTGACGTATGCCGCCGCGCGTTCCATGTCCGCCTTGTGCTCGGGCAGCGTGCTGACACTCGGGATCCTCAACCACTCCAGCAGCTCGTCCAGAGCCTGTTTCTTGAAGCTTTCAAAATCGGTCATGAATCCAATCTCCTGACGCCGCAGGCGCGTGCCGGCCCATGCAGGGTTCCGGCCGCGCTGCCCGGCTTGCCACGCTTGCAGCATAGCCGTTCCGGATCCCTGATGCACGTCAACGCCCTCATCCACGAGAAAAGCCCCTACCTGCTCCAGCACGCCCACAACCCGGTGGACTGGCTGCCCTGGGGCGAAGCCGCCTTCGCCAAGGCGCGCGCCGAGAACAAGCCCATCTTCCTCTCGATCGGCTACTCCACCTGCCACTGGTGCCACGTCATGGAGCGCGAATCCTTCGAAAACGAGGAGATCGCCCGCCTTCTCAACCAGCACTTCGTCCCTGTCAAGCTGGACCGCGAAGAGCGTCCCGATGTCGACCGCGTCTACATGACCTTCGTTCAGGCGACCACCGGCAGCGGCGGCTGGCCGCTCAGCGTCTGGCTGACGCCCGACCTGCACCCCTTTTATGGCGGCACCTATTTTCCGCCCGAGACCCGGTGGGGGCGCCCCGGTTTCCGGCAGGTGCTCGAACAAATCGCCGCGGCATGGCAGGCGAAACGGGAAAAAATCATCGAGTCCAGCCTTCGCATTCAGGAGGAAATCCGGAACGCGGTTGCCGTTTCCCCCTCGGAAACCATGCCCGCCGCTTCCGCGGCGGAGTCGGCGTTTCAGAGCTTCCGCCGCAGCTATGATCCGCGCTATGGCGGATTCGGGGGTGCGCCCAAATTCCCGCGCCCGGCCGTTTTGCAGTTTCTCCACCGGTATCACTTCACGAGCCGCAACGCCGAAGCCCTGCAAATGTGCCTGGAAACGCTGCGCGCCATGCGCGCCGGAGGCATGTACGACCATCTCGGCGGCGGCTTCCACCGGTACTCGGTGGACGAACGCTGGTTCGTGCCGCATTTCGAGAAAATGCTGTATGACCAGGCCCAGCTGGCATCGGCATATATCGAAGCATTTCAGATCACCGGGCGAGAGGAAGTCGCCGCCACGGCCCGCGAAATCCTTGAGTATGTTCTCCGGGACATGACTCACCCGGAGGGCGCTTTTTATTCCGCGGAAGACGCTGACAGCGAGGATCCCTCCACCCCCGGCCGCAAACGGGAGGGCGCGTTCTACCTCTGGTCCTGGCAGGAACTCTGCGCGATCCTCGGCAACGAGACGGCGGCGCGCTTCGCCGAAGCCTACGGCTGCCTGCCCGGCGGCAACGTGCATCATGACCCGCACGGCGAATTCGAAGGGCGCAATATTCTCTGGCTCCAGCAGCCCGCTTTGGCCTCCGATCCTGAAATCGCCGGCGCCCGCCAGATTCTCTTTGAAGCCCGCAAGCGCCGCCCTCGCCCGCATCTCGACGACAAGATCCTGGTCTCGTGGAACGGACTGATGATCAGCGCGCTGGCGCGCGCAGGAGCAGTCCTGGATGAACCGCGCTACGTGGACGCTGCCCGCCGCGCCTTCGACTTCCTGGAGCGGGAGCTCCGCGCGCCGGACGGGAGGCTCCTGCGCCGCTGGCGGGACGGCGAAGCCGCGTTCGATGCGACTCTCGACGACTACGCCGCGCTTGCGCTCGCCGCGCTGGATCTTCACCAGGCGTGCTTCGAGCCGCGTCTGATCGATTCCGCCTCGCGCCTCGTCCGCGCCATGGTGGAGCGGTTCGCCGACCCCGAGGGCGGCTTTTTCTCCTCTGCCAGCCCGGATCTGGTGCTTCGCATCAAGGAGGACTACGACGGCGCCGAGCCTTCCGGAAACTCCCTCGCCGTGGAAGCCCTGGTTCGCCTCGCCCGCCTCACCGGAGATGCGAGCCTTGAAGAACCGGCGCGCCGTGCGCTGGAAGCCTTCGGCTCGAGGCTGGAATCGCAGCCTTCCGCGCTGCCGCGCATGCTGTGCTCGTGGATGCTTTACTCCGCGCCCGAGCAGCGGATCGAATTCCGCGGCGCCGCCGCCGCGCTGATCCGGGAAGCCTTCCGGCGCTTCCTCCCGTTCACCACGTTCCTCTGGGCGGAGCGGGAAGGCGATCCTTCCGCCACCGTGTGCTCGGGCATGGTCTGCCGCCCGCCCGTCTCGACCGTCGCGGAACTCCGCGCCCTGTTAGACTAGGCGTGAGCTGTTTCCGATTTCCGATCTACAGGAGGATGCATGGCACGCACCACCACCTTCAAAGGCATGCCGCTGGAACTCGTTGGCCCCGAATTGAAAGTCGGCGATCCGGCGCCCGATTTTCAGGCTGTAGACAAGTCCCTGCAGCCGGTGACGCTTGCCTCCACGGGGCAGGGCATCCGGGTCTTCAGCGTGGTTCCCTCGCTGGACACGCCCGTCTGCGACATGCAGACCAAGAAGTTCAACGACGAGGCGGCGAAGTTTCCGCAGGTGTCTTTTTACACCGTCAGCATGGATCTGCCGTTCGCCCAAAACCGCTGGTGCACGAGCTTCGGCGTCGACAACATCAAGATGATCAGCGATCATAAATACGCCAGCTTCGGCGAAAACTACGGGACGCTGATCAAGGACTGGCGCATCGAATGCCGCGCGATTTTCGTCGTCGACCAGAACAATATTCTGCAGTATGTGGAGTACGTGCCGGAGGTCGCCCAGCATCCGGACTACGACAAGGTGATCGCCAGGCTGAAAGAGCTAGCCGGCTGATTCCGGATCCATCCGCCGGTATTTGCCGCCGAAATAGAGCAGCGGGCGCCCATCGCGCGCGCGGGTGCGCTTGACGAGCCCGACGACGATGGTGTGGTCGCCCGCATCCATTTTCCGCCACGCCTCGCACTCCAGCACTGCCAGCGCCTCCTCCAGCACCGGCGCGCCTGCTTCCCCGGTTTTCCACGCCACTCCCTCGAACCTTCTCGGGTGCGAGGAGGCGAAGCGCTCGGACAGCTCGCGCTGGCTCTCGTCGAGGATGTTGACGGCGAACGCAAGCGCAGTCGAAAAGGGACCATGCGTTGCCGCCTTGTGCCCGATGCAGACCAGAACCAGCGGGGGATCGAGCGAGACCGATGTAAAGGAATTCACCGTCAGTCCGTGCGGCTTTCCGTCCCTTCCGGTCACCGTTGCGACGGCGACTCCGGTGGCAAACGCTCCGCAGGCGCGGCGGAACTCCGCCTCACTGACGCCGCCGGCCATCCGCGGGCTCCTGTCCGCCGTCCTTGACATGGCCAAAAACCTAATCCTATCATGAGGTTTGCAAAGCGGCTGAACGCTCGCCCGCAGCCGGATGGCGATTCTGTCGCAGAGGAGGCGCACTTGATCAAGCTCGACATCGTCAACGAAGTCGTCAACCGCACCGGCATCACCAAAACGAAAGCCGAAATGGCCGTCGAAACCGTTTTCGAGTCCATGAAGCGCGCCCTTGCGCAGGGCGAGCGCATCGAGCTCCGCGGCTTCGGCATCTTCACCGTGCGCCCGCGCAAGACCGGCATCGGGCGCAACCCGCGCACCGGGGCCGAGGTCGCCATTCCGCCGGGCAAGGCCGTCCGCTTCAAGCCGGGCAAGGAGCTGCAGTCGCTCGAATAGCCCCGGGCACCGGCCTGTGAACGCACTGCCTGATCAAGGCCGCCCGCTCGACGAGCCCCTCTGGGCGCCTCCCACTTTGGGCCGCACGCTCCTCGCCCAGCCGAGGCTGTGGCTCCACGCGCTGCTGTTCCTCGCCACGCTGTTCACGACGACAGCCCTCGGCGCGCGACTCCAGCACAACTTCCAGCACCAGCTGCCGCCGTTCGATCTCGAACACGACCTCACCGCTTTCGCCGACGCCTTTCGCGAGCCGCGTCTGCTGATCGACGGGCTTCCTTACGCGCTGGCCCTGTTGCTGGTGCTGCTGGCGCACGAGGCAGGCCACTGGTTCGCCTGCTATTACCACCACATCGATGCCAGCCTGCCTTATTTCCTGCCTGCGCCCACCTTCATCGGCACCTTCGGAGCTTTCATCCGCTTCCGCTCGGCGGTGAAGAGCCGCCGGGAGCTGTTCGACGTTGGCGTCGCCGGCCCCCTGGCCGGCTTCCTGTTCGTGATCCCCGTGCTGGGCATCGGCATGGCGCTTTCGCGCGTGGTGCCGGGCATCGGCCAGCAGAGCGAGATTCAGTTCGGATCCCCGCTGCTGATGCGCCTGCTGGAACTCTGGCTGTTCCCGGGCGCCGCCTCCGGGGACATCTACCTGCATCCGGTAGCCCGCGCCGCATGGGTCGGCCTGCTGGCCACGTCGCTCAACCTGCTCCCCATCGGACAGCTCGACGGAGGCCACATCGTTTACGCCTGCTTCGGCGAACGGCACCGCATCATCTCCTCCGCCGCCATCGCCGTCATGGCGCTGCTCGGCTTTGTGTACTGGCCATGGTGGGTCTGGGCCGCACTCCTCTTCTTCATCGGCCGCAAGCATTTTCACGTCTACGACACCGCGCCGCTCGGCGCGGCGCGGCGGCGGGTCTTCGTGCTTGTCGCGCTCATTTTCCTGCTGAGCTTCATTCCGGCGCCCGTTCTGTACAATAACGGGCAGGCCTGGCTGCCCTGACGCGCGGCATGAAGATTTCGGCCACCATCATCACGTGCAACGAGGAGCGCAACGTCCCGCGCGCCATCGAGAGCCTCCGCTGCTGCGACGAAATCCTGGTGGTCGACTCCGGCTCCACCGACCGCACCGTCGAGATCGCGCGCAAATTCGGCGCCCGCGTCATCGAAGCCGGCTGGCGCGGCTACGCCGGGCAGAAAAATTTCGCCTCCGAGCAGGCTTCCTATGACTGGATCCTCTCCATTGACGCCGACGAGGCGCTCAGCGAGGACCTCGAGGCCGAAATCTGGCAGCTGAAAAAAAACGGGCCGCAGTTCGACGCCTACACCGTTCCACGCCTCGCCCAATACCTCGGCCGCTGGATCCTGTACTCCGGCTGGTACCCGGACCGCAAGATCCGCCTGTTCGACCGGCGCAAGGCGCGGTGGGTGGGCGACTATGTCCATGAATCCGTCGTCTGCGACGGCCGCGTCGGGCACCTGCAGGGCAATCTCCTCCACTTCACCTGCGGCTCCCTCAGCGAGCACCTGAAGACCATGGACCGTTACACCACGCTCGCCGCCGAGGAGCTTGCCGCCCGCCGAACCCCCATCGGCTACCGCCACCTGCTGTTCGAACCAGCCTGGACATTCCTGAGCACTTATGTTTTGAAGCGCGGCTTTCTGGACGGCATTGAAGGGCTCTCCATCGCGTGGATGGCCGCCCTGTACACTTTCCTAAAATACGCCAAGGCCCGCTTCATGACCTCCGCCCGGTGACGCCCATGCGCGTGCTTCATCTCGATACAGGCCCTGCCATGCGCGGCGGGCAGCACCAGGCGCTGCTGCTGATCCGCGCCCTCGCTCCGCTGGGCGTCCGTTCCCGGCTTCTGGCGCCGGAAGGCTCTCCGCTGCTGGAAGCCGCGCTCGCCGCCGGCCTCTCCGCCCGTCCGCTCACGCTGGCTGCGCTTCGCCGGGAGGCGCGGAAATGCGGCCTCGTCCATTGCCATGACGCCCGCTCCCACACGCTGGCCGCGCTGCTTTCGACCGCGCCGGTCGTCGTCAGCCGCCGCGTGGACTTCCCCGTGAAGACCCACTGGTTTTCCCGCTGGAAATACCGCCGTGCCGCCCTGTTCCTCGCCGTCAGCGACTCGGTCCGCCGCCGGCTGGAAGCCGCCGGCGTGCCGCCCGGCAAAATCGAGGTGGTGCCCGACGGCGTCCCTCTTCCCCCCCGCACGAGTTCTCTCGAGGGGCCCATTCTGGCGCCTGCCTCCTCCGATCCCCGCAAGGGCGGGGCTCTCATCCGCCGCTCCGCCGTGCCGGTGCGGTTCTCGGAGAACCTGCCCGAAGATCTCCTGACCGCCCGCGCGCTTCTCTACATCACCGAAAGCGAGGGGCTTGGTTCCGCTGCCCTGCTCGCGCTCGCCTACGGCGTTCCCGTCATCGCCAGCCGCATCGGCGGGCTGCCGGAGATCGTCATCGACGGCGTCACCGGGCTGCTCGTGGAAAACGAACCCGCCGAAATCGCCGCCGCCGCCGCCCGTCTTGCCGAAGACCGCGCTCTCGCCGCGCGCCTCGGCGCCGCCGGACGCGCCATGGTCGAACAGCGGTTTACAATCGAACGAATGGCGGAACGGACGCTCGAGGCCTACTGCCGGGTGCTCTCATGAACGACCTGCTTCTCGCATCGCTTGTCGCCGCAGCCTTCGGCCTGCTGGCCGGAAGTTTCCTCAACGTCTGCATCAGCCGCCTGCCGCTGGACTACTCCGTGGTCACCCCGCGCTCCCACTGCCCGCGCTGCGGCGCCATGATCGCCTGGTATGACAACATCCCCCTGCTCAGCTTCGTTCTCCTGCGGGGGCGCTGCCGCTCCTGCCGCGCTCCCATCTCGCTGCGCTACCCGCTGGTGGAGTTCTCCACGGCGCTGCTGTTCTTCTGGGCCTGGTGGCGGACCGGAGGCGGCTGGGCGGGCTTCAAATGGTGCCTTTTCGCGGCGATTCTCATCGAACTGATCTTCTCCGACGCCGAGTTCCGCATCCTGCCCGACGAGTTCACCATTGGAGGCATCTTCGCCGGGCTCGCCCTCGCCCCGGTGGTGCCTGTGCCCGAAGGGATCATCGCCTGGGTGTGGCGCATGAGCGTGCCGGAATCCACGCCCGAGCTGGAGTCGTTCCTGCACGCTTCGCTGGCCGCCATTCTGCTTTCCGGCGGACTCTGGCTGATGGGGGCCGCCTATCAGCGGATCCGGGGCAGGGAAGGACTCGGATTCGGGGACGTCAAAATGACGGCGTTTTTGGGCGCCTTCCTTGGCCTGGAAACAGGGCTGCTGGCGCTGCTGGCGGGATCCCTGCTCGGCAGCGTGCTGGGCATCTTCTGGATCAAGATCCGCGGCGAGGACGCCTCCACCTACGAGCTGCCCTTCGGCTCGTTCCTCGGCGTCGGGGCGCTGTTGGCGGCCGCGACGCGCCTCTGATCGGCGCGCGCCGCGAATTCAGCCCCGCGGCTCATCCAGCACGGCGGCCACGGCGTGCAGCGTTGCCGCGATGCGGACGCTGGCGACCACTGCCTCGGGCGTGATCCCTTTTTCGCGGACAACGGCCTCGTGCGACTTGATGCACGCCTCGCAGCCGTTGATCGACGACGCCGCCAGGCAGGCAAGTTCGAAGTCCACCGGGTCGCCGCCATGGCTGCGGATGGCCTGCATGCGCAGCCGCGCCGGGATGTGCGTGTACTCGTCCCTGGCGAGCATGTGCCGGAAGCGGTAGTAGATGTTGTTCATCTCCATGATGGCGAACGCCGCCTTGGCCGACTCCAGCTGCTGCGGCTCCAGCTTCGACGCCGCCTCGGCCAGCACCGCCCGGCTGAGCGCCTCATTGCGGCAGGCGAGCGCGCAGGCCACCGCCACGGTCCAGGTCTGGCGTTCGGTCAGCTCCTGCTGCGCCAGGACGTTCTGCAAATTCAGCTTTAAATCCCTTGCATACGCGGGCAGGGAATCGGCGATTTCCGTCAAAGTCATCGGTTCTTCTCCAGGGGAATTTCGGGGGAAATTTCCGCGCGCGGGCCGCGGCGCCGGGCCGCGGCCGCGCGCTTCGGGGAAGGATCAGACGTGGATGGTTTCCTGGCCCTTCTGCCAGTTGCAGGGGCACAGCTCGTCGGTCTGCAGCGCGTCCAGCACGCGGAGCACCTCGTTCGGATTCCGCCCCACGTTCAGGTCCGTCACCATCACGAAGCGGATGATGTTGTCCGGGTCGACGATGTAGACGGCGCGCTGGCTGACGCCCGCCTGCGGATCCAGGATGCCCAGCGCCGAGCTCAGCTCCCGCTTCACGTCGGCCAGCATCGGGAACGGCAGGTCCTTCAGGTCCTCGTGGTGCTGCCGCCAGGCCAGATGCACGAACTCGCTGTCGACGCTCGCGCCGAGCACGACGGCGTCGCGGTCGTTGAACTCCTTGTTCAGCTTCGCGAAGCCGACGATCTCGGTGGGGCAGACGAAGGTGAAATCCTTCGGCCAGAAGAAAATCACCTTCCACTTGCCCTTGTAGGTGTCCAGGCTGATGTCCGTGAACGCCTTCTTGAGGTCGGTGTCCACCGTGGCCTTGAGTTGAAAATCAGGGAATTTCTGTCCGACTCCAAGCATGTCTTTCTACGACTCCTTTGGTTTGATTTCAGGTCTGTCCGGGGTTGATTTTCCGGCGCAACCCGGGCAAAGCCCCAGAATCTCCACGCGCGTGCGGAGAATCCGGAACCCTGCCGGCGGCTTGCGCCGCAGATGAACGGGATCGAGGGCCTCCCGATCGAGATCGAAAATCGCCTTGCAGCGGACGCACACCAGATGATGGTGGTCGTCCAGGTTGGGTTCCACCAGCAGGGCGCCGTGATGCGGGCTGACTTCCCGCAGCAGCCCCGCTTCCATGAACCTGTGAATGTTCTTGTAAACGGTGGCGAGCGAGATGGCCGGCACGCGGCTCTTCACCCGCTCGTAAATGCGCTCCGGCGAGGGATGCCCCCCGGTTTCGAGCACGGCCCGGAAGATGCACTCCCTCTGATGAGTCAGCGGCAGTCCGGCGCTGCGGCACCGTTCGCGGAATTCGCGCATCCTCCGTTCCACGCCGCCGGTCATTGGATAACTCTTATTCAACGAGAATTGCTCTCCGGCTGTCAAGCCGCGCACCCTTCTTCGGATGTGCTCCTTCCGGTGCCGGTTGCCAGGCTTCGCCTATGGGAGGTAGAGGAGGATCGTTCAGGCAGCTGTGAGGGGCTTGCGAGCCAGGAAAATGGAACGGCACCCCGGACCGAACCCCGGATACCCTCGGAAGAAGGGTGCCGCGTCGCGGCAAACGACCCGGTGGAACCCCGCCCGCCGGAGCGCCTGCCGGATCTCCCGGCGGCTCCAACTCACCTCTTCTACCCGTTCCCGCAGCCGCCGCCACAGCCGGCCCTCCCGGACGAACAGGTCGACGTCGCTCCATGCGCGCCTTGCCCGCGGATCGTGCCCGTTGTGCAGGGCGGCCACCAGCCCTTCGCGCTCCACCCAGAACTCGCCCGCCCAGTAGCGCTCGAAGCCGCGCTCGTGATTCACGTCGAAATAGAAAAGCCCGCCCGGCGCGAGCGCCTCGAACACCGCCCGGAACACGCGCTCCAGGTCGCTGCGTTCGGGGACATGGTTCAGCGCGTCGCCCTCGCACAGCACCAGATCCACGGGGCGAGGGAGGCGGAAGCTGCGCATATCGGCGCGAATCACGCGAACCGGAAAACCTGCCTTGCGGGCTTTTTCCCTCGCCAGCCGGCACATCTCCGGCGAAAGATCCACGGCGTAGGTCTCGATGCCCTGTCTGGCCAGCTCCAGGGCGGTGGTTCCCGTGCCGCAAGCCAGGTCACAGGCGCGCTGCACGCTCCGGAGGCGCGGCGCCAGAAGCCGCTTGCGCGCCTCGTCCAGAGGCTTCCGCAGCGGCAGGAAGATCCCGTCGAAGTGCCGGGCGAGATTCCGGTAAATTTGCGGGCGGGGGCTCGCCGCCATGAGCGCATCATAACGCTCTGCGGCAGCGCCTGCCTCTCAGGAGACGCCGCCGTCTGCCAGGCACTCCGGCTTCAGCAACGTGGCCAGCTCCTCCGGCTTGGGAGGATTTCGTTCCAGTATTTCCATCCCCTCGGCGGTGATCACCGGGCAGCTCTTGTCGTCGAGCGCCACCCACCCGCGCTGCTTCAGATACCAGAGCGCGAAAAACATCGGTTCGGCCGGAAAATTGACCATCGCCTCGATCAGCCGCACCGGCATGCCCGGCGATCCGGGATTCGCCCGCCGCCGCTCGTACAGAATCGTGAGAATCGCCATCCGCCGCGCGGTTTCCGTGGTTACGGATTCGTAGAATTCGCGGGGCGAAAGCGTGGGCGGGCCATCCTCCTCCTTTGGCAGCAGCGCGTCGAACGACCGCCGCGTTTCGGGATTCGACAAAACCTCGTACGCCAGCGTGACCGCCTCGTACTTTCGCGGGTCGGGGTGGGCGCCGTTGCGGGGATGGTGCTTGGCCGCCAGAGAGGAATAGGCGCGGTGGATCTCCTCGCTGGTCGCCTTTCGCGAAACGCCCAGCACTGCGTAATGGTCCTGAAACTGCGTCGAAGGCAATGAGCCGCTCATTGGTTCTCCCATTGGATCATCGGCAGCGGGCAGGAGCCGCTTGAGAGCGGAGGCAGCCGCCTGCCGCGCGGGTGGAACCCGCCCGCAGAACCCTAAAGCCGCAGCCCGGCAGGGCCGATCACCGAATGTGGTGCTCCGTGCGCTGCCCCTTCTGACGCTCGCCGCCTGTGCGTGCGCCATCGAGCTCAGCCCGCTGGAAACGGGGCTAGCCGCGGCCGGGGGCAGCTGCCGTCTGTTGCGCAGGACGTCTTCCATCGACGCGCGCGCCCCCGAAGTTCTGGTACGTTTCACCGCCCGCGCGGCTGCCGCGGCGGAGAGCCTCCGCGTGGAGTGGATCGATCCTGAAGGCGGCATCGCCATGAGTTCCACGTATGAAAACCTGCCGGCGAAGCGCAGCGTTTGCGTGATCAACGCCCTTCCAGTGGGAGGCTTCGAGCCCGCCACGCGCCCCGGCAAGTGGCGAGTCCGCGTGGCTGCCGGCGGCCAGGTCCTGCGGGAGCAGGAGTTCGACCTTCTGGGCCGCCCTTCCAGTCTTTCCGTGCGGGTTGCCGCGGCAAGCTCCACCGAGATTGTGCTCGACTCCTGGGGCGCCGGGCCGGACACCACGATCAACGTGGCCCGCTACAACGAAGACGGCCAATGGGAATATGTCGCCGTGCTGCTGCCTTCCCGCCGCGAGGGCAACCGGATCCGGGCCGTGACGCCGGAGCTCGAACCGGGCGAGTATCTGGTGATCCTGCGAAACCCGGACGGCACGGAAAGCCTGCCGGCGCGTTTTACGATTCCCGCTCCCGACTCCTACCGCAAGCCCTTCCCGGAGGGCGAGAGGTGGCGCGTTTCCCAGGGGCCCTACGGATCGTTCTCGCACTACGGACGCGCCCTGCATGCGTGGGACTTCGCTCCCGTGGAGGGCCGTTTCGTTGCCGCCATGCGCGGCGGGACCGTTCTGGCGCGCGACCTCGGCCTCGGCCAGACGCCGGGGGAGCGCAGCTTCGGCAACTACATCACCATCCGGCACGACGACGGGACATATGCGCATTACGCCCACCTGAAGTCCCGGTCTTTCCGCGTCCGCACCGGCGACCGCGTCCGGGCGGGCCAGATCCTCGCGGTGGCCGGCAACAGCGGATATTCTTTCGGACGCCATGTCCACGTTCACGTGACGCGTTCGCCCTCGATTGCCGCCCCCAGCATTCCGTTCCGGTTCGCGGATGCACCGCCGCAGGCGGAGGAGATTTCCGCCGGCAGCGCTCCGGAGTGGAAGGGGGCGGCGGCATTCGCCCAGTGGTGGTCGCGTCCGCTGAAGGTTCCGCGCGGCGCGCAGCGGCTGGCTGTACGGGTGCACTGGGATCCGCCGGAAGCCGAGCTGGCGCTGTTTCTGGTCAGTCCCCTGGGCGCGTGGATGCAGGCGGAAGGCCGCGAAGTCGAAGTGGCGCGCCCCCAGCCGGGCACGTGGCGAGTCTCCGTGCAATGCCTCAAGGGCGATGCTACTTTCCGCATCCAGCCGGAAATCACACCTTGACGTCCATGATCGGGCCGTGGGGCTATACTGAAAGCGAGGGCCCCAGATGAAGACCTACGTCCGATTTGGCTTGCTCGTCGCCGGGATACTCGGCACGCTGGCATGGCTGGCCGCCAGCGGCATCCGCGAGTCGAAAACCTACTACAAGACGATCTCCGAGCTGAAGGCGATGCCCCCCTCCGAGGCTGGCAAACGCGTGCGCGTCACCGGGGACGTCGTTGCCGGCTCCATCCGCCGGGAGGGCACAAGGGTCCACTTCCAGATCCACGAGAAAGAACGCGGCGCCACGCTGAATGTCGTCTATGTGGGCAAGGATCCGCTGCCGGACACCTTCCGCGACGAGGCGCAAGCCATGGCAGATGGCAAGCTCGCGCCCGACGGGACTTTCCACGCCAGCACGATTGCCGCCAAATGCCCTTCGAAATATGAAGCCGCGCCGGGCAAGGCTGCGCCGCAGCCTCTGAATCCGGCGCCCTCGCGGTCCTCGCTGTAGCAGTTCCATCTCTCTCTGGAGCTGAACCATGGAGACTCTCGGCGCCTTCAGCCTGCTGCTGGCTCTTTGCCTGGCAGCTTACTCCTTCCTTGCCTCCACGCTGGGCGGGTGGAAGCAGAAACCCTTCCTGGTCGAGAGCGCCCGGCGTGCCGTCTATGGGGTGTTCATGCTGCTTACGGCGGCTTCGGCGATCCTGGTTTACGCCCTGCTAACCAGCGATTTCCGCTTCGCCTATGTCGCCGAGCGCTCCAACCGCGCCATGCCGGCGGTGTACAAGTTCGCCGCATGGTGGGGCGGGCAGGAGGGCTCGCTGCTGTTGTGGAGCTGGATGCTCGCGCTCTATTCGAGCATCGTCGTCTGGACCAACCGCGCCCGTCACCGCCGGCTGATGCCCTGGGTGATCGCCGTGCTCGCCTTCACGCAGACGTTCTTCTGCACGCTGAACGTCTTCGTGGAGCCGCCCTTCCAGATGCTTGCCGTCGGGCGCGGCGTCACGGCGGTGCCGGATGGCAATGGTCTGAACCCGCTGCTGCAGTACTGGCTGATGGCTCTGCATCCTCCGGCGCTGTATCTCGGCTTCGTGGGCTTCGTGGTTCCCTTCGCCTTCGCCTTCGCCTCGCTGCTCACGCGCGAGCCCGGCGAAGCCTGGATCGCCACGACGCGCCGCTGGTCGCTGATCACCTGGGGCTTCCTCTCCATCGGCATCATGCTCGGGCAGGGCTGGGCGTACGCGGTGCTTGGGTGGGGCGGCTATTGGGGCTGGGATCCAGTGGAAAACGCCTCCCTGCTGCCCTGGATCACCGGCACGGCTTTCCTGCACTCGGTGATGATGCAGGAAAAGAAGGGCATGATGAAGGTCTGGAACGTGGTGCTGATCTCGGCTACCTACTTCCTGTGCATCTTCGGCACGTTCCTCACGCGCAGCGGCATTGTGTCGAGCGTTCATGCCTTCGCACAGTCCTCGCTGGGCTCGTGGTTTGTGGGGTTCCTGGCCATCAGCATCACGGTCACCACGTTCCTGATCCTGCGGCGGCTCGACTACCTGAAGAGCGAGGCGCATCTGGAGAGCGTGCTGAGCCGCGAATCGAGCTTCCTGTTCAATAACCTGCTCCTGCTGGCCTCCTGCTTTGCCGTCCTCTGGGGCACGCTGTTCCCGGTGCTGACAGAAGCCCTGATGGGCGAAAAGATCACTGTCGGCGCGCCGTTCTTCAACAAGGTCAACATCCCCATCGGGCTCGCGCTGTTGTTGCTGACCGGCGTGGGGCCGCTGATCGCCTGGCGCCGCAGTTCGTGGGAGAGCCTGAAGCGCGCCTTCCGCTGGCCGGTGCTCGTCATGGGCATCACGGTCGTTGTGCTGCTCGCCTTCGGAGTCCGGCATTTCTACGCGCTGGTGAGCTTCGGGCTGTGCGCCTTCGTCGCCGCCACGGTCGTAATGGAGTTCTACAAGGGCGCGCGGGCGATCGCCGTCAAGAACCGGATGAACTTCCTGCGCGCCACCGTGGAGCTGACGCACCGCAACACGCGCCGCTACGGCGGGTACCTGGTGCACATGGGCATCGTGCTCATGTTCATCGGGTACACCGGCTCGGCGTTCAACAAGGACACCACCGAGGAAGTCAAGATCGGCTCGCACTTCCGCATCGGCGCCTACGAGCTGCAGGTGAAGGAGGTCACTGACGGCGCCAACCCGAACTACTCGTGGCAGCGCGCCGTCATCGCCGTTTACCGCGGCGGGCAGTATCTGGGCGACCTGAAGCCCGAGCGCCGCGTCTACGCAGCCTCGCAGCAGCCCACCTCCGAGGTTGCCATCCGCCGCCGCCTGAACGAGGATCTGTATCTGAATTTCGCCAGCATGAGCCAGAGCGATCCGGAAGCCGCCATCGTGCAGGCTTACGTCTTCCCGCTGGTGAGCTGGATCTGGATCGGCTTCTATGTGCTCCTGTTCGGCACCATCGTTTGCCTGGTGCCGAGCAAGGTGAAGTATGCCTACCCGAAAACGCAGGTTGTCGGCGTCTATGAACGGCAGCCCGAGCCGGTGGAATGACGGCAGTGACGCAGGACGCCGTTCGCCGGCGCGGGCTGCCGCCGCCCCCTCGTTGCGGGTGGCTGGAAAGTTGGTGCTGAAACCATGATTTTCGCCGTCGCTGTGGCGCTCACCGCGGGCGTGCTCGCCTTTGTTTTCCTCGTCCGGCCGGAAGACCTGCCGCCCGAGGAAGCTCCGCCCCCGTGGCTCCATCTGGAAGAGCGCCGCGAAGTCCTGTACGACAACCTGCGCGATCTCAACTTCGAATACAACCTCGGCAAGCTCTCCGAAGCCGATTACTCCAAGGCCAAGGCCACGCTGCAGGCGGAGTTGGCGCGCGTCAACGCCGAACTCGAACGGCTTCAGGCAGGCGCGAAGACATCTGCTGCGCCGCAGAGGCAGGAAGCCAAACCACAGCCGCCCGCAGCCGGCACGGCGTGCCCGCACTGCGGCGCGAAGTTCGAGAAGCCGCTGAAGTTTTGCGGCGAGTGCGGCAAGCCGATGGCGGGAGGCGCCCAATGATCCGCGCCACGCTTCTGCTGCTGGTTGTCCTGCCCGCCTGGGCGGACGTCGCCGGCATCGTCGTCAACCGCACCACGGGCAAGCCACAGCCCGGCGTTTTCGTGCATGCGACCCGCATGGGGCAGGGAGGCATGAGCCCCGCAGGCAGCGCGCGCACAGGCGCCGATGGGCGGTTCTCGATCCGCACGCAGGAATCCGGCGCGTTGCTGTTGCAGGCCATCTACAAGGGCGTCAGCTACTCGCGCCCGGTGGATGGCCGCGGCGGGGAGATCCAGATCGACGTCTTCGAGGCGGCGCCCCGCGTGCCGGACGTCCGCGTCTCGCAGCATATGATTCTGGTGGAGAGCGACGGCAAGGAGTGGGTGGTCAACGAGACCGTCCTGTTCGAGAATTCGACCAACGTCGCCTGGAACGATCCCGACAACGGCACCCTGCAGTTCACGGCGCCGCCCGAGGCGGGCGCCAACGTTCGCGTGCGCGCCACCTCGCCCGGCAGCGTTCCCGTGGAGCGCGAGCCGCGCCGCGTCCGCGCCGGGCTGTTTGCGCTCGACTTCCCCGTCAAGCCCGGCGGCGAGACGCGCTTCGATATCAGTTACAAGTTCCCGGCGCAGAATCCCACGGTGCTCAAAGGGCGGATTCTGCATCCGCCAGGTCCGGTGCGGCTCGTCGTGCCGGATGGAATCACCGCGGAAGGCGCTGCGCTGAAGCCCCTCGGGCAGGAGCCGTCCACCCGCGCCGCCATCTTCGACCTGGAAGGAAATGCGTACGAAATCCGGCTGACGGGCGCCGGAGCATTGCCGCAGACGCCGCCTGCCAGCGAGACGGAAGAAGACGGCCCGCGCATCGAACGCATCCTGCCGCCCGGCTATGAACGCTGGTGGAAAACGGCTCTGGCGCTGATCGCCGCCTTCCTCGCTCTCAGCTTCTGGGCGCAGTGGATCCGTTCCGGCGCAGCCGGGAAGCGCGCCTCGAGATGACAGCGCTCGCCGTTGACAACGTCTGGAAATACTACGGCGACTACCCCGCCCTGCGCGGCATTTCTTTCGAGGTTCCGCGCGGCGCCTGCGTGGCCCTGCTGGGCCGTAACGGCGCCGGCAAGACTACGCTGCTGCGCATTCTCGCCGGGCTTTCCCGCCCGACGCGCGGATCGGTGCGGGTGCTGGGCATGGATTGCCTTTCGGCCGGTGTCCGCCGCGCCACCGGCGTCCTCGGCCATGGCATCGGCATCTACGACGAGCTTTCCGCCTACGAAAATCTCCGCCTCTTCGCCGCTCTGTACGGGCTGGAACGGCCGCATCAGGCGGCGCTCGAGTGGCTGGAGCGGACCGGGCTCGAACGAGTGAAGGACGGGCTCGTGCGGGAATTCTCGCGCGGCATGCGGCAGAGGCTCGCTGTCGCACGGGCGTTCCTGCACCGGCCCTCGCTTCTGTTGCTGGACGAACCCTTCACCGCGCTCGACGACCGCGCCATCGCCTTGTTGCAGGGGCTGCTTCGCGAATCCCTGGCTTCCGGCGCCACGATCCTGATGTCCACGCATCAGCTGCGGGAGGCGCTGGAACTGGCGTCGCACGTCGCGCTGATTGTGCGCGGCAAGCTGGCCCACGCGGGCGAAAGAACCCCGGAGATGCTCGAGGATCCGGGCTACCTGTACCGGACCTACGGAGAGTCCTGATGCGCTACTTCCGCCAGGTCTGGACCATTGCCGCCAAGGATCTCCGCAGCGAGCTGCGCACCAAGGAAGCCCTGAATGCCTCGCTCTCTTTCGCTCTGGTGATCCTGCTGCTGTTCAGCTTCGCCTTCGATCCCACCGCCGAACTGACCCGGGAAATCAGCGGCGGGCTGCTGTGGCTGGTCTTCGCCTTCGCGGGCGCCCTGCTGCTGAATCGCAGCTTCGCCCGCGAGCTGGAAAACGATTGCCTCGACGTGTTGGTCACCAGTCCTGTGCCCGCCTCCGCCCTGTTCCTGGGGAAGGCTCTCGCCAACTGGCTCCTCCTGCTCGGCATCGAAATAGTGTGCCTGCCCGTTTTCGGCGTCTTCTACAACGTCGACTGGGCGCGCCAGCCGGCGTGGCTGGCGCTGGTGCTGCTGCTGGCGACATGGGGCCTCACCGTGATCGGCACCATGTTTTCCGCCCTCACTGTGAACCTTCGGCTGCGCGAGCTGATGCTGCCGATGCTTGTCTACCCGATGCTGATCCCCTGCCTGATGGCCGCCATGCAGCTCACCACGGCTCTGGTGGCCGGGCAGGCGCCCGCGGGCGACCAGGTCGCCTGGCTGCGCATGCTCGTGGGATTCGATATCATCTTCACTGCGCTTTCGGTCGCGCTCGTGGAAACCGTGCTGATCGGATGAGGCGATGAGAGAGAAAATCCTTTACGCTTTGGGCGTGGCGGCCGCGCTTCTGCTGGCCCGCAATCTTTATGTGATGCTGGTCCATCTGCCGGACGAAGCGTTCCAGGGCGCAATTTTCCGCATTATCTTCTTCCATGTGCCTGCGGCTTTCACCTGTTTTCTGGCGTTTTTCGTCGCTCTCGTTGCCTCGATTTCCTACCTGAAAACCGGCCGCATGCAGTGGGATTCGCTCGCCGTTTCCACAACCGAAGTCGGCCTTGCCTTCGGCGCCGCCAACCTGATCAGCGGCATGATCTGGGCGCGCATCATCTGGGGCATCTGGTGGACGTGGGACTGGAGGCTCACCTCCATGCTGGTCTGCTGGCTGCTCTACGCCGGATATCTGGTCCTGCGCCGCGCCATCGAGGAGCCCGCGCAGCGGGCGCGGCTTTCCGCCGTGCTTTCCATCCTCAGCTTTACGGTCGTGCCCTTCGTCTTCTTCTCCATCAAGTGGTTCCGCACCCAGCATCCGCAGCCGGTGCTGTACGGGGAAGGGAAGATGGACGCCGCGTACCGGGCCATGCTGTACGGCAACTGGGTGCCGTTGATTCTGCTGGCCATCCTTCTGGTGGCTGTGCGAATGAAGCAGGAAACCCGCCGCCTCGAACTGGACGCGCTGCGCCGGGAGGCCCATACGATTTAACGGGAAAGGAGCCCTGCCCGATGGGGGATGCCGCCGCAAGGAATTTTCAGTTTCTCGCCTACGGGCTGATCGCCGTCTGGGCGATTCTTGCTGTTTACGTGCTCACGCTGGTCAGCCGTGAGCGCCGCATCCAGCGGGAGATTGAAAATCTGAAGAGGATGCTCGAAGACCGCGGAGGGAAATAGAGCATGAAACGCCGCAGCCTGCTTGGCGCTCTCGCCGCCGCGCCTCTGGCGGCGCGCGAATCGAAGGCCCAGGAAGCAGCCGCGCGCGCCACGCGCGCCCTCCCCTCGCCGAAGATCCGCGACGTCCAGGTGATCGCCACTGCCCCGCAGGGGCTCCGCCTCACCGTCGTGAAGGTCCTCACAGACCAGGACGGGCTGTACGGTTACGGCTGCGCCACCTATACGCAGCGCGCCGAGCTCGTCGTCGCCGCGGTTGAACGCTACCTGCGCCCCTTCCTGCTGGGCAAGCCCGCCGACCGTATCGACGACCTCTGGCAGGCGATGTACAACTCCTCCTACTGGCGCAACGGGCCCGTGCTGAACAATGCCATCAGCGGCGTGGACCAGGCCCTGTGGGACATCAAGGGCCGCATGGCGGGAATGCCCGTCTATCAGCTCCTCGGCGGCAAGTGCCGCGAAGCGGCCGACTGCTACGCTCACGCCAGCGGGCGCGAGATCCCGGAAGTCATCGACAACGCCCGCAAGCTCATGGCGCAGGGCTTCCGGCACATCCGCGTGCAGGTGGGCGTGCCCGGGCAGGCGGCCTACGGCGCGGGAGCAGGCGCCGCGCAGGTCGAAAAGCTGCACGATGCGCCCGTCTTCGAGCCGGAAGACTACATCCGCCGCGCCCTGAAATTGCTGGAAACGGCCCGCAAGGAACTCGGAGACGAGGTGGAGCTGCTCCACGACGTCCATGAGCGCATCTCGCCAATCCAGGCAGTGCGCATGTGCAAGGAATGCGAACGCTTCCGCCTGTTCTTCCTGGAAGACCCCCTGTCGCCGGAAGACATCGAATGGTTCCGCATCATCCGCCAGCAGTGCTCCACTCCCATCGCCATGGGCGAGTTGTTCAACAGCCCGCACGAGTGGACGCCGTTGATTAAAGACCGCCTGATCGACTACATCCGGATTCACGTCTCGCAGGCCGGCGGCCTCACGCCGTGCCGCAAGATCGCCGCCATGGCGGAGCTGATGGGCGTCAAGACCGCGTGGCACGGTCCGGGCGACGTGTCGCCCGTGGGCCACATGGCCAACATCACGCTGGATCTGGCCTGCTACAACTTCGGCATTCAGGAGAGCGTCTCGTTCCCCGAGGCCGTGCGGGAGGTCTTCCAGGGCTGCCCCGTGCTGAAGAACGGCTACTTCTATGTGAATGAGGCGCCCGGGTGGGGCATCGAGGTGAACGAGGCGGCGGCGAAGAAATACCCGTACGGCTATGGCGAACAGGGCGAACGCCAGCGCCTGAACGGCGGCTGGGGCGAGGTCCGCCGCCGCGACGGCACCATCATCAAGCAATAAGAAGCCCGCCGGCCCCGCAGGGGCCGGCGGGTGGGCAGTCTTGGCGGACTGCTCGGCAGCGCTGTCTCAGCGGTCTCTTTCCACCGTGCCTTCCGGAGATGCGGGCTTCCGCAGCAGCGGGAATGCCTGAGAAAGGTCCGGAATCCGGTAGCCCTTCGCTTCCAGTTCCGGCAGGCTCAGCGGCGCCGAGTCCGGCAGATGCGGGTGCATGATCCTCTTGTAATCCCGGCAGAACGGGCGTCCGATGTCGCTCGAGCACAGCAGCACGAGGAAGTCGTACACGGCATCCAGCCGCGTGTTGAAGGAGCGGTGCGCGTCAGCCGTGGATACGTCCTCGAACAGTTGGGTTGCCAGCGCTGCCCTTCCGGTGGCCATGGCCAGTTTGGCCAGGCTGCCCGCCGCTGCGTAAGCGTCGTAGCCGGCGCCCATGGCGAACAGCGTGCCCCAGATATCGGCATCCAGTTCCGCATTGGCCGGATACCAGTAGCGAACCCCTGTGCGCTGCTGCACGATATGGCCGAGTTCGTGCCCTGCCACGTGCGCCAGCTCGCTGTCGCTGTCGCCGAGCAGCTCGGACAGGCCAATGTAGATGCCGACCTCGGTCCCGCCGCGCGCGTACGCGTTCACTTGACGGTCGTAAAGGATGTTCAGCCTCGGCGGCGTGGTGATGTATCCCAGCTCCTGAGCAAAGTTCAGCACGCGCTGATAGACGTTCCAGATCCGGTCCCAGTGGGAAATCGGAGGAGAAAAGTTGCCGGGCGGCAGGCTGGAGAACGTGCCGCTCGGGTCTGCATTCATGGTCCATGCCAGAAACTCATCCCACGGCAGGTCCTCTCCCTCGATGCTGAGGACGGCGTCCTGAAAACCTGCCCGCGGAAACTTGTCCCCGGCGTTGAACGAAGTATGGCCGTAAGGAGGAAGCACGATCCGCACGGGCTCGGAAACTTCCGTGCCTGCGACCATCAGGCGCACGACCACCGAGAGCGTGCGGTTTTTGGGGTTGGCGATTGCCACTCCCAGTTGCCGGTTCGCGTAGGACAGGTAGAGCGTGGTGGGTAGCGTCGGCGGCGCCGTGACTTCCTGCACGGCGCGGTCCCCGAGCCAGAGCCGGAACGATGCGCTGCCGACGAGGGGCACAGTCGAGTAGACGCGCGCCCAACCGGCGCGAACGCTCTGTCCTGTCGGGCGGCTTGCCAGTGTCAAAGAACCCAGGGCTGGAACGAGAATCGGGTGCCGGTCCTTCGGCCCGTTGCCGAGGTCCACCAGCATGGGCCCGCCGTTCGAGCTGAAGAACCGGACCTCCGCGATGGCGTCCTTCTCATTGGAGTTCACAATGGTCAAGGCCGTTTGCCAGCGCCCGCCCTCGAAGGAGCCATCCGCCACCTGCGCGAAGTACAGATTGACGTGCGCCGAGTTCGCCTGTGGCTGCGCCAGTGCCGTCAAGGATCCCAATCCGAGGATCCCAAGCACCAGAGCCACAACGCTTCGGGGGATTGGAGACTTCAACCTCATGGCATAAGGCTAATCGGCAGAGTGGCTCACGGATTGAGCCTCCCGATGGCGATTTTTCGGCCCTTCCGGGATTTCTTGCAAAGTGGCCTCCCCGGGGAGATCGCCAACCCGGACGCTACGCCAGGACGTCGGCTCCGTGCGCCTCCGCCCGGACTTCCTCTGCACCCCCCTCCCGGACTCTCAGGGATTCGGAAGTTGAGATAGAATAGGGCCAACCATGAGGGGCGTGGCTGGGCTGTACCTTCTCTGTACGTCCTCATTGGTCCTCCTCGGCCAGACGGCTCCCGATTTCCGCCGGGACGTCGAACCGCTGCTAGCTAAGCGCTGTACTCCCTGTCACAACGCCAATCTTTCTCAAAACGGCGTCCGCTTCGACGACCGCGAGGCTGCGCTCGCCGGCGGCTACTCGGGCCCCGTCATCGTGCCGGGCAAACCCGAAGAATCCAAGATCATCCAGCGGGTCACCAGCACGAAGAATGGCTTCCGCATGCCGCCTGCCGGCCCGCCGCTGACGCCTGCCGAGATCGCCGTGCTGCGAGCGTGGATCCAGAACGGCGCCGAATGGCCGCAGGATCCGAAGAAACAGCAGCCCTCCGCCGAGCCGGCCACGCCCGCGCAGACGCATTGGTCGTTCCGTCCCGTCGTCCGTCCGCCCCTGCCGAACGTCACGCTGCGCTCGTGGGTGAGAAATCCGATCGACCGCTTCGTGCTCGCCCGGCTCGAGCGCGAGGGCATCGCGCCCTCGCCGGAGGCTTCGAAGACCGTCTTGCTTCGTCGGCTCACACTGGATCTGACCGGACTGCCGCCCACGCCGGAAGAGGTCCAGGCTTTCCTGTCCGACTCCCGCCCCGATGCCTACGAACAGGCCGTCGAGCGCCTGCTCGCCTCGCCCCATTACGCCGAACAGCGTGCCCGCGCGTGGCTCGACGTCGCCCGTTACGGCGACAGCGACGGGCTTGAGAAAGACCTCGTCCGGCCATGGGCGTGGCGGTGGCGGCAGTGGGTGATTGAAGCCTTCCACCGCGATATGCCCTTCGACCAGTTCACCATCGAACAACTGGCAGGCGATCTGCTGCCGGGCGCCACGCTCGAACAGCGGATCGCCACGGGCTTCCACCGCAACTCCCTCACCAACCGCGAAGGCGGCACGGATCCCGACGAGAGCCGCTTCGAGCAGCTCGTCAACCGCACCAATACAACGGCCACGGCATGGCTCGGGCTCACGGCAGGTTGCGCGCAATGCCACGATCACAAATACGATCCGCTGAAGCAGAAGGAGTACTATCAGCTCTTCGCCTTTTTCCACCGCAGCGAAGAGGCCAACATCGACGCGCCCCTGCCCGGAGAATACGGCCCCTGGATGCGCCGCCGGCCCGAATATCTGGAAAAACGCGCCGCCCTGATCCGCGAATTCGACGTGGAAGCTCTGCAGGAAGAGTGGGAAGAGAAGATCCGCTGGACGATGGATAATCCCGGAAAGGACCCGGACTGGGACTTCGCCGTTTCCAACAGCCGCCCGATGCTCGACCGCTTCGAGTATCTGTTGCGAAAAGGCAAGAAGAACCGGACGGAAAAAGAAAACGAAGCAGTTTTCTACTGGTTCGTGCGCAATCCGGGACCGCTCAAGCCGGACCGCGACATCGACAAGATCCGCTGCCTTGCCGAATTCCGCCGCCGCCTCGAAAAGCTGGACGCCGAATACCCGCGGCTGTCCGAGGCGATGACGATGATCGAGCTCGACCCGCCGCCACAGACCTACATCGCCCTGAAGGGCGACTTCCGCGCCCGAGGGCTTCCCGTCGAGCCGGACGTCCCGGCGTTTCTCCCGCCGCTGCCGAAAGATGCGCCGCGCAACCGGCTAACGCTCGCGCGCTGGCTGGTTTCCCGTGAAAATCCGCTCACGCCCCGGGTGGTGGTCAACCGCATCTGGCAGGAGTTTTTCGGCACGGGATTGGTGAAAACCAGCGAGGATTTCGGTACGCAGGGAGAACCTCCGTCGCACCCGGAACTGCTCGACTGGCTCGCCTCCGAATTCCGCGAACAGGGGTGGAGCGTGAAGCACATCGTCCGCTTGATTGTCACCAGCTCCACCTACCGGCAGAGTTCCCATGTGCGGCGCGACCTGAAGGACAAGGATCCCGAAAACCGGCTGCTGGCGCGGCAGAACCGCCTGCGCCTGCAGGCGGAGAACATCCGCGACGCTGCGCTGGCCGCCTCCGGCCTCCTGAACACGCAGGTGGGCGGCCCGAGCGTGCGCCCGCCGCAGCCCAAGGGGGTTGCGGAACTCGGCTATGCCAACAGCGTCAAGTGGGTGGAGGATGAAGGCCCGGCGCGCTACCGGCGCGGCATGTACATCCTTTACCAGCGCACGGCGCCTTACCCGATGCTCGTGAATTTCGACGCGCCGGACTCGTTTACTTCCTGCGCCCGCCGCCGCCGCTCGAATTCGCCCTTGCAGGCGCTGAACCTGCTGAATGACCCCGTGTTTTTCGAGGCCGCGCAGGCCCTGGCCATGCGCGTGATCCGGGAAGCGAAACCGGAAGAACGCATCGACCGCGCCTTCCTGTTGACGCTCGGCCGGTTGCCCACAGGGCGGGAGCGCGAACGGATGGAGCGCTTCCTGCAAGAGCATGGCGCGAAGCTCGCCGGCCGCGCCGGAGAGGCCGCCAGCCTGCTGCCGCTCGCGCCGGAGCATGCGGCGTGGACCAGCGCCGCGCGCGCTCTCATGAATCTGGAGGAGTTCATCACAAGGGAGTGACCCGGGCCATGCAGGAACCCGATCTGACCGCTCTGCGCAACCGCCGCCGCTTCCTGAAGGAGGTCGCCTGCGGCATCGGCATGATGGGCCTCGCCGATCTTCTCGCCGCGGAAGGCCGCACCGCCGACTCCGCCAACCCGCTCGCGCCGAAGAAGCCCCACTTCCCCGGCAAGGCGAAGCACGTGATCTTCATGTTCATGGAGGGCGCGCCCAGCCAGATGGATCTTTTCGATCCAAAGCCCGCCCTGCAAAAATACGCCGGACAACCGCTGCCCGAATCGCTTGCCTCGCAGCTGCGCCTCGCCTTCACGAAGAAGGACGCCAAGATCCTGCCCAGCCCGCGCGTCTTCCGCCCGCACGGGCAGAGCGGCATTGAGTTCTCCGACTTCCTCCCCCACATCGCCTCCTGCGCCGACGACATCTGCCTGGTCCGCTCCATGCAGACCGATGCCTTCAACCACCACCCCGGGCAGGCGCTGCTGTTCACCGGTTCCATTCAGCTCGGGCGCCCCACCATGGGTGCGTGGGTTCTCTACGGGCTCGGAAGCGAATCGAAGAACCTGCCGGGCTTCGTGGTTCTCAGTTCCGGAGTGGGCACCAGCGGCGGCGCTTCGAACTTCTCCTGCGGATTCCTGCCCTCGCACTACCAGGGCACGCTGCTGCGAAACACCGGTGATCCCATCCTCTACCTCTCCAACCCGCCCGGCGTCTCGCCAGAGACGCAGCGTGAGACGCTCGACCTGGCTGGCGACCTCAACCGCGAACACCTTGCCGAGACCGGCGACGAGGAGATCGCCTCGCGCATCGCCAATTACGAACTCGCCTGGCGCATGCAGTCCGCCGCCCCGGAACTGGCCGACCTCAGTTCGGAGCCGCAGCACATCCGCGAGATGTACGGGCTCGACGATCCCGTTACGCGGCAGTTCGCCACCAACTGCATCCTTGCGCGCCGGCTGGTCGAGCGCGGCGTGCGCTTCATCCTGATGATGGATGCCAGCTGGGACCAGCACACCTACCTGAACCGCGACCTGCAGAAGAACTGCAACCGCACGGACAAGCCCACCGCCGCGCTGATCAAGGATCTGAAGCAGCGCGGGCTGCTCGACTCGACCCTCGTCGTTTGGGGCGGGGAATTCGGCCGCACGCCGATCGTCGAGATCCGGAACACCGCCAGCCAGGAAAGCTACGGGCGCGACCACCACCCGCTGGCCTACTCCATGTGGCTCGCCGGCGGGGGCATCCGCGGCGGTCAGGTGATCGGCAAGACGGACGAACTCGGCTTTAGCGTCGTGGAAGACCCCGTGCACGTGCATGACCTGCAGGCCACCATCCTGCATTGCCTCGGCTTCGACCACACCCGCCTCACCTACCGCCACATGGGACGGGATTTCCGCCTCACCGACGTCCACGGACAGGTAGTCCAGAAGATGCTTGCCTGAGGTTCAGGCGCCCAGGAGCCGGAACTCGAAAAGCTCCTCATCTGCGGCTGCCAGCACATCCGGAGGCAGCGCGCTGCGCAGGGCGTACTCGGCGCGCCCGTCGATCCGCACCATGTCCTCGCCGTGCAGCGCGAGCGTGCCGCGCCCCAGCGTCACGCGCGTCATGCCCTGAAACGCATCGCACAGCACGGGGCGCCGCAGCGGCGCCTCGATGCAGTATCCGCCGGGATCGTTCATGTCGTGGACCGTGGCGCGGTAGTGCTCGAAGACGCGCACGCCCAGCTCCAGATCCGGATGCCGCTCGCCGTGGAACTGCACGGCTTGCACCAGCAGGCTCTCACGCAGGTCCTCGCGCGACCGCGGCTTGCCCACCTGCCTCCCGCCCGCGCTGAAGATCAGGTCGCGGTTGATGAAATACGGCTTGATGTCGATCACCGGCGTGCCGTCGAGGAAGTCCAGCCGGTCGATCCGGAGCCGCCTCCCTTCCCGCCCCAGCAGGCGCGCCGCAGTCAGACCCACGGGGTTGGGGCGCGCCGGAGAGCGCACCGCGAACACTCCGTGCAAACCTTCGGGCCCGGTGTCCGTCACGCCCCGCGGCGTCACCTGCAGCACGTCGCGCTCCGGTTTGCCCTGTACCAGCCACCCGAGGATCCACACGTGGGTGTGCTTCTCGATCCGGTGCAGCCCCGCTTCAAACTCGGGGAAAATCTCGATCTCCGCCGGCACGCCCCAAACCGGCATTTGCTTGCGCTCGCGCACGCCGCAGCGCACCACGCCAACCGGCTTCAGGCTCCAGTCTTCCATGCCTCAAAGGCCCGCCGGCTTCACCACAAGCTGATTGATCACGTCCTTGACGCCCTTCACCTTTCTTGTCAGCTTGTCCGCCTTCTTCTTCGCCTTCTCCGACTTGACCGTCCCCTTCAAGGTCACCACGCCATTGGCCACAGTGATTTCGAAGGCGCCACCCTTCACATCCGGGTCGCCCGCCAGCCGGCGGCGGACCAGGTCGTAGATCTGATCGTCGTTGGAAGCCTGCTGCGCCGCGGCGAAGGGGAGGCCTGCCACCAGCAGAATCAGAACCAGTGCGAGGAATCTCATACGGCACCAATCCCACATTACAAGGATTCCACGTCCGCAGGGAACGTGACGACGGCGGAAGAGAGGCAGACCGGAAAGGAGGGATTGCGGCAGGAAGGAAGCTGCGAAAACCTCTTCAGCGCAGCTTCGCGTTCAGCTTGCCTACCATTTTTTCGAACTTCTTGCGCTGTTCCGGCGTGAGCGCCCGAAGGATGCGCTTCTTGCCCTCGGCGCGGAAGTCGTCCATCTGGCCCTGCAGGTTCTGATAGTAGAGGACGAATTCGTCGAGGACTGTTTCGATTTCCGCCGCCTGCTCCGGCGTGAGCTCCAGCTCCTTCTTCATCAGCTCGAGCGTCCACTCGCGCCCGCCCGCGCTCCAGGCGGCTGCCGCGGGCATCCGGGAAGTGATCATGCGAGTCGCCAGGGCGCCAGCCGCCGCGCCGCAAAGGAACACCAGCAACAGCACTGCCAGCACCCGCGGCGTGTGCCAGGTCGGTCCGCAGTCCCCTGTCGCGCCTCGCACGCTCACTTGCGCACCCTCTGCCTCAGTCCGATGATACCGGCAGCGTCGGCGCTTCGCCGGGCGAGCCGTTCATGCTGACCAGATGCGTCAGCACCACGGCGCGGTCATGACCGGGGTCGATGCCCGGCGCATCGGGCAGATCGGTGGCGATCACCACCATCGGGTTGCCCTCGTCCACCGTCGCCGCCCCGCCTCCGGTCCAGACCGCCGCGCTCAGCGCCACCAGCAGCGCCAGCGTCGCGTAGCTCAGCCGCCGGCTGAAAGCAGGTTGCAAAAAGATCGACCAGATCGAGCTTGCGCGCTGCGCCTCGATCCGTTCCATGACGCGGGCGTAAAAGCCCGGCGCGGGACCCGTCACCACCGGGCTGCGCAGCTCGCGCAGCAACTCCTGCTGCGCCCGCAGCGCCATCACGTTCTCGCGGCAGGCGGCGCATTCCGCCAGATGCTGCTCGATGGCTTCGAGCCGCGCCCCGCGCGCCTCGCCCGCCAAATATTCTTCCAGCCCTTCAACCACTGGCTCGTGCATTTTCGTCTTCCCTCAAGTCCAAATCGAAACGAGCCGGCGAAGCCGGGGGTCTGGTTCCGGGCGCCTGCCGGCGCCTCGAACCCGCGGATTGCGGGCTTGCCCCCTTCGCTTTGCCAATCATACCTGAAGCGCCCTGCTCCGGGGCGGGGCCCCTGCCGGTGCCTGCCGCCGTCTGTGCGGGCGCTGCCATGATTACCCTCGCTCTCCCGTCGGCCGCAAACTTTTCCCATGCGTGAGACGTTGCGCCGCTTTTAACAGTTTCTGCCGCGCGCGGAACAGCTTCACCTTGATCGTGTTCTCGTTCATCCCGGTCATCCGCGCCAGCTCCTCCACCGAATGGCCCTCCACTTCCTTCAGCAGCATGAGCTGCCGGTCCTCCTCACCCAGCTTGGCAAGCAGCTTCAACGCCAGATCCCGCCGCTCCAGACGCTCGTCGATCAGCGGCGCCTGATCCGGCTCGCTGCGCTCCATGTTGACCCCTTCCTCGTCGCCGAGGTCGCTCTCGTAGACCAGCTTGCGCACTCGCCGCTTCCGCAGGTAGTCGTAGCACTCGTTGACGGTGATCTTGTAGATCCAGGTCAGCAGCGAGCTGCGGAAGTCGAAGTTGCCAATGGAGAAGTAAATCTTGGTGAAGACCTGCTGGGCGATGTCCTCTGCGTCGTTGTGGTTGCGCAGGATGCCGTAGATGATCGAGTAGACCTTGTTCTGGTAACGCTCGACCAGCTCGCGAAACGCCGCTTCGTCCCGCTGCTGGATCCGCCTTACGAGTTCGGCTTCCTCTGTCAGACGGCTTTCCACTCGCGTCCTACCCTGCGCCGCCGCCGGGGCGCGGCCCCCGCCCGCCGGGAATGGGAGGACGCCAGCGTGTCCGCTCATACACTGGATCGACGCGCACCCAACCCATGCGGTTTCAGCAGAATACTGACCCTGCCCGGCCCCGGCGCAAGCGAACCGGGACCGGACTTCCCTTACCATACCAGATCCCCGAAGCCAAACCGCGGCGGACTGCATCTATCCGGATGCAGCAGCTTGCGCCGCTGTGCCGTGCTACAATTCGAATCAGGAAAATTTTGTAGGAGGTTCGGAGCCACCCATGATCACTCTCACGCCCACCGCCATCAACAAGGTCAAGGAAATCCTCGAGATGCAGGATCCCAAGCCAGCCGGACTCCGCATCGCTGTCGTCGGCGGTGGCTGCTCCGGATTCACCTATTCCATGGCTTTTGAGAACAACCCGGGGCTGCTGGACAAGACCTACGACTTCGACGGGTTGAAGGTGTTCATCGACCAGGCCAGCATGCTGTACCTGGACGGCGCCCGCGTCGACTACGTGGAGACGCTTGAGGGTTCCGGCTTCAAGTTCGACAACCCGAACGTGAAGTCGACCTGCGGGTGCGGCTCCAGCTTCCAGGCCTGAGCCTTTCGCAGCCACCTCCCTTCCGGGCCGGGCAGCCTCAGCTGCCCGGCCTTTGCTTTCCCGCTCCCCCAACCGCCATTATGGAAGGCGATGCCCGGTCCTCTTGACCTTTCCCGCCTCGATACAGAGCAACTGAACCCCCGTTCCGAGGGGCTCGACACGCTGCCCACCGAACAGATGCTCGCTGTGTTCAACCGCGAGGACCAGACGGTGGCGCTCGCCGTCGAGCGGGCTCTGCCAGCCATTGCCCGGCTGGTGGATGCTGCCGCGGAAGCATTGCGGCGGGGAGGGAGGCTCTTTTACATCGGGGCGGGCACCAGCGGCAGGCTGGGCGTGCTGGACGCGAGCGAATGTCCGCCGACATTCAACGTGCCCGAGACCATGGTCACGGGGCTGATCGCCGGGGGCGACTACGCCCTGCGCCATGCCGTGGAAGGCGTGGAAGACCGCCCTGAGGCCGGAGCGGAGGATCTCCGGCAGGCAGGCTTCACCGCCGCCGATTTCCTGGTGGGAATCGCCGCCAGCGGCCGGACGCCTTATGTCCTGGGCGCCGTGGATGCTGCGGCTGCCATGGGCGCCGCCACCGGGGGGATCTCCTGCTGCCGGGACGCCGAGCTTTCCCGGCATGTACGCTATGCCGTGGAAGTTCCCACCGGACCGGAGGTGATCGGCGGCTCGACCCGCCTGAAAGCGGGCACGGCCACGAAGATGGTGTTGAACATGATCTCGTCGGGCGTCATGGTGAAGCTCGGGCTGGTGTATTCGAACCTGATGGTGAACGTGCAGCCGCGCAACGCGAAGCTGGTGGACCGGGCGCAGCGGATCATCATGGCGGTGGCGGGCGTGGACCGGCGCCGCGCAGCCGAGGCTTTGGAAGCTGCGGGAATGGACGTGCGGACGGCAGTGGTGATGGCCCGGCTGGGGGTCAGCCGCGAGGAGGCGGAACGCCGGCTGAGGGAAGCCGGGGGGCGGTTGAGGGAGGTGATCGGCTGAAAGATTGGCTGGCTTGGTTCAGCCGAGCGCGCTGACCGCCGGGGTGTCGACGAGGGCGTCTGGCAGGGGGGCAGCTCCTTCCACCTGCGAAACGCGGATGCCGCGCCAACCTTCCAGCAGCGTGCGCGCCACGCGTTCGCATTCGGCGAAAGGAAGGTCCTGCTGCGTGGCATGGCCCGCCTGCAAGCGTTCCAGCATGAACCCGTAGAGGCGGAGGAGATTCTCTGCCAGCCCGGGATCGGCCTTGGCGTCCACCGCCTGCACCAGCTCGGCGAGGATCGCCATGGCGCGGCTCACCGACTGCGCCCGCTCGCGCGGCTCGCCCGCGGCCAGCTGACGCCGCGCGTCGCCCACCGATTTCACCAGCTCCTCGTATAGCAGCACGATCAGATCCACGGGGTCCGCGCCCAGAACGCGCTCCGCCAGATGGTCGCGATAGGGGTTAGGGGTCATGCCTGCCTTTCTCGCTCGTCTCGAACTTTTCCCGCCGCTTTCAACGGACGTAATCCGCCGCAAGCCGCAAGACGTACTCGGGCGGAATCTGCTGGACCACCTCCTGCGTCTCGCGGTCGACGATCTTCATCACCGTGCGCCGCGTCTCGCGGTCGACGCTGAAGGTCAGCTCGTTCCTGTCGCCGAAATACCGCACCTCGTTCAGCTTTTCCACGGCGCGGATCAGCTCCGCCTGCTCGGCCCGGAGCTCCGGCGTCAGCGGGCTCACCGGAGCCAGCGCCGGCAGCTCGCCGATCGTATCCACTCTGCGGATCTCCACGGTGCGCCTCCTTCCCGAGCGTGCTCCGCTCCTGCCTCCCGCATCGGTCCCGCAGGCCTGTTTCTTGAGGAAAAATGCGAAGGGCGCGGCCCCAGGGAGGCCGCGCCCGCCCGAAAAAGATTCCTCTGCGCCCTCAGCCGAGGTTCAGCACCTCTTTCACCACACCCCGCTGCTGCTGGATCTTCTTCTGCAGAAGCATCAGTGCGTACAGCAGCTGCTCCGGGCGTGGCGGGCATCCCGGCACATACACGTCGACCGGGATCACCTGGTTGATCGGGATCAACGCGTAATTGTTGAACACGCCCGTCGAGGTCGCGCACGCGCCCATCGAAATGACCCACTTCGGCTCCGGCATCTGCAAGTACAGCTGCCGCGCCACCGGCGCCATTTTGTTGGAGACTCGCCCGGCGATGATCATCAGGTCCGCCTGCCGCGGGCTGCCGCGGAAGACTTCGGCCCCGAACCGCGCCACGTCGAACCGCGAGGCGCTCATCGCCATCATCTCGATGGCGCAGCAGGCCAGCCCGAACGTCATCGGCCAGATCGAGTTCTTGCGGCCCCAGTTGATGACGCTGTCCACCGTCGTCAGCAGGATGCCGCTCTCTAGGCCGAAGTTGCCCTCGCGGTCGATGCGGTCAAACAGCCCCGGAGGAAGCTCGCCCAGCTGGATCTGGTTCTCGCGGATCGTTCCGTCCATCGCAGGTCCCTCTTCCTTTCCAGATTAGCGTAAGCGCCGGGCGCTTCAGGATTCTCAGCCTGCCGTCTCCGCCCCGATCTCGCGCGCGAACTCCCGCAGGCGGGCTGCCAGCCGGGCGGCCGTTTCCGGCTCGCGCGCGCTCACGTCGTATCTTTCGGACGGATCGCGCTCCAGGTGGAACAGCTCCGGCGCGCCGCCCGGGGCATGGCGGTATTTCCATGGACCCTGCCGCACGGCTTCCAGCCGCCTGTCCAGGCAATAGCAAAACGCGCGGCGGGGCGAAGGCGCGCCGTGGCGCAGCGTCGCGCCGAGATCAAAGCCGTCCAGTACGCGGTCCGCCGGCAGCCGCGCTCCGGCAAGAGCCGCGATGGTCGGCAGCAGGTCGAGCGTCGATGCCATGTCGTACACGGTTTGCGGCCGCACAAATCCCGGCCCCCAGAAGATGCCCGGCACGCGCGGACCGCCCTCCCATGTGGTTCCCTTCGCGCCCCGAAAGGGGCCTGCCGATCCCGTGTGCCAGGGCTCGACGCCGCCGGCCAGCATCCGCGGCGGAAGGTTGTGCCACGGGCCGTTGTCGCTGGTGAAGACGAGCACAGTGTCCCGCGCCGCGCCCGTCTCTTCCAGCGCCTTCCGGATCTCGCCCGCGCTCCAGTCGAGCGTCTCGATCACGTCGCCGTACAGCCCGCCGCGCGAACGGCCGCGCATCCGTGCCGGCGCGCTCACCGGCAGGTGCGGCATGGAGTACGCCAGATACAGGAAGAATGGCCGGTCCCGGCTCGCGCGGATGAACCGTACGGCTTCTTCCGTGTACATCGGCGTGAGTTCGTCCTGTTCCTTGACCTCCCGGACCGGCTCCGCGCCGCCATACAGACGCAGCGGGCGCTCCGTCTTCACCCACGGCGGGATCATGTCGTTCGAATATGGGAGCCCCAGCCAGTCGTCGAAGCCGCGCCGCACGGGAAGATACTCTTCCGGCTGGAAGCCAAGGTGCCACTTGCCAATGGCCATCGTGCGGTAGCCAAGCGGCTTCATCAACTGGGGCAGCAGAACTTCGCTCAGGGGCAGTCCGCCCATGGTGTCCGGACCTGTGTTGCCGGGCTGGCCGGCGCGGATCGGATACCGCCCGGTCAGCAGCCCCGCGCGCGAAGGCGTGCAGACGGGCGAGGCGGCGTAGAACGACGTGAATCGCGCGCCTTCGGCTGCCATGCGGTCGAGGTTCGGAGTGCGGATCAGCGGGTGCCCGTAGCAGCCAAGGTCGCCCCAGCCGAGATCGTCGGCGAGCAGGACGACGAAATTCGGCCGCCGGCGCGAAGCTTGCGCCCCGGCGGCAGCCGCTCCCGCCGCACATGCCAGCCACTGCCTCCGGTTCCAGCTCCCTCTGGGGTTCATGGCGCTGTCCCTCCCCGGTCGGCGGACGCGGCCGCGCCCGTCCCCGCCATTCTCTCACGGCCTTGCGGAGGGCGTGCTGCGCGATTGCCCGTTGCGGGCGGGCAACGTAGAATCGGGGCGGATGCCATTCCCTGACCCCGCGCGGCGGCCCGCCTTTTACGGCATTTGGTACCTGCTCATCAGCGCGGGCTTCTGTCTGCTGGCCGTGCGCGGCATGCTGCGCGGCCACCGGCGCCGCCTGACCGTGTTCCGTTGGATCATCAGCGCCGGCTTCCTGCTGCTGGCTTTGCTGTTCCTGCTCCCCCTCTGGCGCGCCCGCCGCGCACGGGGCAGGGAAGCGGGGCGTGATAGCTAACGCTTCCGCCCGCGGTGGCTGCGCCAGATCAGGATCATCATCTTCACGTTGATCACGGCGAAGCGCACGAGTTGCCACGGCAGGAACGTGCGCCAGAAACGCGTCCAGCGAGTCGGCTTGGTGGCATAGAACCAGGGCCGCAGGTGCGGCGGAAGGCTCTGGGGCGGAGGGGCGGTCTCGCTCATGGCTTCACTCCGGGATCATCCACCATCCCGGCCGCAGCCGGGCCTTGTAGAGGAACATGTGGTGCAGAAGGATCTTGATCCAGTGGCCGGCCAGACCGATCTCGCCGAATGTGTAGTTCAGGTCGCGCCCGTACTCCGGATAGCGCTCGTAGTCGGGCACGATGGGGAACACCGTAATCGAGGCTGCCGTCCCGGTAAACGGGTTTGCGCCTGCACTGGCCACGCACGCCGCCCCCATCTCCGCCATCGAGGCGGCGTGGGTCGGTTTCTTCGCGCCGCGCAGCATGTCCACGATGCTCGCCGCCACGGCTTTGCCGATCATCGCCGACGGCATGCCTGTGCGCGGGGGCGCGGGCGAGATCATCATGCCGTCGGCTGTCGTGCGCAGCCGCGAGATCGGGTGCGGCGGCGCAAAGGCGATGCCCGCGGCGAAGAGATTTTCGTAAGCCGGGCTCTGGTAGTAGCGGGGCCAGTCGCGGGCCCTCCATTGCTCGTAAGGCTTCGCCGTATAGTCGGCGTCCACTTTCATGAAGCCATTGGGTGCGAAGATGCGGTCCGTGATGTCCGCGCCATCCCGGGCATAAGCCTTCATGTCGACGCCGCGGAACGGCGGCAACAGCATGGCGAAATCGAAGCGCACTTCGCGCTCCTCTCCGTCGAGCGTCAGGACATCCGCGCGTCCGGCTTCCACCCCGCGCACATGGGCGCGGGTCAGCCAGTCGATCCCGCGTTCGGCGAACAGGGACTCGTGGAAGATCTTGCTCGGCGTGATGTAGCCGCCACGGCGGATATGCACGCCGTCGATGCCGAAATCGCCCAGCTCGTATTCGTTGGTCAGATAGAGGATCTCGGCGCGGTCGCGCACGCCATGGGCGCGCAGTTCGAACTCGAGGTTCACAATGTACTCGAACGCCGCGCCCTCGCAGGTGCAGGCGCCGTGCCCGACGCCTACAACAAATTTGCGGCGCTCGCCCCGCCTCATCCGCTCCACTTCCTCGAGGAACGCCCGCGCGGTTTCCTCGGCGTGGTCCGCCGTGCAAACCGAATAGCTGTGCTTGCCCGGGCCGAGGCCCGGCGTGGCCTCGAAATTCAGCTTCGGCCCGGTGGCGTTGACCAGGAAGTCGTAGCGGATCTTTTCGCGCTCGCCGCGCCGGTCCTCGCGCGTCCACTCGATCTCGACCGCGGGCGTGGCGCTCTGCGCGTCGCCTTCCGGCCACAGCGCGACGGCGCGTGCCTGCCGGAAGTCGATCCCTGCCCTGCGGTAGACCGGCGCCAGCGGAAACACGACCTGCCGCTTTTTCAACAGGCCGACGCCCACCCAGATGTTGGAGGGGATCCAGTTGTATTCGGCCATCGGCGAAACGACGGTCACTTCATCCCGGTTCGGCAGCCACCGACGGAGGAAGGCCGCTGCCGTATGACCGGCCACCCCCGCGCCCAGCACCACGATTCGCGCCATTCCCGCGCTCCTCTCTGAGCGCAGAAGATGCGTGCGCAGAATTTCCGTGACACACTTTTTGTCACCGGTCGCCGCGCGCCGGCGTCTCAGAGACAGTGAGTTCCGGCACGGTCTACCTGCATGACGAGCCGGCGGCGTTGCGCTTCGAGATCCGCGGGCCGCTGGATGAAACCCTCGCGCGGGAGATCCTGGCTGTCGCTGCAACGGCGCTCTCGATCCGCAACGGCAGGGATCTGGTCATCGATCTCCGCCGGGCCGCCGCCGTGGATGCCCGGATCACCGCCGATCTGAGCAGCCGCTTTGGCGCCGGCGTGCGGATGCTGGCCCGCGAAGATCAGCTCGAACCTCTCGCCGCTGCCGCGCAGCGCACGCCGCAGCCGGCTGGCGAGGAGCGGCTGCCTCCTCTGCGCCGCATCGGTTGCGCCTTGCTCCGGCGGCTCCGGCCGGGCTGCGCGTGCCAGCAGTGCGAGCCGCGCCGCGTCTGGAGCTTCTGACCTCCGGGGCGGGCTTCAGGCGGCCATTGCCTCCATCCCGCTGCTCAGCCGTTCGCGCACCAGTCCGTCTCCGTCCTCGTACACGATGCGTGCGCACAGCCCGTAGCAGTCCGCCAGCCGGAGCGCCGCGCGCGGGGGCGCCACCGACAACGCGGTGGCCCAGGCGTCGGCCAGCATGCAGCTTTCGTGGACCACGGAAGCCCCCGCCACCGCCCTCTTCTGCGGCTCGGACGTGTCCGGGTCGATCAGGTGGCTCACTTCGGCGCGCCCGCAAGTCCTCCGCCGCACCCAGTCCCCGGAGCTGGCGACGGAGACGTTGTGCAGCGCCAGCAGCGTCTCCGGCAGCGCTGCTGCCCCATGCGAAGGGCTCTCCAGCAGCACCCACCACGGATCGCCGTCCGGCTTGACGCCGAAGCCGCGAAGCTCGCCTCCAATCTCGACCAACGCGCTCCAGACTCCGCGGCGCTCCAGATATTCCGCCACGCGGTCCACCGCATAGCCCTTCGCAATCGCGCTCAGGTTCAGCTGCAGCCCCCCGGGCTGAAACACCGCCTCGCGGCGCGGATCGAGCCGCAGCCGGTGCCAGCCGCTGCGCTGGCGTGCGGCTGCCAGCTCCGAAGGCGATGGCGGCGCGGCACGTTCCCGCGCGCCGAACCCCCAGAGATCGACCGCCTCGCCCACCGTGGGATCGAACCAGCCGCAGGTGGCCCTGGCGATCTCCACGGCGCAGCGCAAAACGGTGAAGAACTCCGCGGGCACCGCCACCCACTCGCCCGGCTTCGCCCCGTTGTACCGCGACAGGTCGCTGTGCGGATCAAAATGGCTCATCTGCCGGACGACCAGATCGATCTCCCGCTCCACCCCCCGCCGGATCTCCTCGCGCGCGGCGGCGGCTTGCGGCCCCGCAAAGGCGCGGGCGCGCCAGACCGTGCCCATGGCGCGCCCTTCCCACCGCAGTTCGAACAGCGGACCCCGCTGCACCGCCGGAAGTGCAGGCAGGTCGGGGATCAGCACGCGCCTCCAGGGGCGCCTCACTGCGGCAGCGCTTCCACCGTAAGCACGCATGTCGCCCTCCTCCCCGGGCGCCCCGGCGCGGCGTCGCCGGAGGCTGCCTGAAGCCAGTAGTAGCCTGCTGCGGGAAAGTGCACGCGCACGCGGCCGTCCTCGCCGCTCCTCAGTTTTTGTTCGAACGGCCGCTCTACGTGCCGCCCGGCGCCCTGCGCCACGGTCACCTCGACGCCTGCCATCGGCTTGCCGTCCAGCATTACCACGAACACCGCCTCCTCGCCCGCCGCCACGTCGTTCGGGTGCGTGTCCGGAACCAGCTCCAGCCCCGCGCCAGCCGGCGCGAGCACGTCGCGCGCAGGCTTGCCCAGCGTCACATACGTCTCCACCCGCATGTCGTTGCGGCTCACCTGGAGCTCCTCCGCCTGCGCCGGCACATTCTTCGCCATTTCAGTGGCGGGTCCGCGCCAGCGCTTCACCTCGCCGCCTTCTTTCCAGGACGCCATCACGGATTGGTTGGCAATGCTGATCCGGTAGGTTCCCGGCGTGTCGAGATGCAGGTCGAAGCTCGAGCGGAACTGCCCTGTATGCAGATTCCTGCCCTCGATCCGCTTGCCGCCCGGCCCCGACACCACGAGCCCCTCCAGCCGCAGCGGACGGTGTTCGAACACAAACAGCGTGTTGGAGACGGCCGCATCCACCGTCACCCACGCCTCCGCCCCGCTCAGCACCGTGCTGGAAGGCAGCAGCCAGAAGCGGTGCGCCAGAGCCGGCGGCGCCATCGCAAGCAGGGCTGCGGCGGGCGCCAGCCGGAAAACGAGCCTCAAAAGACCGTCACATTTTCCAAATTTCACAGAAATTACCTCCCTTTTCCCGTCCTGACTTCCACCTGCCCGAGCTCGGATTTCCCCCGAGCCTGGCCGCCATCGATGGACTTCCCGTCCCACTTCAGCGGAGCGCGCAGCACCTCCCGGCCGCCCAGCTCGCGCGCTGCTTCCGCCACCAGAACGTATTCGCCGGGCGGAAGCGGCCCCGGATTCACGCTGACTTCGTGCCTGCCCGGGGGGCGGGTCGGGCCGCTGACGCCGTCAACGGGCATCGTCAGCTCGCGGCCCGATTTCCGCCACCAGGCGCGCAAGTCCTTCAACCATGCCGTGCCGTCGTCCCCTTGTCCTTTTTTCGGCCGGATGTCGTACCAGACAGCCAGATTCGTGACAAAAGAGCCGTCCGGTTTCTCGACCCAAAGCGCGACATAGGGCCGGTGATATTCGGCCACTTCGATCCGTGGGATTTCCACGACTGCCTGCCATTGCGCCTGCGCTCCGGCCTGCGCCAGCCCTGCAGCCGCCAGCGCGGCCCATTTCCTGTTCATCAGAAACCACCTCCAGAGAAAAACTGTTGCCACTCGCTATCTGTGGATGAACCACGCCGCCAGGAGCAGAGGAATGAGCAGCCCCGCCGCCACAGCAGGCCACGTCATGGGCCGTCGCGAGGCGTGCAACGCCAGAAGCCCCAACCCGGTGAGGCAGAACACCACGCAGGCGGCGGCGAAGACATCCAGGAAGACCGACCAGGCGCGCCCGGTGTTCCTGCCCTTGTGCAGATCGTTCAGGTAAGCGATCCAGCCGCGGTCGGTCTTTTCCAGATGCACCGCGCCGGATTCCAGATCCACGGTCAGCCACGCGTCGCCGCCCGGACGCGGCAGGCTCGCCAGGATCTCTGCTCCCTGCCTCTCCTTCTGCGCGCGGGCGAAATCGAACCGCAAATTCGAGAGGAACCAGGACGCCGCTTGCGCCTCCGCCGCCCCGCCGCGTCGCAGGGCTTGCAGCACGGCCGCGGGCGCGCGGGCCTCGCGGACCTCCACGCGCGGCTTGGCTGTCAGCTCGCCGGCGTGGTTCAGCGTGTATCCGGTGACGGCGAACAGCAGCATCCCGGCCAGCGAAACAGCGGAGCTGACCCAGTGCCAGACTCGCATCTGCCGCCACAGCCAGCTTTTCCACGGCACGCCCGCCGGCCGCGATGCCCCGGCAGGCGCGCCTGCGGTTTTCAGCATCCTGGTTCCTCCCCGGCCCGCCCAGTGCTAGAAGCGGTAGCTGACGCGCATCATGGCCGTGCGCGGCGGTGCCTGCTCCATGGCGGCCCCGGTGGTCGCGTTGATGAAGATGCGGCGGTCAGCCAGGTTCTCCACCACGAGCGACCAGTCCCAGTGCCGGTTCATCCGGTAGCCCACGCTGGCGTCGACCCGCGTGTATGCCGGCAGCAGAAGCGGATCCGGTGCGCTGAACGTGCGCGCACCGTTGCTTCCGAAGCGCGCCCCCTGATAGGCCAGTGCCAGCCCGGCATTCCAGCCGGCGAGCCGCCCTTCGCTGCGCTCGTAGGCGACTCTGGCGTTCCACGCCCAGCGGGGCGTCTTCTCCGCGCGCGAGCCCGGAATCGCCAGCGTCGCCGCGGCGCTGGCCGGGCCCGCGCCTGTGTACCAGGCCTCGATCCACGCCGCGCCACCCTGCAGGAAAAAGTCGCGCAGCACGCGCTTCTCGAACGTGAGCTCAAGCCCCTCGCCGCGCCGCGTGCCGGCGGGGATGTAGTAGCGGACGCCGTTGACGTTGACGTCATTGATGCCGGACTGCACCAGCGAATTGTCGATCCCCGTGCGGAACCAGTTCAGCGTCGCCGTGGCCCGCCGCGACGGCATGTCCAGCTTCACCCCGGCCTCGTGGTTGTAGCCTCGCACAGGATCGAAAACGTTGCGGCGCCCCAGCGCATCCTCCAGCGTCGGATCCACCGGATTGAAGCTTTCCGAGTAGCTGTAGTAGACCGCCACCTGCCTGTGCACGCGGTACAGGGCCGAGTAGTTGGGCAGGAGGTCGCCCTTCTGCACCGCCTGCCCGCCCGGATGCGACTGCCCGTAGCCGAGTCCAAGCGTCAGCACCAGCCTGTCGTCGAACAGCCACGTGCGGTTCTGCATGTAGCCGTTCCAGATTGTGGTGAGCTGCCACGGATTGAAGCGGAGCGCAGGATAAAGGTCGGTCGGTCCGCCCAGCCTCTGCACGCCGGTATAAATGTGGATCGGCCAGGCGGCGGCGGGCGCCGGTCCCGTCAGCGAAGTCGAGGCCACTCCCACCACTCGCGTGAATGCGCCGACCTGCACCAGATTGCGCACGCGGCTGCCCCGCCATTCGTAGCTCGTGTTGAAGTCGATGTTGTGGTGGCGGTTCCGGTTGTCGCTCTTCGACTGCTGCCGCAGAACCTCGTTCTGTTGCGTCAGCAGCGCAATCTGGCTGGCGTTGTTCACCACAGGCGTCCATTGGTTCACGTGCCGGTCGTTGCGCAGCCAGCGGTAGGTCAGATTCGCCGTCCAGTTGGGCGTGGGAATGGCGCGGAAATCGAAGCCCGCCTGCGCGCTGTAGTAGCGGTGCATGCCCGCCGAGTGATTCACGCTGTGCGGCGACAGGTCGCCCAGGAAGATGGGACCGGTGAGGCCATCGTTGGTCGACAGCGAAGTCGAGGGGCTGATCACCAGCCCGCCCCCGGCAGGCCGCAGCATCACACCGTACTGAAACAGCGGCATCACCGTGTACATGCCGTTGCGGTCCAGCCGGTAGAGCAGGGAACCCCGCGCATAGCGGTTGCGGTCCAGCACGTCTTTGGTGAAATAGCGGGCGTTTTCAGCAGTAAACAGCGCGCGGTATTGCAGGCGTCCGTCCTGCGTCACAGGGCCGGTGGAGTCGAAATCAAACATCCCCGAGGGCCTGTCCCCGATTCCCAGCCCCTGGCCTGGAACCAGCCCGCCGCGGAAGTCCAGCTGCGTGGCCCGCACCGGCTGCGGCTTCTTGGTGATCACGTTGATCAGCCCGCCGGGCGAACCCGCCGGGCCGTAAAGCAGACCCGCCGGTCCGCGCAACACCACCACCTGCTCCACGCCGAAGGTCGAGGCGCTGTAGCCGCCGCCCAACGTGGCGCCCGTCGCTCCATCCACGCGCGTGTCCTCGGCGCCCATGCGGAAGCCGCGGGCATAGAAGTGGTAGCCTCCTGTGCGCATGCTGTTCGGCGCCGTCCCGGGGACGAAGAACAACAGGTCATGCACGTTCCGGAAGTTCCTCTCGCGCAACTGCGTTGCATCAATCACCGAGACGGACCGCGCAGTCTCCAGCAGGCTGCCAGGAATGCGCTCCACCGCCTCGGCCGCCCAGTCGGCCGTGGCGACGACGTCGATCGACTGACGCACAGCCGCGGGCTTCAGCTCCAGCTCCTGCCGCGCGCCCTGATCCGGCAGCCGGAACTGCAGCGATGCCTTTTCAAAGCCCGTCTTTTCCGCGAACGCCAGATAGGCGCCCGGCCTCGCCGCATCCAGGCAGAATCGCCCTTCGGCATCCGTTCTGCCCTGCCGGTCCAGCGGTCCTGTCACTTGCACCCACGCGTCCGGCACCACGGAGCCGGATGGATCTCGCAAGATGATCTCCACGGCGCAGGGCGCCGCCTCTGCGTCCGGCGCCATCCGTTCGTCCACGCCCCACGGGGACGCGTTCACAGACGCGCTCATCAGCGCCGTCATTGCCGCAAGCCGCCGCCATGCGCTCGCGTGTCCTATCTCTCCCATTCGTTCCACCTCCTGTGTCTGGCGCAGGCGGCGGCCTAAAATGGGAAATGCCGCCGCTCGCGCGGTGGTGAGGGGCGGACCGGCCGTTCCCTGCCAGGATGCTCCGGCCCGCCCTTTCTGGATGTCTTCGCTAGAAGTGCAATCGACTTGCAACTAGCATCCTCAGAATACCAACGTGGACCAAAAAGGTCAAGATCTATCTTGCCAGAGAATTTTACGGTAAGAGTCCCCCTGTGGCGCCGCAGCCTTGGTGGATTCCAGATGCACTGGATTTGCACGACTTCGCCCCCTGCAGCCTGCCGAAGGCCAGGCGCAGAGGCGGGCCTCGCGGGGACAGGTATAATGCAGGCATGACGGGCCTCGTGTCGCTGGGCAACAAACAGGCTCTGGATCCGGCGCTGCTGCGCGAAAAGCAGGAGCGGCTGTTCCGCCTTTTGCGCAGCTTCGGCAAGGTGCTGGTCGCCTATTCGGGCGGCGCCGATTCGGCGTATCTTGCCTGGGCCGCCTGCGAGGTGCTCGGGGAGAACGCCATTGCGGTGACCGCAGACTCGCCCTCCATCCCCGAGTCGCACAAGCGCGACGCCATCGCCTTCGCCCGGCGCTATGGCATCCGCCACGAGATGATCCCGTCCCGCGAGTTCGACAATCCGGACTACGTCGCCAACAACCCGGACCGCTGTTACCACTGCAAGGACGAATTGTTCCGCCGGATGGAGCAGATTGCACCCCGCTACGGCGGCGCCGTCCTGGTTTATGGCGTGAACACGGATGATCTGGGCGACTACCGCCCGGGGCAGTTCGCAGCGAAGGAACACGGCGTGCGCGCGCCGCTGGTGGAAGCCGGGCTCAGCAAAGCCGAGATCCGCGAACTGTCGCGCATGGCGGGGCTTCCAACGTGGGACCGCCCCGCGGCCGCCTGCCTGAGCTCGCGCGTCCCTTACGGAACGCCGGTGACGCCGGAGATCCTGCGGCGCATCGAGCGCGCCGAGGAGGCCATCCGTGCGCTCGGCTTCCGGCAGTTCCGCGTTCGCTACCATGGCGAGGTGGCGCGGCTCGAAATCGACCGCGCGGAAATGGAACGGGCGTTGACGCTGGAAATGTTCGACCGGCTCTCGGAGGTGTTCCGCGAGGCCGGCTTTCTGTACTCGGCCATCGATCTGCGCGGCTACCGTCAGGGCTCGCTGAACGAAGCGCTCGCCGGAGACGACGGCCCAAGGGAGAATCCATCATCCTGAATCCTGCCATCGCGGACCTTTTCGATGAGCTTGCCGGCTGCCTGGAGCTCGATCAGGAGGAGCTTGTCGAGACCTTTGACGACCGCCTCGAGGATTGCGCCGCGGAACTTGAAGTCTTGCTCGGCGACAGCCGGAACCGCGTGCTGGCGCACTTCGCGCGCGAGCTGAACGCCGCCGCCGGGAGGCTGGCCAGCCAGCCGTCGCCAAGGGCCATGACGTCGCTGCTGGCAACTTTTCTCTCCTTGCTGGACACCTACCGGGACACCATCCTGCACGACCGCGGCGCCATTTTCTGGAGGCTGGCCGCACAATACAGCGACGTTGCCGGCAACTTCTCCCGCCCGGCGCCCGCCGAAAACCAGAACTTCGTCCGCCTGCCCCGGATGCTGGCTTCGCTGCCATGGGTCACCGATTTCCTGGTCCGGCTGTCCCGCCTCGCCAACCTGACTCCGGCGCAGGAAGAAGAACTGGCCTGCTTTTCCCCGGCGCTGGCCGCCCGCCTGCTCCGCCGCGCGCACCAGACGCCCGAAGGCGCCTTTCTCGAGCGCGCCCTGAGCATCCAGAGAGGCCTGGAAAACCGTTTGCGGCAGGTCTGGCTCCTCGAGCAGTTTGAACAGGGCGAGCCGTCTCCGCTGGATCTTTACGCCTCGGCCCATTCCAGCCTCTTTGCCGTGTTTCAGCCTTCCCTTCCCGTGCAACGGCTCGAGCAGGACATCCGCAAGCTGGGCGGCCTCGCTGCGGCGCTCGACCTGCCCGAAATCGCCGGCTGCTTTGAGTCGCCCGAATGGCTGGCGCATTATGCGATCCTGCATTTCACGCCGCCGGATCCGGGCTGCTGGCGCCCACGCGGCATGGATCAATTCGAACGCCTCCTCTACGGGCGCGTGTCGCGGTGGTTCACCTATCCCTTCTTGCACCGGCTCGAACCGATGGAAATCGCCGCCACCGTGCTGCGGCTCGGACGGCCGCCCTTCTATGAGCGGCCCGCTGCCCATGCGCTGCTCGAGTACGCGCTGCTGGAAGGCGTCACCTTCGACGCTTCGCGCTTCGGCTTTTACTACGACACGATGCGCGTGCTGAACTACCAGTTCCAGCTGTTCTTCGAGGGCTACCTGCTCCGTGTGGCCTTCTATCCGAGGCTCAAGGAGCCGCGCGGGTGGTGCGGGTATCTGGACGCGCTCCAGCGCATGCACGCCGGAGAAGTGCCGTTGCCCGAGCTGCAGCCCTACCGCCGCGAGTTTTTGCGCGCGCGCGGCCTTGCCTGCGCCGAGGACCTGCTCTGCCGTCTCTCCGGATCCCCGGGGATGGTGCAGTAGCGCCGCGGCTTCAGGCGTGCATCTCCTGCAGGCTCCAGACGCGCAGCGGATCGCGGCGCCGGCTCTCGATCGCCTCCACCGCCGCGCGCGCCCCCGCGATCGTCGTGATGCACGGCACGCGCCAGGTGACCGCGGAGCGCCGGATCGCCCGCTCGTCGCTGAACGAGTGCGCGCCCGTGGTGGTGTAGACCACCAGCTTCAGGCGCCCGTCCTTGATCAGATCCACTGCGTTGGGACGGCCCTCGTTCACCTTGAACACCGTCTTCACTTCCAGCCCCTGTGCGCGGAACACCGCGGCGGTGCCACGTGTGGCCGCCAGCTGGAAGCCCAGCCCGGCCAGCCGCCGCGCCAGCGCCGCCGCCTCGCTCTTGTGCCGGTCGTTCACGCTGAAGAAGATCATGCCCTCCTGCGGCAGCGGCACGCCGGCGCTGAGCTGCGCCTTGCCGAACGCCTCGCCGAAGTTTTCGCCCACGCCCATCACCTCGCCGGTGGAGCGCATCTCAGGGCCAAGCGCCGGATCCACGCCGGGGAACTTCGAAAACGGAAACACCGGCGACTTCACGCACACCTGCTTCACCGGCAGCACTCCTGAGAACTGACCGCCGGTCAGCTCCCCCAGCTCGCGCAGCTTCTTGCCGAGCATCACCGCCACGGCTACCTTGGGCAGCCGCACGCCCGTCGCCTTGGAGACATACGGCACCGTGCGCGAGGCGCGCGGGTTCACCTCCAGCACGAACACCCGCCCGTCCTTCACCGCATACTGCACGTTCATCAGCCCGCGCACCTTCAGCGCGCGCGCCAGCCGCACCGTGTAGTCCTCGATCACCCGCAGCGTGCCCTCGCTGAGCGACTGCGGCGGCAGCACGCAGCTGGAGTCGCCCGAGTGGATGCCCGCCTCCTCGATGTGCTCCATGATTCCGCCGATCAGCACGTCCTCGCCGTCGGAGACCGCGTCCACGTCCACCTCGATGGCGTCTTCCAGGAAGCGGTCGATCAGCACCGGACGGTCCGGCGAGAACAGCGCCGCCTCCTGCATGTAGCGGCGCACAGCGTCCTCTTCGTAGGCGATGGTCATCGCCCGCCCGCCCAGCACGTAGCTCGGCCGCACCAGCACGGGGAAGCCCAGCCGCCGCGCCACCTCCAGCGCTTCTTCCACACTGGTCGCGGTTCCGTAGGGCGCCGCGGGGATGCCCAGCTCGTCCAGCACGCGCCCGAAGAGCTTGCGGTCTTCGGCCAGGTCGATGCTCTCCGGATCGGTGCCGATAATCGGCACGCCCGCGCGTTTCAGCGGCAGCGCCAGGTTCAGCGGCGTCTGCCCGCCGAACTGCACGATCACGCCATCGGGCTGCTCCGTGTCGTAGATGTTGAGCACCTCCTCCAGCGTCAGCGGCTCGAAATAGAGCCGGTCGCTCGTGTCATAGTCGGTCGACACGGTCTCCGGGTTGCAATTGACCATGATCGATTCGACCCCGAAGTCCTGCAACGCATAGCTGGCATGGCAGCAGCAGTAGTCGAACTCGATGCCCTGCCCGATGCGGTTGGGTCCGGCGCCAAGGATCATGATCTTCCTGCGCCGCCCGGGCTCCGCCTCGCACTCGTCCTCGTAGCTCGAATACAGGTAGGGCGTGAAGCTCTCGAACTCCGCGGCGCAGGTGTCCACGCGGTTGAACACGGCGCGCACGCCCAGCTCTTTACGCCGCGCGCGCACCTGCTCCGGGCTTGTGTTCCACAGCCGCGCCAGCCGCGCGTCGCTCAAGCCCTCCCGCTTGGCGCGTTTCATCTCCTCTCGCGGCACCGACTCGAGGCTCCGCCCCTCCAGCTCCTTCTCGTACGCCACGCCGTCGCGGATCTGCCGCAGGAACCACGGGTCGATCTTCGTCATCTCGTGGACGTCCTCGACCGAGTAGCCGCGCTCGAAGGCGAACCGCACATAGTTCAGCCGCTCCGGATTCGGCGTGATCAGCTTCTGCGTGATCAGCTCCTCCTTGAGCACTGCCGGCGAGCCCGCCTTGCCCGTCTCCAGCCCGCGCATCGCCTTGTTGAGCGCCTGCCGGAACGTGCGCCCGATCGCCATCACCTCGCCCACCGACTTCATCTGCGTCGTCAGCACCGGCTCGGCGCCGGGGAATTTCTCGAACTGCCAGCGCGGGATTTTCACGACGACGTAATCGATGGTGGGCTCGAAGCAGGCGGGCGTGACGCGCGTGATATCGTTGGGGATCTCGTCCAGACGGTAGCCCACCGCCAGTTTCGCGGCGATCTTCGCGATGGGGAACCCGGTGGCTTTCGACGCCAGCGCGGAGCTGCGCGACACGCGCGGGTTCATCTCCACCACCACCATGCGCCCGTTTTCGGGATTGATGGCAAACTGCACGTTGGAGCCGCCCGTGTCGACGCCGATTTCGCGCAACACCGCCAGCGCGCCATCGCGCATCATCTGATACTCGCGGTCGGTGAGCGTCTGCGCCGGGGCGACGGTGATCGAATCGCCCGTATGCACGCCCATCGGGTCGAAGTTTTCGATCGAGCAGACGATGATGGCGTTGCCCGCCAGGTCGCGCATCACCTCCAGCTCGAATTCCTTCCACCCGAGCACGGACTCCTCCGCCAGCACCTCGTGCACCGGCGAGAGGTCCAGCCCGCGTTGCAGGATCTCGACCAGGTCTTCGCGGTTGTAGGCGATGCCGCCCCCCGTGCCGCCCAGCGTGAAGCTCGGCCGCAGGATCAGCGGGTATCCGATCTTCGCCGCGAACTCCAGCCCCTCCTCGATGCTTGTCAGCAGGCGCGACTGCGGAGTTTCCAGCCCGATCTTCCGCATCGCGTCCTTGAACAGCAGCCGGTCTTCAGCTTTTTTGATCGCCTCGATCTTGGCGCCGATCAGCTCCACGCCATACTTGTCGAGGATGCCGCGCTCGGCCAGCTCGACGCTCAGGTTCAACCCCGTCTGGCCGCCTACGGTGGACAGCAGCGCATCCGGCCGCTCGCGCCGGATCACCTCCTCGGCGTATTCGACGGTGAGCGGCTCGATGTAAGTGCGGTCCGCGAGGTCGGGATCGGTCATGATCGTCGCCGGGTTCGAATTCATCAGCACGACCTCGTAGCCGTCGGCGCGAAGCGCCTTGCAGGCCTGCGTGCCGGAGTAGTCGAATTCGCAGGCCTGGCCGATGACGATCGGCCCGGAGCCGATGATCAGGATGCGGTGAATGTCGTTTCTGCGCGGCATTCGGTTACTGCTGGAACTCCTTCATCAGGGAGGCGAAGTCCTCGAAGAGGTATCGCGAGTCATGCGGCCCGGCGGCGGCCTCCGGGTGGTACTGCACGCAGAACAGCGGCAGCGTGCGATGGCGCAGCCCCTCGAGCGTCTGGTCGTTCAGGTTGACGTGGGTCAGCTCCACCTCGTTGGCGTTCAGGCTGTCCGGATCCACGCAGAAGCCGTGGTTCTGCACCGTGATCTCCACCTTGCCCGTGCGGCGGTTCAGCACCGGGTGGTTGATGCCATGGTGGCCGAACTTCAACTTGAAGGTGCGCCCGCCCAACGCGAGCCCCAGCAGCTGATGGCCCAGGCAGATGCCGAACACCGGCACGCGGCCCAGCAGCTTGCGGATCTCGCGCACCGGCCCTTCCAGCGGCTCAGGGTCGCCCGGGCCATTGGACAGGAACACGCCGTCCGGCTTCAGCGCCAGGACTTCTTCGGCGGGCGTCGAGGCAGGAACGACGGTGATGCGCGCGCCGATCGACGCCAGGCAGCGCAGGATGTTGCGCTTGATGCCGAAATCGTAGGCCACCACGCGGAACTCGCCCAGCGGCTTCAGCCCGATGTGCTCGGACGGCGAGCACGGCTCGAGCGGCTGCGTCCACTCGTAGGATTCCCGGGTGGAAACGCGCGTGGCCAGATCGAGCCCCGCCATCAGCGGCGACTGCCGCGCCATCTCCACCAGCTCCTGCGGGGAGTGGCCCGCCGTAGAAAGCGCGCCTCGCATGGCGCCCTGCGTGCGCAGCTTGCGTACCAGGGCCCGCGCGTCGATGCCGCTGATCACCGGAATGCCGTCCCGGCGCAGGAACTCGTCGGCGCTCATCTCCGCGCGCCAGTTGGAGGGCGTGACATTGAAGTCCCGCACTACCAGCCCTTCAATGTAGGGGCGGGCGGCCTCGTTGTCGCTCAGGTTCGCGCCGTAATTGCCGATGTGCGGGTAGGTCAGCACGACGATCTGCCCGGTGTAGGACGGATCCGTGAAAACTTCCTGATAACCGGTGATGGCGGTGTTGAACACCACTTCGCCGGTGCGCACCGCCGCCGCACCGAACGCTTCGCCCTGGTAGACGGTTCCGTCTTCCAGGGCAAGGATCGCTACTCTTGACAAACTCTCTCCTTGGAGCCTGGCCGGCAGATTTGCGGGGGACAAACCCTATTGTTTCATGACCGCCGCCGCGCTTCAACACGACAATCCGGCTGCTAGCATGGGAGATTCAGACGGCCCTGCGGGCAGGGGCCGAAGGAGGGAGGCTGTATGGGAGAACTGGCCCGCATCGGCGTCGCCATCGATGAGGAATTGCTGAGGAAGTTCGATGCGCTCAACGCGCGCCGCGGCTACACCAACCGCAGCGAGGCCTTCCGCGACCTCATTCGCGACGCCCTGATCGAGGACAAAGCCGCCGCGCCGGACAGCGAGGTCGTCGGCACCCTCACGCTCGTCTACGATCATCACGTGCGCCTGCTGCAGGAGCGCCTCACGCACATGCAGCACGAACACTATCAGGAGATCATCTCCACGCTGCACGTCCACCTCGACCACCATCATTGCCTGGAGGTGCTGGTGCTGCGCGGCAAGAGTTCCAGAGTGCGCCAGATCGCGGACAAGCTGATCGCCACCAAGGGCGTCCAGCACGGGCGGCTCACGCTGACTGCGCCCGGATAGCCGGTACGCGGTCTCCGGAAAGGCAATGGCCGCCCGCAGCAGGCGCGGGCGGCCGCAACAGAGGGGATCGAGGGAAGGATCAGCCCTTCTTCTCTTCCTTCTTCTCCTCGCCCTTCTTCTTGCCCTTCTTCTCCTTCTTCTCTTCCTCCTTCTTCGGCTGCTCCGGCTGCGTCTGCGCGAAGCTCGGCGTGACGACCATGGTGAAAGCAGCCATCGTCAGAGCGGCGAACAACTTCTTCATGAGCTCTCGACTCCTTCTGGAACTTGGGATGAGGCGGCGCGAGTCCGCCTCTCGTTTAACAGAATGTGGCGGGGCGCCCTCCTGCCGCCATCGCCCCGGGGGGCTAGAGAGACACCCCAATCACAGGGATCGGAGGGCGGCCGCCTTCCTCCTGCCAGCGTGCGGATCCCGAGTGTGCGGGAATCGACCATTTCCCGCCCCAGGCTTCCGGGCTGCAAGTCCCGTGCCACGGCCGGTTTGCGGTTCTGACGCGGATCCCCGCCAAGGCGGCAAACGGCCCGCGCCGCTGTTTGTTTGCAATACGTTGGCGAGGCGAATGTCCTGACCGCGGACGCAGGAACGGCGCCCCCGGCCCCGGGGGTCCGCCGGATACGGGTACCGCGCCGGCTAATCCTCCGCCCTTGAGGCGCCGATTCCCTATGGAAGCGCGGTCCGGCGCCCGCCCCGCGGCGGAGAATCAGCTGGCCTGGGTCTCCAGCTTGCGGGCGAGCTCTTCCAAAGCCCGCGTGGATGCCGCCGCCGGCCGCTTGCGCGCGGGCTTGGGCTGGGTGCAATGCACCGCAAGGTGCAACAACGACTGCTGGAAGCGCAACAGCCGGGCGAGTTCGGGAAGTTTGTCCTGTTTCTTCATCCTCTCCTCCTATCGGCCCGACCGCGTCGCAACATTACGCCGGCTCCTGCCCGCCTGGTACTATGGCATGCCCGCGTTCTCGAGGGAGGAGTGCTTCCGGCAGCCCGGACGCACCCGGCCCGGTTGTCTCCGGGCGGGAGAGTTGATAATTTCTCCGCCATGCCTGCCACTCTTCGTCGAAGGGATCTGCTTCTGGGCTTGCTGGCCCTCCCCAGAATCCGGATTACGCGCGTCCGGCTCTATGAGTCGCCGATCTCACGCCCGATGTTCAATCAGAGCTTCCATGTCCTCACCGTGGAAACCGACGCCGGCATCACCGGCATCGGCGAGGGCGGCTCGCCGGATCTTGTCCGCCAGGCGGCGCAGCTCATCATTGGAGAGGACGCCCGCCAGATTGACGCGCTCTGGCAGTTGATGTGCCGCGGGCTGTTTTACCCGCCCGGCCGGGAGCTGCTGCACGCCATCGGCGCCATCGACATGGCTCTCTGGGACATCCGCGCCAAGGCCCTGAACGTCCCCCTTTACCAGATTCTGGGCGGAAAATCGCGCGAATATATCGAGTGTTACTCCACCGCATTTCCGCGAAAAGGCACGCTCGCGGAGACTGCGCGCGCCTGCATCGAGTCCGGCTTCCGCGTCTACCGCACCTCCGTGGCGGATCCCGAAAAAGGCCAGCCGTTCGATGCCCGCGCCATCATCCGCAAGACCGTGGAACAGTGCCGGGAGATCCGCGAAGGCGTGGGCGCCTCCGGCGGCTGGGCCATCGACTACCACACCCGCCTCGACTACGCCGACGCCATCCGTCTCAGCGCGCTGCTCGAGCCCCTGGAGCCCGTCTTCGCCGAGGACCTCGTCCGCAGCGAGAACAAGGCCTTCTACCGGCAGCTCCGGCAGGCCGTGCGCCTCCCCATCGCCGTCGGCGAGCAGTTCGGCGACCGGTGGGAGATCAACGAGCTGGTCGAGCAGCGCCTCATCGACTGGTGCCGTGTCTCCATCCCGAACTGCGGCGGCATCACGGAATTCATGAAAATTTGCGCCCTCTGCGAAACGCATTACGTCGGCATGGCCCCGCATTTCACCGGTCCTGCCGGAGAGGCGGCGCTCGTCCACTGCCTGATCGGCTACTCGGGGCCGGTGCTGATGGAAATGCTCGGAGACGGCCGCCGCGATGTCGACTATCTGCCAGAGCATTACGATTTCCGCAACGGCAAGCTTTGGCCGACCGAACGGCCCGGCCTCGGCGTCACCTTCGATGCGTCGCGGCTCAAGATGATCGCCGAGGTCATCCAAGGCGCCAAGCCCATCCCCGTCTTCCGCCGCCCGGACGGCTCGCTCACCAACTGGTAACGCGCGCCGTCCCGCGCCTCTGGCGTCTCGCCCGCCCCGGTGATAGTTTGAGAAACGCCATGAACCGCCTTTTCTCCGCCTCTCTTCTTTTTTCAATTTCCTGCCTGATTCTTGCCGATTCGCTGGATGACGCGATTCGCAAGCACCGCACCGGCGTGCTCGTCGTTCGCACCACCCCGGGGGCGGAAGTCACGGCCGAACAGCTGCGCCACGAGTTCTGGTTCGGCGCCACGCTGCCGACGGGCGTCTTCAGCGGACGCGCCTCCCCGGAGGACGCCGCGAAGTGGGAAGAGGTCTTCCTCAGCCACTTCAACGCGGGCGTGATTGAAGCGGCCTTCAAGTGGCACGAAATGGAAAAAGAGCCCGGCAAGGTGGACTACTCGATTGTCGATTCCATGCTGGAGTGGGCCGCCTCGCACGGCATTCCGCTCCGCGGCCACTGCATCTTCTGGGGCATTCCCCGCTATGTCCCGGAATGGCTCAAGCCGCTGGGTGACGCGCCGCTGCGGCTCGCCGTCGCCCGCCGTGCGCGCTCCATCGCCGCGCGCTACCGCGGGCAGTTCGCGGAATACGACCTGAACAACGAGATGATCCACGGCAACTGGTTCGAGCAGCGGCTCGGCCCGGAGATCACTCGCGACATGGCGCGCTGGGTGAAGGAAGGCGACCCGGACGCGGTGCTGTATTTCAACGATTACGACATCCTCACCGGAAAACGCCTGGACGACTACATCCGGCACATCCGCGCCGTCCTGTCTTCTGGCGCGCCAATGGAGGGCATTGGAGTGCAGGGCCACCTGCATGGCGACAGCTTCGACGAAGGCGAGTTGCGCCGCGCGCTCGACGCCCTGTCCGAACTCCAGCTCCCGGTGCGGATCACCGAATTCAACTTCCCGGGGCAGCGCTCGAAGTACTATCAGAAGCGCGATCTCCGCCTGAGCGAGGAAGAGGAAGCCGCGAAAGCGGACGCGCTGCGCCGCTACTTCCGCATTTGCTTCGCTCATCCTGCCGTGACGGGCATCCTGCTGTGGGGCTTCTGGGAAGGCGCCAACTGGATTCCGCAGTCCTCGCTGTACCGCAGGGACTGGACTCCCACGCCCGCCGCAGAAGCCTACCGCAAGCTGGTCTTCGGCGAGTGGTGGACGCGCGCCACGGTCAAGGCGGATGCGCAGGGCATCGCTGCCGTGCGCGTCTTCTTCGGCACGCACCGGGTGCGCGCCGGCGGACGCGAGGCCACGGTCACGGTCTCGAAGCGCGAGGGGGCGAAGATCCTCGATCTGGAGTGAAAAGCGGCAGGCGGACTTCGCCCCGCCTGCCAGCCTTCACTTCTTCGTCTTCAGGTACGCCACCAGGTCGGCGATGTCCATGCCGCCGAACGCGGGCCATTGCATGCCTTTGCTGCGCATCTGGCTCAGCATCTCCGGACCATGGCTCCACAGCACCGCCACCATCCCGAAACTGTTGTCGCCCTCGCCGTGGGCCAGTTTCGGCGCCCCGCCCGAGTGGCAGCTGCTGCACCGCTTCGCCGCAAACAGGCTCTGGCCCGCGCCGGCATTGCCGCCTTCATTGGCAAACTGCAGCGTCCACAGGTAGCCCACCAGGCGCGTCATCTCCTCGGGGCGGAGTTCGCTGTTCTTCGGCGCCTTGCCCGGATGGTTCCACAGCGCCGCCGCCAGCTCGGCGTTGCTTTTCGGCCCCGCCTTCCCGATCTGCTTCGCGCCCGCGTGGCAGCCCGCGCAACCCTTCACCTTGAACAGCTCCTCGCCCGTGGCCGCGGATGCGGGCGCGTACTTCGGCGCCTCCTTCGACGCGGTCGGCAGGCTCTGCAAATAGGCCGTGATGTCGCCCATCTCCGCGGCGGTCAACTTCGGCAACGCGGCATTCTTCGCCTGAATCGCACTCTTCATCTGCGGCGAGTGGTTCCACATCTGGCGCGCCAGCTCGATCGGATCCGTCACCGCCGGCCACCGGCTCACGTCCGGCGCTCCGCCGCCCGCTCCCTGATGGCACCCGGCGCAGCCCTTCTCGGCGAACAGCTTCTTGCCGCGAGCCGCGTCGCTCTTCTGCTCGAAAAAGCCGGCGGAGTAGAAGTACGCGTAGAGGTCCGCCGCCTGTTGAGTGGACAGCTTCACCGGCTTCAGGCTGGCGCGCTCCATCGCCTCCCACATCTTCGGCGCGTGATTCCACATCAGCGCCGCCATTGTGGCCGGCGTATATCCGCGCCCCACGGTCTTCCCGAGGTCAGGGCCCGACTTGCCGCCCTGCCCGTTCACGCTGTGGCAAACGACGCATTTCTGCTCCTGAAACAGCTTCGCCCCGCGCGCCGAGTCGCCCAACGGAACCGCGGCGGAGCACACCAGACTTCCGGGAACGAGGAACAGCAACCAGCGATACATGATGGCCTCCTGGGAATCACTCATTCCCAATCTATCGGAGAGGGGAGAAAAAACAAGGGGCAGGCCGCAGCCTGCCCCTGAAAAACACCTGGCTCCGTCGGCTTACATCAGCAGCCTCACGCCGCCCATGTACATGTGCGTCCGGAAGCCTTCGAATACGTGAATGGTCTGGCTGAGGCCGAAATACCGGTATTCGCTGAAAAATTCCATCTTCGGCGTCACCGGCAGCACCAGGCGCCCCTGCGGCTGGTAATAGTCGGTCGGACGCACGCCGGAGGTCGTTGTAAACGAACCGCCGGCGCTGATCCGCCCGCTGTACCTCCGCGCCAGAGGCAGCCGCAGGTCGATGAACATCGACCCTGTATGGGCGTAGTCCCGGTAGTTGCTCGCCACCGGGAACAGCCCCAGCGGATACAGGAAGTCGATGTCGCTGCGGACCGTCGAGCGCTGGTATTCGGCGATGATCGCGGCGTTCTTCCCGCCGCCGGGCAGCCACTGCACGCTCCCCGTGATCGACTCGGCGAAATACCAGTACTTGACGTCCGGCAGCGGGTTCTCGTTGGTGAACCGGTTGTAGTTCACGTTCAGCCACAGGCTCTTCGGCAGCTCGAAGCGCGTCTGGAACCGCAACCGCGTGTTGTCGTACAGCCCGGTGCGGTAGTAGGTCTGGATGCCGTCGATGAACTCGAGGTCGCCGGTCAGGCTCACCCGTTTCACCGGGCGGAGCACGAAGCCGAACACGCCGCCCTGCCGTTCCATCTCCAGGCGGTCGGCCCGAGCGCCCTGCGAATAGGTGCTCGCTTTCATGAGCGAGCGGCCCCACTCGTAGCGGTGCCCGCCGCGGATCGTGATCTGCTTCGAAACGTCCCAGATGGCCTCGATTTGCTGCCGGTGCCGGGAGACCTCCAGCCGCTCGCCGCCCGTGAACACGAGCGTCGAGCTCGACGTCGGGCTGAACAACAGCAGCGAGCGCAACGTCTGCAATCCGGTCGTGTGGAAGCGGTCCGTCTCCCAGCTCTCCCGCAGCCGGATGCGCGGCCCGATCCGCGCCTCCGCCGAGCCGCTCGCCGAGACGTGCGGCATCGTGGCGTTTCCGAAGAAGTAGTCCGTCGTGCCTGTCAGCAGCAACAGCGGATTGTTCGGATCCACGATCCGCCCCTGCTGGAACTGGTTCAGCTCGCTGTAGGTCTTCGGGCGGCTGCGGACGAAGCTGCCGGAGAGGTCCAGCCAGTCGAACGGCGAAGCCGTGACCAGCGCTTTGGTATGCTCCGCTTCGCCGCGGATCCGGTACAGCTGGTTGCCGCTGGTGAGCGAAAGGATCTGCCCCAGGTAGGGCGTCGAGCGGTTGCCGCGCAGAGTCTCGGTTGAATAGACCGACTGATCATCGCTGAACCGCCGCCCGCCCTGCTCCACCGTGGCGTGGAAGCGGTTCAACTCCACGCGCAGCCCGCCGCGCGCCTCGTACAGGCTCCAGTCGATCACGTTCCGCAGCGGATACTCGTTCGGGGGCAGCACGAGGGGCGTGATGCCGGTGCCGTAGCTCGTATTGCGGCTGAAGCCCACGTAGGGCATCACCCGCGCGCCCGGAAACAGGGTCAGTTCGTTGTCATAGTTGCGGATGCGCGTGTCCATCGTCCGCTGGTTGAAGAACGCCGGCGAGCCCGGCGTGCCGATGTTGGCGAACGACGGCAGCGCGTTGAACATGGCGATGTTGGAGTAGGTGCTGTTCAGCCGGTAGGCGCCCCGCTTCAGCACGTCCAGCCGCGCTGTATTGTATGGGTCGCCGCCCCAGGCGGTCATCGTCAGCAGGCCGCTATCGAGGAGCCTGGAATTCTGCGGCTCCAGGCGCAGCTGCCCGTTTGTCATTCGCACGCCCTGGCTCAGGTTCACCAGGCTCCGGTAGGTATTGAAGTCGCCCGAGCGGGTCACCCACCGCGCGCCGAGGTCGATGTGGCCGCCAAAGACGCTCTCGGTGCCCGTCGGCTCGGGGTTCACCTCCCACTTCTTCTCCGGCGTGCCCGCAGGCTCCTGGGCAGCTTCGGTCACCTCGGCGGGTTTCGTCTCCGGCGCTGGGGCGGCTGGCACCGAGGGCAGCCTCTTGGCGGAGCGGATCTTGCGCAGCTTCTTCACCGCCGCGCTTGCCGCAGGGTTCGCTTCCTTGCCGGTGGGCGCTCCTTCCGCCAGAAGCGCCAGCGGAAGGGCAAGTGCCAACAGGATCCTCATCGCAGCATCGCTCCGTTCACGTTCGATCCGTGCACCTTCTGGTGGCACGCAGTGCAGTTGCGCCACCGCGGCAGCCGCAGGTCGTGGGTGGCGATGGCCACGCCGCCTGCCGCCGAAGCCGCCGGCGGCGACTGGAGGTTCGAATGGCACTCGAGGCAAAGGTTGGCCACCTCATGCCGCGTCATCATGCGCGGGTTGGCCGATCCGTGCGCCTCGTGGCAGACCGTGCATGGCTCGTTGCGCACCGGCGCATGCTCGAAGACGAACGGCCCGCGCTTGTCCGAGTGGCACTGGAAGCAGCCGGGCTGCTGCCCGCTGGTCAGCCGCAGATTGCGGTTCAGGAAGCTGGCGTGCGGATTGTGGCAGTTCGTGCACGACATGGCCCCTTCCGGCAGCGGATGCCGGTGCGGCTTCTGGAAGCTCGCCCAGACGTCCATGTGGCACTGCCGGCAGTTCTGGTTCACGCCCGCCGCGCGCCGGAACTGCCGGGCGCTGGCCTCCTCCCCCGTCTTGTGCACGTTGTGGCAGGAGGTGCAGGCCACGCTGTTGCGCGCGTGCCCGCTCTGGATGCGCCCCACCTGCGTCTGCTGGTTCTTGTGGCAGGAGAGGCACATCTGGTCGATCGCCGCGGGAGTCATGTTCTTCGGCGACAGGATGTCGTCCGCCGACGTCGTCTCGGCGTGGACGGACCCCGGTCCGTGGCAGGACTCGCAGGCCTTGCCCTCCCACCCGCGGCGCTTGTTGGTCTCCAGGAGGATGTGGGCGTTCTTCTTGAAGTTCGTGTGGACTTCATCATGGCAGCCCGCGCAGGTGTCCGAGCCGACGTATTCCTTCTTCGCGGGAGCGGAATGGGGGGCGGGAGCCTGCTCTTTCTTGTTCGGATCCTGGCCACCCGGCGCTGCCGCCATCCAGCCTGCCCACAGCAGGGCGGTCATCAGCGGCACATGGAAAGCTCTCATGGAATCTCCCTTGGATGAAACCGGGGCAGGCGCCCCTGACGCCTGCCCCGTCTCGCCTGCCCGCTTAGCGGGCGTGCGCCTTGTTCACGCTGTAGGTCGCGTTGGGCCCGTGGCACACCGTGCAGCTCTCGCCGAGCGTCGTGGTGTGGGCCAGCGCGTGCGACGCAGCTTCCTTGCCGGCGTGGCAGCTCAGGCACGCAGCCGAAGTCGGCGGCAGCGGGTCGAGCCAGCCGCGCGGATCCACCGTGCTCAGCACGCCCTTCGAAGGCACCTGCTGGCTGTTGTTCACGTGGCACAGGTTGCAGCTCGCCGCGGTCGCCGGCGGCGGCAGCAGCACGTGGTTGTAGTTGTGCGGCACGTTGCCGAAGCCGTAGATCGTGTAATCGCGCGGCTGCTCCTCGCCCGTGTGGATGCGGTGGATCATCGTCACCATGTTGATCGACTCGGGAGGCGCCTGCGCCGCCGGGCGCCGCGCCGCGTCCGTCATCGACGGGTTGTGGCAGATCACGCAGTTGGCGATCTCGTTCCGGTTCTCCCCGTGGAACGACAGCCGGGCATGGCAGGCGTTGCAGGTGGCTGTGGTCGTCACCACGCGCCGCGCCTGCACCGGGCTGCCATCCACGCTGAAGCTCTTCACGTCGTTCGGGATGTTGACCTCGATCACCCGCTCCTTGAGCGTGCCCTCGAGGATCTTCTCATCCGTGCGCCCTTCCAGAGCGATGGTCCAGGTGCCCTTCGCCCCCGCGGGGATCGCCGTGTTCATCGTGTATGTATACAGTCCCGGGCTGCCGCTGACGCTCGTCACCGTGACGGTCTCGTTCACGTAGCCCTTTGTCGTAGCCGTGCCGAAGTTCAGGCCATAGTCGGTGTCGAGCGGCGCCAGCGTGAAGGCCAGCCGGCCGCGGCCCGCGCCGGGGATCAGGTCCGTGATCGCCATGTTGTTGCCGGCCCGGTCCTTCAGCGAGAAGGTGATGGTCGGCCGCTTGCCGGGCTCGGCATTCTCGATCTTTTCGATCTTGGCGACCGCGCCCCGCACCAGCGAAGAGTTCTGCTCCACCACGTGAGCGCCCAGGATCGACGCGTCGAAGTCCAGCTCGCCCTGCGGGATGTGGCAGTTCTTGCACTGGTTGTCGGAGAGCTGGATGATCCCCAGGTGCCCTTCGCCCGTGGCGAAGTTCACGTTGTCATGGCAGCTGCCGCATGCCGCGCGGGTGGGGTTCGTCAGCCACGCATCCTTCTGCGCCGCCTTGTCGTTCTTCTCCACATGGCACCACTGGCAGTTGTTCGCCCCCGAGGGCATCCCGACCTTCGAGTAGTCCGCGACGTTGTTGCCGAAACCCACGATCTGGTACGGCTTGCCCGCCTGCACGCTCGGCAGGTTCGCGCCCATGTGGATCTTGTGCGTCATCACCGTCATGTCGATCGTGTTGCCTGTCTCGGGGTTCGTGTTCTCCACCGTCACCCCGGCAACCGTGTAGGACGGCGTGTGGCACAGGATGCAGTTGTCGATGCCCCGGCGCGAGCCTCCATGGAAGGACAGATCCTCGTGGCACTTGTTGCACGACTCCGTCACGAAGAGCTGGCGCGTCTTCTTCACCGGCGAGCCATCCGGGACAAAGTAATAGTTGTCAGTCGCATAGTTCGTGCCGAGCTCGAACTCGCTCAGGTTCCGGTTGCCATACATCGAGATGGCGTGCGTGGCCGTCTTGTCATAGTTGGCCGGGAGTTTCGTGCGGAACGTGTAGATATACTCGCCATCGGCCACCTTCTGGTAGGTGCCGCCCGAATCGGCCGACGCCTGCCTCGCCTGCCTGCCCGCCGTCGGCGGATAAGTGCTGGTCTTTGTCCTGTATGTATAGGCGCGGTAATGCGATCCGTCGTTCGGCAGCACCGCCAGGATGAAGCTGGTCGACACCGGCCCGGGCGTGTTGATGCCCTCCCGTTCCAGCGGAACTCCGCGCGGATCCGTGATCCGGAACCTCACCTTCACCGTGCCGTCGCTCGAGATCTCATGGCCCAGAATCTTGAACACGAGTCCCGGACGAACGAAATTGATCGTCGCCTCGTCGGCGTAAAACGCCTTGTCACGCTGTGTGAACGGGGATTGCGTAGAGCTGACCAGCGCTGTTGAAGTCACCAACACCAGCACTGCCAGCGTCCACTTCATCCATCCGCCTGAGCGTCTCAATGAACGCATAGTGCACTCCTTTTTCCAGTACCACTTAGAATTCCATGCTTCCACTGTGGTCGAACCAACCTGTCAGCCAATACACGGCTCGGGAGTCCCATTGCAGGAACCAAGCCAAACCTACCTCATTCCACACTCGGAGTCAAGCATTTTATTATCAATAACTTGTAAGTAGAGATCCCCCTCTGTGGAAATCTGGAATTCCAGACCCTTGTGGGTGATGTTCAACACCTCTGCGCCAAGTTCCCCAATCGCGCCTGTTTTTTTACAGCCAGCCCCCGTCGCGGCCCATCTAGTCGGTTGATGTTACCTGCCGCCGCTCTCCCCGTTGCCCCGCCAGCCGCCTCCCGGTTCGCGACAGACCGCCAGGCTGTGGAATTTCACATCGAGGCCCTGCTTTCCGGCGGCAAGCCCACCCCCTTTCGTCAGGCAATGCAGTACGCCGTCCTCGGGCAGGGGCAGCGGTTCCGGCCGGTCCTCGCCCTGCGGATCGCCCGGTTCTGCGGCCACGAGAACCCCCATACGCTTCGCGCTGCGGCAGCCGTCGAAATCCTCCACTGCGCCTCGCTGATCGTCGATGACCTGCCGTGCATGGACGACTCCCCCACCCGCCGCAACCGTCCCTCCACGCACGTCGCCTTCGGCGAATCCACGGCCCTCCTGGCCGCCTTCGGTCTCGTGGCTCTGGCCGCCCGCTCGGTCGTCGAGCAGCCCTGCCTGCCCTCCCAGCTCCCCGCGCTGGTGCGCTTCCAGTCCTTGCTGTTGCGCACGCTGGACGTCTGCGGGCTTTGCGAAGGGCAGGATCTCGACCTGCGCGCCTCCGGCTGCGAACGCGCCCGGCTGCGCGAATGCCTGAACGAGATGAAGACCGTGCCGCTGTTTGAACTCGCCGCCCGCGCCGGCCTTCTCTTTTCCGATCCGCGCTCGCAGACCGCCCGCACCCTGATCCGCTTCAGCCGCGACTTCGGCCGCGCCTTCCAGCTCGTTGACGATTACCTCGACAACGAGATCGCCAGCCGCGACGCGGTCGAGGCCAGCCTCCGGCGCGCCGAAAAGACCCTCGCCCCGCTGCATCCCGTCCCTGTCGAACTCCTCGAGATGGTGGAGGTGCTCCGTGCCCGTTGCCAGTAGTGCTCCCGGCGTCGCCCGCCCGGAAACCGGCGCCCCCTGCCGCCGCGTCGTCGTCATCGGCAGCGGCTTCGGAGGCCTTGCCTCGGCCATCCGGCTTCAGGCGCGCGGCTACCAGGTCGATCTGCTCGAAGCCCGCGACAAGCTCGGAGGCCGCGCCTACGTCTACCGCCAGGACGGCTTCACCTTCGACGCCGGCCCCACCGTAATCACCGCGCCGTTTCTGATCGACGAAATCTTCTCCGCCGCCGGGCGCCGCACGGAAGACTACTGCCGCATCGTTCCCGTCGATCCCTTCTACCGCATCGAATTCCACGACGGCCGCTTCTTCGAGTACAACGGCGACGAGGCGGAAACCGAGCGCCGCGTGGCCGCCTTCTCTCCCGGCGACCTCGAAGGCTACCGCACCATGATCCGCAAGGCCAAGGCGATCTTCCAGAAAGGCTTCGTCGAGCTCGCCGACAAGCCCTTTCTGCGTTTCAGCGACATGATCGCCATCGCGCCCGACCTCATCCGCCTCCAGTCCTACAAAACCGTCTACCAATTCGTTTCCCAGTAGGTGAAGGACCCGCTGTTGCGGCGCGTCTTCAGCTTCCATCCCCTGCTGGTCGGCGGGAATCCCTTCCAGACCACCTCCATCTACGCCCTCATTCACTACCTCGAGCGCCAGTGGGGCGTGCACTACGTCATGGGCGGCACCGGCGCGCTCGTGGCCGCGCTTGGGCGCCTGTTCGAGGAACTCGGCGGACGGGTGCACCTCAACTCGCCCGCGCAGCGCATCGAGATCCGCGGCGGCGTGGCCCATGCGGTGGTCACCACCGATGGCCGCGTGTTCCCCTGCGACGCCGTCGTCTCCAACGCCGACGTCGCCAACACCTACCGCAAGCTCATCGCCCAGGAGCACCGCCGCAAGTATACGGACCGCAGGCTCGAACGCATGCGCTACTCCATGGGGCTGTGGGTCGTCTACTTCGGCACCAAGCGCCAGTACCCGGACATCCGCCACCACACCATCCTGCTCAGCCCGCACTACCGCGAGCTGCTCGACGACATATTCAACAAGAAACGTTTGAGCGACGAGTTCTCGATCTATCTCCACCGTCCCACCGCCACCGATCCCTCCATGGCGCCGCCGGGTTGCGACTGCTTCTATGCGCTCGTGCCCGTGCCCAACCAGCTCTCCGGCATCGACTGGCGGCAGGAGGACCCGCGCTTTACGCGCCGCGTGCTCGAGTTCCTTGACAAACGCTACATCCCCGGGCTGCTCGACAACCTCGCCACCATCCGCACGCTCACGCCGCGCGACTTCGAAACCACGCTCAACTCCTACGCCGGCGCCGGCTTCAGCTTCGAGCCCGTGTTTACCCAGTCGGCGTGGTTCCGCCCGCACAACCAGAGCGAGGACATCCCGAACCTTTACTTCGCCGGCGCGGGCACGCATCCCGGCGCGGGCGTGCCCGGCGTGCTCAGCTCGGCCAAGATCGTGGAGAAGCTCGTATGCGCGAACGTGCCCGTCTAGCCATCGCCCGGGGCTCGAAGACGTTCTACTTCGCCACGCGCTTCTTCCCGCGGGAAGCCGCCGAAGCCGCCTGGTCCGTTTACTGGTTCTGCCGCATCACCGACGACATGGTGGACGAGGCCGATGCGCTCCCGGATCTCGACGCCTGGCGCCGCCAGCTGGAAACAGCGCTCAAGTCGGGCGAGAGCGGCGAGCCGGTGCTGGACTCCTTCGCCGCCGCAGCCCGCCGCTTCTCCATCCCGCACCGCTATGCCTTCGAACTGATCGACGGCGTCGAGATGGACCTGCTGCGCAGCCGCTATGAAAGCTTCGAGCAGCTTTGCCTGTATTGCTACCGCGTCGCCTCCACGGTGGGCCTCATGATGATGCACGTCGTCGGCTACTCCGGGCAGCCGCATCAGCAGGCTATCGATCTCGGGATCGCCATGCAGCTCACCAACATCCTGCGGGACGTTGGCGAAGATCTGCGCCGCGGGCGCCTTTACCTTCCGCTGGAAGAACTCGACTCTTACGGCCTCAGCCGAAGGGATCTGGAGGCAGGACGCCGCACTCCCTCCTTCGAGAACCTGATGCGCTTCCAGATCGCCCGCGCCCGCCGTTTCTACGCGCAGGGCCGCGCCGGGCTGCCCTTCCTCCATCCCCGCGGGCGCTTCGCTGTCGACCTTGCCTCGCGCCTTTACGCCCGCATCCTGAACCGCATCGAAGCCTCCGGCTATGACGTCTTCTCCCGCCGCGCCGTCGTCAGCCGCCCGGAGAAATACTGGATCGCCGCCCACACGCTATGCTCCGCCGCAGTCTCTTCGTTTCCAGCGTTGCCTCGCTTGCTTTCTGCGCGCTGAATTCCCTGCTGTTCCTCGCCGCCGGCGTGCCGCTGCTCACGGACCGCATTGCGGAATGGATCATGGCGCGCACGCCGAACGACTACGCCGTCTTCCTGCTGACGCAGCTTGGCGAGTGGGCCAAGCCGCTGGCCGCCACAGGCGGGCTTGCCGCGATCGGCGCCGTGTCGTGGATCCTCACGCTCCCGCTCCTTCTGCTGCGCACCCGCGCGCGGCGGGGCGGGAAAGCGGCGCCGGCGCCTGCCGCAGCCGCTCTCTCGCGCCGCGAGGTGTTCACGCCGCTCCTGATGACCGGCGGCACTGCGCTGGTCGCCACGGAAAGCTTCCTGCGCAACCGCGCTTACGCCGCCCGCGCCGTCGAGCCGCAATTGCTCTACTCCTTCCAGCCTGCGCCGGACACCTTCGGCGAAGGGCTGGTCCGCCCCTTCATCACGCCCGTGGAAGCCTTCTACGGGATGAGCAAGAACACCGTGGACCCGGCCATTGATCCGCGCCAGTGGAGGCTGGAAATCACCCTCGAAGGGCGTCCCTTGCGCTCGCTCTCCTACACGGAGCTGCTCTCCCTTCCTCGCATTCAGCGCGTCACGACCATGCGCTGCGTCTCCAATACGCTCAAGTCGAACCTCATGGGCACTGCCGAATGGAGCGGCGTCTTGCTGCGGCAGCTGATCGACCCGTCGCGCGTTCCCTCCGGCGTTATCGAGATCGCCTTCATCGGCATCGACGGCCACGACGACTCGCTTTCCGTGGACTACGCACTGTCTGAAGAGATCCTGCTCGCGCTCGGGATGAACGGCCACACGCTGAACCGCGTGCACGGCTTCCCCTTCCGCCTGGTGGCGCCGCGCTACTACGGATTCAAGAGCGTGAAGTGGCTCCGCGAGATCCGCCTGGTCACGCGGCCCTACTACGGCACCTGGCCGAAAATGGGCTATAGAAAGGAGCCCGTGATCCACACCATGAGCTATATCGACCGCGTCCGCCCGCAGAACGGCTCGCTTCAGCTTGGCGGCGTCGCCTTCGCCGGCACGCGCGGCATCCGCAGCGTGCAAGTCCGGGCGGACAACGGCCCGTGGGTGGACGCCATTCTGGAGACGCCCATGGCGCGCTTCACATGGACGCGCTGGAAAGCCACGCTTCCGGTGGCGCGGGCGGAATTCGTGCAGGCGCGCGCGCAGGATGGCGACGGCAACTGGCAGGCGGATGTCGAAAAACCGCTCTTCCCGGACGGCGTCGCCGGTCCCACCATCAAGCAGTTGTCGTGAATCCTGCTGTTGCCATTGCTGCCGCTGTCGCCGCGCTGATTCTTTGGTTTGCGCACCGCTCCCGCGCGCAGTATCTGCGCCTGCCGGAGCTGCCTGCCGGTGGAGTCGCCATCGCTCCCCGCGCGCGGGTGGCTGCCGTGATCCCTGCCCGCGACGAGCAGGCCAACATCGCCCGTTGCGCGCGCTCGCTCGCGCCGTTCGTTCCCGTCATCGTCGTTGACGATCACTCGCGCGATGCCACCGCCGCGGAAGCCCGCTCTGCAGGCGCCCGCGTCATTTCAGCGCCTCCGCTGCCGGAAGGGTGGCTCGGCAAGCCCCACGCCTGCTGGACCGGCGCGCAACAGGCCGAAACAGAATGGATCCTTTTTGTCGATGCCGACACCTGGTACGAGCCCGCCTTCCTGCCCTCCGCTCTCTCCTTCGCCCTGAACCGCGGTCTCGACGCCATCACCGTCTTCCCCCGGCAGGTCTGCCTGCGCTGGTTCGAGTCCGCGCTCGTCGAGTACGGGCTGGGACTCTACTTTTCCGGCGTCGATGCCAAACGCCTTCTGGATCCGCACTCGGCGGAAGCTCTGGCCAACGGCCAGTGCATCCTGATCCGCCGCGACGCCTACCTGCGCATCGGCGGCCATCAGGCGGTGGCTTCCTCGGTCACCGAGGACGTCGCTCTGGCCATTCTGCTCAAGCGCCACGGAGTGCCCTTCGCCGTTTGCCGCGCCGAATCCCTCGCCTCCGTGCGCATGTATGACTCGTTTCTCTCCCTGTGGCGCGGCTTTCAGAAGAACTCCTTCCGCGTGCTGTTCCACAATCCCCGCACAGGACTGCTGGTCGTCCTCGCCACGATCGCGATGACCTCATGGCTGCCTGCCGCCGCGCTTCTGGCAGCCTCCGGGCAATGGCTCGCCGCGGCTCTCTATGCGCTCATCCCCGCTGCCGCATGGCGCCCCTGGTACGGCAGCTGGCGGCGCGCCCTGTGGGCGCCGCTTGCCATCTATCTTTTCCAGGGGATCGTCGTCTCCGCCATGCTGGCCACGATCACCGGTAAAGGCGCCATCTGGAAAGGACGCCGTGTCTGAACCCGTCTCCTATTACTACTGGGTCATAAACGTCTCGCCCCACAAAAAGGGCAGCTCGGAAGCTGCCGGATCAGCCAGCTGACAATCTGAGTCCGGATGCTGCCGATCGAGGCGGACTCACAGCGCCGCTCGGAGCTCCGGGCTGCCCCGCGGCCGCCAGTCTTCGGGCAATTCCGCTTGCGCCAGATCCAGCTTCCCCGCGCGTGCCGAGGGGGAAAAACGGCTCCTCTCGGCTACCAGGAACCCATACGCCGCGATGCACAGCGTCGCGTGATGGTGAAACCCGCGCCACGAACGGCCCTCGAAGTGCCCCAGCCCCAGCTCTTGTTTCAGCTCCAGATAGTCCCTCTCCACGATCCAGCGATGATGCGCCAGCCGCACCAGGTCTTTCAGCGCCGT
>JBBFLJ010000018.1:0-85493 GCA_037481575.1 Bryobacteraceae bacterium | reverse complement strand
AAGGTCATGTCCTGCAGCTCGCATTCGCCGCCCTTGTCGCAGACGGGGCAGTCGAGCGGGTGGTTGGTGAGCAGGAACTCGATGGTGGACTTGCGGGCCTCGACGACCTTCGGGGATTCCGTGTGGACGACCATGCCCTCGGCGGCGGGCAGCGCGCAGGAGGGCTGGAGCTTGGGCATTTTTTCGACTTCGACGAGGCACATGCGGCAGGCGGCCTGCACGCTGAAGCCTTCGTAGTAGCAGAAGGCGGGGATGTCGATGCCGGCCTGTTTGGCGGCGTCGATGACGAGCGTGCCGGCAGGAACGGTCACCTGCTTGCCGTCGATCGTGAGGGTCACCAGGTTCGCCATGTTTCTTCCCTCCGCGTCAGAGCACGGCCAGCGGCTGCGTGCCGGGTGCGGGGACGAGCGCGCTCGCGCTCTTCAGTTTCTCCAGGATTTCGTCGCCGAACTTGCGCACGATGGCCATGGCGGGCATGGCGGCCGCATCGCCGAGCGGGCAGAAGGTGCGGCCGAGCATGTTCTGGGAGATCTGGTCGATGGTGGCGAGGTCGCGTTCGCTGCCGATGCCCTCTTCCAGGCGCGTGGAGATCTTCTTGAGCCACGTGGTGCCTTCGCGGCACGGGATGCACCAGCCGCAGCTTTCGTGAGCGTAGAACTTCATCAGCCGGGCAAGCACCTTGGCCATGTCCGTGGTTTCGTCGAGCACGACGGTGGCGCCGGAGCCGAGCATGGAGCCGGCCTTGGCCAGGGAGTCGTAGTCGGCCGGGATGTCGCACTCTTCGGCCTTCAGCACGGGCGAGGAGCTGCCGCCGGGGATCACAGCCTTCAGCTTGCGGCCCTTCCAGACGCCGCCGCCGATCTCGTTGATGATCGTCAGCAGGTTCATGCCGAGCGGAACCTCGTAAACGCCCGGGCGCTCGATGTGGCCGGAGAGGCAGACGAGGCGGGTGCCGCCGTTCTTGGGGGTGCCGAGGGAGTGATACCAGTCGCCGCCGTTGAGGATGATGTCGGGCACGGCGCAGAACGTTTCGACGTTGTTCAGAATGGTGGGGCACTGGAAGGCGCCGCTGGTGGCGGGGAAGGGCGGCTTGAGGCGCGGATTGCCGCGCTTGCCTTCGAGCGATTCGAGCAGGGCGGTTTCCTCGCCGCACTCGTAGGAGCCGGCGCCGGTGTGGGTGGAGAGGTGGAATTCCCAACCCGAGCCGAGGACGTTCGAGCCCAGGAAGCCGCGCTGGCAGGCTTCCTCGATGGCGCGGTCCATGATGTTGATATATTCGCGGTACTCGCCGCGGATGTAGATCCAGCCGCGGCAGGCGTTGATGGCGCGGGCGCCGATGAGCACGCCCTCGATGAGGCGGTGCGGATCGTAGCCCATGAGGATGCGGTCCTTGCAGGTGCCGGGCTCGCCCTCGTCGGCGTTGACGACCACGTACTTGGGCTTGGGGGAGCGGCGGTCGACGAAGCTCCACTTCAGTCCGGTGGGGAAGCCCGCGCCGCCGCGTCCGCGGAGGGCGGATTTCTTCACTTCCTCGACGATCTGTTCCGGCTCCATGGAGAGAGCCTTGCGAATGGCTTCGTAGCCGCCGGTGCGAAGGTATTCGTCGATCCAGACGGGCTCGGTGCGCGGCGAGTCGAAACGGCGCAGCAGCACCCGCTTCTCGAGCGGATGCGGAGGTGCAAGCAAGGTCATCATGGGTCTCCTGTGTGGTTTCGCCCTACTGCACTACTGCAACTTCCTCAAACTGTCGATCAGCTGGTCGAACTTTTCCGGCGTCATCTGGTAGTGAAAGTCGTAGTTGACCTGCATGGCGGGCGCCCACGAGCAGGCGCCGAGGCATTCCACTTCTTCGAGGGAGAACTGCCCGTCGGGGGTCTTCTGGCGGTTGCCGATGCCGAGCTTGCGGCAGGCGTGGTGGAAGAGCTCCTCGCCGCCGGTGAGCATGCAGCTGATGTTGGTGCAGATCTGGATGTGGTGCTTGCCGCGCGGCTCGCGCGTGAGCATCGTGTAATAGCCGAGGACCTCCTCGATCTCGACGCGCGAGACCTGGAGGCGGCGGCCGATCTCTTCAATCACCTCGTCGGTGATGGCGCCGACCTCATCCTGCGCGTAGAGCAGCATGGGGATGAGCGCGCCCTTTTGCCGCCCCGGCGGGTAATTGCCGATCATCTTCGCGAATCTGGCCTCGAGTTCCGGCGAAAACGTCATGGTGTCTTCTCCCGTCGGCTTAGCGGTCCACGTCTCCGAGCACGAAGTCCATGCTGCCGAGCGCGGCGATGGTGTCGGCGATCAGGCGCCCTTCGAACAGGTCCGGCAGCGCCTGCAGGTTGCCGAAGCTCGGCGTGCGCATGAAGACGCGCCACGGCTGCGAGCTGCCGTCGCTGACCACGTAGAAGCCGATTTCGCCGCGCGGGCTTTCCACGGGAACGTACGCCTCGCCCGGGGGCACGCGCATGCCTTCGGTGACGATCTTGAAGTGGTAGATCAGCGCCTCCATCTGCGTCTTCATCTTTTCGCGGTCGGGCAGAAGGTAGCGCGGGGCGTCGGCCTTCCAAGGGCCTTCGGGCATGCCTTCGAGAGCCTGCTCGACGATGCGCGCGCTCTGGCGGATCTCCTCGATGCGGACAAGGAAGCGGGCGTAAACGTCGCTCTCGTGGCGTACAGGGATCTGGAAGTCGAACTTGTCGTAGCCGGAGTAAGGCTCGGCCTTGCGGATGTCCCAGGCGAGGCCGGCGGCGCGGATCATGGGGCCGGTCACGCCGAGGTCGAGCAGGCGTTCCAGAGGCAATTCAGCGACGCCCTGGGTGCGCCGCAGGAAGATCGGGTTTTCTTTCAGCAGCGCCTCGTATTCGTCGACCTTGGCGGGCAGGCCGCGAATGAAGTTGCGCACGGCGCGGTCCCAGCCGCGGGGCGGCTCAAGGGCGAGGCCGCCGATGCGGATGTAGCTGGTCATCATCCGCTGGCCGCTGAACATTTCGAAGATGCGCAGCAGCTCCTCCCGCTCGCGGAAGCAGTAAAAGAACACGGACATCGCGCCGAGGTCGAGCGCATGGGTGCCGAGCCAGACGACATGGCTGTTGATGCGGGACAGCTCCGCCAGCATCACGCGCATCCACTGCGCCTTGGGCGGGATTTCGATGCCGAGGAGCTTCTCCACCGACAGCGCATAGGCGAGGTTGTTCGAAAGGTTGGCGAGGTAGTCCATGCGGTCGGTGAGGGTGACCACCTGCTGCCATCCGAGGGCCTCGGCCTGCTTTTCGATCCCGGTGTGGAGGTAACCGATTTCGGGCTGGGCTTTGGTGACGATTTCGCCGTCGAGCTCGAGCACGACGCGCAGCACGCCGTGGGTGGAGGGGTGCTGCGGCCCCATGTTGAGGATCATGCGGCGCGGCGCGCCGGGCTCTGCGGGGGCTTCCTGCGCCAGTCTGGCGTCGAGCGCTGTGTCGGTCGGTTGCATTGCGGTTTGCCTCAGCGTCCGGAAATCGGGCCCTACTCGTCCTTGTAGCTGTATTTATGGCCGTGCACGGGGAAGTCCTTGCGGAGAGGATGCCCTTCCCAGTAGTCGGGCATCAGGATCCGGCGGAGATCCGGGTGGCCTTCGAAGCGCACTCCAAACATGTCGAAGACCTCGCGTTCGTACCAGTTGGCGCCGCTCCAGACGCTGCACACGCTGGGCAGGGAGGCATCCTGCGAGGCCACGGCCACCTTCACGCGCAGCCGCTCGTTGTTGGGGATGGAATGGAGCAGGTAGACGACTTCGAACCGCGGTTCCACGGGGTAGCGGTCGATGCAGGTGACGGCCACGAGCCGCGTGAACTGGCGCTGCTCCTTCAGGAAGCGGCAGAGCGCCGGGAGCTTTTCGCGCGTGGTCCACAGCACGAGATCGCCGCGCTCGAGACTGCCGCCGGAGAGGGCGGCAGAGTCCCAGGCGTGGATGGCGGCCGGCGTGGGCAGAGCGAGGATTTCAGGGGGCATCATGGCGTCGATCAGCTCCGGCGGGACGGCTGGCGTTCTTCTCCGTACGCCCAGTCGAGCACGCCGCGCTTCCAGACGTAGAAGAAGCCGGCGAGGACGAGGGCGATGAAGATCAGCATCTCGACAAAGGCGAACAGCTTCAGCTCGCGGTAGACGACGGCCCACGGATACAGGAAAATGGCCTCTATATCAAACAGGATGAACAGCATCGCCACCAGATAGAATTTCACGCTGAAGCGTTCGCGGGCGCCGCCAACGGGCTGGATGCCGCACTCGTAGGGGGTGTCTTTGGCCCGGTTGCGGACGCGCTTGCCGAGGAGGACGCCGAGGGCGATGAGCGCCGCCGCAAGCCCTGCCGCCAGAAGGATCTGGGCAAGGACGGGGAAGTAGGCCTCGTAGATGGATGTGGGCATGGTGGCGGAAGAGCGCGCCGCGGGGAGGCGGCGGTCAACCTTCAACTATAATGATGCGTGAAAGAGCGTGTCAAACCAGAAAGATGCCGCCAACATCTCCGTTCAAATCAACGGGGAAGAGAGAATCATTCCAGCAGGCCTGAATATCCGGAGCCTGGTGGCGCACCTGGGGCTGGACCCCGGGCGGGTGGCTGTGGAGATGAACCGCCGACTGGTGCGGAAGCCGGAGTGGGACGCCACACAGGTGGAAGAGGGCGCCAAGCTGGAGATTGTGACATTCGTGGGCGGCGGTTGAGGGCCGCGGGGCGGCGGGGCTGCGAGAGGCGGCGGGCCGGGGCGGAGCGAGGACCGGAGGGCGGGCCGGGGCGGGCGGAATCCGGGCGCCAAATGTTGTGGCCTGCGGCGGGAAGGCCCTACAATTTGCGAGTTGACTTCCCTTCCCCCTCGATTAGACTTGGACTTGGATTCCAAACAGAAAGGCCCGATCATGTTCAAAACAAAATCACGCAGCTCTGCAATTGCACCGGGGGAGAAGGTTTACACGAGCGCCGAGGTGGCGAGGCTCGCCGGGGTGTCGCTGCGGCAGCTTCAGTGGTGGGACGAGCAGAAGGTGGTGTCGCCGCGGCATGAGGGCCACCGGCGGATTTACGGGACGGTGGAAGTGGCGGCGGCGAGCGTGATCGCGGAGCTGCGGCACAAGGGATTCAGCCTGCAAAAGATCCGGCGCGTGCTGCGCCCGCTGCAGCGGGAGCTCGGCAAGCGGATTGCGGAGGTGGCGGCGGGCACGGATCTGTACCTTCTGACGGACGGCAAGAGCGTCCATGTGGAAAGCGACAAGGACCGGATCATCGACCTGCTGCGAAGCGCGCGGCAGCCGATGTACCTGATCTCGATCTCCGACCAATACCGCAAGCTCACCGGGACGCCGCGCAAGCCGGTGAGGAGCGAGGCAGCGGCAGCCGCCCGGAAGAGCAAGGCTCAGTAGAAACCGCACGTCCGCCCGGCGGCAGGCGCCGCAAAGGGCGGCAGGGAACCCGCCCGGGGCCGCGCCACCGGCACGGCCCCGGATTTTTTCGAAGCCTTGCGGGCGCGGGTTCGTCCAAGGAGATGCAGGCATCGCTGCGATATACTTGAGGCAGGTCTGGGGGACCGATTTTGATGCGCCGATTTCGAGGGCTGATTTTCTCCCTGCTGGTGATAGCGATCTGTTCGCTGATCGCGGGCCGCTACGGTCCCGGAGTGGCCGCCGGGCGCGCCCCGTCCGCCGAACCCTCCGAGCAGGACGTGGCCAGCGCGCTGCGGCAGTTCACCACCATTTACCGGCTGGTGGAGGAAAACGCCGCCGAGCGGACGAGCCCGGACACGACGATTTACAAGGGCGCCATTCCGGGCATGCTGCGGACGCTCGATCCGCATTCGAGCTTCTTCGACCCGCGCGACTTCCAGGAGATGCGGGAAGAGCAGCGGGGCAAGTATTACGGGGTGGGGATGACGATTCAGCCCAAGGACAGCCGGATCGTGGTGGTGGCGCCGTTCACGGGCTCGCCGGCGTACAAGGCGGGCATCCGTCCGGGCGACGTGATCCTGGAGGTGGACGGGAAACGGACCGAGGGGCTCTCCAGCAAGGAAGTGGCCGACATGCTGAAGGGGCCGAAGGGCACGCAGGTGACGGTGGTGATCGGGCGCGAGGGCGTCGACAAGCCGCTGACCTTCCAGCTGACGCGCGGCGAAATTCCGCGTTACAGCGTGCAGACGGCCTTCTGGCTGAAGCCGGGGATCGCCTACATCGATATTGAAATGTTCAACGAGAACACGTCCGAGGAGCTGGAGGCGGCCTTCCGGCGGCTGGGCGAGTCGAACGTGAAGGGGCTGATCCTCGACCTGCGCAGCAATCCTGGCGGGCTGCTGAGCGAGGGCGTGGCCGTGGCCGGGCGGTTCCTGAAGAAGGGGCAGGTGGTGGTGAGCCACCGCGGGCGCACCTCGCCGGAAAGGCCGTATATCGCGACCAACGGCGGCACGGCGGGCAACTATCCGATCGTGGTGATGGTGGACCGCTATTCGGCGTCGGCCGCGGAGATCGTGGCCGGGGCGTTGCAGGATCACGACCGCGGCTGGGTGTTCGGCGACAACACGTTCGGCAAGGGGCTGGTGCAGACGGTGTTTCCGCTCTCGGAGAACACCGGGCTGGCGCTGACCACGGCAAAGTACTACACGCCGAGCGGGCGGCTGATCCAGCGGGACTACGGCAGCGGGTCCTTCTACGAGTACTATTACAACCGCAAGTCCGGACCGAAAGACACGCTGGATGTGAAGATGACCGACTCGGGCCGGCCGGTGTACGGCGGCAACGGCATCCAGCCGGACGAGAAATTCACGCTGAAGTACAACCGGTTCCAGTTCGAGCTGCTGCGGAAGGCCGCTTTCCGCGAGTACATTCCGAAGTACTTCGCGGGGCGCGACCTGCGGCTCGGGCGCGACTGGACGCCTGACCAGGCGATGCTCGACGACTTCCACTCCTTCCTGCTGAAGAACAACTACCAGTTCACCGAAGCCGAGTTTGCCGAGAACAACGACTGGATCAAGCAGCAGCTGAAGCGGGAAGCGCTGGTGACCTCCGCCGGGCTGGACGAGAGCCTGAAGTACGCCGTGGAGATCGACCCCGCGGTGCAGAAGGCGGTGGAGTCCCTGCCCAAGGCGCAGGCGCTGCTGGACCTGCAGAAGAAGCAGATGGTGCAGGCCGACAAGAGGTTCCGCCGGGATTGAGCCAGCCTGCTGAAACACTCAGACAGCCGCAGATCGCCGTTCTCGACACGGGCGGCCAATACTGCCACCTGATCGCCCGCAAGATCCGCGAGCTGGGCGTCTACAGCGAGATCCGCCCGAGCGAGACGCGGGCCGAAGAGCTGCGCGGCGTGCGGGGCATTGTGATTTCCGGCGGTCCGGCGAGCGTGTATGAGCCGGGCGCGCCGCAGGTGGATCCGCGCATCTTCGAGCTGGGCTGCCCGGTGCTGGGGCTGTGCTACGGGCACCAGACGATCGCATGGCATCTGGGCGGCGAGGTGCAGCGCGGCGAGAAGGGCGAATACGGGCTGGCGTGGCTGGAGACAACGGGGCGCTCGGCGCTGTTCGAAGGCGCCGAAGGGCGGCAGCAGATCTGGATGAGCCACCGGGACTCGGTAACGCGCGTGCCGCCGGGGTTCGCCGTGCTGGGCTCGACCGACACGTGCGCGGTGGCGGCGATGGGCGACGAGGCGCGCCGCATCTACGGGCTGCAGTTCCACCCGGAAGTCGTGCACACGGCGAACGGCAAGACGATCCTGGCGAACTTCCTGTTCCGCGTGTGCGGCTGCGAAAGAGACTGGGATCCGAAGAGGCAGGCGGAGCGGATCCAGGAGGAGATCCGGCGCACGGCGGCGGGCCGGAACGTGTTTTTCTTCGTCTCCGGCGGGGTGGATTCGACTGTGGCGTTCACGCTGTGCCTGCGGGCGCTGGGCGAGGAGCGGGTGCGGGCGCTGTACGTGGACACGGGCCTGATGCGGGCGGGCGAAACAGAATTCGTGAGGAATGTTTTTGATTCGCTGGGCCGCGGAGTGTTCGCCGTGGAGGACGCGCGGGAGCGGTTCCTGGCGGCGCTGGAGGGCGTGCGCGATCCGGAGCAGAAGCGGCGCATCATCGGGGAGATGTTCGTCGAGGTGCAGGAGCAGATCCTGGCTTCGGGGCACTACCTGGAAGGCGAGTGGATCCTGGGACAGGGGACGATCTATCCGGACACGATCGAGAGCGGCGGCACGGCAAAGGCGGACGTCATCAAGACGCACCACAACCGGGTGTCGGGCATTCAGAGGCTGATCGAGGAGAACCGGATCGTCGAGCCGCTGCATACGCTCTACAAGGACGAGGTGCGCGAGCTGGGGCGCGAGCTGGGGCTGCCCGAAGAGCTGCTGGAGCGGCATCCGTTCCCGGGCCCCGGGCTGGCGATCCGCTGCCTGTGCGAGGACGCCGCGCGCGGGGTGGAGCGGCTCAAGGAGGGCTGGCTGGCGCCGCTGCACTCGGTGGGCGTGCAGGGCGATTCGCGCAGCTACCGGCCGGTGCTGATCCTGGACGGAGACCCGCAGGAGGCGGGGCTGCATGAGCGGGCGGCGGAGGCGATCAACCGCGAGAGCCGGATCAACCGGGCGGTGGCGGTGTTGGCGTCGCACGCGCCTGTGGAAAGGATGGCGACGAGCCCGGCGGCGCTGTGCCGGACGCGCCTGGAGCGGCTGCGCCGGGCGGACGCACTTGTGCGCGAGGCGGCGCGGCGGACGGGATTCGACCGCGAGGTGTGGCAGTTCCCGGTGATTCTGGTTCCCCTGGGAACGCCGGACCGTCCGGATTCGGTGGTGCTGCGCCCGGTGGACAGCGTGGACGGGATGACGGCGCGCGCCGTGGGGCTGCCCGCGGAGCTCGAGCAGGAGCTGTGCTCGAGGCTGCTCGCAGAGGAGGGCGTGTGCGCGGTGTTTCTGGATCTGACGCACAAGCCGCCGGGCACGATCGAGTGGGAGTAGGCGCGGGGGCTGTCCCCTCCGGCGGCGAATCGCATCCAGAAAAATTGAGAGAGGTGCGGCGCCTGGAGCGCCGCTTGACCCCATGACCAGAACCTTGAGACTGACCATCAGCGGGATGCACTGCGGCGGGTGCGTCACGCGGCTTTCGAACACGCTGCGGAAGATCGAGGGCGTGGAGCTGCGCCATGCGGAAGTGGGCGCGGCGGAGATCGCCTACGACGAGGAACGCGTGAGCCGGGAGCGGATCGCTGCCGAGGTGGAGCGGATCGGCTTCCAGGTGACCGGAACATCGGAGTGAAGGACTCGCGCACAGCCCGGATCACGATCCCTGTGCGGGGCATGACGTGCGCCGCCTGCCAGGCTCATGTGCAGAAGTCGCTGGCATCGGTGCCCGGGGTGGAGTCGGCGAACGTCAACCTGCTGCTGCACAGCGCAACGGTAGTTTATGATCCGCTGGCTGTCTCTCCGGCGGAGCTGGTGGAGGCGGTGAACGATTCAGGCTATGAGTCCGAGCTGCCGCCGCCGGCGCGTTCGGTGGCAGAGGAGCAGCGGCGTCACGATGAGGAAGAGGAGCGGGAGTACCGGCGTCTGCGGCTGCGGGCGGCGGTGGCGCTGGCATTTGGGGCGGCGGCGATGGCGACCATGCCGTGGCATCACACGCCAGCGGCGCGCGGGCTGCTGACCGCGCTGTGCCTGCTGGCGATGGGCTGGGCGGGGCGGCGCTTCTACACGAAAGCGTGGGCGGCGCTGCGCCACGGCACGGCAGACATGAACACGCTGGTGGCGCTGGGCACGGGCTCGGCGTTTCTGTATTCGCTGGCATCGCCGCATGAGCCATACTTCGAGTCCGTGCTGTTCATCATTGCGTTCGTGCTGACGGGCAACGCGCTGGAGGCGCGGGCGCGGCGCAAGACGTCGGAGGCGCTGTCGGCGCTGGCGCGCCTGGAGCCGGAGACGGCGCGCGTGATGCGAAACGGAAGCGAGGTGGAGATTCCGGTGGCGGAGTTGCATGCCGGGGATCTGGTCGTGGCGAGACCGGGAGAACGGCTGGCGGCGGACGGTGTGGTGGTGGAGGGCGAATCAAGCGTGGACGAGTCGATGCTGACGGGCGAGCCGCTGCCGGTGGAGAAGCAGCCGGGAGCGCGCGTCACGGGCGGCACGCTGAACGTAGAGGGGCGGCTCGTGTACCGTGCGGTGGCGGTGGGCGGGGAGACGGAGCTGGAGCGCATTCTGCGGCTGCTGCGCGACGCGCAGGCGTCGAAGGCGCCGATCCAGCGGCTGGCAGACCGCGTCTCCGCCGTGTTCGTTCCCGTGGTGGTGGCGATTGCGGCTTTGACGTGGATGATTTCCGGGTCGCTCCCGGCGGCGGTGGCAGTGCTGATCGTCGCCTGCCCGTGCGCCATGGGGCTGGCAGTGCCGGCAGCGGTGCTGGCGGCGACGGGGCGCGCGGCCCGGGCGGGCATCCTGTTCCGCCATGGGGAGGCGCTGGAGCGGCTGGCGCGGATCGATATGGTGGTCTTCGACAAGACGGGAACCCTGACGGAGGGGCGGCCCGAGGTGCGCGCGTTTCAGCCTGCGCCGGGCGGGGATGCGGAGGAGGCGCTGCGCCTGGCTGCCGCCGTGGAGCAGGCGAGCGAGCATCCGCTGGCGCGCGCCGTGGTGCGCTTTGCGGCCGGGCCGCTGCCCGCGGTGGAGGGCTTCCGCGCCATCCCCGGGCAGGGCGCCGAGGGGAGGGTGGAAGGGCGGCAGGTGCTGATCGGAAGGCGGGACTTGCTGACGGGGCGGGGCATCGAGCTGCCTGCGCCCGAGGAGCGAGCCGCCGGGGAGACGGAGTTGTGGCTGGCCGTGGACGGAGCGTTTGCAGGGGTCTTTCTGCTGGCCGACCGGCTGCGGGAGGGCGCGCGGGAGGCCGTGGCGGAGCTGCGCGCCGCGGGGATGCGGGTGGCCATGCTGACGGGAGACGGAGAGGCGGCGGCGCGGGCCATCGCGCGAGAGGCGGGGATCGAGGAAGTCGCGGCGGGCTTGCTGCCCGAAGGCAAGCTTGCCTGGATCGAGAGGCTGAAACGCGAAGGGGCGCGGGTGGCGATGACGGGCGACGGGATCAACGATGCGCCGGCGCTGGCCGCGGCGACGGCGGGCATCGCTCTGGCGACCGGAACGGACGCGGCCGCCGCGGCGAGCGACGCCACGCTGGTGCGCCCGGATCTGCGGCTTGTGCCGCTGGCCCTGCGGCTGGCGCGGCAGGCAGTGCGCGTGATGCGGCAGAACCTGTTCTGGGCGTTCCTCTACAACGTGATCATGATCCCGGCGGCGGCAGCAGGACACCTGAGCCCGGTTCTGGCCGCAGCGGCCATGAGCCTGAGCTCGGTTTCGGTGGTGGCCAACAGCCTGCGGCTAGCGCGCGCGAAGCTGCGTTGAGGCGCGGCCGCGGACAAAAAGGAGGCCCGGCGAGGGAGGCGCGCCGGGCCTGTCAGCACAGGAGGTGGAAGGGCTTCAGAACCTTGCGGCAGGGGCCGTGACGCGGCGGGCCCTGGGCGGGGCGGGCGGACGGCCGCCGGCGGGCTCGTCGAGGGTCACCTGCACGGTCATCTCCTTCTTGTCGCGAACAATTACCACGGGAAATGTTTTTTTCGAGGCATCCCGGGCCGAACGGAGCGCGGCGGTGATGTCGCGCGGCTCGTCCACCGCACGGTCGTCGACCTTCACAATCACGTCGCCCGCCTTGAGCCCGGCCTTGTCCGCCGGCGTGTCCTTCATGACGCTGCGGACGAGGACGCCCTCCCTGACGCCGAAATACTCGCCGAGCTGCGAGCCGCGGAGCGATTCGCCCTCAATGCCGAGGACGCCGGCGCGCCAGCTCATGGTGACGCGGGGGACGTCGCGCAGCCCCTCGAGTTCGCGGCGGATGCGGACTTCGATGTCCTCGCCGAGCTTCGGCGCGGGCAGGTTGAAGGCGCGGCCCTTGCGCTCGGCGATCGTGGCAGTGACCGTCTGCGTGGAACCCTGACGGAAGACGGTCAAGCGCACGGTGCGGCCCGGCGGCGTTTCGCGCACGAAGCGCACGAACTGCTGCGTGCCTTCCACGCGCTGGCCGTTGTATTCGAGCACGACGTCGCCCGGCTTCAGACCGGCCTTGTCCGCCGGGCTGTCCGGCTCGACGGTGGTGATCTCCACGCCGTGCTCCTCTTTCAGCTTCAGCGCCTTTGCGCGCTCGGCGTCGATCTCCTTGACGCCGACGCCGAGGTAGCTGCCGCCCGTCTGGAAGAAGAACATCACGTCCGGCGGCTCGGGCGGGGGCGGGGGAGCGGGCGGCTGCATGGCCAGATCCTCTGGCTGCTCGCTCCAGGAAAAGACGGGCTGCGCCGCAGCCGGCGCGGCCACTAACGCGAGCGCGGCGAGCAGAGCCGCGCCGGGGAACCATGCGTGAAAGATGCGGATTTTCATGGCAAGCTGAATCCTTTTCTGCGGGCGCCGCGGCTGCGGGAGGCGGCGATCCGGCGGATTCTGCCGTCCCGCGCCGTCCGCCGTCCGGCTGCCCGGCTTCCACGGATTCAGACGCGCCATGCGGCGGAAGGTCTCGCGCGGCGGGACGAATCCACGCGGCGCCGGCGCGGGGCACTATGATGGTGCCCATGGAACCCGCCGCGCCGCCCGGGCGCAACGTTTCGCTGGATGCCTTCCGCGGCCTGGTGATGATCCTGATGATGGCCGAGGTGCTGCGGCTGGCCGAGGTGTCGCACGCGCTGCCGGACAGCGCGTTCTGGCGTTTCCTCGCCTGGCATCAGACGCACGTGGAGTGGGCGGGTTGCTCGCTGCACGACCTGATCCAGCCGGGCTTTTCGTTTCTGGTTGGGGCGGCGCTGCCGTATTCGATCGCGAGCCGGATGGCCCGGGGGGCGGGCTTCCGCCAGATGTTCGGGCATGCGCTGTGGCGCTCGTTCGTGCTGATCGCCCTCGGCATCTTCCTGCGCTCGACGCACAGCGCGCGGACGAACTTTACCTTCGAGGACACGCTGACGCAGATCGGCCTCGGCTATCCGTTCCTGTTCCTGCTTGCGTTTGCCAAGCCGCGCGCGCAGTGGGCCGCCTTCGGAGGGATTCTGGGAGGCTACTGGCTGGCGTGGGCGCTGTATCCGGCGCCGGGGCCGGGCTTCGACTACGCGCGCGTGGGCGTGCCGCCGGACTGGCCGCATCATTTCACGGGCTTTCTGGCGCACTGGAACAAGAACAGCAACCTGGGCGCGGCTTTCGACCAATGGTTCCTGAACCTGTTTCCGCGCCCGGAGCCGTTCGTGGCCAACCGCGGCGGCTATTTGACGCTGAACTTCATTCCCACGCTCGGAACCATGCTGCTGGGGCTGGCGGCAGGCCGCTGGTTCCGCGAGAGCGCGCCGCGGGTTCCGCTGGGAAAGTTCGCGGCGGCGGCAGCGGCAGGGGTGGCCTCGGGACTGCTGCTGCACGCGGCGGGGATCTGCCCGGTGGTGAAGCGGATCTGGACGCCTGCGTGGACGCTGTTCAGCGGCGGGATGTGCTTTGCGATCCTGGCGGCGCTGGCCTGGGTGCTGGAGGTGCGGGGCTGGAAGAGGTGGGCGTTCCCGCTGGTGGTGGTGGGGATGAACTCGATCGCTGCCTATCTGATGGCGCACCTGTTCGAGGACTTCTTCCGCTCCAGCTTCCGCATTCACCTGGGCCCGGATTTTTTCCGCGTGCTGGGCGCGGCGTACGAGCCCTTGCTCGAGGGGGCTGCGATCCTGGCCTGCTACTGGCTGCTGTTGTACTGGATGTGGCGGCGCAAGCTGTTCCTGAAGATCTGAAGCCTTCCGCCGGACAGGATTTCCACTCAAGCCGGGGCGGGCTGTACCGATAAGGCGGAAGAGCCCCGGGAGCGGGGCGCGGCATGATCCGTCTGACGCGCATCAACGAGACGCCGTTCTATGTGAACGGGGATCTGATCGTGTTCATCGACGCGACGCCGGACACGGTGGTGACGCTGACGACGGGGGAGAAGGTGCGCGTACGGGAGCGGGCCGAGGAAGTGGCGGAGCGGGTGGTGGAGTACAAGCGCCGGGTGGCGGGGGCGCCGGCGTCCGGGAGCGGCGAGGAGTAGAGGCAGGGAGCAGGCATGGCAGCGAGGCGGAAGGGCAGGCGGCTGGATCTGGGGACCGTGGGGGGGCTGGCGGTGGCGGTGGCCGGGATCCTGGGCGGCTACTTGTTGGAAGGGGGCAAGGCGGGCGATGTGCTGGGCGAGTCGGCGGCGCTGATCGTCTTCGGCGGATGCCTGGGAGCGACGCTGGTGGCCAACCCGCTGCCGCTGGTGCGCGCGGCTTTCGGGCGGGTGCGGGAGCTGTTGTTCGAGGCGCCCGACGACAAGGCGGAGCTGATCGACCGGCTGGTGGGGTTTTCGCAGATGGCGCGCAAGCAGGGCATCGTCTCGCTGGAGCAGGACGTGATGGCGGTGGAGGATCCGTTCCTGCACAAGAGCCTGCTGCTGGCGGTGGACGGGATGGACTTGCAGGAGATCCGTGGCATCATGGGGCTGGCGATGGAGGCAGCCGAGCACCGGGCGGAGGCGGAGGCCAAGGTGTTCGAATCCGCCGGGGGCTTCGCGCCGACGATCGGGATCATCGGGGCGGTGCTGGGGCTGATCATCGTGATGGGGGACCTGAAGGACATGGACAAGGTGGGCAAGGGCATTGCCGCCGCGTTCGTGGCGACCATCTACGGCGTCGGCTCGGCGAACCTGCTATTTCTGCCGGCGGCGCACAAGATCAAGGCGCGGGCGGCGCAGCGGCGGCTGCGGGAGGAGCTGATCCTGGAAGGCGTGTGCGGGATCGTCGAGGGCATGAACCCGAAGATGATCCGCGCCAAGCTGGAGGCGTTCGTGGAGAAGGCGGCGCGGGAGAAGCCTGCGGCGAAGAGCAGCGAGCGGGCGGCGGCATGAGGGCGCAGCGATGCCGCGGAAGACGAAGCACGAGCACGCCAACCATGAGCGGTGGCTCGTCTCCTACGCCGACTTCATCACGCTGCTGTTCGCATTCTTCGTCATGCTGTATTCGCACTCGCAGATGGACAAGGCGCAGGCGGCGCGCATCTCGCAGGCGTTCCGCGAGGCGCTCGCGGAGGGCAGGCTCACACATGTGCTGGCAAGGCTGCTGAAGAATGCGCCCCCGCCGAAGCCGCGCGCGCAAGTGCAGGAGGCGCTGCCGCCGGCGCCGCCGGATCCGGATGGAACCATCGAGCTGCTGCCCTCGCTCAAGGAGTTGCAGGAGAAGCTGAAGGAGGAGATCCACAAGGGCAAGGTGGAGGTGCGGATGGAGCGCCGCGGGCTGGTGATCAGCCTGAAGGAGGCGAGCTTCTTCCCTCCGGGCGGCGACGCCATTCAGCCGCAGGCGCTGCCGGTGATCGAGAGCATCGCCGCCGAGTTGAGCCGGATTCCGAACCCCGTCCGGCTGGAAGGGCACACGGACTCGACGCCGATCCACAACTCGCGCTTCCGCAGCAATTGGGAGCTGTCTGCGGCGCGCGGCATCGCCATGCTGGAGCTGTTCGCCACGCGCTTCGGGATCCCCCGCGAGCGGATGGCGATCGCCGGCTACGCCGACACGGCGCCGGTGGCCGACAACGCCACGGAAGCCGGCCGCGCGCGCAACCGCCGCGTCGACATCGTGGTGCTGAACGAGACCGGCACGCTCGGCGAGCCGCAGGCACAGGGCGGAGCAGACGAGTAGGACGGCTCAACGCGCGAGCGCGGCGCTGAGCTCCTCGTAGCTCATTTTGCCCGGATGGTACATGCGCACGATGCCCTGCTCGTCGACCAACGCAAGCGTCGGAGTGGTGGATGCGCCCCAGGTGACGAAGTTCCGCTCGCTGACCGGGAAGCTCATGCGCGGCACCTGCGCATAGTGCTTCTGGCGGACCTGATCGATGTAGCGGATCTCTTCGGCGCGCTCCGCCTCCTCGCCGCCAGCCACGTACCCGTAGGGCTGGGTGGGCGCGATCAGCTCCAGCGCGGGATGCTCGCGCGCGATGCGTTCGAGCACGGGGACCATCGACTTGCAGTCGCCGCACCAGTGGGCCCAGAAGAACAGGAGCACACGCTTGCCGCGGAGGCTTGCGAGCTTCGGCGCGGGTCCGCCGAGCGATTCCGGCACCTCGAGTTCCGGCGCGGGCTGCCCGGCGAGCGAGATCAGGTTGAGATTCTTGCGCAGCCGGGTGATGATGCTCGTGCCCTGCCAGCGGCGCAGCTCTTCTTCGAGAAACGCCACGGCCTCCGATCTCTGCCCGCGGGCGGCCAGCACCTGCGCCTGCACCTCGATGGCAGCGCCCAGGGCGATGGGCAGCGCGCGCTCGTCGTCGAGCTTGCGCGAGCGGAGCAGCTCGAGCGCCATCGCGCGCGTGGCTGCGGCTTCGCGCTCCGCTTCGTCGTAGCGTTTCGCATTCAGATAGCCGCGCGCCAGCCAGCTGTAGGCTTCCAGCCATTGGGGCGACACGGGGCCCGAGCCGCGCGCCTGCTCGAGCGCGCGCCGCGCAGCGTCGAACTCCTCGCGCGCCGCTGCGCCGCGCACCTCGCGCACCAGAGATTGCGCGGCCGCCGGAGATCCCAAACCCATGCCCAGAAGAGACAAGCCCAGAAAGAGACGTTTCACAAGCCGTTAGACGTTCGCGAGGCCGAGGAAGCTACGCGTCCAGCGCATGGAGGCCTCGAAATCCTCCCGCTCGGCCTCCGCCGCGCGCTCTTTCGGCGCCGGCGGGCGGGGCGGGGGCGGCGTGCCGCGGGCGGCGATGTCGAGGAAGCGGGCGAAATCCGCGGCGCGGATGTTTTCGTAGCCTTGCCAGAAATCGGGCTTGCGCCACGGATACGGACGCGGCCCCATGACGATCACTTCCAGCGACATCGCCTTGCCGGGGCAGAGCTCGAGGAAGCGCTTCAGGAGGCGTCCGATGTCGACGTTGCCCTCGCCCATGCGAGTCCAGTTCACCTGCGTGCCTTCGGCGTCGTTCCAGAGATAGGAGTCGCGGATGTGGGAGGTGAGGACGTAGGGCGCGAGCGTTTCGAGTGCGGCGTGCGGGTCCTCGAGCACCCAGCAGGGGTTGCCGGAGTCGTAGCAGGCGCCGGTGAAGTCCGGTCCGGCGGCTTCGATCAGCGATTTCAGCTCGCGGGACTGCATGTCGCCGGCGTGGTTTTCGATGGCGATCCGCAGCCCCATGTCGAGCGCCTGCGAGCGGACGTTGCGGAGCACCTGCACAGTGTCGCGGATGCGCGCCTCGATGCCGCCGGGCGTGCGGCGGTCATTGAAAGTGCCGAGGAAGGCGCGCACGAGGCGCGATCCGGCGATTCGCGCGGCACGCATCACACGCAGCAGCTGCTCTTCGGCGGTTCCGGCGTTTTTGTCGAAGGCGGTGGAAGTGGGGCAGATCGAGCGCATGCCGATCTCGAGGGCGATGCCGAGACGGCGGGCGTGCTCGCCCACCTCGCGCACATGCCCGTCGTCGAGCGAGCCGAGGAAGCGGATCTCGGAGAAGTGCACGGTGCGCGCGCCGAATTTCGCGCAGTAGTCGAGGTGCTCGAAGGCGGTGCGCTTCTGCGAACGGAGGCTGAACAGATCGACGCCGAGGTTGGGCTCTGGCGCGGAGGCAGCCGCCGCGGCTGCCGCCGGGAGCGAAGCGAGGAATTCACGCCGCCGCATGGCTTTCATGATCCGGCAAGACGGCGGTAGGTGTAAAGTTCGACGCCGTGCTTTTCGAGCGCGCGGCGGGCTTCATCGCTGGTCCAGAAGAGGAAGTCGCCCCAACGCTGCTCCCAGCTGTTGGTGACGGCGCGGATTTCGGGATCGTCCTTCGCCAGGTGGATGATGAGCTTGGTGACGCCGGGCTGAAGGCCGGCGATGAGCTTCAGGTAGCTTTCGCGCCGCTCGGCGGGCGTGCGTCCGGGGACGCCGGTGATGAGGCGGTCCAGCATCCTGTAACCCTCGCGCTCCTTCTCGCGGAGCATTTCGGGGGTGATGGGGTAGCCCTTGAGGTCGGCGGCGTTGGCTTCGTTGGCGCGGGGCAGCATGCACGGGACGCCATACTCTTCGGCGAGCTTCGTGTAGACCTCGAAGTAATCCGGGCGGGCGAACAGGGTGCCCATGTGGGAATCGAAGTGAGTGAAGCGGACGCCGTAGAGGCGGGCGCGCTCGATCTGCGCGCGCAGCTCGGTTTCAATCTCCGCGGGCGTGGCATTCATGGCGACGGAGCGGACATCGCGCCACATGTAGCCTTCCTTGTCGATGAGCCCGCGCACCTTGTCCCACGGGGCGACCGGGCGCCAGCGGTAGTGGCGCCACTCGCTGGTGAGCGTCAGGTGCAGTCCGATATCCATCTCCGGATGGACGCGCGCCCATTCGGTGAACTCCTGCACCCACGGGCAGGGCATCATCACGGAGGCGGAGCTGACCACGCCCTTTTCCATCGCCTCGATGGTGGCGGTGTTGGCCGAGTGGCACATGCCGGCGTCGTCGGCATGGACGATGAGCCGTTTGGGCCCGCCGGCGGAAAGCGCGACGGGCGCGGCGGCGAGAGAGGAGAGAAAGTGGCGCCGGTGCAAAGCGAGCCTCCTTCCAGGAATGAATCCGGTCAGCGCCACGCTTCCGGGTTGACGAGGTTGGGCGGGCGGCGCCCGGAGAGCGCGGCGATGGCGTTTTCCGCCGCCATCACGGACATTCGGCGGCGCGTGGCGAAGCTGGCGCTGGCGATGTGCGGCGCCAGCACGACGTTGGGCAGCTCGAGCAGCTTCGGGTGCACCCGGGGCTCCTCTTCGAAGACGTCGAGCCCGGCAGCCCAGATGGTGCGCTTCTCGAGCGCCTCGACGAGCGCGTTTTCGTCCACCACGGGGCCGCGGGCGGTGTTGACGAGGATCGCCGTGGGCTTCATCAGCGCGAGCTCCGCCGCGCCGATCAGGTGGCGCGTGGCGGGCGTCAGCGGCACGTGCAGGCTGACGAAATCGGATTCGCGCAGGAGCTCTTCTTTGGAAACGCGCCGCGCCTCGAGTTCGCGCTCGATTTCGGGCGGGGCAGGCTGTTCGTCGCAGTAGAGGATCCGCATGCCGAAGCCGCGCCCGCGGCGGGCCATAGCGGCGCCGATGCGCCCGAGGCCGAAAATGCCGAGCGTGGCGCCGTGGACGTCCTGGCCGGCCAGCAGGTCGATGATCCATGTCTTCCACTGGCCCGAGTGCACGAAGGCATGAGCCTCCGGGATGCGGCGCGCGGCGGCCATCAACAGGGCGAAGGCGAAGTCCGCGGTGGTCTCCGTCAGCACGCCGGGCGTGTTGGTGACGGCGATGCCGCGCGCGGTGGCGGCGGCGACGTCGATGTTGTCGTAGCCGACAGCGACGTTGGCGATGACGCGTACGCTGTCGAGTTGGGCGATCACGTCCGCGCCGAGGCGGTCCGTCAGCTGGCTCACGACCGCCGCCGCACCCCGTGCGCGCCGAATGAGTTCATCAGCCGGAAGGACGCGGTCCGTATCGTTGTAGTCAACCTCGAACTCGCGGCGCAGCAGATCGACGGCTTCGGGGAAGACGCGCTTGGTGACGAGGATGCGGACAGGGGCGGACATGGCCATGAAGCCGCGATTGTCGCACAGCGGACCGAGGGCATACAATCAAGGATTCCGCGCGCCGATGGCAGCGGACTTCCCGGAGGTTTCATATGGCACGGTTGGGATTCCTTGGACTCGGCATCATGGGATATCCGATGGCGCGGCACCTGCTCGCCGCCGGACACGAAGTGGCGCTGTGGTCGCACACGGCGTCCAAGGCGGAACAGCTGGCGCGGGAGGGGAAAGGCACGGCATGCGCCTCTCCGAAGGAGGTGGCGGAGCGTTCCGAGGCGGTGTTCCTGTGCGTGGGCGACACGGCGATGAGCGAGCGGGTGACGCTGGGGGAGGGCGGGCTGATCGAGGGCATTCAGCCCGGCGCCGCCGTGGCGGATTGCAGCACTGTGGCGCCCGCCTATGCCAGAAGAGCCTATGAGGCTTTCCGGGCGAAAGGGGCGCACTTTCTGGACGCGCCCGTGACGGGATCGAAGCCGGGGGCGGAGAACGCGACCCTGACATTCATGGTGGGTGGGGATCAGGAGGTCTATGAAAAATTGAAGCCCTACATGGAGGTCATGGGGAAGCGGTTCTACTATTGCGGCGGACCAGGCATGGGACTGCACGCGAAGCTGTCGCAGAACCTGATTCTTTCGAGTATGTTACAGGCGTTCAACGAGGGCATGGTGCTGGCCGCGAAGGCGGGGGTGGATCCGGAGCTGATGCTGGACATCCTGGAAAACTCGGCGGCGAAGAGCGGGATCGCCTCCTTCAAGGCGCCGTTCGTCTTCCGGCGGGACTTTTCTACCAATTTTTCAGTGCGTTGGATGCACAAGGACATCGGGCTGATGATGGAGACGGCCGCCGAGATGCAGGTGCCGCTGCCGCTGACGGCGCTGACGCAGCAGATGTTCCGGGCGGCGATGGCAGCAGGCTACGCGGATGAGGATATCTGCAGCACAATCAAGGTGTTGGAGCGGATGGCAGGGGTCGAGGTGACGCCGCGCTCCAAAAAATAGAAAAAAGTGCTTGCAATTTGGAATTCGGTATTCTAAGATTGGAAGTAAGCCGGGGAGGCAACTCCCACCAAAGCGAGACTAACCTCAAAAAGACCCCTGAAGCATTCTCCTCCCCGGCGCCCTCTGGGTCACACCCCCGAAAGACAAAGCGAAGATCAAAAACGTGCGAGGCTCGGAGTCCTTCCGCGCGGATGCCTGCGGGACGGGGCGGTGCGTTTTCCTTCCGGAGGTATTTGTGAAATCATCAGAACAGAAGGCAAGACCGGGTGTTATGATGGCGGACGCGCGGATATGCAGCGAGTAACGCTTCTGGGATCGACCGGCAGCATCGGGCGGAGCACGCTGGACGTCATCCGCCGCAATTCCGGGGACTTCGGTGTTTACGCCCTGGTGGCCGGCCGGAACGCGGAGGCGCTTGCAGAACAGATCCTGGAGTTTCAGCCCGAGGTGGCGGCGGTGGCCGACTTCGAGACGCGGGAGCGGCTGCACCGCGTATTGGCGGAGCGCGGCGGCGCGCGCACGGAGCTGCTGGCCGGGCCGGAAGCCTATGTGCAGGCAGCGACGGCCCCGGAGGCGCAGGTGGTGGTTTCTGCGATTGTGGGGATCGCCGGGCTGGAGGCGACCTACGAAGCCGTGCGCGCGGGCAAGCGCGTGGGGCTGGCTAACAAGGAGACGCTGGTAGCGGGCGGGCAGCTGGTGATGGAGGCGGTGCGCAAGCACGGCGCGGAGCTGATCCCGATCGACAGCGAGCACAACGGCGCGCATCAGTGCTTCCGGGCAGGCGCGCGAAGCGACGTCAGGAAGCTGATTTTGACGGCTTCGGGCGGCCCCTTCCGCACAACGCCGAAAGAAGCGCTGGCGCATGTGACGCCCGAGCAGGCCCTGAATCATCCAACCTGGAAGATGGGCCCGCGGATCACGATCGACTCGGCCACGCTGATGAACAAGGGCTTTGAGGTGATTGAAGCCTGCTGGCTGTTCGGGCTCGAGCCGGAGCAGGTGGAAGTGGTGGTTCATCCGCAATCGACGGTGCATGCCATGGTGGAGTTCAGCGATGGCAGCGTGATCGCGCAGGTCTGCGCCACCGATATGCGGATGCCTATTCAGTACGCGTTGACGTGGCCGGAGCGCCGCGAGGCGCCGGTGCCGCGGCTGGACTGGAGCGTGGCAAGAACGTGGGAGTTCTATCCGCCGGACATGGCCCGGTTCCCGCTGCTGCGGATGGCCTATGAGGCGCAGCGGGCGGGGGGCTCAGCCGGATGCACGCTGAATGCCGCCGATGAGGTGGCCGTGGAGGCGTTTTTGCGAGGCGAGATTTCTTTTCCCGCCATCGCGGAGGTGGTGGAGGAAGCGCTGGAGCGGGTTCCGTCGCGGCAGCCCTCCACCGTGGCGGAGTTGCTCGAAATTGACCGGCAGTCCCGCGAGGCAGCCGGCAAGATCGCGCGGGAGAAGGCGGGCGCCCGCGTGATGGCCTGAAGCCCGGCACAGGAACGGCAAGCATGGCTCTTCTTCACAACATCTGGTGGCTGCTGGTGCTGATCGGGGTGATGATCGTCATCCACGAGCTGGGCCACTTCTGGGCAGCGCGCTTCTTCGGCATCCGCGTTTCTACCTTCAGCATCGGGTTCGGACCGAAGCTGCTGGCGTTCCGCCGCGGCGAAACCGAGTACCGGATTGCTTGGATCCCCTTTGGAGGCTACGTCCGGATGGCAGGGGAGCAGCCCAATGACGAGCCCGACCCGGCGGGGTTCACCTCCAAGCCGCGCTGGCAGCGCCTGATTGTGGTGCTGGCCGGGCCGGTGATGAACATTCTGCTGGCGGTGGCGCTGCTGAGCGGGCTCTACATGGTGCGGTATCCGAAGGTGGCGAGCGCGGGCGGGCCGGCGGTGATCGGCTACGTCAAGCCGGGCACGCCGGCGGCGAAGTCCGGGCTGCGCGACGGCGACGTGATCGTGCAGCTGGAGAACCGCACGAACCCGACCTGGGAAGAAGTGGTGATGCGCGAGGTGGTCAGCGCCGGCAGGCCGCTTCCGCTGGTGATCCAGAGGGGCCAGGAGAGGATTTCCCTGGCGGTCATGCCGGAGCTGGATCCGTCCACCGGTGTCGGATATGCGGGCTGGTCCGAACGGACGCAAATCGAGGTGGGCGGGCTGGTGCCGGGGCTGGACGCTGAGCGCAAGGGGTTGCGGCGCGGGGATCTGCTGGTGAGGATCAATGGCGAGCCGATCCACACCGTTTACAAGATCCACGAAGTGCTGCGGGCGTGCGAGGGCAAGCCCGTGGAGCTGACCTACGTGCGGGACGGGAAAGAGCACACGGTGCAGCTGCAGCCCAAATTGTCGGAGCAGGGAGGCGGGGGGCAGAGGTGGATGATCGGCGTGGAGCTGGCGCCGCGCGTGACGTACGTGAAGCTGGGAGCCGGCGAGGCCATCCGCGAGTCCTTGAAGCAGAACGCGCGCAGCGCGACGCTGATCTTCCAGTTCCTGCAATCACTGATCGAGCGGCGGTCTTCGGCGCGCTCGCTGGAAGGGCCGATCCGCATCGCACAGCTTTCGGGCGAGGCGGCGCGGGAAGGGGCGGCGGCGTTCATCAACCTGATGGCCACGGTGAGCCTGAATCTGGCCATCTTCAATCTGCTGCCGATCCCGATCCTCGACGGCGGCGTGATCCTGCTGCTGCTGATCGAGATGCTGATCCGCAGGGACCTGAGCCTGAGCTTCAAGGAAGCGGTGTTCAAGCTCGGCTTCGTGTTCCTGATGATGGTGGTGGTTTTCGTCCTCTACAACGACATCAGCAAGCTGCTGCCGGGCTGAGGCGGGCGCATTCAGCGCAAGGGAGACCACGCGGCGGCGCGGTAGATCGAGATCTGGATGACGCTGCTGATCTGCCCGTGCCGGGCGATGGATTCGGCGCGGACTTTCACCCATTCGGGATCGGCGCCGAAGGCGGCCCACGCTTTCTCGCGCGCGGCGAGCGAATCGAAGGGCGTCAGGTAGACGAGATTCGGCTTGTGCGCGCCGGCGAGCGTCGATCCGTAGAGCAACGGGTGGATGCCGGAGCGGTGGAAGATGGGGATCTCGGGGCCGGCGAAGCGTTCGTGCAACGCCTTCAGCTGCCTTTCCGTGGGGGAGTGGTAAAGCCGCAGTTCGAAGACGCGCGGCTGCTGCAAGGCGGGCAATGAGGCGGGCAGCGGTGGCGTGTAAGGAGCCGCTTCGAGGAGCGTTTCGGAATATTCCTCGTAGGGCGCCTCCTCGCCCGATTCCATCGCGGAAAGGGCAGCGCGGTAGTTTTCATCGGAGGCGAGCCGCGCGCGAGTCTGCGCCCACTGTTCCAGCGAGTCGTACGGGGTGATGCAGGCCACTTGCGGCATATGCGCCGCCACGAGCGCCTCCATGACCACGGCAGGCGCGGGCAAGCCGAGCCGGCGGCGCGCTGCCAGCGCGCCCTTTTCCAGAAACGCCAGCACGCGCCCGGGCTGCGAGCCGTTTCTCAGGAAATACTGCTCGAGGACGAAGAAGCGCGGGGCGCGCGGGGCGCCGGGAGTCTGGACGACGCGATCCATGAGTGCTGCTCCGGGGAGGGAAAGGAATTGCCTTCGTTGCATTCGGGGAATCCGCTTTGAAAGAGTAACAGAAGTGAGCTTCGATTGGCGGGCTCCGTGGCCCATCCTGTTGTGCGCCGCCCTGACAGCGGCGGAATTTCGTCCTCCGGCGGGGACGCGCCCGGCGGCGCGCCGGCCGGGTGCGGAGACGATCCTGCCCGGCGGGCGCATCATTACGCCGCTGGGCCGGCAGTTCAACACGGGCCCCGGCGCCTTCGGTCTCGCCATCAGCCCGGACGGCAAGCTGGCGGTGACGGCCAACGGCGGCCCGAACCGCTATTCGCTCACTGTGCTCGACATGTCGGGCGAGCCGTGGCGCACGCGGGAGCTGCGCACGAAGACGCGCGAGGAGGAGGCGTCTAGCCCGGAAGACGACTGGCGCAGCGTGTTCATGGGCCTGGCCTTCTCGGACAACCGCAGGCTGTTCGCCAGCGAGGGCAACTCGGGGCGGGTGCGCGAAATCGGGCTGCCGGGAGGGCAGGTCCACCGCGTGCTCGAGTTGAATCAGGGGCCGTGGCGCGACAGCTATTCCGGCGATCTGGCCTATGACGCGCAGCGGCGCATCCTTTACGTTGTCGATCAGGCCAACTTCCGCGTGGCGGTGTTCGATGCGCGCAGCGGGCGGATGCTGTCGAGCGTGCGCACCGGGCGTCTGCCCTTCAAGGCGGCGCTTTCGCCGGACGCGAAGCGGCTGTATGTGACCAACATCGGAATGTTCGAGTACAAGCCCGTGCCGGGGGCGGATCCGGAGAACGCGCGCGAGACCGGACTTCCCTTCCCCGCCTTTGGATTCCCGTCGCCGGAGGCGGAGAAGGGCGCGAGGCGCGAGACGGCGCGGGGGCCGGTGGACGTGCCCGGGCTGGGCGACCCGAACGTGGAGGAGTCGAATTCGCTGTGCGTGATTGACGTGGCCGATCCCCGCACGCCGCGGGTGATCCGGTTTATTCGCACGGGCAAGCCGTTCGGGCCGGAGAGCCTGGGCGGCGCCAGCCCTTCCGGCGTGGTGGCCACGGCGGCCTCGATCTATGTGAGCAACGGCAACCAGGACACGGTGACCGTGATCGACGCCCTGACGCTGGTGGTGCGGGCGACCATCGAGCTGCGCATTCCGAAGCTGGAAGCCTGGCGAGGAATTTTGCCCGTAGGGCTGGCGCTGGACTTGCCCAACGGGCGGCTGCTGGTGGCCGAAGCGGGGATCAACGCGATCGGCGTGATCGACCTCGCGACAAACCGTCTGGCCGGGCACCTGCCCGCGGGGTGGTTTCCCACGGCGGTGGCAGTGGACCGCGGACGGATGTTTGTGGCCAGCGCCAAGGGACTGGGCACCGGGCCCAACGCCACGCGCACGGCGCCACTGGAGCGCAGCTTCCAGGGAGAACTGCGGCAGGGGCTGTTGAGCGTGTATGAGCCGCCGCTGAACCGCATGCTGGCGTTCCACACGCAGGCGGTGATGGCCAACAACGGGTTCGTGCCCGTGGCGGAGGAGCCGCGGCCGCTGCCGCTGGAGCTGCGGCACGTGGTGGTGATCGTCAAGGAGAACCGCACGTTCGACGAAGTGCTGGGCGACGTCACGCAGGACGTAGCCGGGCCGCTGCGGGCCGCGCCCGAACTGGCGCGTTTCGGCAGGCGCGGGTGGGTGGAGATCGACAAGGACTCGCTCCGGACCCGGCTGGAGAAGCAGTTCTACAACATCACGCCGAACCATCACGCGCTGGTGCAGCGCTACGCCTTCAGCGACAATTTCTACGCCGACAGCGAGGTGAGCGTCGACGGGCACCACTGGCTCGTCGGCTCCTACCCGAACGCCTGGACGGAGTCCTCGCTGATGGCCGCCTATGGCGGGCAGAAGGACTTCCGCTTTCCGACCTCCGCACCGGGGCGGCTGCAGTTCGCGCAGAGCAATTCGAGCCTGCATCCGGAAGAGCAGCTGGAGGCGGGCGCGCTGTGGCACCATCTGGAGCGGCATGGCATCACGTTCCGCAATTTCGGCGAGGGATTCGAGCTGGCGGGCGTGGTGGAAGGACCCGGGCAGATGCCCACGGGAGCGCGGTTCCTGACCAACGTTCCCATGCCGCGTCCGCTCTGGGAGAACACGTCGAGAAATTACCCGCAGTACAACACCAACATTCCCGATCAATACCGCGCCGACGCCTTCATCCGCGAGATCGAGGAGCTGTATGTGAAGCCGGGCAAGGAGCTGCCGCGCTTCCTCTACATCCATCTGCCCAACGATCATCTGGCGCGCCCGCGCCCGGGCGACGGGTATCCGTTCCGGGCGTCCTACATGGCGGACAACGACTATGCGCTGGGGCGCATCGTCGAGTACCTGTCGAAGACGAAATGGTGGCGCAGCATGGCTGTGTTCATCACCGAGGACGACGCGCAAGGGGGCGTCGATCACATCGACAGCCACCGCACGCTGCTGATCGTCGCCGGACCCTTTGCGCGGAAGAACTACGCCTCGCGCACGAATGCGAGCTTCCCGGCGCTGCTGAAGACGGTGTTCCGGATCCTCGGGCTGCCGCCGCTGAACCTGTTCGACGCGACAGCCGCCGATCTGTCGGACTGCTTCACCAGCATTCCGGACTTCGCGCCGTTCGAGGCCATCTCGCCCGAGCCGGAGATCTTCGATCCGGCGAAGGCGAAGGACCCTGCCGACCCGGAGCCGCCGCCGCGCATGGATGATCCGGCCGTGCTGCGCGAGCAGCACCGGAAGCGCTGAAAGCTACCGCCGTGCGCGGGGCTCGGGCTGCAGAAATTCGTGTTCCACCCAGCCGGTGCGGCCTTCGAGCGGCCCCTCGAGAATCTGCACCTGCCGGCGGCTGACCGACTCGGCGAGGATCTTCACGCGGGTGCCGGCAGCGACGGGGAAGGCAGTCTGGTTGTCGGCGCAGGCCTTGAGATAATCCTGCCTGCCCTCGGTCATGGCAGCCTGAATCGGGTAGCAGTCGTCCTTGCGGTGGGCGAGCCAGACTTCCTCGCCGGAAGGCGCTGCGAGGGTGGCGTAGTCGCCCTTGTGCAGGATGCGTACGGTTTGCGTTTCGGGCTTGAGACGCCATGCCTGCCCGACGGCAAAGAGGATGACGAAGCTGCCAACAATTACGGCGGCATATGCGAGCTTTCTCATGGAGCGCCTCCCTTCAGCCGGAAATTCTTCCGCCCTTATTGTTGGCTCCCACCGGGGGGAATGCAAGGGGCAGTGTTGTATACTGGAGGTATCGAACCCTGCCAGTGGGCGAAAGCCCACTTTTTTGTTAGGCGGGGATTCGGGAGCGCGGCCGCGCCGGGGCGCGTCCGCGGAAACAGAAATCACCGATGCCATCCGCCGCACGAGACAGCGTGATCCAGAGAGTCGCGGAAATCGCCGAGCGCGCCGCGCGGCGCGAAGGGCTCGCCGTGTGGGACGTGGAGATGACCGGCGGCGGGCGGCGCCGGGTGTTGCGGATCTATATCGACAAGCCGGGCGGCGCGACGCTGGAAGACTGCGAGCGGATTTCGCAGCAGGTGGGCGCGGTGCTGGACGCCGAGGACGTGGTGCCGGGCGAGAGCTATCTCCTGGAGGTCAGCACGCCCGGAGTGGAGCGGCGCCTGGTGCGGCCCTCGCACTACACGCAGTGCCTCGGCGAGAAGATCCGGCTGCAGTTGAGAGAGCCCGTAGAAGGGCAGCGCCGCTGGGAAGGCGTGCTTGAGGGCGTGGAGGAAGACCAGGTTCTTCTCCGCGCCGGAACCGGCAAGACCATCCGGGTCCGGATGGAAATCATCGAAAAGGCAAATTTGAAGTTCGAGTGGTGAGCCGCAAGGTTCGCCCGGGAACGCGGAGCGAGAGGAGCAAGACGCTTGGCATCCATCAGAGAGTCGATCGAGATTCTGAGCAAGGAAAAGGGCATCGACCCGCAGGTCGTGCTCGAGGCGGTGAAGGACGCCATGCTGGTGGCCGCCCGCAAGCAATTCAAGGGCGGCGAGGAGCTGGCCGCCGACATCGACGAGCGCACGGGCAACATCGTCCTGTACGCCCTGAAGACCGTGGTGGAGAAGGTGTCGAATCCGGCGCTGGAGATCTCGCTGGCGGAAGCGAAGAAGCTGGATCCTTCGGCCGAGGTGGGCGCGCAGGTGCGCGTGCCGAAGCCGACCGAGGCGCTGGGCCGGATCTCCGCGCAGACGGCCAAGCAGGTGATCCTGCAGAAGGTGCGGGAGGCGGAGCGCGACAACATCTGCGCGGAGTTTTCCGGGCGCGTGGGCGAGCTGGTCAACTGCACGGTGAAACGGATGGAGGGGCCGGACATCATCGTCGAGATCGGCAAGGCCGAGGCTCGGCTTCCGAAGAAAGAACAGAGCCGGCTGGAGAGCTTCAGCATCGGCGAGCGCGTGCGGTGCGTGATCAAGAGCGTGGAGAAGACGGGCAAGAACGCGGGCGTCATTGTCTCGCGCGCCGCGCCGGAGCTGGTCATGCGCCTGTTCGAGCAGGAGGTGCCGGAGATCTACGACGGAACGGTCGTGATCCGCGCCTGCGCCCGCGAGGCGGGCGAGCGGACGAAGATCGCCGTGCTGAGCCGGGACCGCGACGTCGACTGCGTGGGCGCGTGCGTGGGCATGAAGGGCATGCGGGTGCAGTCCATCATCCGCGAGCTGCGGGGCGAGAAGATCGACATCATCGAATACAGCGACGATCCGGTGCAGTTCGCCACGCACGCGCTGAGCCCGGCGCGAATTTCGCGGATTTCCGTGCTCGATTCGGCCGAAAAATACATGGAAGTCATCGTCGATGACACGCAGCTTTCCCTCGCCATCGGCAAGAAAGGCCAGAACGTCCGGCTGGCGGCGAAGCTGCTGGGCTGGCGCATCGACATCAAGACGGAAGAGGAGAAGCGGCGGGAGGTGGAGGCCGGCATGGCGGCGCTCGCCATCGGGACGCCGCTCAGCGTGCTCATCGATTACGGCCTGGCCGAGGAGGCCGTGGAAAAATTGCTGGCGGGCGGAGTGGGATCCGTGGAGAAACTGGGCGCGATGACGCCGGAAGAGCTGCTGGAAATCGAGGGGATTTCGGAAGAATTCCTGCAGCAAATCGGCATCGCCGTCAACGCATGGTACCAGCAGCAGGAAGGGCAGGCGCAGGCGGGCGCCGCTGCCGCGCCTGCAGCGGAAGCACCGGCCGCGGAGTCCGGCGCCGCTCCTGCCGGACCTGCAGAGGAACAGCCCGAAACCGGCGCAGAGGCAGCCGGGGAAGCGGCGGCCCCGCCGGAGCCCGAGGGAGCACAGGAGAGCGAAGCCGCCGCGCCCGTTGCCGGAGAAATCCCGGACGATGAATCTGATACGATAAAATCCACGGGTCTAGCGGAAGAAGAACCAGCCGGACAGTGACGGAGCGAGTGCAGGGAAGGAGTGAAAACGCCCGTCCTGTGTGACGGGGCGGCGTGCCAGGTATGAGTAAGATTCGCATCAACGAGCTCGCCCGAGAGCTGGAGGTGAAGCCCGGTGTCATCCTGGAAATGCTTCCCGAGCTCGGAGTGACGGAGAAGAAGACGCACTCGAGCTCGATCGAAAACACCGTGGCCGACCTGGTGCGGGCGAGAATCCGCGGCGAGTCCGCGCCTGCGCCCGCTCCTGCGGAAGCGCCCGCCGCCGCAGCACCCCCGGCAGAGCCGCCTGCCGCTCCCGCCGCTCCGGAAGAAGTTGCCGCGCCGCCGAAGCCGGCTGCGGAACCCGCCGCTGAGGCTCCGGCTCCTGCCGCAGCTGCCCCGGCTGCTCCAGCCGCCCCTGCAGCCCCGACAGCTCCTGCGGCTCCCGCAGCAGCCCGCCCGGGAACCACCGCGGCAACGGCTCCGCCTGCACCGCAGCGGCCCGCGGCGCCCGCCGTTCCGAAGATTCCGATTCCTCCAGTTCACGGGGCGGGGCCCTCGCGGCCCACGCCGCCGCCTACGCCCCACGTGCCACCGATTCCGATTCCCCCAAGAACGACTGGGCCGCTGGCCCCGCCTGCCGAGAAGAAAGCGGCCGCGCCGCCCATTCCCAAGCCGCCGGCCATTCCGGTGCCGCCTGTGACTCCGGCGCCGAAAGAAAGGCCCGGCGCCCCGGCGGCCCCTGCCGCTCCTGCGCCGGCTGCGCCCGCGCCCCCCGTGCCCAAGGCCCCGGCGGCCGCTGCTCCGGCCGCGCCGCCTGCGGCGAAGGCCGCGCCGGAGCCTCCGAAGCCTGCGCCCGCGGCGCCGCGAATCCCTCCTCCGCCGGCCGCTCCGCGTCCCGCAGGACCGCGCCCCGGCCAGATCTTGTCCGGGCCGCGCCAGCCGTTGCCGGGCGGCGAGCTGCCGCGGACTCCGGTGGTGGCGCCGGGCATTCCCAAGCCTCCCGTTTTGAAGCAGCCGGCACGCCCGCCGGCAGCACCGCAAGGACCCGCGCCGGCCGCCGCGCAGGCGACGCCTGCGCGTCCGCTCGCTGGCCAGCCGGTGGCACGGCCCGTGGTTCCGCCGAGCCCCGAGATCCTGGAGCGTCTGCGGCAGACGCAGGCACGCGCCATGCCCGGACAGCCGGCGGCACCCCGGCCGGGGATGCCGACGCCCGGACAGCCGATCTACCCCGGCGCGCGCCGCACGGGCGCGCCTGGGAGGCCCGGCCAGCCGGCGCCTGCCGGCAGGCCGCTCCGCGGCCGCGGGCCGCATCCCACCACGCCTGTGCTGGAACCGCCGCCGCCCTCTACGGAGGCGCGCCGCGAAGCCGGCAAGAAGCGCCCCACGCAAAGGGAGCGCGAGCTGGAGCGCGAGGGCATCCTCAAGCCCATCGGGCGCAAGCAGGAGCCCATGACGCTCCCGGTGGTCGACAAGGACATCCCCATTGCGGAAGGGATCACCGCCAAGGAGCTGAGCGAAAAGCTCGGCGTGAAGGCCAACATCGTCATCAAGCGGCTGGTGGAGCGCGGCGTGTTCGCCACCATCAACCAGCCGCTCGACATCCGGCTGGCGGAGGAGCTGTGCCGCGACTTCGGCGCGCGCCCCACGCGCATGAGCTACGAAGAGGAGGCGGTGCAGGAGGTCGAGCTGACCGAGGTCGAGGCCGATCTGGAACCGCGCCCGCCCGTGGTCACCGTGATGGGCCACGTCGACCACGGCAAGACGTCGCTGCTCGACGCCATCCGAGAGACCAACGTGGCCGACCGCGAGGCGGGCGGCATCACGCAGCACATCGGCGCCTACTCGGTGGAACTGAACGGCCGCAAGGTGGTCTTCATCGACACGCCCGGCCATGAGGCCTTCACGCGCATGCGCGCCCGCGGCGCCGAAGTGACCGACATCGTGGTGCTCGTGGTGGCCGCGGACGACGGCGTGATGCCGCAGACGCGCGAGGCCATCGACCACGCCCGCGCCGCCAATGTCCCCATCATCGTCGCGGTGAACAAGATCGACAAGCCGGAGGCGCAGCCCGAACGCGTCAAGCAGCAGCTCACCGAGCTCGGCCTGATGCCGGAAGAATGGGGCGGCGACACGCCGTTCGTGCCGGTCAGCGCCAAGCAGCGGCAGAACATCGACCTGCTGCTCGAAATGATCCTGCTGGTGGCCGACATGCAGGAGCTGAAGGCCAACCCGAACCGGCCCGCTGTGGCGACGGTTCTGGAAGCCAAGCTCGACAAGGGGCGGGGCCCGGTGGCCACGGTCATCGTCCGCAACGGCACGCTGCGCGCCGGGGACTATTTCCTCTGCGGCGCCGTGTTCGGCAAGATCCGCGCGTTGTACAACGACAAGGGCCAGCAGATCAAGGAGGCGGGCCCGTCGATGCCGGTCGAGATCATCGGCCTCGAGTCGCTGCCCGAGGTCGGCGACACGCTGCAGGTGGTCACCGACGTGGCCAAGGCGCGCCAGATCGCCGAGTTCCGCGAATTGAAGGCGCGGGAAGCCGCGCAGGCCAAGACGCGCATCTCGCTCGAGCAGCTTCACACGCAGCTGCGCGAGGGCGAGGTCAAGGAGCTCAACATCATTCTGAAGGCCGACGTGAGCGGCACCGCCGAAGTGCTTTCGGAGACGCTGCGGAAGCTCTCCACTGACAAGGTGCAGATCCGCGTCATCTCCGCCGGCGTCGGCGCCATCACGGAAAGCGACGTCGACCTCGCAGACGCCTCCAACGCCATCATCATCGGCTTCAACGTCCGCCCGGACCGCAAGGCGCAGGAGCGCGCCGAGCAGGAGAAGGTGGACATCCGCCTGCACACCATCATCTACGAGCTGACCGACGAGATCCGCAAGGCGATGGTCGGCATGCTCGAGCCGGTCTACCGCGAGGTGTTCCGCGGGCGCGCGGAAGTCAAGGAGATCTTCCGGATTGCGAAGGTGGGCACAGTGGCGGGCTGCGTCGTCACGGAGGGCGTCATCCCGCGCGATGCCGAGGTGCGGCTGCTGCGCGACAACGTGGTCGTTTACACGGGCCGCATCGAGTCGCTCAAGCGGTTCAAGAACGATGCCAGCGAGGTGCGGCAGGGTCAGGAGTGCGGCATGGCGCTGGCCAACTTCCAGGACATCAAGCCCGGCGACATCATCGAGGCGTTCGTGAAGGAGAAGGTGGCGCCGGAGCTGGGCGTCTGATCCGCGGAGGCGCCGCATGGCGGCCGTGGGCGTGCTGACGCTGGAACTCGAATTCACGGAGGTGCGGTCCCTGAAGGACAAGCGCCACTGGGTGCGGGGACTGAAAGACCGGCTCCGCAACGGCTTCAACGTGGCGGTGGCGGAGATCGACGACCAGAACCTCTGGAACCGCTCCGTGATCGCCGCCGTCACGGTATCGGCCTCGCGCGAGAACGCCGCGAAGGTGCTGGAGGCTGCCGAACAGGCCGCTGCCGGCTTCCTCGGACCCGCCCTGGTTTCGGCCACCGTGGACTGGCTGGAGTGAGCCATGGACGAACTGCGCAGCCGCCGCGTGGCAGAGGCCATGCGCGAAGAGCTCTCCGAACTGGTTCGCTTCGAGGTGGACGATCCCCGCGTGCAGGGGGTGGAGGTGGCCGATGTCATCGTCAGCCCGGATCTGCGGCGCGCCGATGTCCTGGTGGTTCTGACGGGGAGCGCGGGCGAGCAGGAGGCGGCGCTGGAAGGGCTGGCGGCAGCCCGCCACTACTTGCGTCGTAATCTAATGCAAAGAATGGAGTTGTTCCGGATGCCGGAGCTCCGTTTCCGGCGGGCGGCGGAGCTTCCTCCGGGCGAGCCGCTGAAGCACCTGCGGCGGCGGCTGCGGCGCGGGCGTCCGCGCGAATAGCCGGGTTCGGCGGAAAGAAATTGCGAACTTTCATTGATCCGGCAGGGGCGCGGGTTGTAGGCTAAAATCAGGCGCGCCCGCCCGAGGCTCGCCGCGACAGCCCCTGTGGATCTCTCGCCATCACATAGACTTGCCCGAATTCTCGGGGCGCTGATGCCGCTCTGCGCGCTGGCTGCGCCGCCGGGCGCTGCTGCCCCGGCGCCGGCTTCGCTGGTGCGGCTGGAGCGCTCCTTTGACGCGATGGGCACCACCTATACTGTGGTGGCTTACGGCGAGGATCGCTATGCCGTCGACTCCGCCATCGAGGAGACATACGAGGAGGCAAGACGGCTGGACCGGATGCTCTCCAATTACCGTCAGGATTCCGAATGGAGCCTGGTGAACCGGGAGGCGCCGCGGCGCGCCGTGGAGGTTTCCCAGGAGCTGTTCGATCTGCTCTCGCGCTGTCTCGAATACAGCCGCCAAAGCGAGGGGGCATTCGACATCACCGTGGGACCCTTGATGAAGCTGTGGGGATTCTACCGCGGCGAGGGGCGCGTGCCACACCGGGCGGAGATCCGCGCGGCGCTGCGGCGGATCGGATGGCAGAAGATCGTGCTGGATCCGCGGACGCGCACGGTGCGCTTCACCGCGCCGGTGGAGATCGATCCGGGCGGCATCGGCAAGGGATATGCCGTGGACCGCATGGCGGAGATCCTGCGCGCCCGGGGGGTGCGCAGCGCCCTGATCTCCGCAGGCCGCTCGAGCATCTATGGACTGGGTGCGCCGCCCTCGGAACCGCGCGGCTGGCGCGTGACGATCCCCGATCCGCGCGGCGGAAAAGGAACAGTCGCAGAGTTCTACCTGAAAGACATGTCGATGTCCACCTCCGGGTCGAGCGAGAGATTCTTCATCGCCGGAGGCAGGACCTACAGCCACCTGATGGATCCCCGCACCGGGTATCCCGTGCAGGGGATGTTGCTTGCGTCCGTGATTGCGCCCAGGACGCTGGACAGCGAAGCCTGGACCAAACCGTTCTTCGTGCTCGGGCGGGAGTGGGCCGTCCGGCACAAGCCGAAAGAATTCCAGGTCTTCCTCTGTGAAGACAGATCGGAGAACCCATGCGCGTACCTCCCATAAGCAGCCGATTCCTGGATGCCTGCCGCCGCCGGCCGACTGACTGCCGGCCGGTCTGGTTCATGCGGCAGGCAGGCCGTTATCTGAAGGAGTACCGGGCCATCCGCGCCCGCCATTCGATCCTGGAGATGTGCAAGCGGCCGGAGCTGGCGGCCCAGGTGACGTTGCAGCCGGTGGAGATCCTCGACGTCGACGCGGCCATCATCTTCGCCGACCTGCTGCTGCCCGTCGAACCGATGGGACTGCACCTGAAGTTCGTCGCCGGGGAGGGGCCGGTGATCGAGAACCCGGTGCGCACCTCCCACGACGTGGACACGCTGTCGACGACGAACACGGACGACCTGGGCTATGTGGGCGAGGCGATCCGGATGGTGAATGCCGCGCTCGGAGGCAAGGTGCCCGTGATCGGCTTCGTCGGCGCCCCGTTCACGCTGGCCAGCTACATGATCGAGGGCGGCCCCTCGCGCCACTTCCTGACGACGAAGACCCTGATGTACCGCGACGAGACGCTCTGGCGGCGGCTGATGGGCAAGCTGGTGGACGTGCTGGCGCCGTTCGCCATCCTGCAGGTGGCGGCGGGCGCGCGGGCCATTCAGGTGTTCGACTCGTGGGTGGGCGCGCTGGCTTCGGACGACTACGTGCGCTACGTGCAGCCCTACTCGCGGGCGCTGATCGAGCGCATCCGCGCCACAGGCGTGCCGGTGATCCACTTCGGCACCGGCTGCGCGGGCTACTTCAAGGAGCTGCATGCCGCCGGCGGCGACGTGATGGGCGTCGACTGGCGCCTGAACATCGATCAGGCTTGGATGGACATCAACTACCGCGCCGCCATTCAGGGCAATCTCGACCCGGCAGCGCTGTTTGCCCCGTTGCCGGAGCTGAAGGCGAAGGTGATCGAGATCCTGAAGCGCGCCGGCACCCGGCCCGGCCACATCTTCAACCTCGGCCACGGCATCCTGCCCGAAACGCCGGTGGAGAACGTGAAGGCTGTGGTGCAGATCGTGCGGGAGTACCGGCCGTAAGGTGCGGACGGCGATCATCGGCGGCGGCATCACCGGGCTGTCGGCCGCCTACGAACTGTCGCTGGCGGGCTGCGAAACGGTACTGATCGAAGAGCAGCCCGCTCTGGGCGGCGTGATCCAGACCGAAGTGGTGGAAGGCTGCGTCCTCGAGGGCGGCCCGGACAGCTTTCTTTCGGCCAAGCCCGCCGGCGAGGAGCTGGCGCGGGAGCTGGGCCTGGGAGACGACCTGATCAGTTCGCTCGACGAGCAGCGCGTGACCTGGGTGGTGCGCGGCGGGAAGCTGGTGCCGCTGCCCGACGGGCTGATAATGATGGTGCCCACCCGGGTCCTCCCGATGGCGCTGAGCCCGCTGCTGGGGTGGCGCACGAAGCTGCGGATGTGGCTGGAGATCCTGCGCCGGCCGGGCAGTTTGACAGGCGACCGCAGCGTGGCGGAGTTCATCGAGGATCACTACGGACGCGAGGCGGTAGATTACCTGGCCGAGCCTCTGCTGGCGGGCGTGTACGGGGGCAGCGCGGACCGGCTGAGCGTGGAAAGCGTGTTGGCGCGGTTTGTGGAGCTCGAACGCCGCTACGGGAGCCTCACGCGCGGCGTGCTGGCCGCGCGGCGCACCGCGCGCTCGCAGGGTTCCTCCCCCGCGCCGCTGTTCCGCACGCTGCGCCGCGGGCTGGCGCAATTGACCGCCGAGCTGGAGAAGCGCATCCGCCCGGCCTGCCGCATTGTTCACGCGCGCGCGGGGCGGGTGACGCGCGACGGCGGCACATACCGGATCCATCTGGGCGAGGACGCGCTGGAGGCGGAGCAGGTGATCTTCGCCTGCCCCGCCTGGCAGGCGGGCGCGCTGTTGCGGGAGGTGGACGCGCGGCTGGCGGAGCGGCTGGAAGGGATCCCCTACACGTCTTCCGTGACGCTCGCTCTCGGCTACCGGCGCGAGGACTGCGGTCCCATTCCCCGCGGCTTCGGCTTTCTGGTGCCGGCCAAAGAGCGCGGGCTGCTGGTGGCGTGCACCTTCGTGGGAGCGAAGTTTCCCTACCGGGTGCCGGAGACGCACGTGGTGCTGCGCTGCTTCCTCGGAGGCGCGGGCGGAGAGTCGGTGCTCGATCAAAGCGATGAGGAACTGATCCGCGGCGTGCGCGCCGAGCTGAAGACATTGCTCGGCTGGGACGCCGAGCCGCGCTTTGCGCGCCTCCGCCGCTGGCGGCGCGCCATGGCGCAGTACGAGGTGGGGCACGCCGCGCGGGTGGCGGAGATCCGGGCGCTGGCGGCGGAGCATCCGGGGCTGCATCTGGCGGGCAATGCCTACGAGGGGATTGGCGTGCCGGACTGCATCCGCACGGGCCGCGCGGCGGGCCGCGCGGCGGCAGCAGCGCGCGGGATCTGATGGATTCTGAGCCCTCCGGTGCGTGTTGAAAATTTTAAAGTGACACTTTAGACTTTTCACATGCGGTATATCCCCCGGGCGATCCAGCCGGTGATCCGGAGGGCAGCGAGGAATTTTCCGGCCGTCGTTGTCACCGGGCCGCGCCGGAGCGGCAAGACAACTCTGCTGCGGCGGATGTTTCCTCGCGCCAGCTATCACTTGCTGGAGGACCCCGACATTCTCGCCCGTGCCCGGTCCGATCCTCGCGGGCTGCTCGAAGGGCTGCAGCTTCCGGCAATGCTGGACGAGATTCAGAACGCGCCGGAGCTGCTCTCCTACATCCGGTCGCGGATCGACGCCCGGCCAGGCTCTCGCGGACAGTGGCTCCTCACGGGCTCGCAGGAAGCGCAACTGATGCAGGGAGTGACGGAATCCATGGCTGGCCGGGCTGCCGTTCTGCAGCTTCTGCCTCTGAGCATCGAGGAGACGGACCGCGTGAGTCTCTTGACGGGAGGCTTCCCCGAGGCGGTCGGCCGCCCTTCCGCCCGGGACCTTTGGTTCAGCTCTTACCTGCAAACCTACCTGGAGCGCGATGTGCGTTCGATTCTCAATGTCCGGGATCTGGCCACGTTCCGGCGGTTCCTCGCGCTGGTGGCGAGCCGTCACGGGCAGGTGCTGAACCGGACCGACCTGGCGGCTCCTCTCGGCGTCTCGGTTCCGACCATCAACCAGTGGCTGGATGTGCTGGAGATCACCGGACAGATCGCGATCGTGCCTCCCTTCTACGAGAACCTTGGCAAACGCCTGGTGAAGTCGCCGAAGATTTACGTTTTCGACTCCGGCCTTGCCTGTCATCTGCTGGGGATTCGCAACCAATCGGAACTGAACCGGTCGCCATTCCTGGGTGTACTGTTCGAGGGCATGGTGGCTGCGGAAATTCTCAAGCACCAGGCGAACCACGGGATGCGAAAAGAGCTCTACTTTTTCCGCGATTATCAGGGTCTCGAAGTGGACTTCCTCTGCCGGGGAAGCGACGGCGCCTACTGGCTGATCGAATGCAAGACCGCGCGGACGCTTCATCCGGCCATGGCGAGTCCTCTTCAAACGCTGGCCAATGCCTTCGGAAAACAGATTCCGGTGCGCTGCGCGATCGTGCATCCCCGGGATCGGGCTGATTCCATCCGGGGAAGCCTGGCGCCGGGCGTCGAGGCGTTCGGACTTCGGGACTTTCTCAAAGCGCTTGGGGGTGCTTCCTCGCGCCGCGGAGGGTAGCGCGAATTCGGACTGTTCCGGCGCGCCGCCAGCTTCCCCCGCCGGACGGGGGAATCGGCTGCATCCGCGGACAAGAATGGCGGCAGACAGGCTTTTTCGATGCTGCTGGATCCGCGTTTTGGTTCTTTCGGCCTGCCGCAAAGGGTTGTATTCTGGAAGCAGTTCTGCGCGCGGCTGCGCCGCGCAAAAAGGGGTTTTGACATGAGACTGCTGGGTTCCCTCCTTACCATGGCCGTGCTGTTTGCGCTCGCGCCTTCGGCCTGGGCGCAAGCCACGCTTGCGGACATTCTCGGAACAGTGCGCGACCCGTCCGGCGCTGCGGTCAGCGGCGCGGAGGTTCGCGTGCGAAACATGGCCACCAACGTCACGCGGGAGACGACGACCAATCCCGAAGGAGTCTTCCGCGTGCCCAACCTGCCGCCCGGTCCATACGAAGTGTCGGTCACCCGCAGCGGCTTCAGCCGCTACGTGCAGGGTCCGATCACGCTCCGAGTCGGACAGGATGTCGATCTGAACATCCAGCTCGAGGTTGCGGGGCTGACCGAGGTGGTGACGGTCACCTCGGACGCGGGACTGATCAACACGACCAACGCCGAAGTCGGCACCAACTTCGACGTGAAGCGCATCGGCGACTTGCCGATGGCCCCGAACCGCAACATCCTCAACCTGGCGTTGCAGATTCCCGGCGTCAGCCAGTTGAGCTCCGGCAACAGCGCGTTTACGTCCGGGGGCGTGTCGTTCTCGGTGAACGGGATGCGCACGCGCTCGAACAACTTCATGATCGACGGCCAGGATTCGAACAACGCAAGCATCGGCGGCCTGGTGCAGGAGATCAACAACCCGGACACGGTTGCCGAGATGCGGATCGTGACCAACCAGTTCGCCGCTGAATACGGCCGCGCCGCCGGCTCGGTGGTGAACATTGTGACCAAGAGCGGAACCAACGAGTTCCACGGCTCGGCCTACTGGTTCTACAACGGCAACAAGCTGAACGCGCGCAGCAATCTGGACAAGCGCAACTTCCCGCGCGCGCCGTGGCGCGTCGAGAACCAGTTCGCGGGCACGCTGGGCGGCCCGATTGTCAAGGACCGGACGTTCTTCTTCGGCTCGCTGCTGCGCTGGACGGACCGCCGTTTTGCCAGCGGCACTGCCATCGGCGCCGCGCCCACGGCGGAAGGCCAGGCGATCCTCCGAAACGCCGCCGGCACGCGCCCGCAGGTGAAGGCGCTGCTGGACAATGTTCCGCCGGCACAGACGCCCACGGGCCGCACGGCCACTTTCACGCTGGGCGGCCAGACCTACAACGTGCCGCTGGGAACCCTCAGCGGCGCCGCGGCCAACCTCTCCGACGTCTGGCAGTGGATGGGGCGCGTGGATCACAAGTGGAACGACAAGCACTCCCTGCTTGGCCGCTACATGTTCGACGACCGGATCAGTGTGGGCGGGCAGGCCGTGCCGCCGGGCTTGTTGTCCCGGTCTCCCGCGCGGCGGCAGGCGGCGGCCGCGGGTGTCAACTCGACTTTCACGCCGCAGGTGTACAACGAGCTGCGGCTGAGTTTCCAGCGGCTGGCCAGCTCCACCAACGCGGAAGATCCGAGAGCCGAATCGATCCCTTCGATCGAAATCGCCGAACTGGGCATGACCGGCTTCAACGCCGCGGCCTCGCGCACTGCGTTCGGACTGGCGCTGAACCTGCCGCAGGCGCAGGTGCTGAACAACTATCAGATCGCGGACAACTTCTCCCTTCTGAAGGGGTCGCACACCATCAAGATGGGATTCGATTTCCGCCGGCAGGACCAGATCCAGGACTTCAACCCGACCATCCGCGGGCGCCTGGCCTACAACACGCTGCAGGACTTCGTGGATGACGTCGCGCAAACCGCCTCGATCAACACGTTCCTGCCGGGCGTGCCGCGCTGGCAGGCTTACCGCTACTACGACTACTTTTTCTACGTGCAGGACGAGTGGCGCGTGAACCGGCGGCTGACGCTCACTTACGGGCTGCGCTACGAAACGCCGGGCAACCCCGCGCAGTGGCTGGCCGAGATCAACAAGCGCGTGGTGGCGGCCAACAACAATGATCCGCGGTTCCTGTTCACGCCGGTTCCGCCGCGCGACAAGAACAACTGGGCGCCGCGGTTCGGCTTCAACTACCGGCTGACGGACCGCACCGTGCTGCGCGGCGGCTACTCGCGCACCTACGACCTGATCTTCAACAACATCTACCTGAACATCTTCAGCGCGTTCCCGTTCACGCAGGTCAACAACCTGCCGGCGCGCACTCCGGGCAGCTTCCAGTACGTCTATGCGCTGGGCTTCCAGGGCGTGATTCCGCCGCCGCCGGATCCGCTGCAGGTGCCGCGCACGCTGGTGGCGAGCGACTTCCGCGCGCCGCTGGCGGAGCAGTTCTCCCTCCAGGTGCAGCGCGAAGTCGCACGGGACTGGATCGCCACCGTGGGCTACATCGCCACCAAGGGCACGGCGCTGTTCCAGACGCTGGACGGCAACCCGACGATCCCCGGCTCGCAGGGTCGGCAGCGGCTGTTCGCCGATCAGGGCGTGCGGCGGCTGCGCGCCAACGCCGCCAACTCGATCTATCACTCGCTGCAGGCCAGCCTCGAGAAGCGCCTGTCGAACAACTTCACGATGGCGGCCCATTACACGTGGAGCTCGTTCATCGACCTGGCCAGCGAGATCTTCAACCCGTCGGTCTCCGGCGAGGTGGCCGTGCCGCAGGACAGCTACAACTGGCGCGCGGACCGCGGGCGGTCCACCTATGACCGGCCGCACCGTTTCGCGGTGAACGGCGTCTATGAACTGCCGTTCTTCCGCGAGCAGCAGGGCGCCGTGGGCAAGATCCTCGGCGGCTGGCAGGTGTCCGGCTTCCTCACCTTCCAGTCCGGCGCGCCGTTCAGCCCGCTGGCCGGCATCGATCCGGGCTTCCGCCTCTCCGGCATCGATGCGCTGGTGGGCAACGCGATCCGTCCCAACGTCGCCACGGATCTGGATCTTTCCCGCATGACGCTGCGCGAGATCCTGCAAGCCGGGGGCCGCAACCTGTTCTCCAACGTGACGGCTGCGGCGCCGATCGGCAACGCCGGGCGCAACATCCTGCGCGCCGACGGCATCAACAACCTGGACCTGGCCGTGGTGAAGAACATCCGCATCAGCGAGTCGAACACGCTCCAATACCGGTGCGAGTTCTACAACACGTCCAACACGCGCAACTACGGAATCCCCGAATCGCGCGTCAACAGCACTGCCTTCGGGCTGGAAGGCAACACCGACGGCGGGAACCGCCGCATCGTGATGGGTCTGCGCTACACGTTCTAGACGCGCAGCTCCTGTCCGGCACATGCGCCCCGCAGCGCGGCGCCGCGCTGCGGGGCGTTATCATTGAGAGGACTGGAGCAAGCATGCGAAAACTGATCCCTCTGATCGTGTGTCTCGGCCTGGCCGCGTGGGCAGGCAAGGCGGAAAACGAACGGCTGAAAGCGGCGGCGACGGTGTTGCAGGAGATCATGTCCATCGAGGACAAGGCCATCCCGCAAGATCTGTTTTCGAAGGCGCAGTGCGCCATCATCATTCCGGGCGCGAAGAAAGCCGGCTTCATTTTCGGGGGCAAGTACGGGCGCGGATTTGCCAGCTGCCGCAAGCCTGACGGTCAGGGATGGACCGCGCCGGTGGGCGTGCGCATCGAGGGCGGGACGTTCGGCCTGCAGATTGGCGGCGCGGAGGTGGACATCGTGATGCTGGTGATGAACCAGTCCGGCATGGAGCGGCTGCTGTCGAGCAAGTTCACGATTGGCGCAGACGCGACAGGCGCGGCGGGTCCGGTGGGGCGCTCGACCAGCGCGCAGACGGACGCCACCATGCGCGCCGAGATCCTTTCGTGGTCCCGCTCCCGCGGGATCTTCGGAGGGCTGACGCTCCAGGGCACGACGATGCGCGATGACAAGAGCGTGGACGAGGCGCTGTACGGCGCGGGCGTGGATCGCAAGGCCGTGCTGCGGGGCCAGCGCAACGTGCCGCCCGCAGCGCAGGAGCTGATCAGCCTGCTGAACAAGTACTCGGCCTATCCGAACAAGTAGCCGTCACTCCCACTCGGCGGGCTCGCCGGGGACGAATTCGATCCACCCCTGCGGCGGCACTGCCTCGAGGGGCAGCCCTTCGCGCCAAAGGGAAACCTGGATTTCCACCGGTGCGGCGGGGGAGGCGTCGATGCCCGCGAGGTCGACCGAGCATTCGAAGATCCGCCCGCAGGAGCAAGCCACGTGCGGCAGCGCATGGCGGGTGCCTCGCCCGGACATGGAAACCAGATGGGCGCCGCGTTCCAGGGCGAACCGGAACTCGGTCTCTGCATTCGCGGCGCGAACTGTCAGGCGCAGCTCGAGCCCCTCGATGGCGCCGGTGCTGGCCGGGTCGAAGTCGGCGCGCACGAACAGGCGGCTGCCGTCGCTGCCGAAGCGGAGTTCTTGGAGTTGCGCCGGGCGGCCGTGCATCGCGCCCTGCCGGTGATCCGGGCGGTACACGCCCGCGCCCAGCCACTCGAAGTAGGAGGAAACCTCGCCGTCCACTACCGGCTCGATGAAGCCGCACGGCAGCTGCAGCCAGGCGGCGGCGGCGACGCGCGCAATGGGGCGGGAGAGCGCGGCAGGCGGCGTCTTGCCCAGGGCTCGGTAGACCTGCGCCAGATGGCTGCGGAACAGCTGGTCGAATTCGACGCGGTTTTCGGTGTGATGATGCGGCCCGTACCACCAGCACCAGTCGCTGCCCTCGGCGATCAGCAGCTCCTGATAGGCCAGCCGCTTCTGCTCCTCCGTCAGCAAGGCGCCCTCGGGGCTTTGCGTCACGCGGTCGTAGGTCTCTCGCGCCTCCAGAAGATACTCCCAGGCGAGGTTGTCTTCCTCGTGCCCGATCCAGACCTCGAAGTTGGCGTGAATCCAGCTGCCGGGATGGATGCGCGGGATCTCCGCCGCAGGCAGCTTTTCCAGCGCCTCACTCACCGTGACCGCCGACATGCCGGGCTCGCGCGAGATCAGCCCATAGAGCGTCTTCAGGAACGTGCGGCCGTTGCGCTCGTAGTATTCCCACGCGTTCTCGCCGTCGAGGATCACCGGGATCAGCGCGTCCCGCCCCTCGCGGTGCAACACGCGCGCGTTTTCGCGGATCCGTTCCAGAAAATGATGCGCCGCCGCCACCGGGTCCATGCGGGAATAGACGAAGCCGATCAGGTCGCTCAGGAAGTGGTCGCGGAAGATCATCCGCATCTCGCGCCCGTTCTGCCGCCAGACATAGGGGCGGCAGGTTTCGGAGACGCCCGCGAGCCGCCCCAGCGTGGCGCCAAGCACGCCGTTGTCGGTGGCCATCCACCGGATGCCCAGCTCCGCCGCCAGCGCCAGCACCTCGTCCGACACGCCGCCTTCGCTGGGCCACATGCCCTTCGGATCGATGCCGAGCTTCTCGCGCGCGTAGCGGAGCGCGGACTCCATCTGCACGCGCGCGTCCTGCGGGTAACGGAAGCGGCGCGGCAGGGGCGCGCCCGGCTGCGACACGCTGGCGATGTTGGAGTCGCACAGCAGCGGCAGGATGGGGTGGTAGAACGGCGTGACTGACAGCTCGATCTTGCCCTCCGACGCAAGCCGCCGGTAGACGGGGATCACGCGCGCGCAGATCTCCTGCTCCTTGCGCCCCACCGTGCGCTGGTCCTCCAGCGTGTAGTTGCGCCCTTTTTCCGCGAGCGCGCGCACCTCGGGGTCGGTTTCCAGGAAGATTTCGTCGAACCACGCAAGCTGCGAGAGCACCTGCAGGTCGCGCAGCCCGCCCGGCCCCATGCGCCGCGCCAGCTCCGCCGGGTTCCCGTGTCCGGCGCGCCACATCTCATACAGCTCCTGGTAGCGCGGGTAGCGGCGGATCACGCGCCCTTCATTGGCCTGGAAGAAATACTTCAGGATGAACTCGGCCTCCGGCCCGGTGAGCTCCTCGGCGGGCTTCAGCGCCAGCCGCAGGAAGGGATCTGCGGCGCGCCCTTCGGCGTATTCCTCGATCTGCACGAGCATCGAGGGAACCAGGTTGAACGTCTGGCGGATCTTCGGGAACTCGTCGAGGATCGCCGCCATGCCGTAGTAGTCCTTCAGGGCGTGCATGCGCGTCCACGGCAGCTGGTATTCTCCCGTGGCCAGATCCTTGTAGAAGGGCTGGTGCATGTGCCAGACGAAGACGACCCAGGTGTGCGCCATCAGCGTCCCCAGTAGCTGCGCACGGGCGGCGGAGGCTCGCCTCCGCGCAGCGCCCGCCACAGGATGTCGTTCATCTCGTCGTCGTCGATGCGGTCCGCCTCGCTCAGATCGAGCTGCGCGGAGCGGGCTGCCAGCGGCGACTCCTTCGGGTTGCGCTCGTCGAGCGGCACGCGCGGCTTTTCCGCCTGATAGGGGCGCGTGTCGGGCCTCGAGAGGAACGCCGCCCACATGGGGCGCGCCGCGGCGTCGTGGATCGTCATCGGACGCAGCCCGAGGATGTGCTCCATGGTGCGCAGCATGCTCACCGTGTTGTACATGGTGGAGTCGATGCCGCGGCCGCGCGTGTAAGGCGAAAGGATGAAGGCGGGTGCGCGGTGGGAATCGACGTGGTCGCTGCCGTTCTGCGCGTCATCTTCCAGCACGAAGATGGCGGTGGCAGGCCAGAAGCGGGACTTCGAGACCGCCTCCACGAGCATGCCGAGCGCCAGATCGTTGTCCGCCACCGCCGACTTCGGCGCGATCCGCCCCGGCGAGACGCCGGAGGTGTGATCGTTGCCGAGCCGGATGGTCATGAAGCGCGGCATCTCGCCACGGCGCTCGAACTCGGCCAGGTCCTCGAGGAAGACCTTCACGCGCTCCACATCGGGGTAGTCCATGTCGAAGCCGCGGAAGTTCATGTTGGTGCGCTGCGCGAGAGACGGGTCGCGGACGGAGGCGATCTGCCGCCCCGACGCAGGCGCGGGCGTGATGTTGGTCACCCACCAGCCGTAATTGCGGAAGCTGAGCCCCGCCTGAATGGCGTTGCTCCAGATGTAGCCTGCGGGCGGCAGCGCGGCGCGCTCGCCGCCTTCGTAGTCGTAGTGGCGGCGGCGCGATGCGTAGGAGTTGGGCCACATCCGCTGGACATACGCGGGGGCGATGGCGGCGCTCGACCAGTTGTGCCCGTCGGCGCTGACATCGGCGTTGACGTAGAAGTTGTCCAGAAGCACGAACTCGCGCGCCAGCTTGTGGTGGTTGGGCGTCACATCCTCGCCGAACAGGGTCAGCGAGGGATCGCCGTTGCCGATGCCAAGATCGCCGAGCACCTGATCGTAGGTGCGGTTCTCCTTCACCACGTAGATCACATGGCGGATCGGGCAATCGTCGCCCCCTTTTTCGAGAGGATGGCCTTCCGGCGGGGACTGCAAGGAGCGCGTGCGGCGCCAGGGGGAGTTTTCAAGCACCTGCGCCGTGAGCTGCTCCATTTGCTGCGGCGCGGGCTCGTCCATCAGCGAGGCGCTGCCGCGCTGAATGGCCGCCACATACTCCACAGCGACATTGCCTTCATGCAGGACGGCGCGGCGCACGAGCGGGTTGGGCCCCTGACGGTTCGGGAACGAGCCTCCGCCTCGCCCGTTCAGCACGAGAAGCTTTCCTCCGGGCAGAACGCGCGCCGCCAGCGGATACCAGCCCACGGGGATGAAGCCCTCCACGACGCTGCGCCGCCCGCTCAGATCGACGCGCGCCACGGCATTGGCGTCGGAGCACACCACATAAAGGCGCTGTTCGTCCGGCGAGAGCGCCAGAGCGCTGGGCGTCATCCCCGCCACTTCCGGGAAGTCGCGGTAGAGCGCCACGCTGATGGATTCGACGCGGCGCAGGAGCCCTCCGGCGCCGAGCCCGAAGACCTGCACGAGATTCGACCCGGACACAGCCACGAACAGCCGCGCCGTGTAAGGAAGCGGCTCCTCGTCCTCGTCCGCGGCGGCGGGCTTCAGCCGCCAGACCATATCCATGGGTTGCGGCCCCGTGTTGTACCGCGCCACCTCCTCGCCCGAGTCGGCGAAGTGCTGCCGCAACGTGCCGTCGCCCCAACCGGTGACGAAGAAGCTCTTGCCGTCGGGATGGAAGACGATGCGGTAGGGGCGGTGCGCCGTCTTCCAACGTTCGATCACCATGCCCGACTGCGGGTTCACCACAGCGATCTCATCGCGGTGCAGCATGGCGGCGTAGATCAGGCGCCCGCCGGGAGAGAGCGCGATGTCGCCCGCGAAATCCGTGTGCTTGCGCTCTTTTTCCGGCACCAGCGGAAACTCGCGCCGCTGCTCCAGAGTTCCGTCCTCGCGAAGCGCAAGCTCGTAAATCGTGGAGCGTGAGCCGCCGCTCACATACAGCAGCCCGCCTTCCGGGGCGAAGGCAAGGCCCAGCCAGGCGTCCGGCAGCACCACTTCCGAGATCTTCCGCAGCGTGGAGGGATCGTGGATGCTGACCGACGGAGGCAGGTAGCCGCCGTGCAGAATCGCCAGATACTTTCCATCGGGCGAGAGCACGGAAGCCATGGGCATGGTGCTCAGCGGAATCTGCTGTCCAGCCGGACGCAGCAGCCAGCCGGAATTCAGCAGGAATCCCCCGCCGGGCAGCGGCCCCACACGCTCCGGCGCGGTCTGCTGCGAGACGAGCAGACTTGCCGCGAGCAGCGGCGCCAACGGCAAGGCGATGCGGAGTGCAGGTCTCATTCGAAGAACCTTTGCGCGATCGGATAGCGGCGTCCCATGCCGAACGCCTTGGTGGTCACCTTCAACCCCGGCGCCGCCTGCTGCCGCTTGTACTCGTTGCGGTCGACGCGGTTGATGATGGAGCGGACGAGTTCGACCGGCTGGCCGAGTTCTGCCGCGATCTCCTCGGGAGACTTGAGATCCTCGATGTATGCCTTCAGGATCGGATCCAGCACGTCGTATTCCGGCAGCGAATCCGAGTCCTTCTGATTCGGGCGCAACTCCGCGGACGGCGGCTTGAGGAAGACGTTCTCCGGAATCGCTCCCGGGCGCCGGGCGTTCACGAGGCGGCAGAGCGAATAGACCATGGTCTTGGGCACGTCGCTGATCACCGCCAGCCCGCCCGCCATGTCGCCATAGAGCGTGCAGTAGCCCATGGCGACTTCGCTCTTGTTCCCCGTTGTGAGCACCAGCGCGCCCCATTTGTTCGACAGCGCCATCAGCACCAGCCCGCGCAACCGCGACTGAATGTTCTCCTCGGTCACATCCGGCGGCGCGCCGGCGAAGACGGGCTGCAGGGTTTCCAGCACGGTCTGGTAGGCAGGCGTGATCGAAACCACCTCGTAGCGGATCCCCAGATTGGAGGCGAGCGCGCGGGCGTCGGACAAGCTGTGATCGGAAGAATACGGCCCGGGCATGGAAACGCCGGTGACGTTGGCGGCGCCGATGGCGTCGGTGGCGATGCAGGCGACCAGCGTCGAGTCGATGCCGCCGCTCAAGCCTACCAATGCGCTGCGGAAGCCGCACTTGGCGATGTAGTCGCGGGTGCCGAGCACGAGCGCGTCATAGGCGGCTTCCAGCTCGTCGGGGTGCGACTCGCGCAGTTCGCCCTCGCCTGTGCGCGCGTCGAACATCACGATGTCCTCGCGGAAAGAAGGCGCGGCGGCGGCGATGCGCCCGCCGGCGTCGACGGCGAAGCTCGAGCCGTCGAAAACGAGCTGGTCGTTGCCGCCCACCATGTTCACGTAGACGTGAGGCAACCCATGACGCCGCGCCATGGAGGTGAACATTTGCCGCCGCAGGGCGCGCTTGGTCATGTCATAGGGCGAGCCGTTGATCGACAGGATCGCCTCGGCGCCCTGGCGAACCAGCGACTCGACGGGGTCCTTGTCGTACAGCGGGCGCTCCCAGAATTGCTTGTCGTTCCAGGCGTCCTCGCAGATGGTGATGCCGAGGCGCATGCCGCGGAACTCGCACACCTGCTGCGATGCCGCAGGCTGGAAGTAGCGGCCCTCGTCGAAGACGTCGTAGGTGGGCAGCAGCATCTTGGATTGCGTGGCGAGCAGGCGGCCTTTTTCGATCAGCGCCGCCGAGTTGGTGGCGCTGCGCCGCGAGCCCTCGGGCGCGGCTCCCACATAGCCCGCCACAATGCCGCAACCGATGCCCGCACTGGCTTCCACCAGGCGGTGGAGCGATTCGAGCGAGCGCCGGCGGAAGGATTCCTTCTCGAGCAGATCGCGCGGCGGATAGCCGGTGAGAACGAGTTCCGGGAAGACTGCGAGATCCGCGCCCCTTGCGTCCGCCTCGCGGGCGGCGGCGAGGACGCGTTCCAGGTTGCCTGCCAGGTCGCCCACGGTGGGGTTGATCTGGCAAAGAGCGATTCGCATAGTGATGAGGAGAGACTTTCATTGTACCCGCGCCCGGAGTGCCAGCCGCGCGCGGCGCGGGGGGAGCGAGTCGCATGAGGTACGCAGTCTGTTGTTTCGCGGCGCTTCTGGCGGCGCTGCCTTTGCTGGCCCAGATGCCCGGCGAGCCTGCGCCCGTTCGCGCATGGCCGGGGCTGGTGCAGTATCTGGAGCTGACGCCGCAACAGATCCTTGCACTGGGGCGGATCGAACTGGAATGGCAGAGATTCCTGGCTGCCAAGACGAGGCGCGCGTTGCAGGTGGAGGAAGAGCTCCGGGATGCGACCCTCGCGGAAGTGGTCGACCCGATGGCGCTGGGGCTGCGCTACATGGAGCTGGAGGCGATCTGCCGAGAGAGCCGCGATGCGGAGCGGCGCACGCGCGAGTCGGCCAGAAAGGTGCTGAACGATTCGCAGCTGGCGCGGCTCGCCGCGCTTGAGCAGGCTTACCGCCTGCTGCCGCTGGTGGCGCAGGCCGATGCGGCGCACCTGGTGGACGCCCCGCTGCCGGGGCTCAGCCTGGAGGCGCTGGGCCTGGCCAACGCCCGCCCCTATCCCGGGTGCCGGTTTCCGGCGCGCACACGCACGCCCGCCTCGCAGCCGGGCCAGCCGGGAAACTGACGGGAACAGCGGCCAGGTCTGCGGCATCCAACAATTTGGCCGATAATTGGAGCAGAGCTGGAATCCGGCACCAAAGGGAAAGAGACCTGGCATGAGAATTTTCGGGGCGGTACTCTGCGCATGGGCCGCCGCCGGCGCCGCGGCGGCGCAGGGCACGAACCATGAAACTGTGGTTGCGCGCCACAGCCCGTACGGGGAAGCGCCCGTCTGGCAAGGCGAGACGCCGGCGCGCCCGTCGGCGGGGCCAGTGGAGATCCTGAAAACGAGCGAGATCCGCCCGGGGATGAAGGGCGTGGCGTGGACGGTCTTTCAGGGCGCGCACCCCGAACCTGTGCCGGTGGAGATCATCGGCTTGTGGAAGAACGCGTGGGGTCCGCGGCAGGACGTGATCCTGGCCAAGCTGGGCGGCAAGGCGGCGCAGACGAACGTGGCGGGCGGCATGAGCGGCAGCCCGGTGTACGTGGACGGGAAGCTGGTTGGCGCGATCGCGCTGCGCATCAGCGTGTTCTCGCCGGACGCAATCTGCGGCATCACGCCGATCGAGCAGATGCTGGAGATCAGCGCGATCGACGCTTCGCGCCCCGTGAATCCGAGGACGCCGCAAACCACGGTGGCGCGCGCGGAGCTGACGCCTCCGGCATCGCTGCTCGGCGGGGGCGTGCGCCTGACGCCCATCGAGACGCCGCTGGCGCTCGCGGGCTTCCACGAGTCGACTCTGCGCGACTTTCAGCCGTTCTTCGAGCAGATGGGCATCGCGGCGGTTCACGGCGGCGCCGCCGGCGCCGTCTATGACACGCGCCCCGCGCCGGGCTGGCAGAACGCGCTGCAGCCGGGCGAGGCAGTGGCGGGCGTGCTGGTCAGCGGCGATATGACGGTCACCGGCCTGGGTACGGTCACCTACAACGACGGCAAGCGCGTGCTGGGCTTCGGCCACAGCTTCTTCAATCTGGGCCCCGTGGACATGCCGATGGCCAAGGGCGAGGTGCTGATGGTGCTCAGCTCGCAGTTCCAGCCTAACAAGTTCGCCAACATGACCGAGATTGTGGGCGCGCTGCGGCAGGACCGCCACTCGGGCATTATGGGCGAGCTGGGCGCAGAGGCTCGCACAATCCCTGTCAGCCTGAAGGTGCGCACGCAGCCGCTGCCCGGCGGCCCGGTGGAGGAGAAGAACTACCGCTTCAACGTCTTTGTCCACCCGCGCTGGACGCCGTTCCTGATGATGCTCACCACCTACAACACGCTCCAGGATCTGAACTCCAGCGCCGCTGACGAGGCGACCTACCGCCTGGAAGGCGTCATCGAAGCCGAAGACCTGCCGCCGCTGCGCTTGTCCAACATGATCGCTTCGGGCTCCGGGCCCGCGCCCGCGCCCATGCAGCTGGCCGCGTGGTGGGCGGACCGGTTCAACCGGCTGTTCCAGAACCCCGGGGAAGAGCCTCGCGTGAAGCGGGTGGAAGCCGTGCTGGAGATGCGGCCGCAGAAGCTGGAAACGGCCATCGAGAGCGCATGGCTGGAGAAGTCCGAGGCCTCGCCCGGAGAGGAACTGGTCGTGCGGGTGGCGCTGCGGCCGTGGCGCGGCGAGCGCGCGACCCGGGAATTCCGCTTCCGCGTGCCTTCCAGCCTTCCGCCGGGAGAGCACCGCATCCTTGTCAGCAACGCGGAACTGCTGAACCGCCCGCAGGCCATGGCCGGCGCGATGAACCGGCAGCTGGGGCTCGCGCAAACGGCAGCCCTGCTCGTGCAGGAGCGGCCGAATGACCGGATCTATTTCTCCCTGCTCACCAGCAAGCCCACGCTGTATGTGGAAGACCAGGCGATGCGGGACGTGCCTCCCTCGGTGCTGGCGGCCATGCAAAATCCGCGCGCGCAAGTCCGCGGCATGGCCACGCCGGAAACCGTCCTGCCGCTGGGCGAGATCCCGGTGGACAGCCTGGTGGCGGGCAGCGCGCTGCTTCGCCTGAAAGTGCAATAGGAAACCCCACCGAAATGAGACAGACCCTGGCCTGGATTCTTGCAGGCGTTGCCGCCTGCGCCGCCTATGCCGTGGAGACGCGGCTCTGGAAACAAAGCGAGGCAGCCGATTTCGAGAAAGGCAAGCTGGAACGGCTGGCGCTTTCGAGCAACGGCGAGCTTTCGCTGGCGCCCGAGTGGCGGCGCGTGGCTGACCTGGAGACGCCGCTGGTGTGGTCCTTGCTGGCCGCGCCGGGCGGGGTCATCTACGCCGGCGCGGGCGATGGCAAGGTGTACCGCATCGACGCGCAGGGCCGCAAGAGCGTGTTTGCGGATCTCGGGAGCGGTTCGATCCATGCGCTGGCGGCAGCGCCGGGCGGGGCCCTCTACGCGGGACTCTCCCCGGAGGGCAAGATTTTCCGCATCGGCGCGGATGGCAAGGCAGTGCTGCACGCGCAAGTCGAGCCGCGGTACATTTGGGCGCTGATCGCGGAACCGGACGGGACGCTGTTTTCCGCCACGGGCGATCCGGGGCAGGTTGTGCGCATCGACCCGAAAGGCTCGGCAAGCGTGTTCTTCGACGCCGCGGAATCCCACGTGCGGTCGCTCGTGCGGGGACCGCAGGGCACGCTCATTGCGGGCACGGAGCCGGGCGGCGTCGTGCTGCGGATCGACGCGAAAGGACAGGGCTTCGTCCTGCATCAAACGGCGAAACGCGAAGTCACCGCGCTGGCTGCGGCTGCGGACGGAACTGTATATGCAGCGGCGGTGGGAACCAGACGCCCGGCTGCGCCGCCTTCCGCGCCCTCTGCTGTTCCGGCGCAGACGGTGCAGCCCCAGACGCAAACGCCGCCCGGGCAGACGCAGCCGCAAACGCAGACGGCGCAATCACAGCGCGCGGCCACGGCGCCTCCGCCCGCCATCGGCGTGAGCGCGCAGGCGGCAGGCAGCGAGATCTACCGCATTGCGCCGGATGGCGAACCGCGGCTGCTGTGGTCGAACAACTCGGCCACGGTCTATTCGCTGGCGCTGAACGAGAAGGGCGAGCTCATCGCGGGCACTGGCAGCGAGGGCGTCCTGTACCGGATCGACACGCCGCATTCCTGGACGACGCTCGTGAGCGCGGAGCCGCAGCAGATCACGGCGCTCGTTGCAGCGCCCGGCGGGGGGCTGCTGGCCGCCACGGCCAACCCCGGCATGGTGTACCGGTTGGGGCCGGGGCTCGAAAAGTCGGGAAGCCTGGAAAGCGAAGCGCTCGACGCCGGCGCCTTCAGCTACTGGGGGCGGCTGCGGCATGAGGCGGAGCTGAACGGCGGGCGCGTTCGAATCGAGACCCGGAGCGGCAACACGGAAGATCCCAACCGCAACTGGAGCGCCTGGCAGGAAGTTCCGGCCGCCGGCGAGCGCATTGCCTCTCCTCCGGCGCGCTTCCTGCAATACCGCGCCACGCTGGAAGCTTCGCCCTCCGGCGCCTCGCCGCGGCTGCGGCTCGTCGAGGCGGCCTATCAGGCGAAGAACCTGGCTCCGGTGATCGAGAAGATCGAGATCACGCCCCCCAATTACCGCTTCCCTGCCCCGGGCGCTTCTCTGACTGCATCGAAGAGCCTCACGCTGCCCGCCATCGGGCAGGCGCAGCGCCGCACGCAGAGCGCATCGCAAGCCTCCGCCACGGAGAGCTCTTCGGTCACGATGAATTACGAGAAGGGATGGATCGGCGTCCGCTGGCGCGCGCTCGACCCCAACAACGACGGGCTGGAGGCGCGCATCGAGATCCGGGGCGAGGGCGAGCGCGAGTGGAAGCTGCTCAAGGACGAACTGCGGGAAAGCCGCTACAGCTGGGATTCCACGGCTTTCGCCGACGGGCTCTACAGGCTGCGCGTGACGCTGAGCGACAAGCCCGACAACTACCCGGGACGGGAGCTGACGGCGCAGGCGGAGAGCGAGGATTTCCTGATCGACAATACGCCTCCCGAGATTCTGGATTTGAACGCGCGTGTGGAGGGCAACAAGATTGTGGCGCGCTTCCGCGTCCGCGATGCGCTTTCCGCGCTGCAGTACGCGGAGGTGTCCCTCAATGGCGGATCCTGGGTGGACGCCGAACCTACCACCCGCATCACCGATTCGCTTCAGCACGACTACGAAGTGACCTTGACCAAACCGGCTGGCAGCGAGTTTGTCATCGCCGTCCGGGCTGCCGACGAGCGTGATAACGTGGCAGTCCGGAAGGTGATGCTGCGGTGATCCTGGAAAGAAGAGCGTTTCTCCGCGCCGCCGCCGGCGCCTTCAGTGCCGGTCTGATCCATGCGGCGCCCCGGCGGCCCAATTTTGTCATCGTCTACGCCGACGACCTCGGCTACGGGGATCTGGGCTGCTACGGCCATCCCACGATCCGCACGCCGAACCTCGACCGCATGGCGGCCGAAGGGATGCGCTTCACGCAGTGGTATTCCGCCGCGCCCGTGTGCACGCCGAGCCGCGCCGCGCTGCTCACCGGGCGATATCCGGTCCGCAGCGGGCTGACGCGCGTGCTGCTCCCGGATTCCACGGGCGGCCTGCCGGACAGCGAGACGACGCTGGCCGAAATCCTGGAAGGCGCGGGCTACCGGACTGCCGCCATCGGCAAGTGGCATCTGGGCCACCTGCCGCAATTCCTGCCCACCCGGCACGGCTTCGATTCGTATTTCGGCATCCCGTACTCGAACGACATGCACCCGCAGGAAGGGCCCGGATCTCCGGGGAACCCGAAGCACCCGCCGCTGCCGCTGATGCGGGACGAGAAGGTGATCGAAACGGAACCGGATCAGGCTTTGCTGACGCCGCGCTACACCGAAGAGGCGGTGCGAAAGATTCGCGCCTTCCGCGGGCGGCCCTTCTTCCTCTACCTCGCGCACACGTTCCCGCATGTGCCGCTGTATGCGAGCCCCCGCTTCCGCGGCACAAGTCCGCGCGGCCTGTACGGCGACGTCGTCGCGGAGATCGACTGGAGCGTGGGCGAGATCCTGAAGGCGCTGGCCGAGACCGGTCAGGACCGCAACACCCTGGTCGTCTTCAGCTCGGATAACGGCCCTTGGCTGGCGCGCCGCGTGTACGCGGGGTCGGCAGGGCTTTTGCGCGAAGGCAAGGCAACCACCTGGGAGGGCGGCGTGCGCGTGCCGTGCATCCTCCGGCAGCCGCGCGCCGTGCCGCCGGGGCGGGTGAACACACAGGTTGGGTCGATGCTCGATCTGCTGCCCACCTTTGCCTCCATGGCGGGCGCGGCGCTCCCGTCCGGTGTCACGCTGGATGGCGAGGATCTATCCGCCACGTTCCGCGGCGAGGCGCCCGTGCGCGACAGGACGCTCTTCTATTGGGACGCAGAGACTCTGTGCGCAGTGCGGCGCGGCCCGTGGAAGCTGCACAGGGTCACGCGCAACGTCGAGTGGAAGCAGGAGACCGCGCGGCACGACCCGCCGCTGCTCTACCATCTCGAGCACGATCCTTCGGAGAAGTACGACGTGGCCGCCGCAAATCCGGAAGTGGTGCGCGAGCTGTCCGCGCTTCTCGACAAGCACGAAGCTGAAGTGGAACGCGGCGCGCCGCAAAGATAACGCCGGCTACAACCCCGGCTCGAACCACGGCGTGTCCTTCACCTGCACCTTCCGCGCGGCCTCTTCGTTCATTTCCACGCCGAGGCCCGGGCGGTCCGGCACCGTGATGAAGCCCTTTTCGATGATGTCGCCTTCGCGCACGAAGTTCTTCCACAACTCGAGGCGCGAAATCCAGTGCCATTCGAGCACCAGGAAGTTCGGCACAGCCGCGCAAACGTGGCAGGAGGCCATGGTGCCGATCGGGCTCACCACGCAGTGCGGGGCGAACGGCGTGTAGTAGACGTGCGCCATGTCGGCGATCTTGCGCCCCTCCAGCAGCCCGCCGCACTTCTGCAAGTCCGGCATGACGATGTCCACGGCGCGCTTTTCGAGCAATTCGCGGAAGCCGTGCCGCAGGAAAAGATTCTCGCCGGCGCAGATCGGCGTCTTCGTCGACTCGCGCACGTCACGCATCACGTCGACGTTCTCCGGCGGCACAGGCTCTTCGAGGAAGAGCAGGTGGAAGCGCTCCATCTCCGCCGCCACTCGTTTCGCCGTGGGCGCGTCGTAGCGCCCGTGCATGTCGACGCACAGGTCGACGCGCGGGCTCAGCGTCTCGCGCACGAAGGCCACCTCTTTCACCATGCGGTCGATCTCGGCGTTGGAGGCCGTCCAGTTCACCATGTCCCAGCGGTTCGGGTCGCGGGCCTCGTCGATGTCGATCTTCACCGCGGTGAAGCCCATTGACTCGATCTCTTTCAGCTTCGGGCGCGCCTGCGGATCGTCGGGGTGGTGGTTGGCCGAGTCGCAGTAGAGTCGGATGCGGTCCCTCACCTTGCCGCCCAGCAGTTGGTAGACCGGCACTCCGAGCGCTTTCCCCGCGAGGTCCCAGAGCGCGATCTCGACGGCGCTGAGCGCGGCGATGTATTGGCCGCCCTGCGCTCCGGCGAAGATGCCCGCCGTGCGGATGCGCTCCCAGATGGCCTCGACGTTGAGCGGATCCTGTCCGAGCATGAAGCGGCGGAACATGCGCACCAGCGGGGCGCCGCCCTGCACGGCGTCTGTGCCTTCGCCGTGGCCATAGATGCCCTGATCCGTGTAGACCCGCACGTGAAGCTGGAGCCCGTGGCCCATCACCTGCGCGGTGCGGACGTCAGTGATCTTCAGCTTCGGGCGCCGGTACGGAGAGGAATGCTCCTGAATGGCGCGCCCGAGAGCGGGCAGTGCAAACGAGGAGGCGAGGAAGTTGCGGCGGGTTGCGGACATGATCCACAGATCCTATCGCAACCCGGCCCGGAAAAGGAGAACGGCGAGGCATTACACCTCGCCGTTCGCCACGTGGATCAGAGTCGACCCTGTATCTGTGACTTGTTCGTCCCCTTTTGTGCGGGGCTACGCCTTCATCATACAACGGCGGCGGCCCCGCCGCGGGGACGCTTCAAGCGAGCTTTTCGCCGATGGCCTTGCCCTGCACGAACCAGAACAGGTAATCCGGCCCTCCTGCCTTGGAGTCCGTGCCGGACATGTTGAAACCGCCGAACGGATGCGCGCCCACCATGGCGCCCGTGCACTTGCGGTTGATGTAAAGGTTGCCGACGTGGAAGTGGTCCTTGGCCTTTTCGATCTTCTCCCGGTTCCGGGTGTAGACGGCGCCGGTGAGCCCGTATTCGCTGTCGTTGGCGAGTTCGAGTGCGTGGTCGAAGTCGCGCGCAGGCGTGACGGCGAGCACGGGCCCGAAGATCTCCTCCTGGAAGATCCGGGCCTTGCGGTCGACGCCTTCAATGACGGTGGGCGCCAGGAAGTAGCCCTCGCCGGGCAAGCGCTCCCCGCCGGCCACGAGGCGGCCTTCCTTCTTTCCGATCTCGATGTAGCCGAGGATGGAGCGCATGGAGCGCTCGTTGATCACGGGGCCCATGAAGTTGGCGGGGTCGTCGGCCGGGCCGACGCGGATCGCCCGGACCTTCTCCAGCAGGCGGCCGAGGAAGTCGTCATACAGCTTCTCGCTGACAATGGCGCGGGAGCAGGCCGAGCACTTCTGGCCCTGATAGCCATAGGCGCTCACCAGCACGCCCTGCACGGCGGCGTCGAGGTCCGCCTCCTCGTCGACGATGATGGCGTCCTTGCCGCCCATCTCGGCGATTACGCGCTTGATCCAGATCTGGCCGGGAGCGGTCTTGGCGGCCAGTTCATTGATCCGCAGCCCCACCTCGCGCGAGCCGGTGAAGGAGATGAAGCGTGTGCGCGGATGCTCGACCAGCACGTCGCCCACCTCCGCGCCGCTGCCCACCAGAAGCGTGAACGCGCGCAGCGGCACGCCCGCCTCTTCCAGAACCTCGGCGAATTTCGCGGCGATGGTGGGAGTGTCCGAGCTGGGCTTGATGACCACCGTGTTGCCGCTCACCAGCGCCGCGGTGGTCATGCCGGTCAAAATGGCCAGCGGAAAATTCCAGGGTGGAATGATGACCCCGGCGCCGAGCGGAATGTAGCGCAGCTCGTCCCGCTCGCCGGGCAGTTGCACCAGCGGCTCCGGATTCGCCATCCGCCCGGCCAGCAGGGCGTAATACTCGCAGAAGTCGATCGCTTCGCTGACATCGGCCTCCGCTTCCGGCCAGGTCTTGCCGGCTTCATAGACGAGCCAGGCATCGAACTCCATCTTGCGGCGTCGCAGGATGGCTGCCGCGCGGCGGAGCATGGCGGCGCGCTCGCTGACCGGCGTGGACGCCCATTGCGGGAAAAAGTCGTGGGCGGACTCCACAGCCTGACGCGCCAGCTCGGGCGTGGCCTTGTGATGCAGGCCGACGGTTTCCGAAGGTCTGGAGGGGTTCAGGGAGGAAAGCAGAGCGCCGGTGCGATGACGGGCCTCGCCGATCCGGATGTCGTACTCTTTTCCGAACTCGGCCCGGACAGCAGACAGGGCTGCCCGCATCTTTTCGGCGTTCTCGGACAGGGAGAAGTCGGTGTAGGGCTCGTTGCGGAAATCGCACAGGCGCATGGGTGCTAGCCCTCCACGAGCTTCTTGCCGCGGTCGAACAGCTCGGCCGCTTCATCGGCCAGGTGCTTGCCCTTTTCGTAGATCTCGCGCCCCTTTTCCATCAGATCCTCGCCGACGCGTTCGGCGGCGATCAGACTCCGGCGTCCGGCATGGCGGATCTTGCGGCGCGTGACACGCCCAGGCGCGGGGGCGAACAAGAGTGCGAGCGTCGCGCCCACGGCAGCTCCGGCCAGAAACCACAACGCGTTGCTCGTATATTCTTCAGCATCGAATGCCATTTTGGAGAGCCTCCTGCCTTGTATTCTACCGCCCGGGGGATGAATTTCCGCGCTTTGCCCGTAAAATAAAGGCGGAGGCGGAATGAGCAGCCCAACTCAACCTGAAAGCGAACGCCGGTTCGTGCCGCTCTCGCTGGAAGGGCTGGAACTCGAACTTTCGGAGATCGAACTGGCCACCGTGCAGCCGCTGCTGGAGGCCAACGGAATCGAGGTGATCGTGCAAGGCGCGACGCCCTTGCCCAACCTGCCCTACGAGCTTCTGGTCCCGGAAGACCAGCGCGAAAAAGCGGAGGCGATTTTGCGCGAAGCCTTGCAGGCCGGGCCGGAGGCGGCTGCCGAAGCCGAGGCAGGCACCGAGGAGGGCGCCCCCTAGCGCGCGTCATTCCCAGTCGAAGATTCCCGCGGGCCGCTTCCCGGCCGCCTGCCGCACCTCCAGATAACGGCCGTCCGTGCGGACGGCCACCATTCCATCCCGGTCCGTCCGCAGCACGAGAACCCGCCTTTCCGACAACCGCGCGAGCGCCTCGCGGTGCGGAAGCCCGTAACTGTTGTTCTCCCCCGCGCTGATGACCGCCACGGCGGGGCGGACAGCCTCCAGCAGGCGCGAAGTGGCGCTGAATCTGCCGCCGTGGTGCGGCACTTTCAGAACGTGCGCCGTCTGCAGAAGCCCTTCCTCGGCCAGCTCCGCCTCCCGCTTCGGCTCGATGTCGCCAGCCAGCAGCAGGACGTGCCGCCCGTGGCGGATTTCCAGCACCAGCGAATCCTTGTTCTGGATGCGCCCGCCGCCTTCATCCGAAGAGGGAGGGGCCAGCACGCGGCAGGACACGCCCGGCAGAGGGCACTGGTCTCCCTGCCGCAAGCTGCGGATGCGGCTCCCCGCCTGCCGCGCCGCCGCCTGAATTTCCCGCCAGAGCAGCGACTCCCTCGGGAAAGAGATCCAGATCTCGCGGGGGCGGAAATTCCGGATCACCGAGGGCGCCCCGGCGGCGTGATCCTCGTGGAGGTGACTCAACGCCAGGACATCAAGCCTCAGGATGCCCCTGCTCCAGAGCACGGGCGAGATCACCTCCTCGCCCGCGTCGAACGGATCGACCCGTCTCCTGCCGTGGTGCGCCGGTCCGCCGGCATCCACCAGAACGTGGGCGCCGCCGGGCAGCGCCAGCAGGAGGCTTTCGGCTTGGCCCGCGTCGATCGCCGCCAGTTCCAGCACACCCCTCTCGCTCCGCGGCTCAAAGGGGTGCAGGACTGCCAGAACCAGCAACGCGCAGTAGAGACCGCCCGTCAGCCACCGCACTCCGGAGCGGCGCGCAGTCACCCAGCCGATCAGGGTCCCGAATAATAGAACGGCCAGCCACAGGGGCGGATCGGGGATGCGCCAGTCCGGTTCCAGCTGTGCGTGCCATGCGACCAGGCGGCGCGAAACATCCAGAAGCGAGCCGGCGATGCGGCCCATCCACTCCCAGCCCGTGAAGGCGGCGAGAAACCCTGCGGGGATGGCCAGCGAGACGAAAGGCACAGCGACGACATTGGCGCTGAATCCCGTGATCGAAAGCCGGTGGAAGAGCAGCGCCATGGGCAAGGCAAGGCTCAGTTGCACGGCGGCGGATGCCAGGAACAGGGTTCGCCCCCATCTCCAGAGTGCTGCCGCGCTCTCGACCGCAAAGCGCGCGAGCCGGACCGGAAGGCGCAGCAACTCGTGCAAGGTCTCCGCCGCGAGCTTCCGCTCCAGTTGCGCCGCCATCGCGCGTCCGTCCAGCCCGCGGCGGAACGGGCGCCCGGGGAAGAACGCGCCCAGGGCGGCCACTGCGAGGAAGGAGAGCTGAAAGCTGGCTTCGAAGAGCTGATCGGGATCGAGAGCGAGGAACACGATGGCCACCGCCGCCACGGTGTTCAGCAACGCGAGCCGCCGGTAGAGCGCCGCTCCGGCAGCGAAAAGCGTAAAACCCGCCGCGGCGCGCAGCACCGGCGGATCAGCGCCAGCCATGAGCGCATACAGCCAGGCGAGCGCCGAGGCTGCCAGCGGCACAGTGCGCCAGCCCAGGCCCGAAAACCGCCGCCAGAGCAGAAACAGGCCGCACACCAGAGTGACGTGGCTGCCGGAGATCACCAGCGCGTGATACGTGCCTGTGCGGCGGAAGTCTTCCACCCACACCTTGCGGATGCCGCTTTTGTCTCCAAGCAGCAGTCCGCGCATCAGCGCGGCGCGCGTGGCATCGGAGGAGTGAACGGCATCGATTCTCTCCAGCGCCGCCGCCCTCAGCCGCTCCAGTCCCCGCCGCCATGGCGAGCCGCACGCGCCCGGCAGCCGCTCCAGGCGCGCGCCCCGCGCGGGTGCGGCGGTCCAGAAGATGCCACGGCGGGCGAAATACGCCTCGGCGTCAAACCCGGCGGCGTTGCGAAAGCCGCGGACGCGCTGCAGGCGCAGTTCCGCCGCTACGCGTTGCCCGTAAAAGAGTGGCAGCGGGAGGCTGCCGTCTTCGGCGATGGGCCAGGACACGCGCACTCGCGCCTCGGGCTGAATCGCCAATGTGAACTGCACACGGTCGCCACGGAGGGAGGAGCTTTCGACGACGCATCCTTCGATCCTGCGGGGCGTCAAGTCGATAGCGGGCGCAGCGGGCGGAGGATGGACCGCCGCAGCCAGCGCGCCCGCCGCGGCCCACGCGGTCCATGCAGTAATCCTTCCTGCGAGAATGCCCCTCGCCACCCCCCGGGCCGCCGCGGCCAGAACAAGGCACAGAAGCGCCTCGGCCGCGGAAAGGGCAGCGAGTCTCGACACCGCCACTCCGCCGGCGAACAGGAGCGCGGGCGCCGCCAATGGACTGCGCAATCCTTTATGAAGTGGGCCTGCGGGCGGCGTCTTCTCAAGAGGAATCGCGGCTCGCGCTTGCGCTCCCGCCGCTACTGGGCATCCTCCTCGCCGGCCTTCTTCTTGTGCTTCGCCTTGCGCTGTCTGGCGGGCGGAATGACCCGGGAAGGCGGTACCGGGCCGACCACGATCCGTGCCTGGCGCCGCGCCTTCTTTGCCGGATCCTTCCGCCGGCCCTGGCCGTTCTTTCGTTGCTTCATCGCCCTGCCTCGCGCAGCTTGCTTGACGCCCGTTTCCGGCGCTCCCTACAATGAAGGTGACAAAGGAGGCCGCGTGCGGCAAATTGGCTTACCCGAACTGCTGATCATTCTGGGCATCGCCGTCCTGCTGTTCGGCGGGAGGAAGATCCCGGAGCTGGCAAAAGGCCTCGGAGAAGGAATCAGAAACTTCAAGAACGCTTTGAAGGAAGAGCAGGCGCCTGCCAAGACGGAAGAGAAGAAGCAGGCCTGAGCCGCCTGCCTGCGCGCCGCCGGCAAGCAAGGCGGCGATTCCAGGATCTCCACAAGACCGGCCCCGCCCAGACCTCTCCCGGTTTGGGCGGGGCTTTCTGCATTCCACGTCGTGCTCCAAAGCAACGCCCCGGATTCCATGCCGGAACCCGGGGCGGGAACAAGCCGTCCTGTCCGCCTTACTTCTTCGGCTTGGGCGGGACGATGGCGTCCTTGATCGACTTCGAGAGCGTCAGCTTCACCGTCTTCCGGGCGGGAATCTTGATGGGTTCGCCGGTGGCGGGGTTGCGCCCCATGCGCGCCTTGCGCTCCACCTTCTTCAGGCGCCCGATGCCGGGGATCACGAAGACGCCGACCTTCTTGGTCTGCGCGACGGCGATCTCGACCAGCTTCTCGATGGCGGCTTTCGCCTGCTTCTTGGTGATTCCGGTGGCAGTGGCGATTTCGTTCACCAGCTGCGTCTGGGTCATCTTCTTCGCTTCGGCCATGTCTTCTGCGTCTCTCCCTTCGCCGGAGCGGCCTCACAGGCCGCGCCGGGATGTTTAAAACAAAACCAGCCGGAAATGTTGGATGGTTCCGTTCGCAGATCAATCATACGGGATCGCACGGGCCAGTGTAAAGGGGGTGAGGCGCAAAAACCGCAATTTTTCGGGCTTTTTTTGCATCCGGCGCGTCCGGAGGCCCGTCTGGCGCGGGTTTCCGGCGCTGCGGCCCGCGCCTGCGCCCCGGAGGAGGGCTCGGGCATCATGAAATCAGGCCGTCCATGAAGGCATTTCCGGCACTCCTGATCGCCCTCGCCGCGCCCGCCGCGGCGCAGTGGCTGGCCAATCCGCAGGAGGAAGCCGGGCGCAGGCTGGCCGAAGCGTTCGACAGGCAGTGGAAGCAGGCGCCGGAGCGCCGGATGCCGTGCCGGATCGAGCCGTTCCGGCCCTTCCTCGATTACGGGCTGCGCGTGTGGGCTGGCTACAACGTCTCGATTACGGCGGCTCCCCTGATGGAAGGGGCGCCGCCGCGGGAAGTGGTCTCCATCGCCCGGGTCACGCCCGTGGCGCCGGCTGCCGAGCCCGTGCACCTGTATCAACGGCTCAGCGTGCCCGAGCCGCCCGAAGGCGCGGACCTGAGGCGCGTGGAGATGAATCTCGGAGGCGGCTGGTTCCTCGGCCGGGGCGAGTACCGCGTGGAGCTCATCGTGATGTCCAACGGCGGAGGCGAATGCCGCCGCGAGTGGAAGCTGAAGGTGAGAGAGGACAGCGCCGTGCAACCTCCTGCCAGCGTGCGCACGCTCGAGACCGGTCTTTGGCAGGGATTTGACGGCGACGGCAGGGGCCACGCAGCCATCTTCCTGCATGCCTCGCCGGTGCGCCCCCGGCGCTATGTCACGCGCCTTTCGCCGTGGGACCGGCAGGTGCTGCTCAGCACGCTGAGCGCGGTTTTGCGGGACGGCGGCTTCCAGTCGGCATCCCTGGTGGTCTTCGATCTCCTGAAGCGCGACGTGCTGTTCCGGTCGCCGCAGCTGCATCCCGGCGACGTCGGCCGTCTTGCGCAGCAGCTGGCGCGCGCGGACTTCGGCACCATCCCGCTGCGCACGCTGCAGGAGGGGCCGTTGGCGGGGGACTTTCTTCAGGACCTCGTGCGGAGGGAGCTGCGCGGCGAGCCGCGTCCCGATGCCCTGATCTTCATCGGAGCGCGTTGGCGGGGAGGCCAGAAGATCCGCACGCTGGACCCGGCCCTGAAGGAGGGCGCGCCGCCCGCCTTCCATCTGGCTTTCTCCCTGCAAGGCGTCGCCGAAGACGCCGACGCGATCACGAGCCTGGTGAAGGGGCTCGGCGGACGCGTTTTCTCCATCTACCTGCCCAAGAACCTCGCGCCGGCGCTGCGCCAGATGCGGGAAGCCCGGCGCTGACGCCAAAACAGACCCAGGCATCTGAAACGCAAGACGCAGAAATTTCGCGGGTTGACCAGAATCCGGAAGTGGAGTTAAATGGCGGGGAGGAGGTTGTCTCGTCGCTCATGCGAAGACACATCACTGTCACACTTATCGCCGTCGTGGCTCTGCTTGCACTGACGGCAGCGCCTGCCTTGTCGCAGGTGCTTTACGGCTCCATTGTCGGCGTTGTGGAAGACCCCACCGGTGCGGTCGTTCCCAAGGCCAAAGTGACTATCACCAACCCCGCTACCGGCATCAGCCGCGAAGTCGAAGCGGACGAGGCGGGCCGTTATGTCGTGCCCAACCTGCCCGCGGGCCTGTACGAGTTGAAGTTCGCCGCCTCCGGCTTCCGCACGTTGACGCGCACGGGAGTAGAAGTGGCCATCAATACGGTGACGCGCGTCGACGCCCGCCTCGAGGTGGGCCAGATGACCGAGCAGGTCACGGTTTCTGCGTCTGCGGTGGTTTTGCAGACAGACAAGAGCGACGTCCGGGCGGAGATCACCTCCCAGACGGTGACCAACATGCCGCTTCCGGGCTATCGCAACTACCAGACGCTGATCAACCTGGTGCCGGGGGCGACTCCGGCAGCCTTCCAGAATGCTCCGGTCGACACGCCGGGCCGTGCCTTGACAACCAATATCAACGGCACGCCGAGGAACAACAACAACACCCTCACTGACGGCGCGGTGAACATCAACATCTGGCTGCCGCACCATGTGGCCTATGTCCAGCCGGTGGAAACCATCGAGACGGTCAACATCAGCACGAACTCGTTCGACGCCGAGCAGGGCATGGCCGGAGGCGCCGCCATCACCGTGACCACGAAGTCGGGCACGAACGAGCTGCACGGCGTGGCCTACTGGTTCCACAACAATAACCGGCTGAACAACGCCCCGTACTTCCGCGCAGCCACGTTCCGCATGCCGAAGACGACTCAGAACATCGCCGGCGGCACGCTGGGCGGTCCGATCAAGAAGGACAAGCTGTTCTACTTCTTCGGGTATGAGCGGACCGACGAAGCCACCGGGCAGTCCGGAAACTACTCGGTCGCGCCAGCCGAATTCCGTGAAGGCGACTTCAGCAAGTGGATCAACTACGCCCGCGTCTACGATCCGCTGAGCGCCCCGCCCGGCCAGGCGGCGAACCGGACTCCATTCCCGAACAACATCGTGCCGAAATCCCGGTGGAACCCCATCTTCCCCAACATCTACTCGAAGATGCCGCTGCCAAACCAGGTCTCGCCCACCGACCCGAACAATCTCCAGGGCAACTACCTGGCGCAGGGCATCATGTCGCTGATCCGCAACCAGTACGACTACAAGATGAACTGGAACACGACGTCCAAGCTCATGATCTGGGGCAAATACAGCCGCATGGATGCGCCCGTGCGCGGCCACTATCCGTTCGGCGATCTGGGCGGCGCGGCGCTCGGGACGGAGGGTATCGGCGACACCACGACACAGCTGGTCACCGCGGGTCACAACTACACGTTCTCGCCCACCTTCTACATGGACGGCGTGTTTGGGTACACGCGCATGGATCAGGAGGTCACCATACCCGGCATGGGCAGGAACGTTGGTCTGGACGATTGGAAGATCCCGGGCACCAACGGCGGGCGCCAGTATGCAAACGATCCGCGCTATGGCGGACTGCCGCAGGTCACCGGTTTCGGCTTCAGCTACGTAGGAGTCGGCGCCACCTGGGCGCCCCTCTTCCGCAAGGAGCGCAGCTACACCTATCAGACCAACTTCAGCAAGATCAGCGGCGCGCATGAGTTCCGCTGGGGCTTCGAGCCGCGCCGGCTGGAGCTGAACCACTGGCAGCCGGAGACGGCCAACCCGCGCGGCGCCATCTCCTTCGCCGGCGGAATCACCAACATCCCGGCGCAGGTTGCGCAGGAGCCGAACGCCTTTGCAGCGGCTCTGCTGGGCTACGTATCGAGCTACTCGAAGTCCATCCAGTTCTTCGAGATGAAGACCCGCGAGTGGCAGCTCGCGTGGTACTTCCGCGACCGCTGGCAGGTGAACCGCCGCCTGACGCTGAACCTCGGCCTGCGGTATGAGTACTACCCGCTGATCCACCGCGGCGACCGCGGTATTGAGCGCTGGGATCCCACGACCAATCTGGTCTACCTGGGCGGCATCGGGAATGTCCCCCGCAACGCCGGCATCACGGTCAGCAAGAAGCTGTTCGCTCCCCGCGTCGGCTTCGCTTACCGCGTGGGCGACAAGAACGTGATCCGCGCCGGCTACGGCATCACCTACGATCCGATTCCGTTCGGCCGTCCGCTGCGCGGGCTCTACCCTGCCACCCTGAGTGCCAACTGGGTGCCACAGGTGAGTGTGTTCGGCTGGTACAACACAATCGATCAGGGCATTCCTGACGTGCCCACACCGGACATCAGCAGCGGCGTCATCCCGCTGCCTTTGAACTTCGACATGGGGCCGCGCAGCCCGTGGGGCGGCCACCTCAACAGAGGTTATATCCAGAGCTGGAACTTCATGCTCGAACGGCAGCTGCCGTGGAACATCGTGGCCAGCGCCGGCTACGTCGCCACGCGCACCATCAAGCAGCTGATGGACCGCAACATCAACACTGTCGGCCCGGGCCTCGGCGTCACGACGGCCAACTTGCCGTTGTTCAAGGCCCATGGCAGGACGATTGCCGCCAACATGTGGGATGGCTGGGGCTACGGCGCCTACGACTCGCTTCAGGTCAACGTGAAGAAGTCTTACAGCGACGGGCTCTTCATGACCATCTCCTACACCTTCGGCAAGGCCCTGAACATGGCCGACGACACCGGCTGGGCCGGCCCGAAAGCCTTCAACTGGGAGGGCATGCTGGCCCGGAACTACTCCCCGGCCAGCTATGACCGCCGGCATATGTTCACCGCCGGCTGGGTCTACGAAATGCCCTTCGGCAAGGGCCGCAAGTACAACATCGAGAACAAGGTCGCGGACTTGATCGCCGGCGGCTGGCGCCTGACCGGAATGTTCAGCGCGTACAGCGGAACGCCCTTCACGGTCACGGGCAGCGCCGCTTCGCTGCAGTGCATTGGCTGCACGCAGACGGCGCATCAGATCGGGCCGGTGAGGAAACTGGGCGGCAAGGGACCGCAGCAGCCCTATTATGACCCGTCGTCCTTCCGCGACCCGCTGTTCTACTTCAATCCGTCGAACCCGCAGTACATCCCGGGCAGCATGGGCATCAACCCCATTTACGGGCCCGGATTCTGGCGGCTCGATCCCGGCCTGTTCAAGAACTTCCGGATCTCCGAGAAGCTGAACATGGAATTCCGGGCCGAGTCCTACAACGTCACGGCCGCCCGCCGCTGGGGCAACCCCAACGGATTCGCCGGCAATATGAGGCTCCGGCCGGACGGCTCGCTGAACACCGACGTTCCCAACCCGCTGAACAACTTCATGTGCATCACGAGCGCGGACTCCTCGCGGCAGTTCCGCTTCGGCTTGCGCCTGTCGTTCTGAACGGCGGGAATCTTCCTCGACCTGCGAAGGGCGCGCCCTGCGGGGCGCGCCCTTCGTGCATTCGGGGCGGCCCTTGCGGGGGTGGCGCGCGCCTCGATGCAGCCGTCTGGCGAAGTCAGACGCGCCAGCTGATCAGCTTGATCTCGGTCATCTCCTCGATGGCGTACCGCGGCCCCTCTCGCCCCATGCCGCTCAGCTTCACGCCTCCGTAGGGCATCTGGTCCACGCGCAACTGCGGCACGTCGTTGATCAGAAATCCGCCGACATGAACGCGGCGGGCAGCCCGAAAGGCTTTCTCGATGTCCCGTGTGAAGATCGAAGCCTGAAGTCCGTAAGGAGACTCGTTGACTGCGGCGATGGCTTCGTCGAGATCGCGGAACCGGTTGATGCCTGCCACAGGCCCGAATGCCTCCTGCGCGAAGATACGCGTGTGGGGTGGCACGTCGGCAAGCACAGCAGGCTGCACCGTCGCGCGGTCCCGTCCTCCGCCGGTGACGAGCTTTGCACCCGCCTGGATGGCTTCGCCGATCCACGCCGTGACGCGCTGCGCTTCCGCTTCGGTGATGAGCGACGTCACCGCGGAGGTCTCCTCCAGCGGATGGCCGATGGGCAGCTCCGAGGCCCGTGCAGCAAAGCGGCTGACGAAGTCTGCATGAACAGGTTCCTCGGCGAAGATCCGCTGCACAGAGATGCAAACCTGGCCGGAATTGGCGTAGGCGCCCGGGACACAGCGCGAGATTGCATCTTCAAGGTCGGCGTCAGCGCAGACGATCACCGCGGAGTTGTTCCCCAACTCCAGCGTCACGCGCTTCATGCCGGCGCGCGAGCGGATGCGAAGGCCGACCTCTGCGCTGCCGGTGAACGTGACCATCCGGATTCCAGGATGCTCCACAAGGTAATCTCCGATGGCGCCGCCGGGGCCGGTGACCACGTTCAGCGCGCCCGGCGGGAGCCCTGCCTCCAGGAACAGCCGCGCCAGAAGCACTGCGGTGACCGGCGTGGCGGAGGCGGGCTTGTGGATGACCGCATTGCCCGCAGCCAGAGCCGGGCCGATCTTGTGCATGGAGAGGTTCAGAGGGAAGTTGAAAGGCGTAATGGCGGCGATCACGCCCAGCGGCTCGCGAATGAACATCGCCATGCGCCCCGCACCCGCCGGCGCAGCGTCCATGGGGACCTCCTCTCCCGCAAGGCGGTGCGCCTCTTCTGCGGAGAAGAACAGCGTGGAGAGCGCACGCTCCACCTCCGTGCGCGCCTCGCGCAGCGGTTTGCCGCTTTCGGCGGCGATGGTGCGTGCGAACAGCTCGCGGCGCTCGCCGAGCAGTGCGTGGGCGCGCAAGAGAATCGAGGCGCGCTCGGCGCGGGTCATCTCGCGCATCACCGCCGCGGCGCGCTCCGCGTGTTCGACGGCAAGCCGCAGGTGATCTTCCGAGGCGGCGAACACCGTGGCGAACGGCTCGCCGTCATAGGGAACGCGAACAGTGAGCGGAACGTCCGAACGGTGCTCGGCGCCGCCGATGATCATGGGGTATTCCGGCACGGGCATGGCCGCCTCCCGGCTGCTGAAGATCAGCGTTTTCTCGCTTCCATCCTGCCAAAGGAAAACTCTTCGTGCAGCACGCGCCCTGCAGCATCGACGAGGAACGAAGCGACAAAGGAATTGCCTTCCGGCGGACCGAAGCGCAGGTCTGCGATTCGCACCAGAGTTGCGCCCTCGGGGTCCGGCGCGGGCGTGACAGACCAGCACTGGACCTGCGAGAAATTGAGAAACACGCGGCCCGTCTCCGTGGAGGCGAGCGCGGGGCGGAACTTCTCCGCATCCGGCTTGTAGAAGACAGTTCCCGCCTCGGGATCCAGCGGGCGCAGCAGATCGACAGGCACAAGCCGCCATGCGGAGCGCGTCTCGACGATTCCGGTCCACTTCCACGGATTGGCGGGCGAGGGCGTGGCCAGCACGCGGCGGGGCGGCTCGCCGCCATAGACATGCGCGCTGAGCTGCGCCACCGCCTGTTCATGCTGCAGCGCGCGGAATCCGACAATGGCGGCGAATCCGGCCAGTCCCAGCCAGGCCATGCCGCGGCCGGGCGCGCCGCGGGCGCCGATCTCCGCATACACGAGCCGCGCCAGCATGGGGCCCAACGTGCATACCAGCAGCACGGCCCACACCCAGATGTCGACGATGAACAGCAGGTCCAGGTGCAGCCAGCGTTCGCTTGCTGGCGTCCACAGGCGGATTCCGTAGACGTTCAGCAGATCCAGCAGCGGGTGTGTGAGTCCGGCGACGAGCGAGATGCGGTACGCGCGCCACCACAGGGCGCGCGTCACCGGCCCGCGGCGCCGCGCCAGAAGCCACCAGATGGGCAGAGGGGCCGCCGCCACCAGGGGCAGCCAAAGGAGCGAGTGCGTGAAACCCCGGTGGTAGTGCAGGTAGCAGATCCAGCTCTTCGCGCCGGTGACGATGTCAATGTCCGCGAAATTGGCGGCGCCGACCGCCAGCGCAGTGCCAAAAGGAACGCCGCGCGCGAGCCCCGTGCGGGCCAGCAGCACGCCGGTGAGTGAATGGGTGAGGTTATCCATGCAGCTCCAGCGCGTAGACCTGCGGGTGGCCGCTGCGGTCGCTCGTGTAGATCACATACCGCCCGGAGGGAGACAACGACGGGTGCGGGTGCGTATACTGCGGCCCGTAGACCGTGTCCGCGGCGTTTTCCATCCAGCTGAGATTCTCGCCGAGCGAGGCGCGGGCGGCGGCGAAGTCTTCCGGAAGAGCGTAACGGCTCCGGGCCCATTGCGAGCCGCGGTTCGAGCTTTCCGAGAGCCCGATGAGGCGCTGCTCGCCGGACTCGGCGTCGATCAGAAAGAGACCGCGGTCGGGATGGTTGGTGTCGCATAGAACCAGCGTGCCGGCCTGGTTGGGCGTGATATGCCAGGCGTTGAACTCGCAGATCCTGCGGCGTTCGCGCGTCGTCCAATCCATGCGCCAGAGCGCCCGGGGCCACTCGACGTAGACGAGGTCGCCAGTGCGGCCGAGGAATGTCTCGTGCACCACGAACTCCTCGTTGGAGTGCTCGTAAAGGCACTCCAGCCCCGTGCCGTCGCGGCGGATGCGGTGCATGCGCGGCGCGGGATCGGCAGCGAACTCGATCCACTCCGGCTCGAGCGGGTGGAATTGCGGATGGATGACCGTGCGCGGGAAACGGTGGAAGGCCCATTGCGTTCCATCCGAGCGTCCGACGACCAGTCCGTTCTCGGATCCGATCTTCGCCGCTGCGGTGATCCACTCGCCGCAGGGAGACAGCGAGATCTCGCCAAACTGGGCGTTTTCATAGCGCACGACCTCGCGCTCCGCCAGCGTGGCGCGCCGGATCTCCCAGATCGAGCCGCCGCGCACAAAGTACACAGACTGGCCTTGAGGATGAATGCATGGGGAGAACGGGTGGACCGGTTCGCCATCGGTCCATTGGCGGATTTCGCCTTGCGGGAATGGCTCGATGGAATAGAGCTGCCAGGCGCCGCTGCGGTTGCTTGAAAATAGCAGCATCTCTTCATCCGGCGTGAGAGCCGGGTTCAGGAAGTAGGGATGATGGTTGATCGCCTGCGCGCTGGTGAGGCGGTGGAGAGGAGCGCCGGTGGCGGTGTCGCGCCCGGAGGAGTGCTCCGAAGGGAAGCGGGCATTCTTCATTTGCGAAATATCAGGATATGCTGCCAGGGCAGGTCGTTCAAAACGCGGTCGAAGACGAAGCCTTCTGGCTCCACTTCGGCGCGCGCCTCGGCAATGCTCATCTTGTGCTCCTCGCGGATGGGAACCGAGGGGTCCTCTTTGCGGAATTCGATCAGCACGAGACGCCCGCCCGGCTTGAGCGCCTCGCGGAGGCGGCGCAGCATCTGTTGGGGGTAAGCGAACTCGTGATAGACGTCCACGAGGAGGGCCAGATCGAGCGACTCCGGAGGCAGGCGCGGATCGGTCTCCGAAGCAAGCACCGGCACCACGTTGGTGAGCCGCTTGCGCCGGATGCGCTGCTCGAGCAGGCGGATCATCTCCGGCTGAATGTCTGTGGCATACACGCGGCCGGCGGGTCCCACAGCGCGAGCCAGCAGTTCGGTGTAGTACCCCGACCCGGCGCCGACATCGGCGACAATCTGCCCGGGCTGCAGGCGCAACAACCGGACAGCGAGGCTCGGCCGCTCCTCGGATTCGCGTTCGGAGCGCTCCAGCCATGGTGCGCCTGCGGCGCTCATCACGGGCGCGATGACGCGCCCGGTGGCGGGGTGGCGCAGGGGCTGAGCCGGACAGGCGCTGGCAAGCAGCCCGAGGAAAAGCGGGATCATCCATTGCGCGGAGCCGCGAGATTCGATATGTTTCACACTGATATTGATTCGGAGGCAAGCTGGATGAACGCAGCTTTTCGCGGACTCTCTGCAGCGGCGGCCCTCATGGCTGCGCTGACAGCCCTGACGTCTTGCGGCGTACGGAGTGCGGACGTCGCGCATCCAATGGGCTCGCCTGTGGTGGCCGGAGATCTGAGCTACACGGTGTACCAGACCGAATGGCGGGACGAGCTTCAGACGGAGGCCGGCCCGCGGAAGCCGCAGCACAGGTTCCTGCTGGTGACGGTGAGCATTACCAACAACGGGCCGGAGGACGTGACGGCGCCGCTGCTGACCCTGATCGACAAGAACGGCAAGGAGATCCTCGAACTGGACAAAGGGGAGGGAGTCCCGCAGTGGATGGGGCTGCTGCGGAGAATTCGCAGCACGCAGACGGAGACAGGAACGCTGCTGTTCGACGTCCCGCCGGGAGATTACACGTTGCGCGTTTCCAGCGGCGGCGATGTGGAAACCGAGAAGACGGCTCTGGTGAGGCTGCCTTACCGGGAGGAAGCGCCCGCAGGCAGCCCGGCGGTGGAGCCGCAGATGCCGCCGGCGCGATAAGGGCGCACAATAGAATCGTGGGCTGCCACTGGCTGATGCTGCTGCCGCTGGCGGCGCTGATCGCCGATCCGCCGCCTGCCTCGAAGCTGGCGATCACCGGGGCCACGCTCCACTTCCGCCAGGAGGATGGCCCAGCCATCAGCTCCAACTATGAGTACCATGCCGGCGAGCTGCTGTATCTCAGCTTCCGCATCTCCGGCTTCCGCGTGGTAAAGGACCGCGTGGATCTCCGTTGGACCCTGTACGCCATCGATCCGGAAGGGCGGCTGCTCGAGCCTCCCGCGAACGGAGCCATTCAGGAAGAACTGGCCTTCGAAGACAAGAACTGGCTGCCGCGCGTCCAGTATACGCTTGCGCTGCCCGGACAGCTTCCCCCGGGGGAATACCGCATCAAGATCCGCGCCGCCGACGAGCTGGCGCAGACGAGCACCGAGCTGGAGGTCCCTTTCCGCGTTGGCGGCAAGCCGCTGCCGCAGGTGAAAGACCTGAGCGTGTTGAACTTCGGCTTTTACCGCGACGAGGCGGAACGCGAACCCATGGCAGACCCCGTATACCATCCTGGCCAGATGCTGGTAGCGCGCTTCCAGGTGGCCGGGTTCACGCTGGGGGAGAAGAACCGATTCGCGGTCGGCTACGGCCTCCGCGTGCTCAACACGCAGGGAGACGTGCTGTTCTCGCAGGAGGAGGCAGCCAGCGACGAGGGCGAGCCGTTCTATCCGCGGCGCCTGCTGAACGGAGCTCTGACATTGCGCATTACAGAAAGCGTGGCGGCAGGGGAATACGTGCTGGAAGTCACTGTGACGGACAAGACCGGCGGCAGGGCGGCCACCGCGCAGGGGCGCTTCCGCGTGGAGCGGTAGCTGCTTCGGCGCAAATGGGTGAGGCTGCCTCCGCGAGCACGTCAACATGGCCTGATGCGGTGATTGCGAAACAGGAACACCGCGGAATCCCTTGGTGCTTTTTCGGAGATTCGCGAGGAAGAAGGCAGATCCGAAGCATGCGCGCGCCTGCATCGCGGATGAGGTTGCTCCGCGCCGCATCGAGCCCGGGTGCGACAGCAGGGACAGGATCTCCAAGGCGATGCATGAATACCGCCCGCCATGGGCCTGTATTTGTTGTCTGTTCGCTGTTATTTCGAAAAGTCTTTACCAAGGAAAAGCGAAGCCACAACAGCCACAATAGTTTCTGTATTTTTGCATTGATAAGCACTTTGGGGGGGGGTACAATCAGCCCTCAGGGAGGGAATGGATGCGAAAAGCGAAAACATTTCTGAAGACAGCGACCGTTTTCTTGTCGCTCTTGGCGGCGACGGGGGGCTTGCAGCCCGCCGGGGCCAGATGCTGTGTTGAGTTTGGGGATGGCTGTGACTTTTGTCCCTTCAACATTTGCTTGTGCGCGTCCCGCTGGGGCGACCCGGTTCCTATTAGCCAGTACTGCGGGCCCGGTTGCCAGGTTTATTTAGTGCCCTGGTTTTGCAACACCTGGCCCTTCGGGGAGGTGTGGTGTGTTGAATGCCTTTGTCCGGCGTAGCCGGGTGGGGGTGTTTCCAGAGAGAACGGAGGTTCAAAATGAGAGTCATGTCTTTCGCGGCATGGATCGCTTGCGCCGCCCGTAGTTCTGCCGGCTGGATCCTGGTGATCGCTGCGTCATCGGCGGGGTCTTGCCTGGCGGCGGAGCCCTACGTAGCCAAAGGGCTGATCCAGGTCTTTCAAGTCGATTCCTCCGGCGGGGAGCACCTGGTGAACTCCATCCAGCTTCTGGAGGCGCGAAACCGGCTGGGGAGCCGTTACTCGCTTCAGGAGGACAACAATGGGCGCCGGGCGTCGCTCTGGGACAGCTCCTCCGGCTTGATGTATTCGCTCGATTCACGTGCGAAAAAGGCCATGGTCGTCGACAAGATGCTTCAATACATGGAGGGCGGGAGGGCGGCGCCGCAGGCGGCTGATCTGGGATCGCAATCCAGCCACCTGAACATTCCTTGCGTGCGCTTTCCGGTGCGGCAGGGCATGCCGGGCAAGCTGGCCACCATCGGCGAGAGCTGCGTGTCGCTGGACCTCGAATTGGTGCTTCGGTCAGAGGGCAAGATGGAGGTGGATGGAAAGACGGTGATCGTGAGGCGGGCAATGACGGATGTGCGGATGGGAGAAGAACCAGACGCATCCTGGTTCAACATCCCGCAGGACTACACGGTGATCCAGCAGCCGCCGCGGAAACGCTGAGGACGTCGCGGCCAACCTGTCCTGAGAGGAATCCCGGGGCGGCGGCACCTTTTCAGAGGAGGCCGCCGCGCCGATGCCGCTGTTCCGCACGCTGAGCGCCGCTCTTGTGGGCATCGAAGCCCAACCGGTAGACGTCGAGGTGGACGTCTATCCGGGCGGGCAGGAACGCGACTTCGCGGTAGTCGGGATGCCGGACACGGCGGTGAAGGAAAGCCGGCAGCGGATCCGCTCGGCGCTCTCCAACAGCGGCTTCTACCAGCCCAGCCAGTGCGTGACGATCAATCTGGCGCCTGCGAGCCTGCGAAAGGAGGGAGCAGGCTTCGATCTGCCCATTGCGATTGCGATCCTCGGCGCGATGGGGAAGGTGCCGGCGCGGCACGATCAGTTGCTGGTGGGCGAACTTTCGCTGGATGGCAGCGTGCGGCCGGTGCGCGGGGCGCTTCCGGTAGCCGCCTGTGCGCGGGAGCAGGGAGCACGTGCGGTAATCGTGCCGAAGGAGAATGCGGCAGAGGCGGCGGTCGTCGAGGGACTGCAGGTGTATGGCGTCACGCACCTGAACGAGGTGGTCGGGCTGTTGACGGAACCGTCGCGGTTCCAGCCGAACCTGCCCGCAGCGGTTGAATCGGGCGCCTCCGCGGATCCACAGTTGGATTTCGCGGACGTCAGGGGGCAGACGACGGCCAAACGGGCGCTGGAGGTGGCTGCGGCGGGCGGGCACAACGTGTTGCTGATCGGGCCGCCGGGCTCCGGCAAGACGATGCTGGCGCGGCGGCTCGCGGGGATCCTGCCGCCGCTGACCCTGGAAGAAGCGCTGGAGGCGACACGCATCCACAGCGTGGCGGGCGTGCTGCCCGGAGGGCAGGGGCTGCTGCGGGCACGGCCGTTCCGCGCACCGCATCACACCATTTCCGACGCTGCGCTGGTGGGCGGAGGCATGGGGCTGCCGCGCCCGGGCGAGGTGAGCCTGGCGCACCACGGAGTGCTGTTTCTCGATGAGCTGCCAGAGTTCCCGCGCAATGTGCTGGAGCTGCTGCGGCAGCCGCTGGAGGAGCGTGCGGTGGTGATCGCCCGGTCGCAGATGACGCTGCGATTCCCGGCATCGTTCACGCTGGTGGCGGCGATGAATCCGTGCCGGTGCGGCTATTTTGGCGATCCGACGCGCGAGTGCCGCTGCACGGGCGCGCAGATCCAGCAGTATCTGGGCAAGATCAGCGGGCCGCTGCTGGACCGGATCGACCTGCACATCGAAGTGCCTGCTGTGCCGTTTCAGGAGCTGCGGACGCGCAACGGCGGCGTCAGCTCTGCCGAGATGCGGCAGCGCGTGCTGGCAGCGAGGGCGCGGCAACGGGCGCGCGGGTTCATCAACGCGGAGATTCCGCCGGGCAGGCTGCGCGAGCTGTGCCCGCTGGATGCGGCCGGCGAGCGGACGCTCGAGCAGGCGGTGAAGCGAATGGCGCTGTCCGCGCGGGCGCACGACCGCATTCTGAAAGTGGCGCGCACCATTGCGGATCTGGCGGGAACGGAGGAGATCCAGGCCAAGCATGTAGCCGAGGCGGTGCAGTACCGGAGCCTCGACCGGAGCTATTGGAGCTGAGGAGTCTGCGGCTCAGGATTGCGCCGCATTCGACGGCGCGCTGTCCGCCTGCGGTTCCTTCAGGTCTTCCGGAACCTCGCTCCGAGTCTCGCCCTTTTCTGCCGCCTTGAGCAAGTGGTACATGATACGGTTCTTCGGCAGGTGCTCTTCCACCCAGTCGACACCAGCGGCGGTGATCACGAAGTCGCTGCTGCCGTCCTGCCGGACCAGTTCCTTCTCCTTCAGGTACCAGAGCGTGAACAGCAGGTGCTCGCGCGGGAACGTCATCGTCTGCTCGAGCTCAAGCACGGAGACGCCCGGCTTGTCGGGATCCGTGCGCCGCCGGTTATAGAGCAGGCAGAGGATTCCCATGCGCCGGTTCGCCTCTCCGTCGATTCCCACGGCGAAGTCCTTCAGGCCGAAGACGCCGATGGGCTGCATGCGCATGACGGCCAATTCGCTGTCGTAGTCGGCGCGTCGCTGCGGGTCGCTGAGCACCTGGTAAGCCTTGGTGAGGAGCTGGAACTTTTCGGCGTCGCCGGTGTGCGGGTTGTCGGGGTGGAACCGCGCCGCAAGGATGCGGTAGACGCGCACGATGGTGTCGTGCTCGGCGTTCGGGCTGATCTGCATCAGCTCGTAATAGTCGACGAACTTGCTGGCTTCCATGCTGATCCTCCGAGGCGGGCGCCTCGCGCGCCCTTATGATGGTTGAGGAGCCGACAGCCAATGATCGAACTGATTCCGCCTCCGCTGCCCCTTCTCCTCCAATTCCTCCTGATTGTACTCGTTCTGCCGGCCGCGGTGTTCGATTTCCGCTCGCGCCGCATTCCGAACTGGCTGTGCGTGACAGGCTTCGTGGCGGGGCTCGGTGCAAACGCGGCGCTGGGCGGATGGGCGGGGCTGAAGGCGTCGCTGCTGGGGTTTGCCGTGGCGTTCGGCTTGTATTTCGTGCTGTACCTGCTGCACGCGATGGGTGCAGGCGACGTGAAATTGATGGGGGCAGCAGGCGCTATCACGGGATTGCACACATGGCTGGCGATCTTCGCCGCCACGTCGATCTTCGGCATGATTGCCGCGCTCGTCCTTGCACTCGCCAAAGGACGGCTGGGATCCACGTTGTGGAACGTGGCGTATCTAGTCCGCGAGCTGCTCTCCCTCCGGGCCCCCTACATGCGGCACGAGCAGCTGGACGTGAAGAACCCGAAAACTCTCCGGCTGCCGCACGGGGTTTCGATCGCCGCCGGCGCCGCCGCCGTGCTCATCCTGGCATGGTTGAAGGCGGCGGGCCGGGCGGACGGTTGATCTTCAACGCTGCTGCTTGAACTCACGCAGCTTGCGCGCGCGCCTGCGGCGCAGATACAGCACCAGACAGATGAGTGCGCCGATTCCGCTGGCAATCGGAAGCCACTGTTGATCCATATTCCGTCCACTCCTTCAGGAAGAAATTAACCTCCAGACTGACCACTGATGGCGGGCATCAGTCCCCGGAACAGCATCAGCATCGCCGGGGCGCCCACGATGATCAGGATCGCTGGCAGAATAGTGAAAAAAATCACGACTGTCAACTTGGGCGGCAGTTTGTTGGCCTTTTCCTCGGCCAGCTGCCGCCGCCGCACGCGCATGAATTCGGCATGCGTGCGCAGCGCATCCGCCACACTGGTTCCGAAGCGGTCCGTTTGCACGAGCACAGCCACCAGCTTCCGGATTTCTTTTTCCATGGTCCGGTCGGCCATGTTGCGCAGGGCGTCAGCACGCTTGACCCCGGCGCGGGTCTCCATGGAAACCAGGTTCAGTTCGCGGCACAGCTCCGGGTGCGCATACGCCAGCTCCTCGCTGACTTTCATGATGGCCTGATCCAGTCCTAGCCCGGCCTCCACCGCCACCACCATCAGATCCAGTGCATCCGGCAAGGCCAGCCGCAGCTTCTCCTGGTAACTCTCACCCAGAACGTCCAGGCCGAAATTGGTGAGCATGTGCCCGAGCACTGCTGCCAGCGCCACGATACCCCACTCGACAAGCATGGGCAAATCGAAGAGCGGCGTCAGCAGCCAGGCGAGCAAGGCGGCGCCGACAGTGACCAAGGTGCGGATCGCCAGAAAAATTGGCAGCGCCGAATCGGACCGGTATCCCGCCACCATCAGCTGCCGGCGCAGCAGCGAGGCGCTCATGGGATCTTGCGGCAGCTTTTCTCCGAACCACTGGAGCGCCTCCCGGACGCGGAAGCCCTGCCCCGCGGCCTTGCGGTAGCCCAGATCCACGACGCCCCCCACGGGCGCGGACAGCTTCTCAAGAACCTCCCCGGGGCGCACGTAGGTGCGATAGCCGTACCAGATGATGGAGCCTGCCAAAAGCAGGAAGAAAACGGCGATGATGGCGGGAATCAGCATGTCAGAACTTGAAATTGATGAGCCGGTTCATCAGGTAATAGCCCAAAATCTGGCCTCCCACAGCGCCCGCCAGAAGCCAGGGCCCCAGCGGATCCTTTCTGAGTACTTCGATGTACTCGGGCGAGTTCAGCTGAAGGCTGACAAAAACGAACAGCGGGATGGCGGTCAGGATCATGGCCGTCACGCGCGCCGCGCCCGTAGCTGCGAGGACGTGCCCCTTCAGCCGGAAGCGTTCGCGGACGGTGTGCGCCAGCTTTTCCAGGATCTCGCTCAGGTTGCCGCCCGCTTCACGCTGCAGCAGCACGGCGGAGACGAAGAACTTCACGTCCACCAATGGAACGCGCTGCGCCAGCCCCTCGAGCACCGTCTCCATGGGCGAGCCCAGGTTCTGCTGCTGGAAGACGCGGCGGAACTCCGAGCTGAGCGGCTCCGGCGCTTCGTTGGCCAGCATCTCGAGGCTGGCGGAGAAAGCGTGGCCGGCGCGCAAGGAACGGGCAATGAAGTCGAGCGCCTCCGGGAACTGCTCCTCGAACTCGCGCATCCGCTTCTTCGCCAGGTATCCGACGTAGAAAAACGGAAACCAGCCGAAGACGAGCGCCAGCACCGCCGCGGTCAGCCAGCGGAACACCAGCACGGGGAAGATCCAGCCGATCAGCGCGCCGGCAGCGCCGGCGACGATCGCTCCCAGCAGCAACCCGCCGCCCGACCACTCCAGCCCCGCCATGGCGATCTTGCGCTCCAGCGCGTTCGTCAGATCGCTTAACGGGTTCCGCTGCGCCCTTCGATCCAGTTCTTCCCGCGTGATGAAGACACCCCGGGGCTCGTAATCCTCCACTTCCTCTGCGGTCCGTCCTCCGCTCAACTGCCCCAGCAGCTCCTTCTTGCGCCCGGAGGTGAGCACCTCCCAGGCGAACCACGCGCCGCCGGCGATCACCACCAGCAGCACCAGGAAGATGACGAGGAAAAGACCGATGGACATACGAGCCTCAGTAGAGCTCCACGACGGACTGGAACAGCTCCTGCGGGAAGTGGAAGCCGGCGGTCTTCAGCTTCTCGTAGCACTTGGGACGGATGCCGGTGGCGCGGAACCGCCCCAGCACGCGGCCGTCGGGCGCCACGCCCGTCTTCTCGAACAGGAAGATGTCCTGCGTGGTGACGATGTCGCGCTCCATGCCCACGCACTCGGTGATGTGGGAGACATGGCGCGTGCCGTCGCTGTAGCGCGAGATATGGACGAAGAGGTCGATGGCGGAGGCGATCTGCTGGCGGATAGACTGGATGCTCATGTTGGCGTTGGCCATGCCCATCATCACCTCCAGGCGCGAGATGGCGTCGCGCGGGCTGTTGCAGTGGATGGTGGTGAGCGAGCCGTCGTGGCCAGTGTTCATCGCCTGCATCATGTCCAGCGCCTCCTCGCCGCGGACCTCGCCGACGATGATGCGGTCCGGGCGCATGCGGAGGGCGTTGATCACCAGCTGGCGGATCTTGATGGCGCCCTTGCCCTCGATGTTCGGCGGGCGCGCCTCCATGCGCGCCACGTGGGTCTGCTGCAACTGAAGCTCGGCGGCGTCCTCGATGGTGACAATGCGTTCGGACTCCGGGATGAACGCCGAGAGCGCGTTGAGCAGCGTCGTCTTGCCGGCGCCCGTGCCGCCGCTGACGATGATGTTCAGCCTTGCAGCGACGCACGCTTCGAGGAACTTCGCCATCTCCGGCGTCAGGGTGAGGTTCTCGATCAGGTCCGCCATCTGCAGCGGATTCCGCCCGAACCGGCGGATCGAAAGGCAGGGGCCGTCCACTGCCACTGGCGGGATCACGGCATTCACGCGCGAGCCATCCGGAAGGCGCGCATCCACCATCGGAGAGGACTCGTCAATCCGCCGCCCCACGCCGGAGACGATCTTCTCGATGATCCGCAGCAGGTGCGCATTGTCCTTGAACTCCACCGGCGTGCGGTAGAGCTTGCCCTGCCGCTCCACGTACACCAGGCGCGGGGTGGTCACCAGGATATCGGAGATCGTGTGATCTTCGAGCAGCGGCTCCAGCGGCCCCAGCCCGAAGACCTCGTCCAGGACTTCCGAACAGACGCGCTCGCGGTCCTGCATGGTGAGCGGCACGTCTTGCTCGTCCACCAGCTTCTCCACGGCCTGCCGGATCTCGGCGCGTACCTGCGGCTCGGGGAGCGTCGAAAGCGCCTCCAGGTTGATTCTCCCGATCAGCTCCTTGTGCAGCTTGAACTTCAGTTCCTGCAGGTGCGGCGAGAACGACTGCCGGCTGAACAGCCGGCTCACCCAGCCCGGATCGCGTTTGGCTGGAACATTCGGATCAAAACGCAACGGCGACGCCATAACCCCTCCTCTCTTCCTCCTCTAGAAGTTGAACAGCGAGAACTTCTTCTTGCCCTCCGGCGCCTCCAGCCCGGCCAGGGTCTGCATCATCCTCCCGATGGACGTGCGAAGGTGGTTGTTCTCTGGCAGCAGCCTGCCTTCCGTAAACGCCCGCTCCAGCGCGCCGTATTCATTGGGCAGCGTGGCGAAGATCTCGATGTCCAGCGCCTTTTCAATGTCGGCGGGCGTCAGCTCCACCCGCCGGGAGACGCGGTTCAGGATCAGGCGGATGCTGCTGCGGCGGAAGCCCGCCGCGCCCAGCCGGTGCAGTTGCAGTTTGGCCATCTGCAGGGCGGGCATCTCGGGCGTGGCCACCAGCGCCAGCTCGTCCATCTCCTCCAGGGCGCGCAGCGCGCCTGCGTCCAGCCCCGCGCCCAGGTCGGCCACCACGTAGGGGTACCGGCGCCGGGCGAACTCGATCACCTGCCGCACGTCTTCCGGGTTCGGGTATTCCCTGTAAAGATCCGCCGCCACCCCGGCGAGCACCTCCACGCCCGGGTAGCCATTCGAAACCAGCGCGCGCCAGTAGCGGTCATCCAGGTCCGCCGTGTTGCGCGCCGCATCCAGCACCGAGTAGCGGCTGTCAGCGCGCATCAGCACGCGCACCGTGCCCGCCGCTAGGTCGAAGTCTCCCAGCAAGGTGGTCTTGCCTGACAGCCGCGCCAGCTCGACGGCGGCGTGGCAGGCGACGGTGGTTCCGCCGCAGCCTGCTTTGGCCGAGAGGAACGCGTACGCCTTGCCCGCAGGCACAGAGGGCGCACTCTCCCGGGCGGCAGCCTTTGCCGCCAGGCGCTCGATCGCCTCCTTCATGCTGCTCTCCAATGGAGGCAGCACGAACTCGTCGGCGCCGGCGCGCATGGCGCGGATGATCTCCTCCGCCGTGGCGCTCTCCCGGACCACCACGACCAGCGGCGAAACGGGGAGCTCCTTGATCAGAGGGATCAGCTCGTTCAGCCCGAGGGGCAGTGCAGAGGGATCGATCAGGACCAGGTCCGGCTTGAAGCGGTCGATCCGGGAGAAGAGCACGTCCTCGGTCGCCGCTTGCGCCATCTCGAAGACCACCCGGACGGGCATCAGGCGCAGCAGCGCCTGCGCCTCTTCCCAGAGCCGCGCATTGCCGATGACGACGCCAATGCCCAGCGGTCCCCGTGCGGTCATGAATCGCTCCTGCCGTAGCATTCCACCATCTACTGCCCCCGCGTCGAAAATCCCATGCTCGAGGTCGCCGTCGACCGGCGCTTCTCCTCGCGTTCCTTCTCCAAACGCTGCTCTTCGCGCAACACTTCCACGGGCACCATCTTCTTCTGCGGCTCGGGCTTGCCCGTCGCCTCCACGCCCGGCGTCCGCGGCGGCTCCGTTGCACCCTCTTTCAGGAAACGCCCGGTCAGGCTCACGTCTGGCGCTTTCTGCCCCCGCGGGATCGGCTGCACGATCTCGGGCGTCACCAAGACAAGCAGTTCCGTTTTGGACTTGTTCATGGACCGCGAGCGGAACAGAGCGCCCAGGATCGGGATGTCACCCAGCCCCGGGATCTTCGTGATCGTCTCGGTCAGCCGGTTGTCCAGCAGCCCGGCGATGGCAAACGCCTGCCGGTCTTCCAATTCAATCTCTGTGCTCACCCGGCGCACGGTGAGAGCGGGGATATTGAAGCCCTGGAACAAAAGTCCGTTGGCGAAGTCCAAAGCGCTCACCTCCGGCTCAACGCGCAACTTGATGCTGCCCCGCGAAGTCAGGTATGGAGTGAACCCCAGCCGGATGCCGAACTCTCGGAACTGAATGGTCACGAAGACGTTGCCGCCCACACCGCCGCCCTGCACCACCGGGTAGGGGAATTCGCCGCCAGCAAGGAAGCTCGCGTCCTTGCCGTTCGCAGCCAATACATTTGGCTCCGCCAGAATCTCGATCATTTTTCTTTGTTGAAGTGCTTTGATCGTGGCGGCCAGATCAATGTCGGGACGGAACAGGAAGACATTCAGCGCATCAGAAAGGGTGAAATTGCCAGACTCTACATTGCCCGTGAACCGGGGCGGTGTAAACTGCCCGGTCGTCACACTGCCCAAGGTATTCCCGGCACCGGTGGACATGAAATTCGCGCCCAATTCCTGGACCGCGCTCCGGTCCACCTCCGCAAAGCGCACCTTCAAAAGCACCTGCGGATCGGTCTCCGGCACCGCCACCTGTAGAAGGTTGACCACCTTGGCGTCCTTGCCCAACAGGCTGGCGGCGATGGCTGCGGCGCGCTCGGCGTCTGAGAGGCTCGCGGCGGCGCCATGCAAGTAGATGGTGTCTCCTTCCAGCGAAAACTCAATCTGCTGCCCCGGGAGAGCTTTCTCCAGCTCGCGCCGCAAGATCTCCCCGCGCTTGTCTTCCCCCTGTGGGCGAGGGCGGACGGTGACATCAAAAAAGAGCCGGTTCCCCGACTTCTGCCACAAGATCACGCTCGTCTGCCCCGGATTCTTGCCGTTCAGCAGCACTTCCGTGGCGGAAACGCCCACTGCCTCCACGACAGAGGGATCTGCCACAGAAGCGCGGACGATCTCCGTGGGGCTGTCAAGCACCAGCGACTTGCCGCTGATCAGATTCAGCTCCCGCGGGGCGGCGGGTTGCGCTGTAGCGGAAGCGGCCGCCAAGCCGAGGACGACGAGCGAAGCCAGAATGGGGCGCATCATTTCTTTGCCTCCGCAACGGGACGTTCTTCTACCACTTCGCCCACCTTGACCTCTTCCTTCTTGGCGCCGGCGATGATCTCCATCTTCACTGGCACCACCACGGTCTGCATCTTTGGCGGCGGAGGTTTATAGCCCTTAGGCGGCGCGGGAGTGATCTTTTTGCCTGCTGGCTGCCCGGTGAACAAATAGGCAGTGGCTGTGCCCTTCACCTCCACCTTTTCGTGATCCAGAGGGTTCCGGAGCACCAATTGGATGCGCGTTTCGTTGCCCGCCAGGCTCAGGATCTCGGCTTCCTCCGGCGTCACCAGCAGGTTCACGACCTGCACCGGCACCGGCTTGCCCTCCCGGTCCGGCTGAAGGTTCTGCCCGGCGGAGAGGACCTCAATGTTTTGAAGGATGGTCCGCGCCTGCGTGCCCAAAACTTCCTTGGACTTGTCCGGCGGGTCGCCGCAAGCGATCACATCCACGCGCATTCCGGGCAGGACGAAGCCGGCGAGTCCCACTACCTGATCGACTTTCACCGCCACGGCGCGTTTGCCCGGAGGGATCGTGACGGCGAGACCAGCACCCGCACCTTTGGGGGCGAAGTTCGGTTCGAGGATCGGGGAGCCGCGGAAGGTGGGCGCCACGGCGGCGCGGCCGACGATGTCCTCAGCCTTTCGAAGAGCGCCGGCCGGGGGAGGGCCACCCCAACGGACGAGTTCAACGTCCTGCGCGTCGACCACCCTGCCGACGGGGATGTCCCGGGCGGCAACCAGAACCTGGGTCGTGGGCCCCGATGGCCCCGTGCCCAGCCGCCGAACCAGCACCTGGTAGAGCACCACGCTGGCGCCTACCGCCACGAGGATCGCGAAAATAATGACGCCTACCAGTCTGCTTTGCATCAGAGTTCCCTTCTCCGCTAACCACCCAGCACTGAAGAACCTTCACCGCAAACCTTCCGTTTACCCTCTAAAGTCGATTTCAACTCGCCAAATCGATCGGCGAGGGAGGCGGTTCCTCTACACTCCTAGAACCAGGAGCCGCCTCCCCAAGCGCTCTAATTCTGAGCGGCAGCGTTTGCCACCACGGAGTTCGTGTTGTTGTAGAGCGTCTTCAGTTGAGTGTTGATCCCAGTGATGGCCGTAACCACTGCCAAGGAGATGAACCCCAACAGCAGCCCGTACTCGATCAGGTCCTGGCCTTCTTCCTCTTTCCAGAAGTTCTTGAACAGTTCCATTTGCTTTTCCTTCCTTTTGGCTTCGAATTCAGCGGCCGCCGTTCTGACGGCCGGACAGCGGTTCTTGCGAACCGGACCCACTCTCCTCCACGATCGCCGGATCGCGGCCGCGCCCCTCGCAGGGCGCATTTTCCGGTTCCCGCAGGGCAGCGAGGCCCGGACGGGAAAACTGAACCTGGTGGAACCGCACGACCAGCCAGCAATGGCCGTCGACGGCCCGTGAAACATTGGTGACCGTGCCTTCGCACCGCAGAGCACGGGCGCCGCGTCCGCGACCGCCGGGCAGCGCCACATCGATCTGCACGGGCGCCTCCGGCAACACCGGAGCGGCGGAAACCATATGAGGGAAGCGTAAGACTGCGCCCCAGCGGTCCAGGGACCGGATCACGCCCGGCACCGCTTCCACGCCCGAGGCTGGAAGGCTCAGCAGGCAGTGGATCGAATTCAGGTGGTTTTCCCTGGCCGGCTGAGGTTTCGCTCCCATTTCGGTTCCGAGATTCACCTTAAGGCCAAGCGTGCGGGGGCAACAAGCATCCTTTTGGTTAGCATAACGATGGTTAGCATCCATTCGAGGACTACAAGTCCTTGTTGGTCATGGAGCTAACGTTCTGGTACCAAGGGAAGCTAACTTTTTCTTGCCCTTGTCATGAAAAGGATGTAGGATAGGGCCAAACCATGGGATCGGAGCAGGAGGAGATTTCCCGAGTCGCTTCAGCAGAAATCGAGGCAGGTTGTACTAGCCGTCCCATGGCCGCTGGCGATGAGGAGGAAGACGGAGGAAGCTCGGAGATGACCAGATTGCTTTTCGCGACAGACCAGCCGTTGCTGGGCGCTGGGCTGGAAGCCGTGTTGAGCCGCTGCCCCGGATGCGAAGTCCGGAGGGCGGCGCTGACGCCGGAGGAGTGGAGGGCTTCGGCGGGTGAGTGGCGTCCGGAGATCGCAGTGATCGAGTGGACAGGCTCCACGGGCTGGAACCCGCTCGATGAGCTGCGGCTGGTTGCGCCGGAGTGCAGGGCGCTGGTACTGATGCGGAGCCTGACGCCAGAGGCCCTCTTCCAGGCGCGCGAAGCCGGGGCGGCGGGCGCACTGAGCGTGCATGCGACGCCCGAAGAACTGATGGACGCCGTGCGCCGGATCCAGGCGGGCGAGTTCGTCTTCGACCAGGGGCTGGAGTGGCCGCGGGGCACGAGGAGCATCCGGCTGACGCGGCGAGAGAGCGACCTGGTAGCCCTGCTGGTGCAAGGGATGAAGAACAAGGAGATTGCCGCCACTTTGGGGTTGACCGAAGGCACGGTCAAGGTTTATCTCTGCAAGCTCTTCCAGAAGGTGGGCGCCAAAGACCGCTTCGAACTCGCTCTTTTCGGCCTGCGCAACCTCGCGTTCAGCGGCGAGGGGGACGGCGTGCGGCAGCAAAAGGCTGATGCGCCGGGGCGCCTGCGGTCGCTGGTGATCCGCCC
>JBBFLJ010000017.1:0-87762 GCA_037481575.1 Bryobacteraceae bacterium | reverse complement strand
CAATATGAGTCCGCTGCAATACCAGAAGAAGCTGCGCCTGCAGGCGGCGCGGGACCGGATGCTGATCGACGGCCTTGACGTCGCCAGCGCCGCCTACGAATGCGGCTATGAAAGCGTCAGCCAATTTACGCGCGAATACAGCCGCATGTTCGGGCGGCCTCCGGCGCGGGACGTGCGGATCCTGCGGCAGGGCGGCGGAGCAGATTTCGCGCTGGCAGAAGGGGCCTGAGTTCGCGCGGCCCCGCAAGGCGAAGGGGGCGGGCCGCCGCCGTGGCCTACAATGAAAGCGTGCCCGCGCTCGAGTCCCTGCCCGAAGCCGTCGCCCGGCTCGACGAGGTTCGTTCGGAAATCGGCAAAGTGATTGTCGGCCAGCAACAGGTGGTCGACGGCGTGCTGATCTGCCTGCTCGCCGGCGGCCATGTGCTGCTGGAGGGTGTGCCCGGGCTGGGCAAGACGACGCTGCTGCGGACGCTGGCGCGCGTGCTGCACCTAAAGTATTCGCGCATCCAGTTCACGCCGGACCTGATGCCCGCCGACATCGTGGGCAGCATGATCATGGAGACGCTCGAGGGCGGCTCGAAGGCGCTGAAGTTCCAGCCGGGTCCGATCTTCGCCAACCTGGTGCTCGCCGACGAAATCAACCGCGCCACGCCCAAGACGCAGTCGGCGCTGCTCGAGGCGATGCAGGAGCGCACGGTGACGTCCGGCTTCACCACGCATGAGCTGGAATCGCCCTTCCTTGTGATGGCGACGCAGAATCCCATCGAAATGGAGGGCACCTATCCGCTGCCGGAGGCGCAGCTGGACCGCTTCCTGATGAAAATCCTCGTCGACTACCCGTCCCGCGAGGAGATGAACGTGATCGTCGAGCGCACCATTCAGCGGGAGGAGCCGGATCTGCGGCAGGTGATGGCGCGCGAGGAGATCCTCTCGATCCGGCGCGCCTGCCGCGAAGTCGTCGTGGCGCCGCATGTGCGCGATTACGCTGTGTCGCTCGTGCTGGCGACGCAGCCCGGCACGCCCGAGGCGCATCCGCTGGCGGACAAGTACATCCGCTATGGCTCTTCGCCCCGCGGCGCGCAGGCGCTGGTGGAATGCGGGCGCGTGCACGCTTTCATGCGCGGCAACGCGCATCTGTCGATCGAAGACATCCGCGCCGTGGCGCCGGCGGTGCTCCGCCACCGCATCATTCTGAATTTCGACGCGCACGCCGACGGACACACGCCAGAAACTGTTCTCGCCGAGATCATCGCCTCCACCGCCCCGCCCCGCTGATCATGGCCGAACCGCTGCTCGACCGCCGCTTGCTGGAACGCCTGGAGCGGCTCACGCTGCGCTGGCACAAATCCTTCCGCGGGCTGGTGGGCGGACGCAACCTTTCGCGCTATTCAGGCCCGGGTCTCGAATTTCTGGATCACCGCCGATTCCATCAGGGCGACGACCTTCGCGCCGTGAACTGGCGCGCCTATCTCCGTCTGGAAAAACTCTTCCTCAAGATGTTCCAGACCGAGCCGCGCACGCCCATCCGCATGCTGCTGGACATCTCGCCTTCCATGACAGCCTCGCCTTCGCCCGGCGATCCGGACAAGTTCCTCTACGCACGCCGGCTGGCCGCCGCGCTGACCTACGTCGCACTCGTGCGCCATGACACGGTGATCCTCCTGCCATACCACGAACGCCTGGGCGATCCCTGCACGGCCAGCGGCGGGCGGCACCGGTTCGGTCCCGTGAACGACTTCCTCGCGGAACTCGAGCCTGCGGGACGTTCCAACCTGCTTCAGACGGCGCGGCAATTCATCTCCAACTACCCGAAGCCCGGGCTGCTCGTGATCCTCTCCGATTTTCTCGACGAGGGGGACGTGCTGAAGCCGCTCCAGTATCTGGCGGATTTCGGTCACGAGCTGCTGGCGGTTCACATCTACACAGAATCCGAGCGCGCGCCGTCGCTTTCCGGCGAAACGACGCTCGAGGACTCCGAGACGGGCGCGCAGCTCCAGCTTTCCCTGGATCCTGCAGCCTGCCGCGCCTACACGGAAGCGTTCGACCTGTATGCGTCCGCCATCGAGCATCTGGTGCTGCGCGCAGGCGGCCGTTACGCGGCGTTCTCGACCTCGATCCCGCTCGATGACGCCATTCTGGAAGCACTGGATCTGACGGGCGCCGAACTGCAGCGGGCGGCGCGAGGAGCGTGAGCCATGTTCTTCGCCAATCTCACGCTGGTCGAATTCCTCTCGCTGCTGGCCGCGGGCTCGGCGGCCACTGTTGCGCTCTATCTGCTGATCCGCGCCCGGCGCCGCGTGGTGGTGCCGACGTTGCGCTTCTGGCAGCAGGCGCAGCGCGCGCTTGAACAGAAGCGGCGCCGGCGGATCGACCAGCCGCTGTCGCTGTTGCTGCAGCTGCTGGCGCTGGCGGCGCTGCTGCTGGCCATCGCCCAGCCGCGGCTGGGCCCGCGCCCGGAGACGGGCGCGTGGCATGTGCTTCTGCTCGACGGCTCCGCGTGGATGCAGATCCCGGAGGTGGAAGCCGATGCCAAGCGGCAGGCTCTGCGATGGCTGCGCTCGCTGCCCGCGCACGACAGCGTGCAGGTGGTGCGCGCCGATGCCCTCCCCACGCCGCTCACGCCGTTCACCACGGACCGGGAAGCCGCCGCCCGCGCCATCCGCGACTCGGCCGCCTCTTCCACCGCGCTGGATTTGGCGCCCGCGTTTGAGCTCGCTGCGCAGGCGCTGCGGCTGCACGCATCGCGCCCGGGCGAAATCGTCTACGCCGGTCCGCTTTATGCCACGGTGCCGGAGGACGTCTCGCCGCCGCCCAACCTGCGCCTTCTGGTCACGCGCACGCCGCAGCCGAATGTTGGCTTCACGCGCGTCCTGCTGCGGCGTTCCTCCTCCGACCCTGCGCGAGTGGAGGCGCAGGCGCACATCCGCAACTACGGTCCTGCGCCGCGCGTGGTGCCTTTTCTCGCGGGATTCGGCGGCTCGATCGTGGCTAGCCGGACAGTTCATCTGCCCGCTCATGGCGATGCTGCCGCGGCGTTCGAGTTCCGCGCGCCGGTGGCGGGCTGGGTGGATGTGCGCCTGAACGTGCAGGACGCGCTGCCCTCCGATGACCGCGCCCGGCTTGAGCTGCCCGCACCCCCGGTAGCCCGCATCACCGTCTTCACCGACAATCCCGCCGCGCTGCGGCCTCTGCTGGAGAGCGATCCGCGGATGGATGCGCGGTACGTGCCCGTGGCGCAGTATGACCCTGCCACCGACGCCGACGTCGTGATTCTCGACTCCTTCCACCCCGCGCGCCTTCCATTGCGCCCTGCGCTTCTGGTGCGCCCGGGGCAGCTCTCCGCGCAGATCACCGCATGGAACGCCGCGCATCCGGTCTCCGTCCACCTGCGCAGTCCGGATGTGCGGCTGGAGGCGGCGCGGACGCTTGCGCCGGAGCGCGGCGACGCCGTGCTCGCCGCCACGCCGCAGGGGCCGGTCGCTTTGGCTCGCGATGGCGAGCCGCGGCGCGTGCTGCTCGGTTTCCACCCCGGTGAGCCCTCGCTCCGCTACCACGTCTCCGCGCCGCTGCTGTTTGCCGGCATCTTGCGCTGGCTCGCGCCCGCCAAGCTCCACATGCAGGAAGTGCTCGCCTCCGCGCCCGGAGTGGTGACGCTGGAGCTGCCGGAAACCGCCCCGCCGGAGCGGGTGCGCGTCTCGGACGGAGAGGGCGAGCCGCTGCCGTTCTCGCTGGAAGGGCGCATGTTGCGCTGCTTCGCTCCTTCGCCCTCGGAGGTGCGCATCTCCACGCCGGCGATGGAGCGCGTTTATTCGCTTTCACTGCCTGCGCTCGCACCGTCGCCGTGGGAGCCTCCCGCTGGTGCAGCGCGCGGGGCAGGCCCCGCGGCGGCCTCGCCGCCGGGCCCGCGGGATCTCTGGCAGTGGCTCGTGCTGCTGGGGTGCGCGCTGATGGCGGCCGAGTGGGCCCTGTTCAGGCTCCGGCCGGCCGGGCGGCTTTCGCCGGCGCTCAAGGCGGCTGCGATTCTGGCGGCCCTCGCGGCCCTGGCCGAGCCCGGTCTGCCGGTGAAAGAAACAAAAATGGCCGTTTCTGTTCTGGTTGACACGAGCGCCAGCATCTCCGCGCAAGGGCTCCGCCGGGCTTCGGAGATCCTCTCCTCGCTCGAGCAGGCGCGCGGGCGCCACCTGCTGCGGCTCATGCCCTTCGCGCGCTCCGTGCGCCCGCCTGCGCCGGACGAGGCGGCGCCGGCATGGAAGCTCCGCGCCACCGCAGGCGAAGCGGGCCGCGCCACCCAGATCGAGGGCGCCTTGCGGGAAGCGGTCTCCTCCAGCCCCCCCGGACTCGTGCCGAGAATCGTCCTGATCAGCGACGGCCGCGAGAACTCGGGATGGGCGCTCCGCGCCGCGTGGCAGGCGCGGGAACTCGGAATTCCCGTAGACACCTTCCTGGTTGCAGGGCGCCCCGCGCCGAAGCTGCGGCTGGAAAGCGCCCGCATGCCCTCCGTGGCGTTTACGGGCGAGAGGTTCCCGGTGAGTCTTTCGGTGCACTCGCCGGAGGCTGCCCCGGCGGAACTGGAGATCCTCGCCGAGGGCAAGACCATCGGCAAAGCCGCGGTGCAGTTGCAGCCCGGGGAAAACCAGCTCTCGGTGCGGGCCTCGGTCTCCACGCCGGGCGCCATCGATCTTCAGCTCCGTTTGCAGGCGGGGCCGCTTGGCGAGGCGAGCCTCGAGCAGGCGGTTTCCGTCCGCCGCCCGCGCGTGCTCTACCTGACACAAGATCCGCCGGGCATGGAGCGGAACCTGCTGGCCACGCTCTCCGCCGCGCAGTTCGATGTGACGGTGTCGGGCGCGCTGCCCGCTGACGGGCTGGAGAGTTACCAGATCCTCGTTTTGAACAACTTCGACTTCGAAGCGCTTCCCTTCGCGGTGAAGGAGCGGTTGGAGCGCTTCGTCCAGCAGGGCGGCGGGCTGCTGGTGATCGGCGGCGAGCGCAACGTCTATGTGGAGCGCAAGCAGCCGGAGTCGGATCCGCTGCAACGCGCCCTGCCGGCCACGATTGCGCCGCCGCGCACGCCGGAGGGCTCCGCGGTGATCCTGATCGTCGACAAGTCGTCCTCCATGGAGGGCCGCAAGATGGAGCTGGCGCGGCTGGCTGCCATCGGCGTGGTGGAGAACCTCAAGCCCGTGGATCAGATCGGGATCCTGATCTTCGACAACACCCATCAATGGGCCGTGCCGCTGCGGCGCGCCGAGGACAAGACGATGATCAAACGGCTGATCGCCGGCATCGTCGCCGATGGCGGGACGCAGATCGCGCCTGCGCTGGCGGAAGCCTACAAGCGCATGCTGCCCGCGCAGGGCGTCTACAAGCACATCGTGCTGCTGACAGACGGCATCAGCGAGGAGGGCGATTCGATGGCCATCGCCCGCGACGCCGCGCAAAACCACATCACCATCTCCACCGTGGGACTGGGGCAGGACGTCAATCGCGGCTTCCTGGAGCGGATCGCCGTGGCGGCGTTGGGGAAGGCGTACTTCCTCACCGATCCGTCCGGGCTGGAGCAGATTCTGATCAAAGACGTCATGGAGCACACCGGATCGACGACGGTGGAGCGGCCGTTCCGCCCGCGCATCCTGCGTCAGGCAGAAATCTTGTCCGGCCTGCCGCAGGAAGCGATCCCCGAATTGCGCGGATACGTGCGCTTCACGGCGAAACCCGCCGCCGAGACGCTTCTGGCGATCCCCGCGCAGCCGCCTTCCGCCAGTGGCGCCGATCCTCTGCTGGTCCGCTGGCAGTACGGGCTGGGCCGCGCAGCCGTCTTCGCTTCCGATGCCAAGCCCCGCTGGGCGGCGCAATGGATCCCCTGGAATGGCTTCGACCGGTTCTGGGCCAACGTGCTCCGGGATCTGCTGCCGCAGGCGCAGCCCGGGCAGGCCACTCTGAGCCATGATCCGGCGCGGGGCGTGCTGCTCGCTGAATACCGTCACTCGGCGGCTGTGCCGCTTCCCGGGGAGGCGCCCACGCTGTACGCGTTTGGCCCGGACGGGTTCCGCCGCGCCGTGCGGGCCGAAAAGCTCGCCCCCGGGCTGTTTCAGGCGGTCATTCCGGTGGGAGCCCGGCGCGGGCTGTTCCGTGTGCGCCCGCTGGAAGAGTCGCGGGCATTCCCGGAGATCGGGCTGTACCTGCCGGAGCCGGAACTCAGCGAATACGGCGAGAACCCCGCTCTGCTGCGGCAGATCTCGGCCTACTCGGGCGGACGTTATCAGCCGCAGCCGCCCGAGGTGTTCCATCCCGGCGGGCGTTCTATCCCAACGAGGCTGCGGCTCTGGCCGGGTTTGATCGTGCTGGCGCTGCTGCTCAATTACGCCGAGGTGCTGTTGCGCCGGCTCCGCCGCGGCATGCCCGTGCAGACAGCTGCCTTGCCACGGGCCGCATGAATTGCGCAGAATGCCGGTCCGCCGGCGCCGAAGTCCAGGCGGCGCGCTTCAGCGGCGGAGCGTCTCAAACTCCAGCTCTTCCCAACCGTAGAACCCGTACGCGTCTCTCTGCACGGACGTGAACTCGTTCAGGGCTCGCAGACTGCCCGTTGCGGGGAGGGATCCTGTGCCGGTTCTCCATGCGGCTGAAGCGGAGGAAACCGGGTGTGCGGCAGATGGCGGAGCTTGCACGGGGATCGAATAAGAGGGCAATGCGGCGCTGCCGCCGCCTGTGCCGGCCCCGGTGGGCATCGCAGGCGCCTGCCAGACCGGAGAGATGGGAGGTCCTGGCGCGGGCAGACTCTCGCGATTTGCCAAGGGATGGAAGGGTTTTGCAGGTGGCGCCACAGCCGGGGCAGGGAAAATTGCCTGCGCTCCGTGAGTCACCGCGCCGCCGGATGCAGATGCAGGGGAACCTCCGGGAGTGCTGCCTGGAAATGCAGCCCCTGCCGCCGGTGGAAACGCGGGTCCGCGCGGTTCTCCGGCTTGCTGCCCCGCACGGAGGACGGAAATGCCCGGGTCAGGCGCTTCGGCAGTGGGTCTGACGGCAGCGGGCTCTGGCAGCAATGGCAACAGCTCCTGCACCGCCTGCCGGTTGGCGGTGATCCGCTCGCCATAGGTCTCCGGATCGGCGGACCAGAAATCGAAAGCCCTTTGATAGCAGTCCGCCGCGTCCTGATAGCGCCCTGTGCGCACATACATCGCGGCCAGCTTTTCCAACGCGCCCGCGAGGTTGCTGTCCTTCGACGGACCCAGCTTGCCAACAGCCTGCTGCAAGAGCTCGAGCGCCGGCGCCAGACGCCCGATCAGCGTGTAGAGATCTGCCAGCGCCACCAGCAGGAGCGCCAGCTCGCTGGAGTCCCCGCCCACCTGATGTTCCTTGACGTTCAGCGCCTTTTCCAGATAGGAAACCGCCGCCGGATAATCGCCCTGCTGTTGGCAGATGGAGCCCAGCTTTTCGTAGACCTGCGCCACCTCCGACGAGTAGTCGCCGCATGCCGCGCGGTGGATCTCCGCCGCTTTCTCGCCTGCCTCGCGGGCCTCCTCGAACTTCCTGTTCGCTGCCAGGCAAATCGCCCATTCCAGCAGCGCATCTCCGTGATCCCGCCCGCCCTCCAGGTGCTTGGCCGCATACTCGACTGCGGCTCGCGCACGCTCTTCCGCCTCTTCGAACCTCTTCAGCTCCCGCAATAGGCCCGCGGCCTCGATGCGGCGCCGGATCACTTCCGCCGGCTTCGGGTTCTTTTGCTCCTCCAGGGCCTCCAGCCCGTGCAGGGTGAATTGCAGCGCCTGTTCCAGCGCGCCACACCCCTTTGCCGCCTGCGCGCGCAAGCGGCAGCATTCCAGGAACTCGGGAGCCGACCGGTGCCGCAGCTCGCTGAGCAGCGCCCAGGCGCGCGCGCCCGTTTGATCCGCTTCATCCCACTTCTCTTGCCGGATTTGGGCCTCCGCCAGCGCCAGCAGGATCCGCGGCATGTGCTTCTTCGCCAGCGCCGCATAGCGGGGCTCTCTCAAGACGCTCTGGAATGCGGCTTCGGCTTCCGCGGCTCGCCCGGCGCGGAGCAGCCGTTCGGCATCGCGGCAAACGGGGTTCGAACCATCGAACCACATGCGGCCCGTGTCCTCGGACGTCAGGCCCAACGCTGTGACGATTTCCCGCAGCCGCTCGAACGGATTCATGGCGGTCCATCCTTCCATCGGCTGGCGGCGCGGGTGGGATTAGGGTGCCCGCGATTCATCTTTCGCGGGCAACCGGCTTCAGGTTTTCTCCGTGGCGGCATCAAGGTTTTGCCTGAATCTGCCGATAGCCGGGGCGAAGGAGTACTGGGCCGGATGCTCACCTGCGCCTGCTGCGGGAGGAGGCTCCCATGGTTGCACCGGATCTTCGGGGCTGCGCCCTACTGCTCCAGTGCGTGCGCCCGCGCACACAGAGCGCGGCTCCGGGCTGCCGCAGGCCGGCAGGAGGAAGATCCCACCGAAGTTCCCGCCTCCGAGGGCGGCCCCGCGCCGGAGGAATCTGCCGGGCATCTTTCCCCGGCAGTTCCCGCCGGAATTGTCTCAAGCGCGCTTCTTTGGGAGCCGTGTGATCCAGCCGGAAATTCTGGCAGCGAGGCAACCGCGGCTGAAGAGAAACCGGATGAGGCGGATTCGGGAAGTGCAGCGGAAATTCGGCGCTCCGAGCCTGTGCCGGCTCAGGAAGATTCCCCGATTGCCGGTCTGGAGACCTGCCAGCCGGGATGGATCCCGTCCGCTGTTCCGCCTGTCCGCAGAAATCATTACCTGTATTCGCGATCCGCGCCCATCCGCCCCCGGCGCCGCATTGTGGTTCCTTCTCACCGGACGCAGGTTCCCGGGGTTGCTTTGAAGCTTGCGGGAGCGTTGCCGGGAGATTGGGCGCGTCCAGTGGAAGGCGGCAACCTCCAGCCCGGGGACGCATACCCGAACCCGGCAGGCGGGTTTGCCTTCGCCGATGGAGCAAGTTCGCCTGTCCCGTCCGCGAGAGAGGATCAACCGCTCTCGATCCTCGTGCTCTCCTTCGAATCCGGACCCAGGCAGGAGCCCGGGAAAAAGGAGGCAGAGTCCGGTTCGAATCCCAATGCAGCTGCGGCGCACAGGCGCACTCCAGAGCCCCGGCTCGAGCCGGCATTTGCGGCGGAATCCCCGCCCCGCCTTCCGGAGCTGCGTCGGTGCCGGCATCCGGAGTATCCCCGGGTGCCTGTCCCGCGGCATGCTTCTCCGGTCCCGGCAGCGATGCCGGTTTCTTTCCCGCGAACCATCCCCGGAGAGTTTCCCGCCTGGATGGAAGAGCATTGCGCTGCGGTCCACCTCTGCCGGCTGCACCGCATGCCCCTGCAGCGGCTCGCCATCGCGCCGCATCGGAACCGCCGGGGCCGTTCTTCCCCGCCACTGTCTTTGAAGACGCATGCCTTCGCGCCGCCGCTGCTGGCGCCGAAAGCAGCCTTGATGCCGCTTCGGCCGCTGTACTGTCTGCCGGTCTCCTCGACTGTCCCGGATGCAGGCGCTGCTTTCGGCCAGCCGCTTACGCAGGCGCCCGGCCGTCCTCCCGGAGGTTGATTGGAAGATGATCCCGTTGCCCGCAGACTCCTGGCTTTGGATCGTCGACGACGAACTCGTGCGCACGCTTTTCGAGACCTCGCCCGCGCACCCCGGACTCGCCGCCCGCGCCACCGCGGAGCCGGCTCTGGTCGATGCCGTCCGGCACTGGTTGCGCGGGGAGCCCGCAGCCGCGCTGGCCGCGCTGGAGCCGGCGGTAGCGCGGGACAACACGGACGCGCTCCTGCTGGCTGCGCAGCTTTCCTTTGAGAGCGGCGATCCGGCGCGCGCCGCCCACCTCTACCACCGTCTGGCAGAGCTCATTCCGGATCACCCGTATGCAGCCTTCAATGAGGGGCTCTGCCTGACCCGCATGCGGCAGTGGCAGCTGGCGGCGGAAGCCCTGCAGCGGGCGGTGGTGCTGACTCCATCCCATCCGGAGGCGTGGTATCTGTTGGGCGTCGCTCTTCTGCATCTGGAACGGGCGGCCGAGTCGGCGTCTGCTTTCAGCCAATGCCTGTCGCAGCGCTCCGGCTACGTGCCGGCGGTCTTCGGAAAAGCCGTGGCCCTCCAGCTCCAGGGCAAGCATGCAGAGGCTCTGGAGCTGTATCTCGCCCTGCTGGAATCGGCGCCGCAAAAGGAAGAACTGCTGCTGAGCGCGCTGCGGGCGGCCCTGGATGCGGCCGAATGGCCGCAGGTGAGGCAGCTCGCGGTGCGCATCTTCGCGCTTCGGCCGGGCTTCCTGCCGGCGCGCGAGGCGCTGGCTCATGCAGACCTGGCCGAAGGCAAATACGAAGAGGCTCTTGCGGCCTTCCGCCAACTGGCTTCAGCGGCTCCGGCGCTGCTGGAGCCCTGGTATCACGCCGGACTCTGCGAGTTCCGGTTGGGCCGTTATGCCGAGGCGGCGGAATCGTTCCGCTCCGCGCTGCTGGTGGACGCGCGGCATGAGGAATCGAGGCTCGCGCTCGCCGAATCCCTGCGCCTGGCAGGACGATTGGGAGAGGCGCGGGAGGCGCTCGAGGGCCTGCTGGAGGCCGCTCCCTCGTGCATGCGAGGCTGGCTGCGGCTCGGACTTCTGGAGGCGGAAGCCGACAGGCTGGAAGAGGCGCGCCGCGCGCTGGAGCAGGCCCTGCAGCTTGGGGCTCCGCCGGAGGACGAGGATCTCGCCGGGTTGCGTGCGGCCGTTGCGGCACTGCTGCAGGAGAGGGGCGAATACGGTCCCGCGGCGGAGCTGTACCGGCTCGCGCTGGCTGTGCAGCCCGAGGATGCCTCCCTGCTGTTCAACTACGGCAGCACGCTGGCATCCCTTGAGCGGCTGGAGGAAGCCCAGCAGGCGTGGAAAAAGGCGCTGGCGCTCGATCCGGGGCTTGCGCCGGCGCTGATCGAGGCACTCGAGCCGCGCCCTGTGCGCCTCCAGAACGGCGCCGCCTCTTCAGGCGCTTCGCACTGATCCCTCCCGCTGCTTTCGGAGATCCGGTTCTCAGCCGGGAGTGTTGCGTTGGCGGTCAGAGGCGGCCGCGCCGATGCAACAGCGGTCTGCCAGTCGTGTTTCCCCTGCGCCGCTGCAGCCACGCAGGATGAGTCGTGCTCCCGCGCAGCCTGCGCGGTTCGCCCGGCGCTTGCGCCGGAGCCGCAGTGCCCGCTTGGCTGGCGTGGCGCGCTCCTCCTGCCTGGTTCCCCCGGCGCTTGCGCCGGGGCCGCGTTTCTTGCGTCACTTGGGTGCCTCCGGGGAAATGTACACACCCGGGAATCCCGCCCCGCTTCGCCAACGCCGTGCGGGCCCATGGATGGTGCGGAGGTTCGGTGTGGCGGAGCGCTTCTCCACTTTGCGGCTTCCTGATTGTGCCGCCTCCTTCACTCCCGGAGCCGGGCAACACCGGGCTGGCGTTGTCCTCGTTCACAGGGTCGCAGTTCTCGGCAGCGCCCCCCGGCGTGCGGCCGCCTACGGCGTGAGCCTCAGCCGGGCCACGCTTTCGATGTGGTAGGTCTGCGGGAACAGGTCGACGAGCGTCAGGCCCTCCAGCCGGTAACCAGCAGAGCAGAGCGCGGAGACGTCCCGGGCCAGCGTGGCCGGATCGCAGCTGACCAGATTCAGCCGGCGCGGGCGCAGCCGGAGCAGCTCCTTCACCACGCGCTTGCCGAGTCCGGCGCGGGGCGGATCGGCCAGAACAAAATCGGGGGTTTTAGTGAGGCTTTCCAGGTGCTGCTCGGCCTGCATCCTGCGGGCTTCGGCCCGGACGCCTGCGGCGGAGAGGTTGAACTCCAGGTCTCTCGCCGCGCTGCCGTCGCTCTCCACGCCCGTTACGCGCGCCATGCGCCGCGCCAATGGAATAGTGAACAGCCCTACTCCGGCATACAGGTCCAGCCCTTCCTCCCCTTCGGCGCCTTCCAGCGCGCACTCAGTCAGCGGCTCCAGAAGGAAGCGGTTGGTCTGGAAAAACGACCTGTGGCTGACGCGGAACCGCTCGCCGCAGGCTTCGTAATAAAGCTCGCCGTCGGCGGCGCCCGGAATGCGTTCCGCCAGCCATGCAAAGAAGCCGCGCGCCACGCCGCGCCCCTGGCGGGTTGCCAGCACGTTGACCATCGTGCGCTTCCCGTTGGTGAACAGCTCCACCTGCTCCAGGAAGCGCGGGAAGCGGCGGTCGCGCCGCGCGGCGCGCAGCGCCTTCAGCGCCGCATTGACCTCAGGCGCCGCGATGGGACACTCCTCGACATCCACCACCTTGTCCGAACCCGCCATCTTGTAGCCCAGCGTGTGTTTCCCGAAGTGGAATTGCGCGCGGTTGCGGTACCCCCAGGGCTCCGCGCTGACCACTCGAATCTCCTCCGGAGAATTCAGACGCCCCACGCGTTCGAACACCTCGCGCAGAATCGCTTTCTTGGATTCCAGCTGAAACTCGTAGGGCGCCATCTGGTAGTGGCAGCCGCCGCAGCGCCCGAACAGGGGGCAGCGCGGCGCCACCCGCTCCGGATGCGGCGTGAGGATCTCCAGCGGCTGAGCCTCCGCCACGCCCGCCCGGCGCTTCGGTTCGTCCAGTCGGACTGTTTCACCCGGCATGACGAACGGCGCCAGCACCACGCCATGCTCCGTCCGCGCCAACCCGCTGCCGCCGTAGACCCACTTCTCGATTTTTACTTGGTCCATGCCCGTCCTTTACGATAATAGGAGCCCCTCATTTCACTTCAGCATGAAACCAAGAGTTCTGTCCGGCATCCAGCCGACCGGGAATCTGCATATCGGCAACTACCTGGGCGCCCTGAAGAACTGGGTGCGCCTTCAGCACGACTACGAGTGCGTCTTCTGCATCGTGGACCTGCACGCCATCACGGTCTACCAGAACCCGGCGGAGCTGCGCGCGAAGATCGAACAGACGGCAGCGCTGTTCCTTGCGGCGGGCATAGATCCGGATGTCAGCTCAATCGTGATCCAGTCCACCGTGCCCGCGCACGCCGAGTTGTGCTGGTTGCTGACCTGTGTGACGCCGCTCGGGTGGCTGGAGCGCATGACGCAGTTCAAGGACAAGGCGGCAAAACAGGAGTCCGTGGGAGACGGGCTGTTGCAGTACCCCGTGCTGATGGCGGCCGACATTCTGCTCTATCAGGCCAATGTCGTGCCCGTGGGCGAGGATCAGACCCAGCATCTGGAGCTGACCCGCGACATCGCGCAGCGTTTCAACTCGCTCTACGGCGAAACGTTCGTCATGCCGGAGACGCGGCTGCCCGCTGTGGGAGCGCGCATCATGGGGCTCGATGACCCGACGAAGAAAATGAGCAAGTCCGAGTCGAACTCCTGGCACGCTGTCGGGCTGCTCGACCCGCCCGATCTGATCCGCAAGAAGATCATGCGCGCCACCACGGACTCGATGCCGGGAGTGGATTTCGACAATCTCGGCCCCGGCGTCGCCAACCTGCTCACCATCCATCAGGCTTTCACCGGCTGGACAGACGAGCAGATGCGCGCCCACTTCGCAGGCATGCGGTACGGAGAGCTGAAGAAGACCGTGGCGGAGGCTGTCGTGGCGGGGCTTGAGCCCATTCAGAAGCGTTACCGCGATATCACCGCGGAGCCGGGCTATCTGAAGCGCATCCTGCACGAGTCCGCCGAGCGCGTCTCGCCCATCGCCAACTCCACGGTCCGCCTCGTCAAAGAGCGCATGGGCATCTACACGGATTAGCCGCCCATGGAAGCCGCGGGCGCGCCGTCGTTTTCCTTCGCCGCCTACCTGCGCCTGCTGCGCGAAAACCGCGACTTCCGGCTGCTGTGGCTGGCGCAGGTGGTCAGCGAGCTGGGCGACTGGCTCTATGCGGTCGCCGTCTACTCGCTCCTGTTGCAGTTGACCGGAAAGGCGGAGAGCGTCGGCATCGCCGTCGTGCTGCAGCTGCTGCCCCAGGTCCTTGTCGCACCCACGGCGGGCGTGCTGAACGACCGGCTGAACCGCCGCGCCATCATGATCGCCGCCGACATCGCGCGGATCTTTATCGTGCTGGGCATGATGCTGGTTGCCTCGGCGGATCAGGTGTGGATCGTCTGGATCCTGCTGTTTTCGGAAACTGTCATGTGGGCGCTGTTCGAGCCCGGGCGCACGGCGCTGATTCCGAACATCGTGTCCTCCAAAGACCAGCTGCTGGTGGCCAACGCTCTCTCCTCCTCCACCTGGGCGATCAACCTCGCCCTGGGCAGCGGACTGGGCGGGCTGGTCCTGTGGAAGTTCGGCAAGACTTCCGTGTTCGTGCTCAACGCGGTCTCCTTCGCCGTCTCCGCTCTCCTGCTGGCGGCGATGCGCGTTCGCGAGACCCACGCCGAAAATCTGCCGCCTTTTCGATTCCGGGACCTTTTCGACTTCAAGCCGATCTGGGAAGGCATCCAGTACGTGCGCGGGCACTCCGGCAGGCTCTCCACGCTGCTCGTCAAAGCCGGCATGGGCCTCACTGGTGCCCATTGGGTGCTGCTGCCCGTCTTCGGCGAACGCGTCTTTCCCATGCAGGGCAGCGGCGCTCTCGGCATGAGCCTCTTGTTCAGCGCCCGCGGCGTGGGAGCGTTCGTCGGCTCGTTCGCTTCCGGTTATTGGGCGAAGAACGACGAGCGCAAGATGCGTTCCGGTATTCTGTTCGCTTTCCTGATCACCGCCGCTGCCTACGCGGCGCTCGGGCTGGCGCCCACGCTGTGGCTCGCCTGCCTGTATGTCGGCATCGGGCATGCAGGCTCTTCCATGGCGTGGGTGTTCTCCACCACGCTGCTTCACAAGATGACCGATGACGAGTTCCGCGGGCGCGTGTTTTCCGCGGACTTCGCCGGATTGTTCCTGACGATGAGCGCCGTCAGCTTCGCTGCCGGGGAGCTGGTGGATTGGGGTGTTCCCGTGCGGCTTCTGGCGATCCTGTCCGGGCTGATGGGCATCGTCCCGGCGATCCTGTGGGCTGCGTCCCAGAGGCGCCTCGGCAACGGCCGCTGATCCGGAGTCTTACTGCTGTCCCGCGCGCTCCGCGATCACCACGACGCGGCGGAAGCCCTCCTCCACCCGCGGCACTTCCAATCTCGCTGCCATGCGGTCGATCGCTTCCTCCGGCACGATGCGCTCCCGCAGCCGGTTGCGGCGCTTGCACTCTTCCACTGGCACGTCCAGAAACACCGCCTCCACCTCGCAGTCGAGCAGTTCCGCCAGCCGGATCCATGCCCGCCGCTCGCGGCGCGTGATGGACGTGGCATCGATCCACGTTTCCGCTGCGCCTGCCGCCGCTCGCATTCGCACCAGCTCCCGCATCAGCCGGAAGACGAGGCGGTTCACGTTCTGGTTGGCCTCGTCTCCCGTGAGCAGCCCGCGCACGCGGTCGCTGGAAATGGCCTGAATGCCCTGCTTCTCGAGCCACGTGGACTTGCCGGATCCCGGCAGACCCACCATCAGCACCAGCTTCATCCTGAACCAGTATCCACGCTTTGCCTGCGGTCCGGGAATGCGATAGATTCCCCGCATGATCGACGACCTCAGCCGCCGCGCATTCCTCGCTTCTCCAGCAGCCTTGCTGGCGCAGCCGCGCCCGGCGCCCGCCGAGAAGAGGCGGCTGCAATCCCGGATCTCCGCGGATCTTCTCCGGCGCACGCTCCGCACCCATGCCGGGTGGCGCCCCTGGCCAAACGCCGACGACCGCGCAGCGTGGCAGGCGCTGCCGCTGGAATTGAAGAAGTCTATTGTCACCGCAGCCGAGGAGCATCTCGGCCAAAGCTGGCCCTCGCTGCCCGCCAGCCTTTTTCTCGATTTCGCTCGCAACGGCAACCGGTCGCGCTACGAAGCAGTCCGCCGCGCGCGCCGGGACCGGTTGACGCTCGCAGCGCTGGCCGAGTGCATCGAGGGCCGCGGGGGCTTCCTCGACGATGTGCTCGACGGCATCTGGCTGACCTGCGAGGAGTCCTTCTGGGGCGTGCCCGCGCACATCGGCGTGCAAAAGGCGGGCAACACGCTGCCCGACGTGGCGGAGCCGATCGTCGACCTGTTCGCCGCCGAGACGTCGGCCACGCTTGCATGGATCGATTACCTGCTGGGCGCGAAACTGGACGGGATGTCGAAGCTCGTTCGCCCGCGGATCCACCTCGAGATCCGCCGCCGCATCCTCGATCCGTTGCTTGCGCGCGACGACTTCTGGTGGCTCGGCTTCAGCGGCTCGCGCGCAGTGAACAACTGGAACCCCTGGATCAACTCCAACTGGCTCAGCTCCGTTTTGCTGATTGAGGCGGGCGCGGAGCGGCGCACCGCCGCGTTGCACAAGATCGTGCGTTCCCTGGATGCGTTCCTCGACGTCTACCACGACGACGGCGGCTGCGACGAGGGACCCGGTTACTGGAGCCGCGCCGGCGCCTCGCTGTTTGATTGCCTGGAGCTGCTGCATTCGGCCTCGGGCGGCGCCATCAGTGTCTATGACATGCCACTGATCCGCGAGATGGGCGCCTACATCTACCGCGCGCACGTCGCTGGTCCGTGGTATCTCAACTTCGCCGACGCGTCAGCGAAGGTTCAGCCCGATGCTGTTCTGGTCTGGCGCTACGGGCAGCGCGTGGGCGACGGGAAGCTGCAGGCGTTCGGCGCGTGGCTCGCCGCCGGCGAACCCGACCCGCGGCGGCTCACCGTGCACGAATCCATGTGGCGCGCGCTGCAGTCGCTGTTCCACTATGAGGACATCCGCAAGGCATCGCAAGCCGCGCGCCCGCCGCTGGTGGCGGACGTGATCCTGCCCGGAACGCAGGTCTTCGCCGCGCGCCTCCGCGAGGGGTCGGACCGCGGCTTCTATCTCGCTGCACAGGGCGGTCACAACGCCGAGAGCCACAATCACAACGATGTCGGCAATTTCGTCGTCTACTGCGACGGCGAGCCTGTTCTCATCGACATAGGCGTGGAGACGTATTCGGCCAAGACGTTCTCCTCCCGGCGCTACGAGATCTGGACGATGCAATCCGCCTGGCACAATTGTCCGACGATCAACGGCGTGATGCAGGCTGCGGGGCGGCAGTATGAGGCTCGGCAGTTCCGCGCGCAGCCGGGCAGCGTCTCCATGGAGATCCACGCCGCATATCCGGCAGGAGCGGGCTGCCAGCGCTGGCTCAGGACGCTTGTGCTGGATCGTGCCGCGAACCGCGTCACATTGCGCGATCAGTTTGAACTGGCGCGGCGCGAAAGCGTCGAGTGGAACTTTATCACTCACCGCAAGCCCGTGATGGCAGCGCCCGGACGTGTGGTGCTGGACGGGCGCTATGCGATCGACTGCGATCCCTCCTTGCGCGTCGAAATCGATGAACACAGCGCCGAGGACGCGCGCCTGCGCCCGATCTGGGGTCCGGTGGTGCGCCGCGTCCGGATGCGGCTGGAAGCGCCGCCCGCGCAGGGAGAATATACTTTCAACATCCGCCTCGCATGATCGCCAACGAAGCTGAACTGGAAAGCGTGCTCTCCGCGCCGTCGGCCGCAGACATCGATGCCGCGCGGTCGCTGGAGGGGCCGCTGCTGATCCTTGGAGCAGCAGGCAAGATGGGGCCATCGCTGGCGCACCGGGCGCGGCGCGCTCTCGATGCGGCGGGCAACAGCGCTGCGGTGATCGCCGTCAGCCGCTTTTCGGATCCGCGTGTCCGCGATCAGCTCCGCGGCTGGGGGATCGAAACTCTCGAATGCGATCTGCTCGAACCGGGCGCGTTGGAACGCCTGCCCGGCGCGCCCAACGTGATCTTCATGGCGGCGCGCAAGTTCGGCTCCACGGGGAATCCGTCACTGACGTGGGCGATCAATACTTACCTGCCCGGGCTGGTGGCGCACCGCTGGAGGGAGTCGCGCATAGTCGCCTTCTCGTCCGGCAACGTGTATCCGCTCGTGCCTGTGTCGAGCGGCGGCGCCACCGAACAGACGCCGCCGGATCCGGTGGGCGAGTATGCGCAATCCGTGCTTGGACGCGAGCGGATGTTCGAGTACGTCTCGCGCCAATACGGCACGCCTGTGGCGTTGTTGCGTCTGAATTATGCCGTCGAGCTGCGCTACGGCGTGCTCGTGGACATCGCCCTCAAGGTGCGCGACCGGCAGCCCGTGGATCTGAACATGGGCCATGTGAACGTAATCTGGCAGGGCGACGCCAATTCTGTCGCGCTGCGCGCGCTGCACCGCGCCGAGTCGCCGCCCTTCATCCTGAACCTCACCGGACCGGAGACGCTCCGCGTGCGCGACATCGCCCGCGAGTTCGGCAAGCGGTTCGGTGTGGAGCCGCGCTTCGTGGGCGCCGAGCACCCCACGGCGCTGCTCAACAACGCCTCGCTCTGTCACCGGCTTTTCGGGATGCCATCGCTGCGCGCGCAGGATTTGATCGATCTGACTGCCGCGTGGATTCTTCGCGGCGGACCCACGCTTGGCAAGCCGACGCACTTCGAGATGCGGGAAGGAAAGTTCTGAACCATGACGTGGCTGGAACGGCTGCGGCAGGGGCTCGTGATCCCTGCGCACCCCTTGTGCCTCACCGCGGACCGGCGCTTCGACGAGCAACGGCAGCGCGCCCTCACGCGTTACTATCTCGATTCCGGCGCGGGCGGCATCGCCGTGGGCGTTCACACGACGCAGTTTGCGATTCGCGATCCGCGCCACAATCTGCTGGAGCCGGTGCTGCGGGCCGCGGCGGAAGAGGCGCGAGGCAGCAACGCCGTGCTCGTCGCCGGCGTCTGCGGCGGCACCCCTCAGGCGCTGCGCGAGGCAGAGCTGGCGCGTGCGCTCGGCTACCACTGCGGACTGGTTTCCCTGTCAGCGCTCAAGGATGCGAGCGTCGAGCAGCTGGTGGCCCACATCGCCGAAGTCGGCCGCGTCCTGCCGGTGTTCGGCTTCTACCTGCAGCCGGCGGTGGGCGGGCGCGTGCTTCCCTATGCTTTCTGGAGGCGCGTTGCGGAGCTGGACTGCCTCGCCGCCATCAAGATCGCGCCCTTCAACCGCTATCAGACGATTGACGTGGTGCGCGCCGTGGCCGAAAGCGGCCGCGCCCGAGAGATCGCGCTGTACACGGGCAACGACGACAACATCGTCGCCGACCTGCTGACGCCGTTTCAATTCGGCGCCACGACGGTGCGCATCCGCGGCGGGCTGCTGGGGCAGTGGGCGGTGGGCACGAAGAGCGCCGTCGCCCTGCTGCGGCGGATTCACGAGGGGCAGAACCCTGTGCTGCTGCTCTCGCTGGGCGCGCAGCTCACGGATCTGAACGCCGCGCTATTTGATGCCGCCAACGGATTCCGCGGCTGCATCGCCGGCATTCACGAGGTGCTCGTGCGGCAGGGGCGCATGGTGTCGCGGGCGTGCCTGGATCCGGAGGAGGATCTTTCGCCCGGGCAGTTGGAGGAGATTGACCGCGTGATGGCGGCGTATCCGCACCTGCTGGAATAGTAGCGGTCAGGAATCGTGACGACGGCCGCTGCGCTTCAATGTAGAGGCAAGCTTTCCGGGAGAATTGCCATCCGGGGTGTTGCCGCTACGGGACGCAAGCGCATCTTCTCACAAACCATGAATGAAATTCGCCCCACTCTGTTCAGCAGAGTGGATCTGTCAAGTCTTGACAAGATGATTCAGGTGGTATCAAATGATACCAAGGAGGGCGGCTGATGGGCGCTCTCCCCGAAAGCACCCGGATGCGGCCAAAGTTCGCTCGGCCTGGCGTCACTTCCTCCGGGCAGGGGAAGAGGGGAGGGTGGAAATACATCCGCGCGTCTATGACCGCCTGGAGGAGTTGGGCATTGGATTGGGGGAAGTAGGATCAGCCGTCCGCGATGCCATTCGGGGAATTCAGTTGGCCAACGTTTCCCCGGTCGCGGATCCATGGGATCCGCCCGGGCATGCATTCGTGTGGGAGTCGGAGAGATTCGGCAGAAGGATGTACCTGAAGTTCAGGCTTGAGGGAAAGCGTCCAACAGTGGTTCTTTACTCGATCCACCCGTCGGACTATTGATACCGAAGCGAGGGCAGAAATGAGGTGTCTCGACTGTGGGAAGGGCAAGATGGAGAGGAGACGGGCCAAGGTGCCTCATGAGATTCGTGGTGTCCGTTTCGAAGTGGAGGACACCGTGAGTGTGTGCAGCCACTGCGGCTCCATCAGCATCCCTCTTGCCCATGCTGACGAACATGGCCGGCTCGTGGATGAGGCCTACCGCCGTCTGGCCGGCATTCTGACAGCGGAAGAGATCAAGGCCGCCCGGCAACGCCTCCGGATGAGCCAGCGTCAGTTTGCCGAATACCTGGGCGTCGGGGAAGCGAGCGTGAAGCGCTGGGAGACGGGCGTGCTGCCCGACAAGAGCAGCAGCGATCTCATCCGCCTGAAGACCGATCCCCAAGCGGCCCTTGATAATTTCAAGCAACTCGAAAAGCTGTTAGAGCGCGGCGCGGCTGCCTCCAACGGCGCAGAAGCCCGGAGAATCGGCCCGGCATCCTCTGCCAGAAAACCAGCCGCGAAGGTGAGCGTCCCGGGCAGGCAGAAAGCACCGAAGCGGTCTTCCGCGCGCCTCTGACCGCCGTAGTCCATAGAACGGCCTGTCACGTTCACACCTCCGGCACGGGCTGGCTCATCAGCCACTGATGCACGCCCTCGGCTGCCTTGCGCCCTTCGGCGATGGCCCAGACCACCAGCGACTGGCCGCGGCGCATGTCTCCGGCAGCGAACACGCCCGGCACGCTGGTCATGAAGTTTTCGTCCGCCTTCACGTTGCCGCGGGCGTCGAGTTCGACCCCCAGCTGCTCGAGCAGCCCGTTCTTCACCGGGCCGGTGAAGCCCATGGCCAGCAGCACGAGGTCTGCTTCATAGATCTCTTCAGTGCCGGGCAGCGGCTCGAACTTCGGCGGCGGACCCACGCGCGTGGTGCGGAGCGCGCGCACGTGTCCGTTCTCATCGCCGAGAAACTCGAGCGTGGAGATGCTCCAGATGCGCTCGCCGCCTTCTTCGTGCGACGTCTCGCTGCGCAGCTGATAGGGCCACAGCGGCCACGGCGTCTGCGGGCTGCGTTCCGTTGGAGGCATGGGCATGATCTCGAACTGCCGGACGGATTTCGCCCCGTGCCGGATCGAAGTGCCCAGACAGTCGGCGCCGGTGTCGCCGCCGCCGATGATGATTACGTTCTTGCCTGCGGCGGAGATCCATTCTCCGGCGGGGATGTCGTCGCCCGCGTTACGGCGGTTGTTCAGGGGCAGGAACTCCATGGCGAAGTGGATTCCCTTCAGCTCGCGCCCGGGCACGCGCAGGTCGCGCGGCTGCTCGGCGCCGCCGGCAAGGACGATGGCGTGGAACTGCCGGCGGAGCTCGTCGACAGAGATGTCCACGCCGACATGGCAGCCGGTGCGGAAGGTGACGCCCTCCGCGGCCATCTGCGCCATGCGCCGGTCGATGTGGCGCTTCTCCATCTTGAAGTCCGGGATGCCGTAGCGCAGCAGCCCGCCGATGCGGTCCGCCTTTTCGAACACGGTCACCAGGTGCCCCTTGCGCGCCAGCTGTTGTGCGGCGGCGAGCCCCGCCGGTCCGGAACCGACCACCGCCACGCGCTTGCCGGTCCGCTCCAGCGGAGGCTCGGGCTGGATCCAGCCCTCCTCCCAGCCGCGGTCGATGATGGCGCGCTCGATCGCCTTGATCGAAACCGGCGGCTCGTTGATGCCGAGGACGCAGGACGCCTCGCACGGCGCCGGGCAGATGCGCGAGGTGAATTCGGGGAAATTGTTCGTCGCGTGCAGCTCGCGCAGCGCTTCGCGCCAGCGCCCGCGGTAGACCAGGTCGTTCCAGTCCGGGATCAGGTTCGTCAGCGGACAGCCCGTGTGGCAGAAGGGCACGCCGCAGTCCATGCAACGCGCGCCCTGCTTGCGCACGCGGTCTTCCGGCAGCGGCACGTAGACCTCAAACCAGTCCCGGATGCGCTCCCCGACGGGGCGGCGCCCGAACGATTCGCGCTGGAATTCCATGAAGCCCGTCGGCTTACCCACGGCAGACCTCCCGAGAATCGAAAGTGACTGCAACCCGGCTCATCGCAACACTGCCTCCTGTTGCGTCAGCGGGCGCGTCAATGTGATGCGCGGCGTCTCCGACGCGCGCGGCACGCCCAGCACGCGCTTGTATTCGTGCGGGAAGACCTTCACGAAGTGCGGCAGCATGGCGTACCAGTTTTGCAGGATCCATGCGGCGCGCGGGCTTCCGGTAGCCTTCTGGTGCTGCTCCACGAGCGAGCGCACCAGATCGACGTCGCGCGGATCCACCATCGGATCCAGGTCGACGCTGGCGCGGTTGCAGAGCACGCGGCGGAAGTCGCCCGTCTCGTCCAGCACGAAGGCGATGCCGCCGCTCATGCCGGCAGCGAAGTTCTTGCCCGTGCGCCCCAGCACGACGACGAGCCCCTTGGTCATGTACTCGCAGCCGTGATCGCCGACGCCCTCGACGACAGCCGTGGCGCCCGAGTTGCGCACGGCGAAGCGCTCTCCCGCCATGCCGTTGATGAACATGGTCCCGCTGGTCGCGCCATACAGAACGACGTTGCCCACGATGATGTTGTCCTCGGGCACGAAGGTGGAGGCGCGCGGCGGGAACACGATGATCTTGCCGCCGGAGAGCCCCTTGCCGACGTAGTCGTTGGCGTCGCCTTCGAGGATCAGCGTCACGCCGCGCGCCAGGAAAGCGCCGAAGGACTGCCCCGCGCTGCCCGTGAAGCGCAGCGTGATGGTGTCGTCCGGAAGCCCTTCCGAGCCGTAGCGGCGCGCGATCTCGCCCGACAGCATGGCGCCCACCGTCCGGTGGACGTTCTTGATGGCGAAATGGAGATCCACCGGCTGCTTCTCCTCCAGAGCCGGGCGCACTTTCTCCAGGATCTTGTGATCGAGCGCCTGCTCGAGCCCGTGGTCCTGCGCCATGACACAGCGGCGGGCGACACGCGAGGGAGCAGGCGGGTTGTAGAGGATCTGGGACAGATCGATGCCGCGCGCCTTCCAGTGGTCGATGGCGGGCTTCATCTCCAGCCTGTCGACGCGTCCCACCATCTCATCCACGGTGCGGAAGCCGAGCTTCGCCATGATGCGCCGCAGCTCCTCCGCCACGAAGAAGAAGTAGCGGATCACGTCCTCCGGCGTGCCGCGGAACTTCTTGCGCAACTCGGGATCCTGCGTGGCGATGCCAACCGGGCAGGTGTTCAGGTGGCACTTGCGCATCATGATGCAGCCCATGGCGATGAGCGGCATGGTCGAGAATCCGAACTCCTCGGCGCCGAGCAGGGCGGCGATGGCCACGTCCCGCCCCGTCTGGAGTTTTCCGTCGGTCTGCACGCGGATGCGCGAGCGCAGGTCGTTCATCACCAGCACTTGCTGAGTTTCGGCGAGCCCGAGCTCCCAGGGCGTGCCGGCGTGTTTGATCGAGGTCAGCGGGCTGGCGCCGGTGCCGCCGGAGTCGCCGGAGATCAGCACCATATCGGCGTGCGCCTTGGCGACGCCCGCAGCCACGGTGCCGACGCCCACCTCGCTGACCAGCTTCACCGAAATGCGCGCCCGCGGGTTGACGTTCTTCAGGTCGTAAATGAGCTGCGCCAGGTCCTCGATCGAGTAGATGTCATGGTGCGGCGGCGGGGAGATCAGCCCCACGCCGGGCGTGGAATGGCGGACGCGGGCGATCACCTCGTCCACCTTGTGTCCGGGGAGCTGCCCGCCCTCGCCGGGCTTGGCGCCCTGCGCGATCTTGATCTGGATCTCGTCGGCATTCACAAGGTAGTTCGTGGTGACGCCGAAGCGCCCGCTGGCCACCTGCTTGATCGCCGAGCGCAGGCTGTCGCCGTTCGGCAGCGGAATGTAGCGCGCCTCGTCCTCGCCGCCCTCGCCCGTGTTGGACTTGCCGCCGATGCGGTTCATGGCGATGGCGAGCGTCTCGTGCGCCTCCTTGGAAATCGAGCCGAAGCTCATGGCGCCCGTGGCGAAACGCTTCACGATCTCGCTGGCAGGCTCCACCTCGTCGAGATCCAGCGGCTTGTCCGCCCAGCGGAACTCCATCAGTCCGCGCAGCGTGCACAAGTGGCGGCTCTGGTTGTTGATGTGATCGGCAAATTCCTGGTACGTCTCCCAGCTGTTCAGCCGGATGGCGTGCTGCACCTTGGAGATGGTGTGCGGGTTCAGCAGATGATACTCGCCGCGGGCGCGGAAATGATACTGCCCGCCGACATCCAGCTCCGTCTCCGACTCGGTGACGGGAGTGAAAGCGAAGGCGTGCTTGCGGCGCACCTCTTCCGCAATCACGTCCATTCCGATGCCCTCGATCCGCGAGGGCGTGCCCGTGAAGTACTTCTCCACCAGAGTGCTGCTCAGGCCGATGGCTTCGAAGATCTGCGCGCCGCGGTAGGACTGCAGCGTCGAGATACCCATCTTCGAGAAGACCTTCAGCAGCCCCTTCTTGACGGCCTTCTTGTAGTTGTGCAGAGCCTGCTCGAAGGTCAGCCCTTCGGGAAGAAGCCCGCGCTCGGCGAGGTTTTCGAGCGTCTCGATGGCCAGATACGGGTTGACCGCCGAGGCGCCATAGCCGATCAGCAGGCAGAAGTGCATCACCTCCCGCGGCTCGCCGGACTCGATGATCAGGCAGACCTGCGTGCGCGTGCCCTCGCGAACCAGATGGTTGTGGACCGCCGAGAGAGCCAGCAGCGAGGGGATGGGCGCCAGCTCCTCGTCAATGCCGCGGTCGGAGAGGATCAGCACCGTGTAGCCCTGCTTGATGGCGAGCGACGCGCGGCGGCACAAGCCGTCGAGCGCGCGCTCCAGCTCCGCCGCGCCCCCGTCCACGCGGTACAGCATGTGCAGCGTGGTGGCCAGGAAGTCGCCCATCGAGACGCGGCGCAGTTTCTCCAGATCCCGGTTGGTCAGGATCGGGTGCTCGAGCTTGAGCGTGTGCGCGTGCTGCGGCGTCTCGGCCAGGATGTTCCGCTCCGTGCCCAGATAGGACGTGAGCGACATCACCAGCTCTTCGCGGATCGGATCGATGGGCGGGTTGGTGACCTGTGCGAAGAGCTGCTTGAAGTAGTTGAACAGCGGCTGCGGGCGGTCCGAGAGGCAGGCCAGCGGCGTGTCGGTGCCCATGGAGCCGACCGGCTCCTCGCCCTTTTCGGCCATCGGCACGAGGATGCGCGTCAGATCCTCTTCCGTGTAGCCGAAGCAGCGCTGCCGCAGCAGCACGGTGTCATGGTCCGCCAGATGCACACGCGGGGGCTCGGGCAGGTTCTCCAGCTTGATCTGCTGCTCCTCGATCCACTTCGCGTAAGGCTGGCGGGAGGCCAGCGAAGCCTTGATTTCCTCGTCAGGGACGATGCGGCCGTGCTCGATGTCGACCAGCAGCATCCTGCCGGGCTGCAGCCGCCCCTTGTAGGCCACATCCTCCGGCGGGATGGGGAGGACGCCGGCTTCGGAGGCCATCACCAGCAGCCCGTCTTTGGTGACCAGGTACCGCGCGGGGCGCAGTCCGTTGCGATCCAGCGTGGCGCCGATCATGCGGCCGTCGCAAAAGGCCACGGCGGCGGGGCCGTCCCAAGGCTCCATCAGCGACGCGTGATATTCGTAGAAGGCCCGCTTCTCGCGGCTCATCGTCGGGTCGGCGTCCCATGCTTCGGGGATCAGCATCGCCATGACGTGAGGCAGCGAGCGCCCGGCCAGCGTCAGCAGCTCCACCACCGCGTCCAGCGTGGCCGAATCGGACAGCCCGGGACCGATGATCGGAAGCAGCTTCTTGATGTCGGGGCCGAACAGAGGCGATTCGAGAATTGGCTGCCGCGCCGCCATCCACGCGGCGTTTCCGCGCACGGTGTTGATCTCTCCGTTGTGGCAGATGTAGCGGAACGGATGCGCCAGCTGCCAGGTGGGGAACGTATTGGTGGAGAAGCGCTGGTGCACCATGCAAAAGGCGCTCAGGCAGTCGGGATCCGCCAGATCGCCGAAGAAGCGCGGGATTTGCGGCGCCAGCAGCAGGCCCTTGTAGACGATGGTGCGGGACGAAAGGGACGGCACGTAGAAAAATGCCTTGTCGCGCGGATCGAGATCATGCGACGCCGCCACCTCGCGCTCGGCGCGCCGGCGCACCACATAGAGCTTCCGCTCGAAAGCGTCCTGATCCATGCCCGCCGGACGCCCGATGAAGATCTGCTCGATGTAGGGCTGCGAGGCGCGCGCCACGCGCCCGATGGCCTCGATGTCGACCGGCGTGTCGCGCCAGCCCAGCATGATCAGGCCTTCCTCGCGTACGATGCGCTCGAAGATGCCCTCGCACATCAGCCGCGGATGCGGCTCGACGGGCAGAAAGACGAGCCCTGCCCCGTACGCGCCGCGCTCCGGCAGCGCGAAGCCCAGCCGGTCGCACTCCTTCTGGAAGAACTCGTGCGGCAGCTGGATCATCACGCCCGCGCCGTCGCCGGTTTCCGGATCGCAGCCGCAGGCGCCGCGGTGCGTCAGGTTCAGCAGGATCTGGATGCCCTTCAGGATGATGTCGTGCGAACGCGCGCCGCTGGTGTTCACCACAAACCCGATGCCGCAAGCATCGTGCTCCTGGCGCGGATCGTAAAGCCCTTGCGCCGCGGGCAGCGCAGGGAGAATTCGGGAACCTGAGTCCTGATACATGGGTAGCCTTGCTCGTCTCGATCGGGGAGTAGCCTCAGTATACGATCCGCTGAATAATTAGTCAAGCTGAATTTCAAGACTTGCTTTATCAGGGATTCTTATGATAATCCGTGGGAGTACATGGATCTCGATCAGTTGCAGCTCTTCCGGGACATCGCGCAAACACGGAGCATCAGCCGGGGAGCGGAGATGAACGGACTGACGCAATCGGCGGCAAGCCAGGCGGTGCAGGAGATGGAGCGCCGGCTCGGGGTGCAGCTGCTGGACCGGTCGCGCCGGCCGTTGATCGTGCTGCCTGCTGGGCAGCTTCTGTATGACTTTGCCCGCGAGGTGCTGCGCCGGCGGCAGGACTTGATGGCGCAACTCGAGGAGCTGAAAGGCGAGCGGCAGGGAGTGGTGCGCGTGGCTGCCATCTACTCGGTGGGGCTGAGCGAGATGGCACGGCTCGAGGAGGAGTTCCGGAAGCGCATGCCGGGCGTGCGGATCGAGGTCAGCTACTTGCGGCCGGAAAAAGTCTATCAGGCGGTGGCGGAGGACCGGGTGGATCTCGGGCTGGTGAGCTATCCATCCTCGACGCGCGAAGTGGCGGCGATGCCCTGGCGGGAGGAGCCGATGGTGGTGGCGTGCAATCCGCAGCACCGCCTCGCCCGCAGGCGTTCGGTGTCCGTCGTCGAACTGGCCGGGGAGGCGTTCATCGGGTTTGACGAGGACTTGCCCATCAGCCGCGAGATCGAGCGCTTCCTGAGGGAGCATGGCGTGCGGGTGCAGGTGACCCTGCGTTTCGACAACATCCAAAGCATGAAAGAGGCGCTGCGCATCGAGCCCGCGCTGGCGATTCTGCCGCTGCCGATGCTGGCTTCGGATGTGGCGGAAGGGCGCCTGGTCGCGGTCCGGCTGGAGGAGCCGCTCACTCGTCCGCTGGGGGTGCTGCAGCGAAGAAAGAAGGCGATGACGCGCGCGGCTCGCGCGTTTCTGGAAGTGTTGCGGCAGGCGGCCTAGCAGGAGCGCAGGAGGCGGAGGACGCCCGGAGAGGAGAGGGTGCGCCGGGGCGGGAAGCCCCGGCGGGGAATCACCCGAGATGGGGCTCGATCATCTTGACGAGATCCGCCTTGCCGACGGCGCCTACGCGCTGGTCCACCACCTTGCCGCCGCGGAACAACAGCAGCGTGGGGATGCCGCGGATCATGAACCGGGCGGCGGTCTGATTGTTGTAATCGACGTTGACCTTGCCCACCTTCAGCCTGCCGGCGAACTCGTCGGCGATGGCGTCCACTGTGGGGGCGATCATGCGGCACGGAGCGCACCACTCCGCCCAAAAATCGACAAGCACCGGGAGGTCGCTGTTGATGACCTCCGCATCAAAATTGCCGTCGGTGAACTCAAGTACGTTTTGACCAGCCATATTTTTTACTGTAGCTCCAAAAGGTTCGATGTCCCGGAGGGTGGGCCGGATTCAGCCGCGCCCGAGCAGTTTCGCGTAAAGGGCGGAATACTGGCGCGCTGAGGCATCCCAGGAGTAGTCCTTGGACATGCAGCGCCGCATTCGCTCGGTCCAGGCTTCCCGGTTGCGCCAGGCGCCCACGGCCACGCGGAGCGTATCGTAAAGCGCGCCGACGGAATACTCGTGAAACTTGAATCCGGTGTCTTCCTGGATCGTATCATCCAGCCCGCCGGTGGCGCGCACCACCGGCACGGTGCCGTAGCGCAGGCTGTAGATCTGGTTCAGCCCGCAAGGCTCATACTGGCTGGGCATGAGGAACATGTCTGCGCCCGCCTCGATGCGGTGCGCCAGCGGGTTGTTGTAGCCCACCCACACGCCGATCTGCCGCGGCTTCCAGCGGTGCCATTCCTCGAACAGATGCACGTAGCGCCACTCGCCGCTGCCGAGCACCACCAGCTGCGTGTCGGTCTCCTCGAAGAAGTGCCCGATGCCGGCGATCAGGTCGAAGCCCTTTTGCGGGGCGAAACGGCTGACGATGCCGATCAGCGGGCGCTCGAGGTTGCCGGAATCGAGCCCGAATTCCTCCAGCAGCGCCTTCTTGCAGACGCGCTTGCCGGAAAGGTCCCGCGCCGAGTAGTGCGCCGGCAGGAAGGGATCGGTTTCCGGGTTCCACTCCTCGTAATCGACGCCGTTCAGAATGCCGGTCAGCGCGTCGCCGCGGTGGCGCAGAATGCCATCGAGGCCGAAGCCGCCTTCCGGCGTCTGGATTTCGCGCGCGTAGGTGGGGCTGACCGTGGTGAGCCAGTCCGCCGTGGCGATGCCGCCTTTCAGGAAGTTCACATCGCCGTAGTATTCCAGCTTGTCGGGCGTGAACCAGCCCCAGTTGAGCCCGAGGTCCGGGAACTGCGTGCGGTGGAAGCGCCCCTGATAGCCGAGGTTGTGGATCGTCAGCACCGTCTTCGTGCCCGTGAGGAGCGGGTTGGAATGCTGCTGGTCCATCTTGTAGACGGGCACGAGCGCCGCCTGCCAGTCATGGCAGTGCAGGATGTCGCAAGGAAAGACGGTTTGCGCCGCGCCCAGCGCCGCAAGCGCGAGCACGGCGAAACGCTTGTGGTTGTCCTCGTAATCCCTGCCGTGGTGGTTGTAGAGGCCGTCGCGGTCGAAGAAGTACGGCGCCTCGACGAAGAAGAACCGCACGCCGCGGTGGACCTTCGTGCGCAGGTCCACGCGGTAGGGCGTCGAGCCGGCGTAGACCACCATGTTGTCGAAGGCGCTCTCGGTCTCATGCCACGGGATCGACCGGTAACGCGGCATGATCACGGCCACCTCCTCGCCGAGGCGCGCCAGAGCGGCGGGCAGCGCGCCGATGACGTCGGCGAGGCCGCCGGACTTGGCAAAGGGCACGGCCTCGGAGGCGACCATCAGGATCCGGCTCATGGTCTCTATGATGTCACGCAGCCCACGGGGATCCGGCTTCAGCCTGCCGCGCCGGCTTCGCGAACGCGCAGGACGCGCCTTCCCTCGATCCGGTATGCGCCGCTGAGCACGAGCGCAATGGCCTCGCTGTAAATGCGGTGCTCCTCCACAAGGATCCGCGCCGCGAGCGTCTCCGCGGTGTCATCGTCGAGCACGGGCACAACCGCTTGCGCGATGATGGGCCCGGTGTCGAGCCCCGCGTCCACAAAGTGCACCGTGCAGCCGGAGAACTTCACGCCGTAATCGATAGCCTGCTGCTGCACATTCAGCCCGGGAAACGCCGGCAGCAGCGAGGGGTGGATGTTGAGGATCCGCATCGGATAGGCTTCCAGCAGCGGCGCGCCCACCCGGCGCATGAAGCCGGCGAGGCAGATCAGGTCGACATGCAGCGGCGCAAGCGCATCGCGCACCCGGGCGGCGTAAGTGTCCGAGTCGATGCCCTTCGAAGGCAGGCAGAGGGAGTGGATCCCGTACTCGCGGGCGATCTCCAGCGCGCGCGCCTCCGGGTTGTTCACCACCAGAGCGGCGATCTCCGCCGCCAGCCTGCCTTCGCGCACGTTGCGGGCGATGGCCTCGAAATTCGAGCCCCGGCCTGAAGCCAGAACGGCAATGCGCTTCATCACGGACCTCCTTGCAGCCGCTGCCGGCTCAACGATACAGGACGCGCCCCTTGCCGCGCGGCTGCCGGATCACCTCCCCGATAAGGTAATACGGCTCGCCGAGCCGTTCGAGCAGGCGCGCCGCCCGGGCGATCTTTTTCTGGGGGACGGCGAGAATCATGCCGATGCCAAGATTGAACGTGCGGCGGTAGTCGTCGTCGGGGATGGCGCCGATCCGGCGCAGAAACTCGAAGACCGGGGGCACAGGCCAGGAGCCCCAGTCGATGCGCGCCGCCAGCCCTTTGGGCAGCATGCGCGGCGTATTGTCGGTGATGCCGCCTCCGGTGATGTGGGCCGCGCCTGCCACCAGCCCTTCCTTGTGCAGCCGGCGCAGCGGCTTCAGGTAGCTGCGGTGAACCTTCATCAGCTCCTCGCCGATGGTGGCGTCCAGCTCCGGCACGTAGCTCTTCGCCGTCAGCTTCGCCACCTCGAACACGAGCTTGCGCGCCAGCGAGTAGCCGTTTGTGTGAAGTCCCGTGGAGGGCAATCCCACCAGCACATCGCCCTCCTGAATCCGCTCGCCGGTGAGCAGGCGCGTGCGCTCCGCGCATCCGACAATGAAGCCCGCCACGTCGTACTCGCCTTCCGCATAGAAGCCCGGCATCTCCGCCGTTTCCCCGCCGATCAGCGCACACCCGTTCTCTTCGCAGGCTCTTGCCAGCCCGCTCACCACGGCGGCAGCCACGCGCCAGTCGAGTTTTCCGGTAGCGAAGTAGTCGAGGAAAAACAGCGGCTCGGCGCCCTGCACGGCGATGTCGTTCACGCAGTGGTTCACCAGATCCTGGCCGATCGTGTCGTGCCGCCCGGTCATGAATGCCAGCTTGAGCTTGGTGCCCACGCCGTCGGCCGACGAGATCAGTACAGGCTGCCTGTAACCCGACAGCCGGTACATTGCGCCAAATGAACCGATGCCGGCCAGAACGCCGCGTGTGAATGTCTTTTGGACTGCCTTCCGGATGAATTGGACAGCGCGGTCCGCTTCGTCGATGTTCACACCGGCGTCCGCGTAACGGATGGATTTGCGAGTTGGCATCTGGGAACCACCAGTTTAAAATACGGGAATTCACCATGAGGAAGAACCGATTGGCCGCCTGGACGGCCGTGCTGCTGGCAGCCGCATGGCTGGCTGCCCTGTCGCCAGCCGAGACCGTGAACTGGACGGCGATCCGCGATGTGCGGATCGTGCCCGTCAACGGACCTGTGATCGAGAAGGGAACCGTGCTGATCCGCAACGGCGTCATCGCTGCCGTCGGCGCGCAGGTGGACGTGCCTGCCTCGGCGTGGATCCTCGACGGCACCGGGCTCACCGCCTATCCCGGACTGATTGACGCCCTGAGCTCGTGGGGACTGCCGCAGGCGCAGGCTCAGGCCGCGCCAACGGCGGGCCGCGGTGCGCAACCGCAGCCAGCCGGGCAGCAACAGGCCCAGCAACAGCCCCGCTCGCGCGGGCCTGCGGATCGCCCGGGCACCTTCAGCTGGGTGAAGGCTGCCGATCAGTTGCAGCCGTCGGACGCGCGCATCAGCCAGGCGCGCAGCGCGGGTTTCACGAGCGCCGTGGTGTTCCCCCGGCAGGGAATCGTCGCCGGGCACGGCTCGGTGATCAACCTCGCGGGCAAGAGCGCAGGCGAAATGGTGGTGGCGCCCGAAGCGGGTTTGTATCTGGCCTTGCGCCCCTCCGGCTACACAGGCTTCCCTTCCACGCCCATGGGCATCATGGCCTACTTCCGGCAGCTCTGGTTCGATGCCGAGCACTACCGGCAGGCTCTGGCGATGTACGCTGCGGATCCCGTAAACATCCCGCGGCCCGCCTACGACCGGGCGCTGGAAGGCGTTCTCGGCGCCAAGCGCGTGCTCCTGCCCGCCGCGGGCCCGGTGCAGATGGAGCGCATGCTGAAGCTGGCGGAAGATCTGAAGACGCCCGTCGTGCTGTACGGAGTGGTGCGCGGCTACGAGATGGCCGAGCGGCTCAAGGCGACTGGAACGCCTGTGATCCTGAACGTCCGCTGGCCCACGCGCGACCGCGACGCGGATCCCGAAGAGGTGGAGAGCTTCCGGGAGCTGAAGATCCGCGATCTGGCGCCCGCTTCTCCGCAGGCGCTGTCAGCGGCGGGCGTGAAGTGGGCCGTCAGCTCGGATGGGCTTGAGTCGCCGCGCGCGGTGCTGCGGGCGCTGAAGCAATCCATTGACCGCGGGCTGAAGCGGGAGGATGCCTTGCGGGCGCTGACGCTGGGCGCGGCGGAGATCTTCGGCGTGGCGGACCGGATGGGCTCGATCGAGCGCGGCAAGATCGCCAACCTTGTGCTCGCCGACGGCGACCTGTTCAACGACAGCACGAAAATCCGGATGGTCTTCATTGACGGCGTCCGCTACTTCCCAGAGCCGGAGGCGCCGCAGCAGGGCGCCCAGGGACGAACGCCCAGCGCCACTGAAGAAGAGGAGGAACAGTAAGCCATGCGCCGTGCGCTTCTTGCGGGAGTTCTTTCCGCTGCGGCACTGCTCGCCGCCGATGTGACCGTCATCCAGAACGCCACCATTCACACCGTGACCAAGGGCACGCTAAAAGGCTCGATCGTTATCCGCGACGGCAAGATCGCCGACGTGGGCGAGAAGGTCATGACACCCGCCGGAGCGCGGATCATCGACGCCACGGGCAAGCATGTCATTCCGGGGATCATCGACGCGCACACGCACATCGCGCTCGATTCCATCAACGAATCCAGCGTCAGCGTCAGCTCGATGGTCAACGTCGCCGAGATGCTGAATCCGGAGTCGATCTCGATCTACCAGGCGCTTGCCGGCGGCGTCACCACCTGCAACTCGATGCATGGGAGCGCCAACTCCATCGGCGGGCAGAACGTCGTGTTCAAGCTCCGTTGGGGCGCCGATGCGCGCGGGCTCATCTTCGACAAGGCGAAGCCCAGCATCAAGATGGCGCTCGGCGAAAATCCCAAGCGGCAGGGCTCGCCGCAGGGGCTGCAGATCCCCGGGCTGCAGCCGCCGCAGAACCTGCGCTATCCCGGCACGCGTCTGGGCGTCGAGGACGTCATCCGCGACGCGTTCACGCGCGCCCGCGCCTACCAGCGCGCATGGAAAGATTACGAGGCGCGCAAGGCGCGCGGCGAGAAGATCCTCCCGCCGCGGCGCGATCTCGAGCTCGAGCCGCTGGTGGAGGTGCTCGAAGGCAAGCGGCTGGTGCATGCGCACTGCTACCGCGCCGACGAGATCCTGATGCTGATCCGCGTCTTCGACGACTTCAACATCCGCGGCGTCACGTTCCAGCACGTCCTGGAGGGCTACAAGGTGGCGAGGGAGATCGCCGAGCGGGGGCACGGCGCCTCCACCTTCTCCGACTGGTGGAGCTACAAGGTGGAAGCTTACGACGCCATCCCCTACAACGCAGCCATCCTGCACCGCAAGGGCGTGCTGGTGAGCCTGAACTCGGACGACGCCGGCGGCGCGGAGCTGATGCGTCGCCTGAATACCGAGGCAGCCAAAGTGATGAAGTACGGGGGGCTGAGCGCCGACGAGGCGCTCGCCATGGTTACCATCAACCCGGCGAAGCAGCTGCAAATCGACCAGTGGGTGGGCTCGATCGAAACCGGCAAGGACGCTGACCTTGTGATCTACGACAAGGACCCGCTCTCGATCTACGCCAAGGTGGAAAAAGTGTTCATCGACGGCAAGCAGTATTTCGACCGCGACGAGGATCTGAGCCGCCGTCCGAAGTTCGAGGCGGAGAAAGAAGGGCTGCGCAAGAAGCTGCTCGACCAGCTGAAGCAGGCTGCGCCGCAGAACCGGAGGCCATCATGAGAATCGGAACGACTGCACCCATGCTCTGGATCGCCGCGATGGCGGCGGCAACGGCGCTCGGCGCCGAGAACAACACGTTTCTCCTGAGGAACGCCACCGTGCATCCGGTGAGCGGTCCGGCGATCGAAAACGCCTCCGTGCTGGTGGTGGATGGCAAGATCGCGGAAGTAGGCGCGAAGGTGGCGCCGCGCGGGAAGGTGAAGGTGATCGAGGCGCGCGGGCTGCACGTCTACCCCGGCATGATCGACTCCGGCTCGCCCATCGGGCTGGCCGAAATCGCCAGCGTGCGGGAGACGGTGGACACGGGCGAACTCGGCGATTTCAATCCGCAGTTGCGCGCGCTGATCGCCGTCAACCCCTCGAGCGAGCACATCCCCGTGGTGCGCGCCAACGGCATCACCACCGTGCTGGTGACGCCGGGCACCACCGGCGGCTCGCGGGGATCCACTTCCACCGGTTTGATTGCCGGGCAGGCCTCCCTGATGCATCTGGACGGCTGGACGTGGGAGGAGATGGAGATCCGCCGCAGCGCTGCCATGCAGATGACGTGGCCGGCCATCCAGATGCCGCGCGGGTCTGCAGATCTGGAAGCGCTTCTGCCAGGGCTGGCGGCGCGCCGGACGACGTTCGCGGAAGCCCGCCGCAACCAGCAGCAGCAAGTACAGAAGATCCAGGAGTTCTTCGATGCCGCGCGGCGCTATCACAAGGCCAAAACGGCCGGCGAGGCCGTGGATCCCGATCTGCGCTACGAAGCCATGATCCCGGTGCTGGAAGGCAAGCAGCCGCTGATGATCCAGGCGGCGCGGGAGCGCGAGATCCGCGAGGCGCTCGACTTCGCCGCCCGCGAGCGTCTGAAGATCGTCCTCGCCGGCGTTCGCCGCCCCGGAAAGACGCTGGAAGAGATCGCCAGGCGCAACATCCCGGTGATCCTCGGCACCACTTTCGTGTCGCCGATGGAAGAGGACGATCCATACGACGACCCCTTCACTCTGCCAGCCCGGCTGCACCAGGCGGGCGTGAAGTTCGCGTTCGCCAGCTTCAATGTGCAGTTCGCACGCAACCTGCCGTACCAGGCCGCGCAAGCAGTGCCCTTCGGACTGCCCTATGACGAGGCGCTGAAGTCGGTGACGCTGTACCCGGCGCAGATCTGGGGCATTGATGCGGAGTACGGCTCCATCGAGAAGGGCAAATACGCAGACCTCATCGTCACCGACGGCGACCCGCTCGAGATCCGCACGCAGGTGAAGATGATGTTCATCAAGGGCGTGCCTGTCGACCTCGAGTCCAAACACACCCGGCTGTACAAGCGCTATTCGGCGCGGCCCTAGCCTGCTTCAGACTGCCGACGCCGCGGCGCCCATCGCGCGGGCCGCGGCGTCGCGCAGGAATGCCAGACCCTCGCGCGCCAGCGTCTCGGCGTCCGGGGCGAAGTCGCGCCACACGCAGGCCGCGGCGGCGATCTCCGGCACGCACGCGCCGAAGCTCTCGATCACGCACCAGCCGTCATAGCCGGTTTCGCGCAGCGCGGCGAACACCTCGTCCCAGGCGACATGCCCGGTGCCGGGCACGCCGCGGTCGTTCTCGCAAACATGCACATGCGCCAGGCGCGGGCCGAGCATGCGGATGGCATCGCCCAGCCGCTTCTCCTCGATGTTGGCGTGGAAGGTGTCGAACAGCACGCCCACGTACGGGTCATGCACCTCGTCGCAGAAACGGCGTGCTTCGGCAGCTGTGGTCATGAGGTAGGTTTCAAAGCGGTTCAGCGGCTCGAGCGCCAGCGTCACGCCATGCTCGCGCAGCCACCCGGTGAGCCCGGCGATCCCCTCCACGCCGCGCTTCCACTCGTCTTCGGTGGCGCGGCGCCCGGTGAGCCCGCCCACCGGCGCCAGAAAGGGGCCCACCAGCAGGCTGCTGCCCAGTTCGGCTGCCGCCTCGATGGCGCGCCGCAGGAGCTCGGTGGCGGACCTCCGCACCGCGGGATCCTCGCTCACGAGGCTCATTCGGCCCGTCAGAGCCGAGCAGAGCACCGGCTCCAGCCCCTCGTTGCGGACAGCCTCGCGCAGCAGGCGCGCCGGAAAGCCGTCGAACGAGTAGCGGGCGATCTCGATGCCATCGAAGCCCCACTGACGCACCCGGGCGAGAAGGGCTTCATCGCCAGGGCCGAAAGAGGCAGTCCAGAGGAGAGTATTGACGCCGAACTTCATTTCCGATTCCTGCTTGCGGAAAAAAAGACAAAGCCGGGCGAGCCGCCCCGCGGCCCACCCGGCCCCGTCGTTACACGGATGATCCCCACTCCCGCCCCGCAGGGGGCGGGGATCCACTCGCCCGTCCGCCCATGCTTGTCTGCCGCACAGACGCCTGCGGCTCGCTCGCAGGAGCGCGCTCCAGCCCGTGCACGTTGCGGCGCAGGCGCGGGAGTCCGTTCAATGCTCGGCTACTCGAGCAGCCGGACGCCCGCGTAGAGACCGGCAAACAAGAGCACGGAGACCACGCCCACCAGAATCCACTTCAGCCACCGCTCGCGGGGCGTCGTGGTTTCCATCTCATCGTGCTTCATTTGATCGTCGAGAGACTCGAACATTGTGGACCTCCCGTCCCTATCTGCTGGCCTTGGGGGAAAGCCCCCAGAATCCAGGCAGCCCTATTCTAGCGCTGAAGATTTTCGGCGGGAAGCCCCTTTTTCGACTCCGGCAGCAATTTTGCTTCCGGGCTCCTCCGTGCCGCCCGCCTGCCGTGGCATGATGGCCGCATGGGATGGATTCCGGTCCTCCGGGAGGAAGCACTGCCCGACCCGGGCATGGCAGGAGCTGCTGCCGGCGAGTTGCGGCTCGTGATCTGCCGCCGGGCGGGCGCAGTGTATGCGTATGAGGACCGCTGCCCGCATGCCGGAGGTCCGCTTTCCCAGGGCAATTTCGCGGATGGACGACTGATCTGTCCCTGGCATGGTTGGGAGTTCCTTTGCGAGACGGGCGCATGGGACGGCAACCCGGCGGTGGCTCTCCGGCGCTTCGATGCCAGGATCGAAGACGGAGTGATCTGGGTGGATGCCTGAGCTGCCCGAGGTGGAATGCATCGCTCGCACGCTTCGTCCGCACCTCGAGGGCGCTTGCCTGAGGCGTGTGCGCATTCTTTCCCCGTCCGCCGCTGCCGGGGGTGCGGGGCAGCTGGAAGGCTTCCTCCGGGACAGGCGGATCCTGGGGGTCCGGCGGCGCGGCAAGTTTCTTCTGCTCGAAATGGGAGGCGGCTTCTGCGCCATCCACCTGCGAATGACAGGGAAGCTGGTCTGGAATCGAGATCCGGGGCATTACACGCGGGCGGTATTCGAGCTGGACAACGGTCGCCTGCTGTTGGACGACATCCGCCGGTTTGCCCGGATCTACGGCGGCAGCGCGTTGCCAGAACCCCTCGCCCGGCTCGGGCCAGAGCCCCTGGAGATCACCAGCGGCGAGTTCCGCCTCCGGCTGGCCGGGCGACGGGGCCGCATCAAGCCCTTGCTGCTCGATCAGCGCTTCCTGGCCGGGCTCGGCAACATCTACGCCGACGAAGCGCTGCACAGGGCAGGCCTCCACCCGCTCACGCCCGCCCACCTCATCTCCGGGCGGCGCGCTGAAGCTTTGCTCGCCTCGATCGTGGAGGTGCTGCGGGAGGCCATCGAAGCCGGCGGCTCCTCGATCTCGGACTACGTGGACGGGGAGGGCCGCAGCGGCCGGTTTCAGCTTTCGCACCGCGTTTACGGCAGAGAGGGAAAGCCGTGCCCCACCTGCGGCGCGCCGGTGCGGCGCATCGTCGTGGCGCAGCGCGGCACACACTTTTGCCCGCGTTGCCAGCGGCGCCGGTGAAGGATGACTCGAACATCCAGGAAGCCGCTCGCGACTCCTGTGCAATGCCGCGAGCTCAAGGCAAGATCACACAATCCTGATACGGACAACTGCCGCCAAAACAAAACCCGTGATCGCAGTACGACATGTGGGATTGGCAGTATCTCAGTGGATACGGTTCACATGCCCAGAGGGGGGGGCGGCAGCCAACACTGCCGGCGGGTTCAAAATCGACCTTGCCCACCCGAGCAACCTCGACCAACCGGAGCAGGCTTGTTGCCTGGAGGATCCGGCTCCGACCCGCTCCCGCAATTGTTCGATGATCGGAGCGAGGCGCTCCTGAATTCCCGGATCGTCTGTCTTCTCGAACCGGTTCTTCCCCGGGAGGCCATAGCTCCACGTGCTGCCGTCCTCGAACTGCACAAAGACGGCTCCAATGACGACTTCGCCCTGCGGCGCCTGAAAATGGTTCAGCGTGCGGTAAACATCTGTGAGAGTAATGCCCTGACGGCCAAGTGTCGTCCACTCACCGGGCGCGAGATTCAGGTCCATGGGCATGCCCAGGAAAGACGCTGGGGCCGGGTTCTGGCCCCTGGCACCGATGGTCCAGCCGAGCTGAAGGCGGACGATCCTTTTCCCGGAAATGTTGGCCACGTGAACTTGCTCCGCCAAGTCGTAAATGGAGGAGCGCATCCCCAAAATCTGGAGTGGCGAATCCTTTTGAACGAAAGGAAAGTCCGCCCGGACAGATTTCACGATCCCTGCCGGCGCGGCCTGAAAGGCAAGAGCCAACACCGGCACGGCCGCAAGAATTACCACCCGAGAAACATTCTTGGGTCTCATGGCTTTTCCCTCCGGATGCCACTATACCCCCCCCAATTTCAGAGTCAATCCCCTTCCCCTCGTGGAATCCTTGGCGGCGGCGTCTGAAACAGGACGAATGGTTTCCGCGCCCGGACAGGGCGGAGAATTCGCGTGGCGCACCGCACCGAACGACGAGTGCAGGCTCCGAAGGACCCGACGGCCGTCGAGGCGCACTGCACTCGGGCAGTGGCTTCTTTGCTGTGCGGCGTTGCCTCACACCGGGCGCGCGATTGCGAGTTCTCGCCCCCGCTGCCAGCGGCTTCAGTAGCTGCCCGCGATGTAGTTGGTCAAGTGGGCGATGGTGGCTTGCTGTTCCGAGATGATCGCCTTCACCAGGTCGCCGATCGACACGACGCCCACCACCTTGCCGCCGCTCACCAGCGGCAGGTGACGGATGCGGTGCTCCGTCATCAGGCGCATGCCCTCGGCGACGGTGATGTCCGGGCTTGCCGTCACTACGTCGCGGGTCATGATCTCCTCGACCAGCGCTTCGCGGGAAGAGCGCCCTTTGAGGATCACCTTGCGCGTGTAGTCGCGCTCGCTGATGATGCCCACAAGGCGGTCTCCTTCCATGACGAGCAGGGCGCCCACGCCCTTCTCGGCCATCTTCGCGATGGCGTCATAGACAGTGGTTTGGGGGCTGACGGCGTATACCTCGCTGCCTTTGGCTTCCAGAATGGCGCGGATCTTGGTGGTCGGCGTCATGATCTAGCGGAACTCCTCGTTGATGATTTCGAGCACTTCGCGGGACGGGCGCACGCGCTCCTCGGGCAGGAGCGCCAGAGGCTCGTCGCACAGGTTCAGGATCTCGGTGAAAGTCGGGCGGCTGGTGTCCAGGTACAGGATGCCGGTGAGCACCTCGCCGCGGCGCGTGGCTTCGTGCAACACCTCGAGGGCGTGAATCCGGTTCGACGGGTCATAATCGCGCTCCAGCTTGTGCAGCAGCAGCTTCGATCCGTCGTGCAACTCCACCACCCGCGACTCGCCCTCTTCGTATTCCACCTCGATGTCGGCGAAATACGGCACGAAATCCACCTCATGCAGCGGCTCGTCGTGGTCCTTCATGTAGGCGTAGGACTTGGTGGAGCCTTCATGGTCGTTGAAGGTGACGCAGGGGCTGATGACGTCGATCACCGACAGCCCGTTGTGGGCGATCGCAGCCTTCAGGATGGCGGAAAGCTGCCGCTTGTCGCCCGAGAAGGACCGCGCCACGAGCGTCGCGCCAAGTTCAATGCCGAGCAGGCACAGGTCCACCGCGTGAAGCGGGTTGACAGCGCCGGTTTTCAGCTTCGCTCCCATGTCGGCGGTGGCGGAGAACTGCCCTTTGGTGAGCCCGTAGACGCCGTTGTTCTCGACGATGTAGACGAGCGGAACGTTCCTCCGCAGCATATGGAGGAAATGCCCGATGCCGATGGACGCGGTGTCGCCGTCCCCGCTCACCACCACGGCGCGCAGCTTGTGATTGGCGAGCAACGTGCCCGTGGCTGTTGTGGGCGCGCGTCCGTGCACGCCGTTGAAGCCATGCGCCTGTTGCAGGAAATACGCGGGAGTCTTCGACGAGCAGCCAATGCCGGAGAGCTTGGCGACCGACCACGGCTCAATGCCCAGCTCCCAGTAAGCTTCGATCAGCCGTTCGGTGATGGCGTTGTGCCCGCAGCCGGCGCAAAGCGTGGTCTTGCTGCCCTTGTAGGGCAGCACGTCCAGTCCGATGCGGTTGACTTTGGGCGGGGGGGCGGGTGTCGAACTCATGATGCCTGCAGCTCCTGCGCAAGGATTTGTTCCGTCACCGTGCGCGCGTCCAGCGGCAAGCCGCCGTAATAGCGCACGCTTCGCAGCTTCTCGAGCAGCCGCGGCGGCAAGTCCAGGCGCATCAGCCCCAGCAGCTGCGCGTCGCGGTTCTGGTCGATTACGTAGACGCGTTCGTGCTGCTCGAGGAAGGCTTCCAGCTCGGGCGGGAACGGATACGCCGCCAGGCGCATCCAGCTCGCTTCGATGCCCGCCTCCTCGCTCAACTGCTCGCGGCTCTCTTCCATCGCGTAGCGCGACGTGCCCACGCCCACCATGCCGATCTTCGCGCCGGGCGCGAGATACTGCGCCGGGGGCGGCAGGTGGGCGCGGAGCGTTTCAAACTTCCGGGCGATGCGGTCGATGTTGCGGATCCAGTCTTCCGGCTTCTCGCTGTATGTGGCGAGTTCGGTGTGCCCGGTGCCGCGCGTGAAATACGCCGCCTTGGGGTGCGGCGTGCCCGGAAGCGTGCGCCAGCCGACGCCGTCGCCATCCACGTCCTTGTAGCGTGCAAAACCGCCGAGCCGCTCCAGATCCTCCGCCGTAAGCACCTTGCCACGGTTCATCGGCTTCTCCGGGTAGGGCAGCGGATCGGACATCCAGAGGTTCATGCCGAGGTCCAGATCCATGTTGACGAACACGGGGGTCTGGAATTGCTCGGCGAGGTCGAATGCCTCGATGCACATCGTGAAGCACTCTTCGGGGGAAGAGGGGAAGAGGATGGGATGGCGCGTGTCGCCGTGGGACAGCACGGCGTTCTTCAGCGTGTCGCCCTGCATGGTGCGCGTGGGAAGCCCGGTGGAGGGACCCACGCGCTGCACGTCGATGATCACCACGGGGATCTCGGCGAAGTAGGCCAGCCCGACGAATTCGGACATCAGCGAAATGCCCGGGCCGGAGGTGCAGGTCATGGCGCGCGCGCCTGCCCAACCTGCGCCGACCGCCATTCCAATGCTCGCCAGCTCGTCCTCTGCCTGCACGATCGCGTAGGTGGCCTTGCCGGTCTGTGGATCGCGCCGGAAGCGCTCCATGAAGTTGACCAGCGCCTCCGCCAGGCTCGAGGAGGGCGTGATCGGATACCAGGTGCAGACGGTGACGCCGGCGAACATGCAGCCCAGAGCGGCGGCAGTGTTGCCCTCGATCACGATTTTCCCAGACGTCTGGCCCATCGGCTCGATGAAGTAGGGGTCGGACTTCGCCAGCGACGTGCGGGCATAGTCGATGCCAGCCTGCACGGCGCCCCAGTTGAGGTCTGCCGCCTTCTTCTTGCGCTCGCCGAACTGCTTGTAGAGCGCCTTGCGGATCTGCTCCGGATCGATGCCCAGCAGCTCGGCAAGGATGCCGACGTAGATCATGTTCCGCACCAGCTTGCGGAGCTTCGCCTCCGGGCAGACGGGCGCCACCAGCTTGTCGAAGGGTGCGGAATAAAAATGCAGGTCCGAGCGCAGTTCGGAGAGCTTCAGCGGCTCGTCGTACAGAACCGCAGCGCCGGGCTGCAGGCTCATCACATCCTCGCGCGCCGACTCCGGGTTCATCGCCACAAGAAAATCGATTTCCTTCTTGCGTGCGATGAAGCCGCGCCGGCTGGCGCGAATCGTAAACCAGGTGGGCAGCCCCTGAATGTTGGACGGGAACAGGTTCTTGCCCGACACGGGCACGCCCATCTGGAAGATGGAGCGCATCAGCACCAGGTTCGCCGTCTGGCTGCCGCTGCCGTTGACGGTGGCCACCTGAATGCTGAAGTCGTTGACGATCCTCTCCGGTGGGGAGATGTGCGCGGGTTGCTCCGCCGGCGTGGGCGGAGGCTGCTGGCTGGCTTGCATCCCTGGCCTGCCTCCTGACAGAGTTTGCGCACATTATACGCCCGCGCGGCGCGGAGCGCCATTCCGCGCCGCGCGAGCCTGAGGGGGGGTCAGAACTGAATGCGGGCCTGCACCTGAAGCCAGCGGTTCACTGCCGAGGTCTGGCTCACGATGCGGCCGAAGTTGGTGTTGTAGGGGTCGGTGACGGGCGCCGCCATCTGCGACCGGTTCTGCACGTTCAGCACGTCGAGCCGCAGCTGCAGGGTGGCGCCCTCGGTCAGTGTGAAGTTCTTCGCTGCATTCGCATTCCACTGGTTGGTGGAATCCGCGCGCAGGCCGTCGATGCGCGTCGGGAAGACGCGGACGTGATAGGCGGCGGGGCCGTTGGCCGCCACGCGCTCGAAATTCTCGGTATTGAACCACTGATCCCACGTCCGCTTCACGTTCTTGATCTGATTCAGATCCGAGCCGTAGTAGAAGATGTTCCCGAAGTCGATCAGCGGCCCGGGCTGCCATTCATAGGTGGCGGCGAACTGCCACCCGCCCACGATGGCGTCCATCAGGCGGTTCGCGTTGGACAGGTACTTGCGCCCCTTGCCGACCGGCACGCTGTAGATGCCAGTGCCGGTGAAGCGGTGCGGGCGCCCGTCGTTGGAGGGACGGTAGTGGCGCTTCTCGTCAAATTCATTCAGGAAGACGTCGGCATCGCGCACCTTCATGCCTGTGTAGGCCAGGTTCAGGTTCCAGCCCTGCGAGAATCGCTTCTCGAAGGAGAGATGGAATTCCTGGGTTTTCGTATAGGCCGAGTACTCGCTGTTGTCTGTCAGCCCTGTCATGTGCGGGAAGGCTCGCAGTAGCTGCTGCCGCTGGATGATGCGGGAGGTGAAGAACGAGTTGGAGTTCATGTCCGCCCAGACGGCTGCCGGGAAGTCCTGCTGGCGCAGGTTCCCGATGAAGAACGGATTGGGGACGTTCGCGTTCAGGTAGTTTTGCGCGCTGGTGTCGCGCTTCAGCCCTCCTACCCAGAATTGCGCCGGCAGCGGACGCAACGGCCTTCCGGGCACGTTGCCCTGGCTGGAGAACTGCGAGATGCGGTCCGAGTAGCTGCCCACGTAGCTGGCGGTGACCACCATCGTGGATCCGATCTGCTGCTGAATGCCCGCCTGCCATCTCTGCTGCCGCGGGTGGCGCGTCTCCCATGCGGTGAAACCGAGCGAGCGCCCCGCGTAAGCCATCGCGCCCAGAGCGTCGCGAACCGGAAGGTCGAAGCGCGATCCATCCGGACGCACCGGGAACGGATCGTTGAGGATGCTGCGGAAGTTGTTGGGATTGGCAGCGGGGGGATAGGGCGCTGTGGGCGACCCCCAGGTCTGGCCGAAATCGGTGGAGATGATCGCGTTTGTGGTCCGCGAGAATCCGAACTGGTTGGGGCCGTAGTTCAGCACGTTGAGCGTGTCAAAAAAGATCCCGTAGCCGCCGCGAAGCACCGTTTTCCTGCCCGCCTGATAGGCCACTCCGATTCGCGGCAGCCACATCAGCTCCGAGCGGTGGTTCTGGCGCGCCGCGCCATTGGATCCCACGTAGGTGGATCCTCCCTGGATCCTGAACTGGCTCGCGGGCAGCTCGGGCAGCGGGTTGGCGGCATAGGCCGCTTGCGCGCCCGCCGCCAGCGGAAGCGTGGCGTTCGGGTCGAACGGGCCGACCATGCGGTTGTAGCGCTCCGTGGATCCGTTCTCGAACTCCATGCGAAGCCCGAGATTCAGGGTCAGCTTCGGAGTGACGCGCCAGTTGTCCTGCACATACCAGGCGTGGTAAGGCGTGTGCAGCGCATACGTGTCGTTGATGGCGATGCTGGCCGAGGTCGGGATGCCGAGGGCGAAGGCAGCCCAGGAGAGGCCGAGGTCCGCGGCGGGGGTCAGCGTGTCGTCGTTCCGGCGGACGTAGAACTGTGTGAAGCTGAAGTTGCCGCTGGTATTGCCTCCTCCGCCGCCGGTGCGGAACATGTTGCGGTTGTCGTAGGCGGCACGCAGCGTGTGCTTGCCGCGGATGAAGGTCCCTTCCAGCTTCGCCGCAGCCTGGCGGTAGCGCGTCCAGTTCACATATCCGCTGGGGCTGGCCGTCGAGTACGAGCCGGATCCGAACGTCATCTGCGGCAGCAGGGCGAAGGCCCCTGCCTGCTGGTCCATGTAAGCCGGCAGCCCGACGCTGGAAGGCTTGAATTCCCTCGCCTTGGGCTGGATGTTGCCCTCGCGGAACTGGTTGATGGCGACGTTGAAGTTCCACAGCGTGCGGGCGGACTGCGTGTAGACGACGTCGATGTTCCCGCCCTTGTTGTTGCGGACCAGCCCGTTCATGTTCAGCCCGCGCATGGTCTCGTAGACCCAGTCGCCGCGGTCTTCAGGGCCGAAATTGTTGATCGACCAGCGGCCGAACATGCGCCACTTGTCGTTGATCTGGAAGTCGACGCGGTTGGAGTAGGCGTAGTAGTCCCAGTTGTAGGGCGTCTGGGACGCGAGGTAATTGTTCACCGGATCCGCGCCCGGCGGCAGCTGCACGTTGGGCAGCGGGTAGATCTTGTTGAACAGCTCGTAAGCCGGGTTCACGATGCGGGACTTCGGAATGATGTTGCCCGGGAACGGCGTGCGGATGAAGTTGTTGGGACGGGCAGGATCGCGAGTGATGGTGGTGGGGTCATGGACGACGTAGCGGGTGGGATTGTTGGTCACCTGCAGCAGGTCGCTGAAGTCGCCTTCGCGGTTCTTCACCGTCGGAACGGTGCGGTTGAAGTTGGCCGCGTCCTCCACCTTCACGTCCTTGAACGCGTTGTAGGTGAAGAACCAGAACAGGCGGTTTTTGCCGTTGACCAGTTTCGGGATCACGACGGGCCCGCCGCCGGAGGCGCCCCAGTTGTTGGAACGCCCGCTCGGCTGCTTGTCGGTGTTGCGCAGCTCGTTGGCCAGCGCCGTGTTGCCGGCTGCTTCCGCGGCAGCGATCCGGCGGTAGTAGTTCTGCTTCACAAAGAAAGGCGTGCCCTGCCAGCGCTGCTGCCAGTGCTGCCAGGTGAGCGTGCCGTGCAGATCGTTCGTTCCCGATTTCGAGATCATCGAAATCGCCGCGCCCGAGGTCTGGCCGATGCCAGCGTCAAAATTGTTCGTTTCGACCTTGAACTCGGCGACTGCGTCGGTATAGGGCAGGTAAGCCGTGCGGCGCGAGGGGCCCTGATTGGGGCTGCCGTCGAGGGTCCACGCGTTGCCCCCGACGTTGCCCGCCACGCTGTAGTCGGATGCGCCGACGTTGGAGTGCAGCGCGAGGTAATTGTTCACGCCGCTTGTCTGAATGCCCGGCGCCAGCTTCACCAGCAACAGCGCGCTGTTGCCCATCACGGGAAGCTCCATCAGGCTCTTGTTGTCGATCACGCGTCCGGAGCTCACCGCATTGGTTTCCAGCAGCGGCGCCTCGGCGACCACTGAAACTGTCTCCGTCAATCCGCCCACCTCAAGCGGCAGGTTGATCTCGATGCGCGAGGAAACCGGCAGCACGATTCCCTGGCGGACCAGCCGTTTGAAGCCCTGCATCTCCGCCACGATCTCGTAGGTTCCGGGGATCAGCAGATTGGCCTCGTAATAGCCGGTGTCATTGGTGCGGAAGGTCAATGCCACTCCCGTGTCCACGTTCCGGACCGTTACCGTCGCCCCTACGACGGCCGCTCCTTGCGGGTCCAATACGCGGCCAAACAGCATGGACCGCGTCTCCTGGCCATGCGCTGCCGCTGCCGCAAACAGCAACAATGCGGCGCCGCACAGCGCTGCAGAAGGGCGCAAACACCCCTGCGTTCGCACGCTTTTCCTCATGGATCAACACCCCTTTTCCGTCTTTTCCCCGGGATGGACCTTCGGCGGGCCGCCCGGGCTTGGGGCATTCTACTCCCGGCCGGGCAATCCTGCAAGCGATTTCTGGCCACTCCGGAAAAGCGCCGCCCATCCGCAGGCGATGACCCGTTGTGGAGGATCCTTTACGGCCGCTGGCTTCGCTTGTAGACTTCCAGCGTGAAAGGGCCGGCCGCGCTGGCGCCGCCATCGACGCGGAGAATCTGGCCCGTGATGTAGGCGGCGTTGTCGGAGAGCAGCCATTCCACCGCCGCCGCCACCTCTTCGGCCTGCGCCATGCGCTGCAGGGGAATCGTGCGTTCCCGCTCGCGCAGCCGCTCCGCGCCGTAGAGCCCTTCCAGCATCTCGTTCCACACCGGGCCGGGCGCCACCGTGTTCACCGTGATGCCGTGCGAGGCCAGTTCCACGGCCATCACGCGCGACAGCGCCTCCACGCCGGCCTTCACCGCCGCGTAGGCGGCGAAGCCGAACTGCCCGAAGGAGGCGGCGATGGTGGATACATGCACGATCCGCCCCCAGCCGCGCTTCGCCATCTCGCGCGCTGCCGCTTGTCCGCCGTAGAAGGCGCCGTTCAGATGGACCTCCACGAGCCTTTGCCATGTTTCGGCTGAAAATTCGAGAAACGGCTCCATCTTCACGACGCCTGCATTGCTCACCCATGCGTCGAGCCGCCCCGTCTGCTCGACAGCGAAGCGAGCCAGCGCGTCATTCACGTCCTTCCGCGCGATGTCGCCCAGAAAGACGAGGGCTTCTTCGCCGCACTCCGCCCGCACTGCGTCAGCCCGCAGCGCGTCATTGCCATGGATCACCACCCGCCAGCCGGAACGGGCCAACCGCAGGGCCATCGCTCGTCCCAGTCCTTTCGTCGAGCCCGTAATCACGGCAGTGCGGCGTTCTGTCATTCAAATGCTCCCAAGCCGTAATGTCATTGCAATGGCGGCGTGGCTTATACTGTTATTTACCCCACTTTGAGGAGTCTTTGCTTGCTGAAAAGGACAATCTACTCGATTTGTGCAGTGGTCTGTCTCCTGGCCGCAGCGCCGGCGTTCGCGCAGTCGCTTGCCGGTCTCGGGGCGATCAACGGAACCGTGCGCGACGCGAGTGGCGCCGTGATCCCCGGAGCAACGGTGGTGGTCAGCAACCCCTCGCTCGGCATCCGGCGCAATCTGGAAACCAATGAAGCCGGCCTTTTCGCGGCGCCGTCGCTGCCGCCTGCCACGGGCTATCAGGTCAGCGTGACGCGGCAGGGCTTTGCGCCATGGGAGGCCAAGGAAATTCAGGTGCTCGTCGGGCAGAACGTGGCCCTGAATATCGTTCTGGACGTTCAGGCGCAGGTGCAGGAGATCACGGTCACCGACTCGACGCCGGTGGTCGATCAGCTCAAGACAGGCGTTTCCGCGGTGGTCGAGGACCGCGACATCATGAACCTGCCGATCAACGGCCGCCGCGTGGACAGCTTCGTGCTGCTCACGCCCGGCGTCACCGAAGATGGCACGTTCGGGCTGGTCACCTTCCGCGGCGTTCCCGGCGGCAACGCCTTCCTCACCGACGGCAACGACACCACGCAGGGCTACTACAACGAAAACGCAGGACGCACGCGCATCAGCTCGAACATGAGCCAGGACGCTGTGCAGGAGTTCCAGGTGCAGAGCTCGGGCTTCGCCGCCGAATTCGGGCGCGCCGTGGGCGGCGTCATCAACACGGTCACCAAGAGCGGCACGAATGACATTCACGGCACCGGCTTCTGGTTCTTCCGCAACCAGGACTTCAACGCCCGCGACCGGTACGCCACCTTCAACCCGCCCGAGCGCCGCAACCAGGCCGGCGGCTCCATTGGCGGCCCCATCCAGCGCGACAAGCTGTTCTACTTCTTCAATGGAGAAATCACGCGCCGCTACTTCCCGCTGGCCAGCTCGGTGACCAACCCGCAGCTGTTCACCGCCACCGGCCAGTTCATCGGCACCTGCGGCGCGCCCGCCACGCCGCAACAGTGCCAGAACGCCATCGATTACTTCAAGCGCTTCTTCGGACAGGTGGAGCGCAACGCCGACCAGAACGCCGTCTTCGGCAAGATCGACTGGCGCCCCAATGAGCGCCACACGCTGGCCCTCAGCGGCAACGTGATGAACTGGTTCTCGCCGAACGGCATCCAGACGCAGGCGACGCTCAACACCGGCGCCGGCGTGGGCAACAACGGCGACTCGAGCGTGCGCACCCGCTTCGCGCGCCTCTCCCATACGTGGCTGTTGACTCCCACGCTGGTCAATGAGGCGCGCTTCGGCTACATGAAGGACCGGCTCTATGATGCCGTCAACCCTAAACTCGCGCCCCCGAACGGCCTGCTCGGCCAGCTCAGCGTGCAGGGGCAGGGCAATCTCGGCGTTGCCACCTTCCTCCCCCGCGTGCAGCCCACCGAGGACCGCTACCAGGTCGTCAACAACCTGACCTGGCTGAAAGGACGCCACACGGCAAAGTTCGGGTTTGACTTCGCCCACACGAAGGACGTCGTCGATTTGCTGAACAACGGGCGCGGCACCTACACCTACGCCACCTTCACCGCCTTCGCCCAGGATCTGACCAACCTCGACGGCGGCAAGCGCTGGCAGCGCTACCAGCAGACCTTCGGCCGGCCGAAGATCGACTTCTTCATCCGCGACTGGAACTTCTTCGCGCAGGACCAGTTCAAGGTGAACGGGCGGCTGACGCTGAACTATGGCCTGCGCTATGAGTACGCGCAGTTCTTCCAGCCGGACGTGATCAATCCGGACTACCCCCAGACGGGGCGCATCCGGCAGCCGAAGAAGAACTTCGCCCCGCGCGTCGGATTCGCCTATTCTCTGGGCTCGAATGCCAAGACGGTGTTGCGCGGCAGCTACGGCATCTTCTACGCCCGCATGCCGGGCGCGCTGCTGGGCAACCTGCTGCAGGGCAACGGCGTCGAGCAGCGAGCCATCACGCTGCAGAACAACAACCCGGCGCAGCTCGCCGCCGGCCCCGTGTTCCCGAACTTCCTGCCCGGTGACGGCTCGGGGCTTCCCGCCGGCACGTCCAGCATGGGCTTTGCGGATCCGAACCTCGCCACGCCCTACACGCAGATGTGGGACTTCGGCATCGAGCGCGAGATCACGCGCACGATGGGCATCACCGTCTCCTACATCGCCAGCCGCGGCGTGAAATTCTTCATGACGCGCGACCTCAACATCGGCCCCACGGCGCAGACGGTCACCTACACCATCCAGGACGAAAACGGCCAGAACGTGGGCACCTACTCGACGCCCGTGTATCTGGCGGCCAACCGCGTGGATCCGCGTTACCAGCGCATCAACCAGCTGGAAAACGGCGGGCGTCTCTGGTACGACGGCCTCGTCGTGCAGCTGCGCCGCCGCGCCGGCAAGTGGATGCAGGGCAACCTCTCCTACACCTGGTCCCACGCGCGCGACCTGAACCAGGGCGCGGCCAACAACAACCTCTTCATCGCCACCGATTCGCTGCGCACGCTCTCCAACGGCAACTACGCCGAGCAGAAGGGCACCAGCCAGCTCGATCAGCGCCACCGGCTGGTGCTGAGCGGCGTCATCGCTCCGCCGCGCATCAAGACGGCGAGCCGCGCCACCGATGCGCTGGTCAACGGCTGGAACCTGTCGATGATCGCCACCATCGCCAGCGCCCGCTACGCCACGCCCACCCTGCGCGTGGTGAGCCTGCCCTTCAGCGGTGCGGCGTTCAACAACACGCTGAACGGCTTCGGCGGCGACTTCCGCGTGCCGTTCTGGGCGCGCACCTCGCTGCCGATCGACTCGATCTCGCGGCTCGACGCGCGGCTGTCGAAGAACGTCCGCATCAATGAACGCATGAGCGCCATGTTCCTGTTCGAGGCGTTCAACGTGTTCAACAACGTCTACAACACGAGCGTGTTTACGGAGGCGTTCCAGGCGCGCGGCGCCATCATCTCGCCGGTGCCCTACGGCGGCGGCTCCGCCAGCCAGGGCTTCCCGGACGGAACCAACGCGCGCCGCGCGCAGATCGGCGCACGATTCGTGTTCTGATCCGCCCGTCCATTCCTTGCGAAGAGCCTGCCGCCCCCGCGGGCGTGCAGGCTCTTTCGTTTTCCGCCGCGGCGCGCCGGGGCGGGGCATGGGCGTTCACGCTATACTGAAAGTTTGAGCCAGCCGGCGCAGACCCGCGCCGTCCTGCAATCCCGGAGACCCCATGATCATCCTGTTTACGATTCTCCATGTGCTGGTTTGCCTGTTTCTGATCATCGTGGTGCTGCTGCAAAGCGGCAAGGCGGCGGATCTCGCCGGCGCCTTTGGCGGCATGGGCTCCCAGACGGCGTTCGGCCCGCGCGGCTCGGCCACGATTCTGTCGAAGGCCACCACGATCAGCGCTGCCCTGTTCATGATCACGTCGCTGTCGCTCGCTATCCTGCACACTCGCGAAGGACGCGCTTCGGGCTCCGTTCTGGACAGGGCGCCGGTGAGCCAGCCCGCTCCGGCGAAGAAGTCCTCCGGCACGCCGGCCAACCCCGGACAGACGCCCGCTCCGGCGCAGCAGCAGGCTCCGGCGCAGCAGCAGGCGCCCGCGAAGAAGTAGCCGCTGGCGTATAATAAGAGTTGGATCTGCGGTCGTGGCGGAATTGGCAGACGCACTAGCTTGAGGTGCTAGCGGGAGCAATCCCGTGGAGGTTCAAGTCCTCTCGACCGCACCAAGGTCTTTGCCCCCAGGGGGACGGCGTATCCCCCCACCCCCCAACCCCGCCCCGCCGTCCCCCTTCTGTCATTCCGAAGGAGTTTTGCCCCGCACCTTCCGTCAGGGCCGGAAACAGTCCCTCCGGCTGCGGCTCCCTTGCTAGTACTGTCGCCATTGAAAACTGAACGGAGTAGTCCGTTTAATACGGTCGAAGGGGCAGGAAGCGCGTGGCAATGACCGCCGCTCCTCGGCCCCTGACAGCTGCTTCGAGTTTGGAAGTGACGGAATCCGGTTCTTGCGGGAGGAGCATTCAGACCATGTTCAGGATTCGCCGGGGCCTCTTCGCCGCCGCCATCTGTCTCACCGGGACTCACCTCACGGCGGCCGTGATCCTTTCCAACAACAGCCCTTTGAGCGACAGTTTCACGAACCCGGGGAGCGCGAATCAGGGTCAGGCAGTCGGCTCAAGCGGCTGGTACTACAACAACGTCCGCAACAGCGCCGTTGTGGGCATCAGCTCGGCGGCTCCCTACGCGGGCAATGGCTCAGTCGCCTTCAGCAGCTCTTCCAGCAGCGGAAAAGCGGACATCGAATACCTGCCCGGTGCAATCAACATTCTGGGAAACTACGTTTCCGGGGGCTCTCTGGGCGCGTTCTCCGATCTGAACGGCTTCTCCTACGCGTGGCTCCGTTCCAGCACCAGCACGACAGCATCTCACTTGCACCCGGTGATTCGAGTCCTGCTGGATGCGGACGGCAACCTGACAACGATCGGCGACCGCGGCGGGCTGGTGTTCGAGCGCATTTACAACGGGGGCGGGTATCCGCTGGACACCTGGGTGGTCGACACCATCGGCCCCTCCACCAATTTGTGGAATTTCGGTCTCGGGATCGGATTCGCCGCCAACATCAACTCCACACCCTACGCTTACGACGCCACTCTGGCGGAATGGCAAGCCTATTTCCCGAACGCCGTGATCCTCGGCTTCAGCGCGGGCGTGGGCAGCGGCTGGTCCGGCGATTTTCTGGGCGCTGTCGATGCCATCTCGTGGACGATCAACGGCCAGACCACGGCTTTCAACTTCGAGATCGCACCCGGCGCGGAGATCCCCGAGCCCGCCAGCTTGTGGCTTTCAGCAGGCGGGCTTGCCGTTCTGCTGCTGCGGCGCCGCTAGAAGACCCGCGAGGTAATGGCGCCCTCGGAGGCGGAGCGCACCAGCTTGATGTACTTCGCCATCACGCCGGTGGTGAACGGCGGCGGGGGGGCCTGCCACTTCGCCCGGCGCTGCTCGAGAACCGCCGGATCGACGTCGAGCGAAATGGTCTTGCCCGCGATGTCGATGGTGATCGAGTCGCCGTCTTCCACCAGCGCAATGGGCCCGCCCACAGCGGCTTCCGGCGCCACATGGCCCACCATGTAGCCGCGCGTGGCGCCGGAGAAGCGCCCGTCGGTGATCAGCGCCACGCTCTCGCCGAGCCCAGCGCCGACGATGGCGCTCGTCACGCCGAGCATCTCCCGCATCCCCGGGCCGCCCTTCGGCCCCTCATAGCGGATCACAACGACGTCGCCCGCCTGAATCCGGCCCTCGGTGACTGCCTTCATGGCGTCCTCCTCGCAGTTGAAGACGCGTGCGGGCCCTCGATGGATCTTGCGCTCCAGTCCTGTCACCTTGATGACGCAACCGTCCGGCGCGAGCGAGCCTTTCAGGATGACCAGCCCGCCGGTGGTCTTCACCGGGTTGGACAGCGGCCGCACCACTTCCTGCCCGGGCGTTTCACGCGCCTCGGCAGCTTCTTCCGCCAGCGTCTTCCCGGTGACGGTCAGCGCATCCCCATGCGCATAGCCGCCTTCCACCAGCCGCTTGGCCAGCACTCCGATGCCGCCCGCTTTGTCAACGTCTGCCGCCACATGGATGCCCGCGGGCTTCAGGCTCATGAGCAGAGGCGTGCGGTCGCTGATCGTGTTGAAGTCGCTGATGTCCAGATCGACGCCCGCCTCCCGCGCCATGGCAAGCAGGTGCAGGACGGCGTTGGTGGAGCCGCCGGAGGCGGCGACGCCCGCGATGGCGTTCTCGAACGCCTTGCGCGTGCAGATCTGCCGGGGCAGGCGGTTGGCCCGCACGGCATCGAGAATCACCTGCCCGCAGTAGGCGGCGACATCATGCTTGCGCGGGTCCATCTGCGGCACCATGGCCGTGTTCATGGGCGAGAGGCCGATCAGCTCCATCACCGTGGCCATGGTGTTCGCCGTGAACTGTCCGCCGCAGGCGCCGTATCCCGGCGAGGCGCACTCCTCGATCTCGCGCAGCTCCTCTTCGGTGATCTTGCCCGAAGCACAGGCGCCGACGGCCTCGAACACCTCCTGAATGGTGATGTCCTTGCCCTTGTACTTGCCCGGCAGGATCGAGCCGCCATAGAGCACGAGGCCGGGAATATTGAGCCGCAGCAGCGCCATCGCCGCGCCGGGGATTGTCTTGTCGCACGCCACCAGGCAAACCAGTCCGTCGAACATGTGGCCGCGGGCGACCAGCTCGATGGAATCGGCGATGATCTCGCGGGAGATCAGCGAGGTCTTCATGCCTTGCGTGCCCATGGTGATGCCGTCGCTGATGGCGATGGTGTTGAACTCCATCGGCGTGCCGCCGGCTTCGCGAATGCCGCGGGCGACGTCCACGGCAAGGTCGCGCAGGAGGAAGTTGCAAGGCATGGTGCCGATCCAGGTGTTGGCAATCCCGATGATCGGCTTCTTCAGATCCTCGTCGGTGAAGCCCATGCCCTTCAGCTGGGCGCGGGCCGGGGCGCGGTCGCGCCCCTGCGTGATGGTGTAGGACCGCAGGCTCATGGGGAAATTTCCATGTTAGCAGCGTGGAGCGCGGTGCAGCGCAGAAGCGGATCGAAAGCTCCCGGATTCAGCCGCCGTAGGCCTCTTCCACCTGCTTGCGGAGAAATGCGAGGTCCTTTTCAATGGACGGCAGATCATCGCCGCCCGGGTATTCCAGATGCAGGGACAATGGTCCCGCGAAGCCCGCCCGCGCGAAGGCTCCGAACACGTCCCGCCACGGCACCATGCCCTGCCCGAGCGGGCGCCAGGCAACGCGCCATCGTCCGCCGCTCTTCTCCCATTCGAAGTCCTTGATCGCCGCCATCTTCAGGCGCGGCAGTGCCACATCCAGCGAAACGCGCCAGTTGTACAGTCCGCCCTCGATCACAGCGTGCCCCGGATCAAAGTAGAAGCCCGCCTCCTCCGGCTTCACGCCTTGCAGCAGCTCGCGGTAGTCCCAAACAGCGCAGCCTACATACGAACCCGAGTGATTGTGCAGCCCCGCGGTGACGCCGAATTCGCGCCCCAGCCTGAGCAGCCCCTCCAGCCTGCGGCGGCACTCTGCAAGCGTGCGCTCTGCCGGAACGCCAGCCTCATAGCGCCAGTAACCCGGTTTGTACAGCCGGATGCCCAGCTTCTGCATGGCAGCGAACGTGGGGCGCGCCGCCGGGTCGGAGGCGTCCTTCAGATCCGTGGTGATCATGGGCACTTCGAGCCCGTGCTTCCGCAGCTTCTCTACCGCCCGCGGAAGATCCTCTGCCACGCGCTCCGGCGGCACGTGCCCCTTCGGGCGCACGGTCAAGTCCACGCCATCGAAGCCCAGCCGCTTCGCGTGTGCGCCAAGCTCCTCCCATCCGAACTGCGCCATGTGTTTGGAGAAGATGCACAGCAGCGGACGGGAACGCGGCGTTTGCGCCTGGGCCGTTGCGGCGAGCGTGGCGAGAAACGTGCGGCGGTCCATGGCCTCACCCGAGCCTGTAGGGCTTGCGGTATTCGTAGTGCAGGTACCGGTTCGCCGCCTCGTTGTTCGTGAACCGCTCGGCGCGCGCGTCCCATTCCAGATAGCTCTTCGTGCGCAATGCGATGTGGCCGAGGATGCAGGCCGCGGTGGAGAGGTGCCCCTCCAGCACGTCGCAGTTGCACTTCTTCCGGGATTTCACGCAATCCAGGAAATTGCGCGTGTGCGGGTAGGTCTCCGCAGAACCGGAGCCGCCGCTGCGCGGCTCCATTGCGGGCTTGCGCGACGGGCCCCAGGCGCGCTCGATCGAGCGGTCCAGCGGCGTGCGCTGCCCGAATTCGAGATCGGTGATCCGCTCCGGGACCACCTCCCAGCGGCCGCTTTGCAGATACATCGTGCCCCTGGTGCCGCGCAGTTCCAGCTCCGAGCCGCGCGCATTGCCAGGCGCGCCGTTGGCGTTGTATTGCGTGAAGACCACGAGCGTGCCGCCCATATCCCACAGCACTTCGCAGGTGTCGGGGATCTCGCGGTTGTCGCGGATGGCATACTTGCCGCCCATGGCCGTCACGGCGAGCGGAGCCTCCTTCCCGAGGCACCAGCGGATCATGTCCATGTAGTGCACGCCGAAGTTGGTGATCTGGCCGCCGGAGTAGTCGTAAAACCAGCGGAAGTTGTAATACATCCGGTTGCGGTTGTAAGGGCGCTTCGGCGCGGGGCCAAGCCACGCCTCCCATTCCTCCTCGCTCGGCGGCGGCCCGTCGGGCGGCGCGCCGATGCCCGCGGGCCATTCGTTCTGCACGTGGTAGCCCTTGGCCACGGTCACCTGTCCGATGCCGCCGCTGCGCACGAACTCCGCTGCCTCCTGAAGCGCAGGGACGCTGCGGCGCTGAATGCCCACCTGCGTCACGCGCTTCGTCTCCGCCGCCACCTCCACCATGCGGCGCCCTTCGCGCACGGTGAGCGACAGCGGCTTTTCCACGTAGACGTCCTTGCCCGCGCGGCAGGCGTCGATGAACATCAACGCGTGCCAGTGGTCGGGCGTCGCGATCACCACCGCATCCACGTCCTTGTCCTCGAGGAGGCGGCGGTAGTCCCTGTACTTGCGCGGCGCGCCGCGGGACTTCTTCACCGCAAGGTCCATGTACTCTTCCTTCAGATCGCACACGGCCGCCGTGAACTGGTCGCCGTGCTCCAGAAACGCCTCATGCACCTGGTCGCCGCGGTTGCCGAGCCCTATGTAGCCGATGCCCACGCGGTCGTTCGCGCCAAGGATGCGCGAGTAGCTGAGCGCGCTTGCGGCGAGCGCCGTGCGCGCGAACTGCCTGCGGTCTGCCGCCATTTTGAGGAGTCTCCCGTGAAACGAGTCCGAAACGCTTTGATGCTATCTTGTGGGCATGTCCCCCGCAAGGACTGCCGCTGTGATGGTCTGCTTCCTTTTCGCTTCCGGCGCCGCGCCGCGGATTCAGGTTCAGGGGCACCGGGGGGCGCGCGCCGTGCTGCCGGAGAACACGCTGCCCGCCTTTGAATACGCCATTCAGGCAGGTGCGGATGTTCTCGAACTCGACCTCTGGGTCACTGCCGACGACGTTCTGGTGGTGCATCACGATCCATTGATCAACACCGCCATCTGCCAGGGGCCGGAAGGCGAGCGCACGATCCGCAAGCTCACGCTCGAGCAGGTGCGGCAGTGGGACTGCGGCGCGAAGAAGAATCCGGATTTTCCCCGTCAGGAGCCGCGCCCCGGCACGCGGATCCCCACCCTGGACGAAGTGCTGGCGCTGGCGCCGCGAGGCTCGTTCCTGTTCAACATCGAGATGAAGAGCCAGCCCGCGAAGCCGGAGCTGCAGCCGCCCGCGGAACCATACGCGCGACTGGTGGCGGAGGCAGTGCGCAAGCACAAGCTCGAGCGGCGCGTCATCGTGCAATCCTTCGACTTCGCCCTGCTGCGGGCGCTGCGCGCCGTGGCGCCGGAACTGCGGCGCGCCGCGCTCTACGCCGGGCTGCCGCGCGAGTTCCCCGATCTTGCGAAGGACGCGGGCGAGGCGCCCGTCGTGAGCCCGCACTATTCGCTCGTCACGCCCGAGCGCGTGAAGCGTGCGCATGAGGCAGGGCTGGAGGTGATCCCCTGGACCGCCAACACGCCGGAGCTGTGGGACAAGCTGATCGACGCGGGCGTGGATGGCATCATCACCGATGACCCGAAGGGACTGATCGATCACCTGCGCGCCCGGGGGCTGCGCTAGCGGCAGCACGGACTAAGGATGCGGATCGGCGTCGACACAGGCGGCACGTTCACGGACTTTGTCGTGCTGTGCGAGGGCGGGGCGCTCGAATCGTTCAAGCTGCGCTCCAATCCCGCCGCCCCGCAGGAAGTCATCCTGGAAGGGCTCCGCCGCATCGGCGCGGCGCGCGGCTGCGAGGTGATCCACGGCTCCACAGTCGCCACCAACGCGTTTCTCGAACGCAAGGGCGCGCGCACGGCGTTCGTCACAACGGCCGGATTCGAGGACTTGCTCGAAATCGGCAGGCAGTACCGCGAGCGGCTCTACGATCTGACGCCCCCGCCGAAGAAGCTGCTGATCCCGCGGCGGCTCTGCTTCGGAGTGCGGGAACGGATGCTCGCCGACGGCACGGCGGAGCTTCGTCCGTCCGATGCGGAGCTGCAAGAACTGCGCCGGCGGCTGGAGCGCGCGGGCGTGGAGAGCGCCGCCATCTGCTGCCTGCACGCCTACCGCAACCCGGCGCATGAGCGCCGCATCGCCCGCGCCCTGAAGGGCGCGTGTTTTCTGTCCGTCTCGAGCGAGGTCTCGCCCGAATTCCGCGAATACGAGCGCGCCTCCACGGCGGCGCTGAACGCCTACGTGGGCCCGCTGATGAGCCGCTATCTGGAGGCGCTTGCGAGGCGCGCGGGAAGCAACCTGTGGATCATGCAATCCAACGGCGGGCTGCTGACGGCGCGAGAGGCGGGCAGGCTGGCGGTGCGCACGATTCTTTCCGGGCCTGCGGGCGGCGTCCGGGGCGCGCTGGGCGCGGCGCGCGCCTCCGGATTCTCGCGCATCATCGGCTTCGACATGGGCGGCACGAGCACCGATGTCAGCCTGTGCGATGGCGCGCCGCGGGAGACAGTGGAGGCGTCGATCGAAGGCTTCCCGATCCGCGTGCCGATGCTCGAGATCCACACCGTGGGCGCGGGCGGCGGCTCCATTGCGCGCATCGATCCGGGCGGGCTGCTGCGCGTGGGGCCGGAGAGCGCCGGCGCCGATCCGGGCCCTGCGTGTTATGGCCGCGCCCTGCTGCCCACGGTCACCGATGCGCATGTCGTACTGGGGCGGATCTCCGCCCGGCAGCTGGCAGGCGGCACGGTGCCGATCGATCCCCAGCGCTCGGAGCGCGCCGTGGGCGCGATTGCGCGCGCGCTGGGCGTGCCGCTGGAAGAGGCGGCGGCGGGCATCCTGCGCGTGGCCAACGCCGCCATGGCGCGCGCCATCCGTGTGGTGAGCGTCGAGCGCGGCATCGATCCGCGGGGTTTCGCACTGGCAGCCTTCGGCGGCTGCGGCGGGCTGCATGCCTGCGAGCTGGCCGCCGGGCTGGGGATCGAAACCGTCATCGTGCCGGCGTTCGCCGGCGCGCTCTCGGCGCTCGGCATGCTTCTGGCGGACCGCGTGCGCGACTACTCCGCAAGTGCGCTGAACGCCCGCAGCGTGGAGCCGCTGTTCGCGCGGCTGGAGGAGCGCGCCCGCCGGGAATCGCCTGACGCACGCCTGGAACGTTTCGCCGACATGCGCTACCGCGGGCAGAGCTACGAGCTCACCGTCCCCTGGGAGGCGCGCGACCCCGCACGGGCCTTTCATGCCGCGCATGAGCAGCGCTACGGCTATGCCAACCCCGCGCGTCCCGTGGAAATCGTGCAGGCGCGCGTGCGCGCCGTGACGCCCGTGGAAGCGCCTGCGCTGAAGGCGGCGCCCGCGCGGTCCGGCCCGCCCGCGGAGCGCAGGCGCGTGTTCGTGGATGGCAGATGGCAGGAGATTCCCGTGCTGTTCCGCGACAGCGCCGGCTCCCGTTGGGGAGAGGGGCCCGCGCTGATTCTCGATCCCGGCGCCACGGCGCTGGTCCCTCCCGGCTGGGCGTTCCGCCGCGACACCGCCGGAGCAATTGTGATTCACTGGAAGCGATGAAAACCGCAGTCCTTGTTCTTGCGATGGCCACGCTGCCGCTGCTCGCGCAGGTCGACTTCCGGCAGTCTGCGGACCACATCGACATCTCCATCGACGGCAAACCGTTCGGCGCGCTCTATTTCGGCGAAGACGCCCCCAAACCGTACCTCTCCCCATTGCGCAGCGCTTCCGGCATCATCGTCACGCGCCGCTTCCCCATGGAAAAAGTGGAAGGCGAAACGCGGGATCATCCGCACCACCGCGGGCTCTGGTTCACGCACGGCGACGTCAATCAGATCGACTTCTGGGCCAACGAGCCCGGCGGCAAGGGACGCAAGGGCAAGGTGAAGCTCGAAAAGATCCACTCCGTCAACGGCGGGAAGAAGGATGGCTCCATCCGCGCCAGCTTCCTGTGGGTGGACGATGCCGGCGAACCGCTCGTGCGCGAACTGCGCACCATGACCTTCTATTCGGACCCGTCCCTCCGCATGCTCGACTTCGATGCCACGCTCACTGCGGTGAAGCGAGCCGTGTTCGGCGACACCAAGGAAGGCTTCTTCGCCATCCGCCTGCGCGACGAGATGCGCGAACGCGGCGGCACGGGGCGCATGATCAATGCGGAGGGCAAGTCGGGCATGCGCGAGGTGTGGGGCAAGGCTTCGCCGTGGGTGGATTACTGCGGCACCCTGGAGGGCGAGAAGCTCGGAGTGGCCATCTTCGACCACCCGCAAAGCTTCCGCCACCCCACCTACTGGCACGCGCGCGACTACGGGCTGTTTGCGGCGAACGCCTTCGGGCTGCACGATTTTTACAACGACAAGACCAAAGACGGCAGTCACGCGCTTGAGCCCGGACAAAGCATCCGCTTCCTCTACCGCGTGCTCATCCATCCCGGCGACACGGAATCGGCAGGCATCGCCGCGCGCTTCGCCGAGTTCGCGAAGAAGAAGTTCTGATGCACGCCCCGGGGCGCCCGCTGCGCATCGGCATCACCTGCTACCCGACCTACGGGGGCTCGGGCATTGTCGCCACCGAGCTTGGGATGGAGCTGGCGGCGCGCGGCTACGAGGTGCACTTCATCACCTACGCCAACCCCATCCGGCTCGATCCGGGGCTGCCGCGCATCTACTACCACGAAGTCGAAGTCTCCTCGTATCCCCTGTTTCAGTACCCGCCCTACGATCTCGCGCTGGCTTCCCGCATGGTGGAGATCGCCGAATGGCAGAGGCTCGACCTGCTGCACGTGCATTATGCGATTCCGCACGCCACTTCGGCGTTCCTGGCGCGGTCGATGCTCGCGGAGAAGCGGCGGCTGCCGTTCGTCACGACGCTCCACGGCACCGACATCACGCTGGTGGGCAGCGACAAGTCCTACCTGCCGGTGACGCGCTTCTCCATCGAGCAGTCCGACGGCGTCACTGCCATCAGCGAGTATCTGCGCCGGGAGACGCACGAGGTGGTGGGCGCGCGCAAGGACATCCGCGTCATTTACAACTTCGTCAACTGCGACATGTACCGGATGGCGAAGCAGCCGCATGAAGGGCGCCCGCGGCTGCTGCACATCTCCAACTTCCGCCCCGTGAAGCGGGCGCCGGATTGCGTGCGGATCCTCGCCCGCACGCGCGAGTCCGTGGACTGCGAGCTGTGGATGGCCGGCGACGGGCCCGACCGCGGCGCCGCCGAGCGGCTCGCCTTCGAGCTGGGCGTCCACGACCACGTCCGTTTCCTCGGCAAGCAGGACCACATCGAACGGCTGATCCCGCAGTGCGACGTGCTGCTGCTGCCATCGCGGCTGGAGTCCTTCGGTCTGGCGGCCCTGGAGGCCATGGCCTGCGGCGTGGTGCCCGTGGCGACGCGCACGGGCGGCCTGCCGGAGCTGATCACCCACGGAGTGAACGGATTCCTGGAAGAACCGGGCGACACGGACGCGCAGGCGGCGCGCGTCGTGCAGCTGCTGGAAGACCGCGACCTGTATCAGCGGATGCGGTGGGCCGCCCGGGACGCGGCCGAGGAGCGGTTCTGCACCTCGATCATCATCCCGCGCTATGAAGCCTTCTACCGCGAGGTGCTGGAGGCGGCGTAAAACAATCCGGCCCGCTCCCGCGCAGGGCGGGAACGGGCCGGCGGAGGTGGGAAGCGGATTCAGCGGGCGGCGAGCAGAGCGCGCAGGTGGCGCGCCCGCTCCGGCGACCGGAGCTGCCGCAGCGCTTTGGCCTCGATCTGGCGGATGCGCTCCCGCGTGACATCGAACTGCTGCCCGATCTCCTCGAGCGTGTGCTCGCGGTCGCAGCCGATGCCGAACCGCAGCCGGATGACCTTCTCTTCCTTGGGAGAGAGGGTCTTCAGGATGGCGGCGGTTTCCTCGCGGATGTTGGCGTCGATCACCGAGTCGACCGGCGAGCCCACCCAGCGGTCCTCGATCAGATCGCCAAGCGCGCTCTCGCCGTCGCGCCCGACCGGGGTCTCCAGCGACACCGGATCCCGGGAGATGGTCTTCAGCTTCTGAACCTTCTCCACCGGGATGTCCATCCGGCGGCTGATCTCCTCGTTGGTGGGCGCGCGCCCGAGTTCCTTCTCCAGTTCTCGCGTGGCGCGCAGGAACTTGTTCATCGACTCGTTCATGTGCACCGGGATGCGGATGGTGCGCGACTGGTCGGCGATGGCGCGCGTGATGGCCTGGCGGATCCACCACGTCGCATAGGTCGAGAACTTGTAGCCGCGCCGGTATTCGAACTTGTCGGCGGCGCGCATCAGGCCGATGTTGCCTTCCTGGATCAGATCCAGCAGGTGCAGGCCGCGGTTGACGTATTTCTTGGCCACGCTGACCACGAGGCGGAGGTTGGCCTCCACCAGGTCCTTCTTGGCACGCTCGGCTTCCTGCTCGCCCTGCCGGATGTCAGCCAGGGACTTCTTCAGCTCCGCATGCGTGGCGCCGGCCAGCGTCTCGCGGCGCTTGATCTCCCGCTTGATCTCGCGGATGCGCGCCTGGTTCTCCGAGCGGTTCTCTTCCAGCCGGGCCAGTTCGGCTTCCAGCTGATTCAATTCCTCGACCGCCTGCTCGATGGCAGTGGAGAACTGCCGCCACTTCGAAGGCAGCCACGGGAAGTTCCGGATCGCGCGGGAAGTCTCCACCCGGGCGCGGTAGTACTTCCACAGGGCCTTCTTCTGCGCCTTCTTGTTGCCTGCGGAGCCAGCCGAGAGCTTCTCCCTCAGCTGCTCCTGCTTCTTGAACAGGGTGATGAAATTCTCGAACTGCTGGCGGATCTCCCGCAGGCGCTTCTCGTAGGCGGGCGTTCCTTCCTCCACCTCGCCCAGGTCCACGAGCGTCTCCGGGTTCAACTCGCCCGAGCGCACCTTCTCGGCCAGCTCGAGCACCTGATGCTGGACCAGGATGGAGCGGCTGGCCGCTTTCTGCATCCGCAGCTTGCCCTGCTCCATGCGCCGGGCCAGCGTGACTTCGCCCTCCCGGGTCAGCAGCGGAACGGCGCCCATCTCGCGCAGATACACGCGGACGGGGTCGTCCGTGTAAATCGACTCCTCGGCAGGCTGTGCGGAGGAAAACTCGTCCTCCTGCACATCCTCGGGATGAAAGTAATTGGCATCCTCGTCGAACGGCAGACCGAGAGTCTCGGTCGCGTCCGTCAGGAACGGCTCTTCAAAGTGATCCACTGGCAACAAACCTCCAGGTCCGAACAGATTCTCCACGCAAAGCGGTCACTGCACGGATCCGAACAACACTATCCCGTCGGCTGCTCTCCGGTTCCGCCACCTCGCTTGTCGCTCCGCTCCCCGCCCGACTGCGGGGTGACGGCGCAGGCGATCCCGGCGGCAGACCGACGACAGGTCAGAACGTCTGCAAAGCTCCGCCCTGTTGTCTTGCTGCGGGGGCGCAAAAGCCCTCACGCCCATTCTTGGCTGGTTACACCGAAGGCGGATGGGAAGACGCTCCGACTCAGTATAACACAGCTTTGCGATTGCGTTACGCTCCCAGATTATTGGATGCCGCGGAATTCAATCCGTTACAGCCAGTCTGAAGGAATCCCCCGCCGCCTTTTACTGTGGCCGTTCAGACACGCTTCTTCCGGATCAAGTCCTTCAATTCGCTGAGGAAAGCCTCCACGTCCTGAAAGTCCCGGTAAACGGACGCGAACCGCACATAGGCAATCTTGTCGAGCGAGAGCAGGCGCTGGGTCAAATGTTCTCCTATTTCTGAAGTAGAGATTTCCCTGTCGGGCTTCTCCATCAGGAGCCCCTCCACCTCATCGACCAGGTTCGCCAGTGTCGACATGGGAATCGGCCGCTTTTCGCAAGCCTTCAGCAAACCGTTGAGCACCTTCTGCCGGTCGAACTTCTCCCGCCGCCCGTCTTTCTTGACTACCATGTACGGGACTTCATCGATTCGCTCATATGTGGTGAACCGGCGCCCGCACTGCAGGCACTCCCGCCGGCGGCGGATCACATCCCCTTCCTTGCTCTCGCGGGAATCGATCACGCGGTCTTCCTTGAAGCCGCAGAATGGACAGTTCATGCAACAGCCTCGCTCTCCAGATGAGACAGCTGCCTCCAGCGCAGTCCTGCGCGGAGGGCGAGCAGAACGCCAAACGGCACGGCGCTGGCGGCGGCGAGGAGCCAGTTGAGCAGCGCCAGGCTGGCAGCGGTTTCCAGCGGGACGTGGAACAGCTCCGTGGTTACGAGGACTGAAGCCACCTGGAACCCCCCGCCGATGCCGGGAATCTGGATCACGCTCCCGATGGCGACAAAGCCGATGTAGGCCACCACCTGGCTGGCGGCGAGTCCGGCAGTTTCCGGGAAGGCGTTGAACATGACCCGGAAACTTGCGTAAATGACGCCCCACTCGACGATGCTCCAGAACAGCAGCCGCGCCACGGAGGAGACGGAGGCCGTCACGCGCAGCCCTTCCAGCGCGGAGCGCACCAGAGCGGCGGCTTTCTCGTGGTGATGCGCCCTGAGAAAGCCGAGCGCGTCGATGATCCGGTGCTCGAACCTCGGCGCCCAGTGCTGCAGCAGGACCAGCGCGGCCAGGCACAGGGAGCCGGTGATGCCGATGATCCATCCGCCGCGGGCTGCCAGCCAGCGGAGCTGCGGTCCCGCCGTCGGATGGAGCTGGATGGTGGAAGCCAGGGCGTAGCCGAAGAAAGCAAGGATGAGGAGCGTGTCATAGACACGCTCGAGCAACAGGGCAGCGAATTGGGAAGGCAAGGAAGCGCCGGTGGAGCGGGCGATCAGCCAGGGGCGCACAAGCTCGCCGGCGCGCCCGAACAGATAGATGGCAGTGAAGCCGATCAAAGTCGCCGAAAGCACGTCCCGGTGCCGGGCGGCGGGCGCCAGAGGGCGGAGCATCACCATCCAGCGGATGGTCCGCCCGGCGTAGGAAAGCATTCCCACCGCCCAAGCTGCGGCGAGCCATCCCCAATGCACCTGCCCGAAAGCACGCAGGAAATCGTGCGGATCGAACCCTGTCTGCCGGGCCCGCCAGACGAGGAAGGCCAGCGCCGCCAGGAGAATCAGGGTGGGAGCCCAGAACCCATGGGCGAGGCGCCGGCGGAGTTTCGTTCCCGAATTCAGCAGCGTCTCCTGCACGACAGGGCCGGTCCGGGCGATGCGGGCTCGCGGTTCGGTCTAGAATAGGATGCGGTCCCGAACGCCCTCGCTCAACCCGAACTTTTCATGATAATCCCTCGTTGTACAGTTAGGAAGCCGGAAGCAGGAAGATCCGGCCCGGGGCTGCCCGGCAGCCTCGCGAGAGGGAAATACAGCCATGGCAGCGGGCACGCAGGTCTGGGGCAGGTTCGGCGGCGCAGCGGTCGCCATGACGCCTCTGCCCCGGACGGACCGGAACGGGAGCGGGTCGCTTGTGCTTGACACGGATGCCGAAAGCGCCTTGGTGGCCCGCTGCCTGGACGGCGATGAGAGCGCCTGGGAGGACCTCGTCCGCATCTATACGCGGCGGGTCTACTCCATCTGCTACCGGTTCACCGGCCGCGAGAGCGAGGCGCAGGACCTGACGCAGGAAGTCTTCCTGAAGGTTTTTCGCAATGTCAGAAGCTTTCGCGCCGGCGAAGGGTCCTTCGGAGTCTGGCTGGCGCGGCTGACGCGGAATCTGCTGATCGATCATTACCGGCGCTCGAAGATGGAGCGCGCCACGGCTTCGATTGAAGATCAGCTGCCGGTGCTGGAAGAGAAGGCGGCCATCGAGGGCAGGACCGAGGCCGCGCTGGCAGGCAGGGAGGCGAGCGAGGCGCTTCAGAAGGCTTTGGCGAAGCTCTCGCCGGACCTGCGGGAAACGGTGATTCTGCGCGATATCGAGGGGCTGGAGTACCGGCAGATCGCGCAGGTGCTGGGCGTGCCGGAGGGCACGGTGAAATCGCGGCTCAACCGGGGCCGCAGCGAGCTGGCGCGCGTGTTGCGCCAGATGAGGGTCGTGCCATGAGGTGCAGCGATCTCGAGGCCCTGATTTGCGACTACGTCGACGGCACGCTGACCGCGGCCGAGAAGGCGACGGTCGAGCTGCATCTGGCCTCCTGCGCCTCCTGCCGTTCGCTGGTGGCCGACGCCCGCGCGGCGGTGGAGTTCATCGAACGGGCTGCCGACGTGGAGCCGCCGCCGGCGCTGGTCAACCACCTCCTGTTCGAGGCGCGGCAAGGCGCGGCGCGTCCGGTGCGGCTGCGCGGCGGTTGGCTCGGGCGGCTGCTGGAGCCGGTCCTGCAGCCGCGCTTCGCCATGGGCATGGCCATGACGGTCCTCAGCTTCGCCATGCTGGCGCGCTTTGCGGGCGTGCCCGTCCGGCAGCTCAGGCTCGCGGATCTGGAGCCGGCCAGGGTGTGGCTGGCTCTGGAAGACCGGGCGTGGCGCACCTGGGACCGCGCCAAGAAATATTACGAAAGCCTGCGGCTCGTCTATGAGATCCAGCAGACCTTGAAGGAATGGAGCGAGGAGCCGGCGGCGCCCGGCGAGGCGGAGCGCCGCAAGCAGCGCTCTTCTGAAACCGCCTCCCCGCCCAGGACCGGAGAGGGAATCGACTGGACCGTGCCGGCGCAAATCGAGACGCCCGGGAAGGGGAAGAAACGATGACGGAAAACATGCAGCAGAAACCTGTGGCTGCCTACTGCCGCGTCTGCGGCAAGGGGCTGGCGGAAGACGAAGTGCGCCTGGCCCAAGGGACCATCTTTTGCAGCGAGCACGTGCCGGCAGCCGGGCCGGCTGCCGCCGCTCCTCTGGCGCCCAACCCCGGCGTCTCGCCCGGGCTGGCCTTCGTGCTCGGCATGATCCCCGGCGTCGGCGCGATCTACAACGGGCAGTACGCCAAGGGCATCGTGCATGTGCTGATCCTTGGTTTGCTGATCAGCATCTCCTCGAGCGACGCCGCCAGCGGCCTGGAACCGCTGTTCGGGCTGCTGACCGCCGTGTTCTGGTTCTACATGGCCTTCGAGGCCTACCATACGGCGAGGCGCCGCCTGCTGGGCGAGCCGGTGGACGAGTTCTCCTCGCTGGTGGACATCCGCGGCAGGCGGACTCCCTTGACGCCCATTCTGCTGATCCTGCTCGGGACGCTGTTCCTGCTGAACAACCTGGAGATCGTGCGGCTGCGCGACGTGCTGCGCTACTGGCCGGTGGCGTTGATCGCCGTCGGCGCGTGGATGCTCTACGAGCAGCTCGGCGGCTTGCGCAAGGACGGGGCGGCGGGCGAATCCCGGCAGGGGGAGGGAGGCGGCCAATGAACCGCAGCGCAGAACTGATTCGCGCCATCCGCGGGCCGGTGATGCTGATCACGCTGGGCGCGTTGCTCGCGGCGGACCGGTTTTCCGGGGTGGCTTTCACGAAAACATGGCCCGTTCTGCTGATCGTGTTCGGGCTGATGAAGCTGCTGGAGCGGACGGCGGCCGTGCCGGGCGCGGGCGGCGAGACCCGCTTCCAGGGGTAAGGAGCGCGCCATGAGAAGAGGATCCCTGGTCGGCCCCCTGTTGTTGATCGTGATCGGCGTCGTGTTCCTGCTGCGCAACATCCGTCCGGATCTCCCGCTGCTGGAGCTGTTCGTCAACTGGTGGCCCGCGGTGCTGATCGCCTGGGGCGCGCTGCGCATCGTCGAGATCGTGACAAGCTATGCGCGGGGCAAGCCTCTGCCGCGCAGCGGGTTGAGCGGCGGCGAGTGGGCGCTGATCATCCTGGTGACGCTCGTGGGGATGTCCGTCTGGAGCGCGAAGCGGTGGAGCCGCGAGCTGCCCGGCAGGATCCGCATCGGCGGGGTGGAGATGTTCGGCGAGGCCTTCGATTATCCGGTGGCGGACCAGACCGTGGCCGCCGCGGAGCGAGGCCGCCTGGTGATCGAAAATGCGCGCGGCAACACCCGGATCACCGGCGTGAACGGCAGCGAAGTGAAGGTGGCCGCGCGCAAGACCGTGCGCGCGCTGGACCGCGAGGCGGCGGACCGGGCGGCGGCAGCCGCAGACGTTCTGGTGAAGCGCGACGGAGATACCGTGCAGGTGCTGCACGGCCGCGATGCGCCGGAAGGGGCGCGCGTCAGCGTGGATCTGGAGATCACGGCGCCGCGCGGGTCGAGCATCGAGTTCCGGGGCAAATACGGCGATCTGGAGGTGAAGGACATCGACGGCGACGTCACCTGCGATTCCGACAACGCAGGCGTGCGGCTGGAGTCGATCGGCGGACGCGCCCGCGTGGATCTGCGCCGCAGCGACATCATCCGTGCCCTCAAGATCCGCGGCGATGTGGAGATCAAGGGCCGCGGGCGCGACATCGAGGTGGAAGACGCTGCCGGCGGAGTGTCCATCGAAGGCTCCTGGTCCGGCGAGACGATCCTGCGGCGTGTGGCGCGAGCCGTGCGGTTTGCGAGCAGCCGGACGGAAGTGCGCGCCGGCGCGGTTCCCGGCGAACTGCGGCTCACGCTCAGCCAGCTGACGATGACGCGCGTGGCCGGGCCGGTGACCGTGCGGGCGGAGACCAAAGATATTCAGCTGGCCGACGTGACCGACGCAGTCACCGTGGACGTGGACCGCGGCGACGTGGAGATCCGGCAGCCGCGCACCGACTTCGGCCGCATCGACGCCAAGAGCGGCAGCGGCGACGTGGAGGTGGCCTTGCCCCCGGCGGCGCGATTCACGCTGCGGGCGGTCACCGAGCGAGGGGAGGCGATCAACGAATTCGACCCGCGGCTGCGCCTCGAGCAGGAAGAGCGCAGGGGGGTGATCGAAGGCAGCACCGGCGCAGGCCCGGAAATCCGGCTCGAGACGCGCCGCGGCCGCGTGATCATCCGGAAGCTGACACCCGCGGAGACCTCCAGCCTTCTCGGCCGCCCTCCTCAGGCGCCCCCGCCCCCGGAGCCGCCCAAGGCGCTGAACCAGTAACGCTTACTTCCCGCGCCGCGGGGGTTGCGCCACGAGCAGAAGGCGGACGTCCATGACGTTGGTTCCTGTGGGACCGGTCATGACCAGGTCGCCGAGCGGCTCGAAGAAGTGGTAGGAGTCGTTGGCCGCGAGCATGCGGCGGGCGTCGAGCCCTAGCGCCGCGGCGCGTGCGACGGTAGCCCCGTCGGCCATGGCGCCGGCGGCGGGCGTGGGTCCGTCGGTGCCGTCGGTGCCCGCGCTGAAGGCGAGCACGCCGGCGAGCCCTTCCAGCGCGAGGGCCGCTGCCAGCGCGAACTCCTGATTGCGCCCGCCCAACCCTTGGCCTCGCAGCGTGACCGTGGTCTCCCCGCCGCTGATGACGCACACGGGCGGCCGCGCCGGGCGCCCCGTGGAGAGAATCTCCCGGGCGATGGCCGCGTGCATCAGGGCAATGTCGCGCGTCTCACCCTCGATCGTGGTTGACAGCACCAGCGGGCGGTAGCCCAGCTCGCGCGCCTCGCGTGCCGCGGCGTCCACGGCAATCCGGTTCGAGCCGACGACAAGGTTGCGCGTGCGGGCGAAGCATGCGTCGCCCGGTTTGGGCGTTTCCTCCAGCTCTCCCGCGAGCCCTGCTTGCAGGATCTGCCGCGCGCGCGGAGGAATCTTGTCCTGCAGGCCGTACTTCTCGATCACCGCCCACGCCGTGGCGAACGTGGAACTGTCCGGCGCCGTGGGGCCGGAGGCGATGACGTCCAGAGGATCGCCGATCACGTCGGAAAGCAACAGCGCCAGCACGTGCGCGGGCTGCGCCAGCCGCGCCAGCCGGCCGCCCTTGATGGCGGAAAGGTGCTTGCGCACGGCGTTGATCTCGTGGATCGTGGCGCCGCAGGCCAGCAGCAGCCGCGTGACTTCCTGCTTCTCCTCGAGCGTCACCGGCTCCAGCGGCAAGGGCAGCAGCGCCGAGCCGCCTCCGCTGATCAGGCAAAGCAGCAGATCCCCCTCGCCCGCCTCGGAAGCAATCTGCGCGATGCGCTTCGCGCCCTCCACGCCGCGCGCGTCCGGCACCGGATGGCTGGCTTCATGCAGCGTGATGCGGCGCAGCGGCGCCAGATGCCCGTCCTTGGTGTTGATCCAGCCGCCTGCGATTCGTTTCCCCAGCGCTCGCTCCGCCGCCTGTGCCATCGCCGCGGATGCCTTGCCCGCGCCCACGACGAAGATGCGGCGGTAGCGGGAGAGATCCAGCTTCGCCAGCGCCTCGCGCACGGCGCGCCGCGGATCGGCAGTCGCCACGGCGGCGCGGAAGACCGCCAGCGCGTGCCGTCTCAACTGCTTCTCGCTCTGCATGGGCGCCCTCGCGTCAAAAGATGGGGAGTTGCAGAATCTTCTCCACCGCCTCCGCCGAGCCCCCGGGCCCGATCTCGATGCGGTAGTCAGCCTTCTCGTACGCCGGACGGCGCGCCCGGTACAGTTCCTCGAACTTCTGCGGATCGCGCGCCAGAGGACGCGTGGTGGAGCCCGCGATCCGGGCGCGGATCATCTCCAGCGGCGCGTCGAGCCAGATGGAGATGCCATTGTTCGAGATCAGCTCGTAATTGCGCGGCTGCGCGAAGCAGCCTCCGCCGACTGCCAGCACCCAGGGCACTCCGCGCGCGATGTCGGCGATCCGCTTCTTCAGCGCCTCATGCTCCAGCCGCCGGAACTCGTCCTCGCCGAGCTGATCGAAGATCTCGTTGATGGTCATCTGCTGGCGCGATTCGATGTCCTCATCGAGATCCGCGAAGCGCCATCCGAGCCGCCGCGCCAGCATGCGCCCTACGGTCGTCTTGCCGCAGCCCATGAAGCCCACCAGGTAAATTCCGGGCGTGCGTTTCAGTTTCAGGATCATCCGCCGGCGTTCCTTCCCCGCCCGCACGGAAGCCCCGCTGGAGCGCAGCGCTGCCTGTCCCGATCCGGTGCCGCTCGCATGATGGGGCTCAACCGTCCGTATGAGCCATAATACAAGCATGCCGGCGGAGATGCTGCCGCTGTTCCCGCTGGAGACCGTGCTTCTCCCCCACTGCCACCTGCGCCTGCACATCTTCGAGGAGCGCTACAAGGAAATGATCGGCGAATGCCTGCAACGCGGCGAGGAGTTCGGCGTCGTGCAGGCGCGCGGCGGCGGAATCATGCGCATCGGCTGCACTGCCTCGATCGAACAGGTCCTCAGGAAATACGAGGACGGGCGCATGGACATCCTCACCGTCGGACGGCGGCGGTTCGCCTTGCAGGAGGTGAAGACCGGGCGGAGCTTCCTTCGCGGAGTGGTCGAGTTTTTCGAGGACGCCGAAGAAACGCCCCCTGATCCCGTTCTGCTGCTCGGCGCAGCCACGTCCTGGCTCGAGCTGGCATCCCTCACCGATTACGAGGGCAGCCCGCCTTCTCTCAAACACCCGCAGGTCAGCTTCCTGCTGGCGGACATCTCCGGCGACCTGCATTTCCGCCAGCGGCTGCTCGAAATGCAGAGCGAGCGCGAGCGGCTGGCCGCTGTCCGCGATCACTTCCTTCGCGAGGCGGAAAAGCAGAGGATCCGCACCGCGATGGAGAAGGTGGTCCGCTCCAACGGCCACGGGCGGCACCACTACGCGCCGCCGGAGTAGCCCGCGCTTCCCATGCAAGGCCCGCAACATCTCCTCATCGACGCTGACGACACGCTCTGGGAGAACAACATCTACTTCGAGCAGGCGTTCGACGAGTTCGTCGAATTCCTTTCGCATTCGAGCCTCGACGCCGCAGGCATCCGCGCCGTGCTGGACGAGATCGAACTGGCCAACAGCCGCATCCACGGCTATGGTTCGTTGAACTTCGGCCGCAACCTGCAGCAGTGCTACCAGCGGCTCGCCGAGCGCGAAATCCGCCCCGAAGACCTGGAAACCGTGAAAGGCTTCGCGCTGCGGATCCTCGAACAGCCGCTCGTGCTCATCGAAGGCGTGGAAGAGACGCTCGCCGAACTTTCGCGCCGCCATGAGCTCACGCTGTTCACCAAGGGCCATCCCGACGAGCAGCGCATGAAGATCGACCGCTCCGGGCTGGGCCGCTACTTCCGCCACACGGCTATCGTGAAAGAGAAAGACCGCGCATCCTATGAGGAGCTCGTGCGCGAGCGCGGCATGGATCCGGCGCGCACGTGGATGATCGGCAACTCGCCGAAGTCCGACATCAATCCTGCGCTGGAGGCGGGATTGAACGCCGTCTTCGTGCCTCATGCGCGCACGTGGACGCTGGAGCGCACGCAGCTGCGAAGGCCGGGGCCGGGGCGGCTCGTAGTAGTGGACCGGTTCTCCGACCTGCGCGAGCTGTTCTGAGGCGGGCTGCCCGTGATTCAGCCGCCGGAGCGCGCCGAGGCGCTCTCGTTGGGCGACCAGAGCATTTCCGCGGCTCCCAGTTGGACATTCGCCCAACGGCTCCAGACGAACAGCGCGTCGCTCAGGCGGTTGAGGTAGCGCAGGTTCACCGGATCGATCTCCTCCTGCCGCGCGGCAGCCACCAGAAGGCGCTCGGCCCGGCGGCACACGGTGCGGCAGATGTGCAGCTCCACGCTCAGGCGCGAACCGCCCGGCAGCACGAAGCTGCGCAGCGCGGGCAGCGAGGCGTTGAACTCGTCGATCTCCCGTTCCAGCGCGGCCACGTCTTCCTCCGTGATCCGCGCCTGCCGCGGATGGACGTTGCCCGGAGTCGTGGCGAGGATCGAGCCGAGATTGAACAGCTCGTGCTGCACGCGCAGCAGGATGCGGGCCAGCGAGGCAATGGCTGGCGTGCGCTCCGCCGCCTCCGATGCCGAAAGCGCTGCTGCTCCGAGAAACGCGTTCAGCTCGTCCACCGTGCCGTAGCACTCGATCCGCGGGGCGTCCTTGGGGACGCGCTCCCCACTCGCCAGCAGCGTCTCGCCGGAGTCGCCAGTCTTCGTATAAATGCGGTTCAGAGCCAGGCGCGGCTCTTCAAACGGGGGCTTCTCTGACATTCCTGGGCCTTTCCTTGCGGGAGCTTAGCGCTGTTTTTCCAGCAGCGGCTCCAGATAGCGGAAGACGCGCTCCGCCACCTTGCGGCAGCCGGCGGCGTTCGGGTGAAGCGCGTCGGGCTGCATCAATTCCGGATTCATGGCGACGCCTTCCAGGAAGAAAGGAATCAGCACGGCGCCCCGCTGCTTCGCCAGATCACGGAAAATCTTCTCGAACTCCCGCACGTAAGAGGCGCCGTAGTTGCGGGGCAGCGTCATGCCGGCGAGCACCACCTTCGCGCCGTCGCCCTGGAAGGCGTTGATCATCAGATCCAGGTTGGAGCGCGTGCGTTCCAGCGGCAGCCCGCGCAGCCCGTCGTTGGCGCCGAGCTCGAGGATCACGATCTTCGGCTTCAGCAGCAGCGCGGAGTCCAGCCGCGCCACCCCGCCATCGGTCGTGTCGCCCGAAATGCCGAGGTTCACCACACGGTAGGAATAGCCCGCGGCGTCGAGCATCCGCTGCAGGTGATCCGGGTAGCTCTCGCCGGGCTCCACTCCGTAGCCCGCCGTCAGGCTGTCGCCGAAGGCGAGGATCACGGGGCGCGGGTCCGGGGATTCCTGCTTCGCCGCTGGCTGCGCCGGAGCGGGGCGCGGCTCGGGCTTCGGCTCCGGGCGGCTGCATCCGGCCAGCAGGAGAATGGCGAAAAGCCAACAGCGGCGGGGCATCTCTTGCCATCATAAAGGACAGAGTTGAATCCCGAATGACGACTCCCGTTCTTTCCCTCCGCGATGTGACCAAGACCATCGACACGGGCACGCACCGGGTCGAGATCCTCAAGGGCATCAGCTTCGACGTTCACCGCGGGGAATTTGTCGCCGTCATGGGCGCCTCGGGCTCCGGAAAATCCACGCTGCTTGGGCTCGTCGCGGGGCTCGATACGCCCACCTCCGGCTCGATCCGGATCGAGAACGAGGAGATCTCGCACCTCGACGAGGACGCGCTTGCGCAGCTGCGCGGGCGCAAGATCGGATTCGTCTTTCAGAGCTACCAGCTGATCCCCACGCTCACGGCGGAGGAAAATGTGCTGCTGCCTGCAGAGCTCGCCGGCGAAGATCTCGTCACCGCGCAGCAGCGGGCGCGGGAGCTGCTGCGCAAGGTGGGGCTCGAGCACCGCCGGGATCACTATCCCGTGCAGCTCTCCGGCGGCGAGCAGCAGCGCGTGGCGCTGGCGCGCGCCTTCATTCGCAAGCCGCCCCTGCTGCTGGCCGACGAACCTACCGGCAACCTCGATTCGGTCAACGGCCGGCAGGTGCTGGAGCTGTTGCTCTCACTCAACCGCAGCGAAGGCGCGACCCTGATGCTGGTGACGCACGACCGCGAGCTCGCCGCACACGCCTCCCGCATCATCACGCTGCGCGACGGCGAGGTGCTGAGCGACGAGCGGAGGGCGGCCGCATGAGGCTGTTCCGCACGCCCGCCTGGCGCATGGCGTGGCGCGAGGCGCGCGCCGCCGCGCCCAAGTTCCTCTTCGTGATCTTCGGCGTTGCCGCCGGCGTGGGCGCGCTCACCGGCGTACGCGGCTTCTCCGCCGCATTCCACGACGCGCTGAAGAAAGAAGCCCGCACGCTGATGGCGGCGGATCTGCTCATCCGGCAGTTCGCCGAGCCCACCGCGGAGCAGGAGCAGGTGATCGCTTCGTGGGAGCGGCGCGGGGCGCGGCTCTCGCGCGTCACGGAAACCGTCTCCATGCTCTCCGCCGGCGAGCAGGACCCGCCGGTGCTGGTCAGCGTCAAGGCTGTCGATCCCTCCACTTATCCTTGGTACGGCCGCGTCCGGCTGGAGCCCGAGGCGCCGCTCGCGCAGGCGCTCACCGCGGAAACCATCGCCGTGAGCGACGACCTGATGCTGCGGCTCAACCTGGAACCGGGCTCGCGCGTGCGGCTGGGCGACGCCGAGTTCCGCGTCTGGGGCGTCGTGCGGCTGGAGCCGGACCGCATGACCGGCTCGCTCAACGTCGGCCCGCGCGTGATGATCACCCGCGAAGGGCTGCAGCGCACCGGATTGATGGTGTTCGGCTCGCGCGCCTCGCAGCGCCTGCTGTGGAAGCTGCCCGCGCAGGGCGTGCGCATCGAGGAGCTGCGCGAATCGATGCGCAAAACCTTCCGCGAGGCGTTGATCACCGACTACCGCGAGACCCATCCCTTCATCACGCGGGCGCTGGACCGCGCCACCACATTTCTGAGCCTCGTGTCGATGATCGCGCTCATCGTGGGCGCGCTCGGGGTGGCCATGGCCATCCACTCGCACATCCAGCAGCGGCTGGACACGATCGCCATCATGAAGTGCATCGGCGCGCGCTCGGCGCAGATCATGCGGATCTACACGCTCCAGGCGGCGCTGCTGGGACTGGCCGGAGGCGTCGCCGGGCTGGCTGTCGGCGCCGCGGTGCAGTGGGCGTTTCCGCTGCTGCTGCGGCGTTACTTCCAGTTCGAGAGCATCTCCTGGAGCGGCTCGTTCGCGCTGGAAGGAATCGGCGCCGGGCTGCTGGTCGCCATGCTGTTCACTGTGCCGCCGCTGCTCGCCGTGCGCGACGTGAAACCTGCGCTGATCTTCCGGCGCGAGATGCCGGAAGCGAAGCCGCCCCTGCGCGCGAGGCTGCGGAAGCTGGCGCCGGCGGCAGGCGCGGGGGCGCTGATCCTCGCCGGGCTGGGCGCCATGGCGGCATGGCTGGCGGGTTCGGTGAAAACCGGAGCGTGGTTCGCCGGCGGGCTCGCCACCGCGCTCGCGCTGCTGGGAGGAGTGGCGTGGGTGTTGCTGCGCGCCCTGCGGCTGGCGATGCGGCATGCGCCCGTGCGGCTGCCGCTGTGGCTCCGGCACGGCATGGCGAACCTCTACCGTCCCGGAAACCACGCCGCCAGCATTCTGGTGGCTCTTGGCGTCGGCGTGATGTTCACGCTCACGGTGTATCTGGTGCAGAACTCGCTGCTCAGGGAAGTGATGGTGGCGATGCCCAAGGGCGCGCCCAATGTGTTCCTCATCAACATCACGCCGCGGGACGCCGATGCGGTGCGCGAATTCCTGTCCTCCCGCAGCGAGATCGAAGGGCGGGCGGAGCTCGTGCCGACGGTGGCGGCGCGGCTGGAGCGGGTCAACGGCACGCCGCTCGACGAGCTGCCCCCGCCGCCGGGCGAGGAGCGCCGCCGCCGGCGCAACTTCACGCGGCAGGTCACATGGATGCGGACGATGCCGGAGGATCTGCGCATCGTACGCGGCGCGTGGTGGAAGGACGGCTCTGCGGAGGCTCTGGTCAGCGTTGACGAGGGCACGGCGCAGCGATGGGGCATCGCCCCCGGCGCGGTGCTGGAATGGAGCGCTTCCGGGCGGCAGTTCCAGGCGCGCGTGGCGGCGGTCCACCGCTTTGAAAGCGTGCGCCGCGGCGCGAGCGACGAGTTCGTCTTCAGCGAGAAAGCGCTCGCCGGGCTGCCTGTGCAGTATTACGCCACGGCGCGCATCCGCCCGGAGAAGGTGGCGCTGTTCATGCGTGACAGCTTCCGGCGCTTCCCGTCGGTGACGGTGATCAACGCCGCCGACGTGGTGAACATCGTGCAGGAGGTGGTGGATCAGGTGTCGCTCGTGATCCGCTTCATCGCGGGCTTCGCGATCCTCGCCGGCGCCATCATCCTCGCCTCCACGGTGGCGGGAACGCGTATGCGGCGCGTGCGCGAATCGGCAGTGCTCAAGACGCTGGGCGCGCGCCGGCGCACGCTCGTGTCGATTTTTTCCGTGGAATTCGCGATTCTCGGCGCGGCTGCCGGGTTCCTCGGCGGCGCGCTCGCCACGGGTTTCTCGCGCCTGCTGATGATCCGGCTGCTCGACGCGCGCTTCGATCCCGAATGGCGCGCCAACCTTCTTGCCACGGCGCTCACCATGGCTCTTGCAATCGCCGCCGGCTGGCTGGCGTCCCTGCGCGTGCTCTCGCACCGCCCGCTGGAAGTGCTGCGCGAGGAATAGCGCACCGGCGCCCCGCGCACCGCCCGCCAAGCTGGTTTACTGGAAGAAGTTCCGTTCCAGGGAGAACGTATGGACATACCCGCGACCATGAAGGCTCTCGTGAAGAAGAAGGCCGAGCCCGGCTTGTGGCTGGAAGAAGTGCCCGTGCCGGAGATCGGAATCAACGACGTCCTGATCCGCGTCGAGAAGGCGTCTATCTGCGGCACCGACGTCCACATCTGGAACTGGGATGAATGGGCTCAAAAGACCATCCCCGTTCCAATGGTCGTCGGCCATGAATTCGTCGGGCGAATCGTGAAGACCGGCGCCAACGTCAACGATTTCTTCCCCGGCGACATCGTCAGCGCCGAAGGCCATGTGGTCTGCGGACGCTGCCGCAACTGCCTGGCAGGGCGGCGCCACCTCTGTGCCCACACGCAGGGCGTGGGCGTGAACCGCCCCGGATGCTTCGCCGAGTACATCGCGGTGCCGATGTCCAACATCTGGAAGCACGCGCCCGGCATTCCGCTGGACATCGCCTCGATCTTCGATCCCTTTGGCAACGCCGTCCACACCGCGCTCAGCTTCCCCGTGCTGGGCGAAGACGTCCTGATCACCGGCGCGGGTCCCATCGGTCTGATGGCGGCGGCGGTGGTCCGCCACGCGGGCGCGCGCTACGTGGTGATCACGGATCTGAACCCGAAACGGCTCGAACTCGCAAAGCGGTTCGGTGTCACGCGCGCCGTCGATCCGCGCCAGACCAGCCTGAAAGACGTCATGCAGGAGCTCGGCATGAAGGAGGGCTTCGACGTCGGGCTCGAGATGTCCGGCAGCCCGCAGGCGTTCCGCGACATGGTGGCGCACATGTGCCACGGCGGCAAGATCGCCTTGCTCGGCATTCAGCCGGGCGAAGCCGCCATCGACTGGAACACGGTCATCTTTTCCATGCTCACCATCAAGGGCATCTACGGGCGCGAGATGTACGAGACCTGGTACATGATGACCGTCATGCTGCAATCGGGCCTCGATATCTCGCCCGTCATCACGCACCGGTTCCACTACACGGAGTTCGAGAAGGGCTTCGAGGCGATGCGCTCCGGAGAAGCCGCCAAGGTTGTGCTGGACTGGTCCACGAATTGAATCTTTGCGCGGCGCCAGCTTCGGCAGCGCGCAGGCGCTCGCGATGGAACGACAGGCAGCTCAGCGCCAGTGTCGCCTAGACGGCTTGAAAGCGTGCCGGTGATGCTTCGGGTGCGGCCTGCCATGAGTCGAATAGACCACCACAGGCGGCGCAACCGGGGCGGGCGCAAACAGCAGGTGCCGCGGCACGCGGTAGCGGGAGCAGACAAGATCCCAGCCGCCGTATCTGTAAGCCTCCACGATCACCACGGGGCGCACGCGTGCATGGCGGGCGGCGACAAAGACGAGCGGCACGTCATAGGCGGGCACGTAACGCTCCACGTAGATCACTTCAGCCGGCGCGAAGCCATAGTACGGCGGCGCGCCGATGTTGACCTGAACGTTCCAGTCCGCCAGGAGCGGGAGCCCGAAGGCGGCCAGCGCGGCTGCCAGTGCGATGGGTTTCATGGCCCTTGTCTCCTGCACGGGAGACGTGGGCCGAAGCGCCACCGGTTGCAGGAAATTCGCCTGAATGGCGCGTCAGGTTTTCCACCAGCGCGCCGGTTACGCGGCGGAGGCGGCGCGGATCTTCCGCAGCTCCGGCAGCACGTCGCCGATGCTGACGGGATCAGAGCCCGGGCGCCCGAATCCGAAGTAAAGCTTGCGGTAGAGCGGGTAGAGCCGTTCGTACACGGCGGCTTCCTGCGGGTCGGGTTCGACGATGCGGTAAGAGGGGCACAGCCGTTGCTGCGCCTCTTCGATCGTGCGGAACGCGCCTGCAGCAAGGAACGCGAAGATCGCCGACCCAAGGCTGGTCACCTCTTCGGCGGGAACCAGCACAGGCATGTTGAACACGTTGGCGTACACGCGGTTCAGCGTCTCGTTCTTCTGCGGCACGCCGCCGCCGTTGATGACGCGGTGAATGGGGACGCCGTATTCAGCCATGCGCTCCAGGATGATGCGCGTGTGAAACGCGGTGCCTTCGATGGCGGCGAACAGTTCGTCCGCGGGCGTGGAGGTGAGCGTCCAGCCCAGCGTCACGCCGCCGAGTTCGGCGTTCACGAGCACGGTGCGGTCGCCGTTGTCCCAGCTCATCCGCAACAGCCCGGTGGAGCCGGCTTTGAACGCTTCCAGCCCGCGGGAGAGTTCGGCCACCGTGGTTCCGGCGCGCCGCGCAATGGCTTCAAAGATGTCGCCGACAGCGCTCAGCCCGGCTTCGATCCCGAAATACTCCGGATGAATGGATCCCTTCACCACGCCGCAGACGCCGGGGATGAGCCCCACCTGCTTCGCGATCGCCATCATGCAGGTGGACGTGCCTACCACGTTGACCACGTCGCCTTCGCGGATCCCCGCGCCGATGGCGTCCCAATGCGCGTCAAACGCGCCGACAGGAATCGGGATTCCCGCCCGCAGCCCCAGCTTCGCTGCCCACTCCTCGCACAGCCGCCCCGCGATCTTGTCCGAGGTCTCATACCTGCCGCGTAGCTTGCCGCGCACGCCCGCCAGCAGCGGATCCACGCTGGTCAGAAACTCCTCCGGCGGCAATCCGCCCAGCGCCGCGTTCCACATCCACTTGTGGCCCATGGCGCACACAGAGCGCGGCAGTTCGTCGATGGAACGGATGCCGCACAGCACCGCCGCCACGTAATCGCAGTGCTCGATGGCGGTGGCAAAGCGCGCCCGCTTTTCGGGGTTGTTGCGGAGCCAGTGCAGGAGCTTCGAAAAGCCCCATTCGGAAGAGTACACGCCGCCGCACCATTCGATGGCCTCGAGTTTCTGCTCGTGCGCCTTGGCTGTGATCTCCGCCGCTTCGCCCTTTGCGCGGTGGTCGCACCACAGGTAGTAGTCGTCGAGCGGTTCGAGATTCTCGTCGAGGACGAGCACCGTGGAGCCGGTGGTATCGAGCGCGATGGCTTCGACCTGGGAGCCGTCGATCCCCGCCGATTGCAGCGCCGCGCGCGTGGCCACGGCCAGCGCCTGCATATGGTCGGCGTGGCTCTGCGTCGCGTGATCCGGATCTTCGCGCTTGCGGTGCACCGGATACTCCGCCACAGCGGCGCCGATCCTGCCGCGGTCGCTGTCGAAAAGAGAAACCCTCACGCTCTGCGTGCCGAAATCCACGCCTGCGACGATCGCCATGGGTGAAAGAACCTCCGTGCGAGACTTGCCATGATATCGCATACACTCGGAAAAGAGGCAACGCCATTCCCATGCGAATTCCGGCCCTGCGTGAAGAAGTTCTGGAAGCGAACCTCGAGATTGTCCGCCGCGGACTCGTGCTTTACACGTTCGGCAACGCCAGCGGCTACGATCCTGCGGAAGGGCTTGTGGCCATCAAGCCCAGCGGCGTGCCGTTCGAAAAGCTTCGCCCGGAAGACATGGTGGTGACGGATCTCTCGGGCGCCGTCGTGGAAGGCTCCCTTCGCCCGTCATCGGATCTCGACACGCACCTCGAGATCTACCGCAACTTCCGCGGCGTGCGCGGCGTCGTGCATACACACTCGGCCCATGCAACGGCTTTCGCGCAGGCAAGGCGCGAGATCCCCTGCCTCGGCACCACCCACGCCGACTACTTCCACGGCCCCGTCCCGGTCACGGATCCGCTCACGGAAGACGAGATCCGCTCCGAATACGAGCTGAACACCGGCCGCGCCATCGTGCGGCGGTTCCGCAATCTCGATCCCCTAACGCACCCGGGCGTGCTCGTGGCCTCGCACGGGCCCTTCGCGTGGGGCCGGAGCCCGTCGCAGGCAGCCATGCACGCCGTGCTGCTTGAGGAGATCGCCCGCATCGCCGCCCTCACGCTGGCGCTGCGCCCGGATGCCGCACCCATCCCGCAGGCGCTCCACGACGAGCACTTCCTGCGCAAGCACGGCCCGCAGGCGCGCTACGGACAGCGCTGAAACAGAACTACCAGAAAATGATCTGAAGCAGCAGGAACACGCCGCCCACCACGCCCGCCCAGAAAATCGGCCGGTGCCACAGCGGCATGTCGCGTTCGTGCGGAACTTCTGTGCAGCCGTACACCAGCCCGCGCAGCGCGCTCTCCGGCAGCGGCTTGGTGGCGTAGCTCACCGCGATGGTCACCACCACGCAGATGATCCAGCACCACAAAGCGCGGTACATGTTCTCCGCCATGTCCTTGGCGTGCGGGGAAAGCGCGATGTAGCGCAGCGCCGAGGGGTCGACCTTCACCCAAGCCCACATGGCGATGCTCGACACCGTGCCCGCCAGCAGCCCCCAGAAGCCGCCCGCAGGCGTGGCGCGCTTCCACAGCATGCCCAGCAGCACGGTGCCGAACAGCGGGGCGATGAAGAAGCTGAACAGCGCCTGCACGTAGTCCATGATCGACTTGAACTGCATCACCAGGTATGCCGTGCCGATCGACACCAGCACGCCGAGGATCGTGCACCACCGCCCCATGGACACGTAGTGCGCGTCGGACGCCTCCTTGCGCATGAAGGCGCGGTAGATGTCGTACGTCCACACCGTCGCGAACGCGCTCACATTGCCCGCCATGCCGCTCATGAATCCGGCGATCAGCGCCGTGATCCCCAGCCCGAGCAGCCCCGGTCCCGCGTAGCGCGCCAGCATCAGCGGCAGCACTTCGTTGTAGCTGTGGCCGCCGCTCGTCACCGCCACGTCCTCCGGCTGCAGCCGCACCGGCAGCACCGCCAGCGCCAGCAGCCCGGGCAGGATCACGATGAAGGGCACCATCATCTTGAACGCCGCTCCAATGATGGGCGCCAGCTTCGCCGCCCGCAGATCCTTGGCCGCCAGCACGCGCTGCACCACCAGAAAGTCCGTGGTCCAGTAGCCGAAGCTGATCACCCACCCAAGGCCCAGCACAATGCCTGTCCAGTGGATGCCCATCGGGTTGTCCGTGAAGCTGCCCATCGTGCGCCACAGGTGCGTGTAGTCCTGCCCGGCGAAATTCGCCTGGATCTTCGCCACCATGCCGTCCCATCCGCCCGCCTCGATCAGCCCGACAATCGGAATGACCAGCGCGCCCGCCCAGATCAGGATGAATTGCAGCACCTCGTTGAAGATCGCCGAGCGCAGTCCGCCCAGGGCGACATAGATGGCCACCGTGAGCGAGCTGACCCAGATGCTGAAGTTGATGTCCCACCCGAGCACCACCTTCATCACCAGCGCCATCGAGTACATATTGATGCCGCTCATCAGCACGGTCATCACGCCGAAGGTGATCGCCGAAAGCGCCCGCGCGGGCTCGCCGAAGCGCAGCTGCAAGTACCCCGGCACGGAGTGCGTCTTCGAGATGTAATAGAACGGCATCATCACCACGCCGAGGAACAGCATCGCCGGGATCGCGCCCACCCAGTACCAGTGCGTGGCGAGGATCCCGTATTGGTAGGCAGCGGCTGCCCAGCCCATCAGTTCCAGCGACCCCAGATTTGCGGCGAGGAAGCTCAAGCCGGCGATCCACGCCGTCATTTCCCGCCCGGCGAGGAAGAAATCCTCGCCCGTGCCCGACCTGCCCTTCAGGTAGAAGCCGATGGCGAGTACCATCGCAAAGTAGATCACAATGATGGCGATATCGACGGCGCCGAGGCTGATGAGTTTCGTGGCTGCCTGCTGCATGGCTGACTCAAGATCGTATCGTATGCGCGTACATTCGCGCCACCGGAGGCCGGCTCAACGAACTGCCGCCAGAAACTCGCGAACCGCGGCGGCAATGCGCGCGTCCTCGCAACGCGTGGCCAGGTGGCCGCAGTTGGTCTTGAGCCGCAGCACCTCGAAGCCCGCCACAGCGGCCATTTCCAGCGAAGGCAGCGGATTCACCATGTGATCCTGTTCGGCTGCGATCACCAGCACGCGGGCGCGCACCGCGGCGCCGGCTTTCTCATACGACCCGCCGAAGCGGCGCGTGACGTCATGGCCCAGCATCGCCCGCAGCTGCGCCGCGTAGTCGCGCGGATCCATCCCTTTGCGCGCGTCGGCGTCGAGTTGCTTCAGATAGTCCCCCATCGCCGCAGCCGGGCGGTTCTGATGGATCCACTCGGGCGACGTAAGCGCGAAGTCATGCATCCGCCGCACCGCAGGCATCATGGCTCTTGGATCGATCCCGGCCTGCTGCGCCGCCTCGATCGCGCCCAGCTCCGCGCTCCAGAGCAGAATGTCGGACGAGCTCAACCGCGGCGAGCCCACGATCGGCACCGCCGCGCGCACCATCTCCGGATGGGCTGTGATCCACTCGAAGGTCTGCATGCCGCCCATGGAGACGCCCATCACCGCGTGCAGCCGCCGGATGCCCAGAACTTCGGTGACCAGGCGGTGCTGCGAGGCCACCATGTCGGCGATGGCGAGCTGATCCAGCGCGGCGCCGGTGTTGGACGGCGAGCAGCTGACGCCATTGCCCAACGCATCCACTGTGATCACGAAGAATCGCGCCGGATCCGCCAGCCGCGTTGCGCCCACAAGGCCGTCGAGTTGCGCGCTGTTGCCCGTGAACCAGGTGGGGATCAGCACCGCGTTCGACTTGTCCGCGTTCAGGGCGCCGTAGGTCCGGTAGCCGACCTTGCAGGAGGGAATCTCTTGTCCGTTGGCGAGCCGGAAGTTGCGCAGCTCGGCGAACTGCAGCGGCGGCTGCGCCAGCAGCGGCGCCGCCGCAAGGATGAGGAGCCAGGGCTTCATTGAGCCCAAGCTTATAACGGCCGTGGCCGGATTTGTGTAGGGGACACGGGCGACGAAACGAGCCGGGGCAGAACCTTCTCCTCCGGAATCCAGGGCTCTGCAGCGGGAATCGGCGGCGCGGAGGGCGACTGAACGATGAGGCCAAGCGCCGAGCCGGCCAGCATCAGGGCGAGCCCGATCAGGAACATCCCGGCGACGTGCATCCGGTCGCTTCTCAGCACCAGATCAAAAGGCAGCGATTCGCCGCCGGCGCGCCGCCCCACTTGCGGCGCCTTCGGCACTACGCTTCCTGCCAGATCCCCCCGGGCAGAGGCCAGCATCCAGCGGGAGCGCTCCGGCAAGAGCATGCGCGCTGATGCCACCGCAAGATGCTTTCGCAGCGGGACCGCGAGCGGTGGGGGCAACGGGCTCCGCGGAAGCTGCACCACGCACCCGCCCTCATGGGCGCAAGCCTCCGGGCGGGCGTCGAGAAAGACGAGCCGCGCCGGAGCGGCGATCAGCGGCTCGGGTTCGTGCCGTGGCGACAAGGGAGTTGCCGACAGCGGGGTGACACACGGCGCCATTGCCAGAAGAATGAGAGAAAGGAACACGAGAACGCCACGGCGGGACGCTGACCCGAATGGCCCCGGCAACCGCACGGGGATGGGCCGAAGGTGGCAGGGGGACATGTCGTTTTCTCCGGACCCTTCGACCAGCGGAATTTTTTTCGGATTCAACCCGAGAGTCTGCGCCGGGCAAGAAAATTCTCACAAAAAGTTTTAGTACTCCTGGTACTCTTTGAGTGCAGGGAGAAGGCTTGGCAAATGCGATTCCGCGGGGCACAGCTTCGCGAATTCGCGCGGGAGTGGCTGAGCCATTGCAGTGTTCCCCCGACGCTTGCGTCGGGGCCGCGTTTCTTGCGCGTTTTGCGCGTCTTGCGCTGTTCCCCCGACGCTTGCGTCGGGGCCGCAATGATCACGCGCGCCATGCTGCCGCGTGGCGAGCCTTTTGGCGGGACGATGCAGGCAGCGCAACCCTGTTAGCCATGCCGGCCGCTCGGCCTCCAGTCGCGCAGCCCGGGAGCAACGTGGACAACGCGGCCCCGGCGCAAGCGCCGGGGAAACCCGAAGAAATCCCCGCACAACGACGCAGCGGGGGCCATAGGGTTCCAGGGCAACCCTGGGGGTGGGGGATCCATCGGCCGAGCGATGCCTGAGCGGGCGGCGTTTTTGGCGCGCTAGCGCCGGGGGCATTCAGAGATCCCCGCACAACGCTGCAGCTGGACAATGAAGAGCGGCAACCGTTCTCTGAACCCTGCGTGATCACACACCGGCGGGTTCCTGGGGGTCCCTTCATGGCCGAACGGAAGCTGGTTTCGTTGCGCGATTGGGCCCGATTTCAGCCCTCCGGAAGCCGTCCCCCGGGCGAGTTGACAACTTTTGCGGCGGTTCGCTACGCTGGAAGAGTTTGAGGAGTTCTCTGTTCCGCTCCTGGTAACCCTTGCCGCGAGCCGGATCTCCGGCGCAGCGGGAAGCCGACCGGGGGCCCGCCCCGAGGTTCCCTCAGACCTTGAGCTGAGTGGAGCATGGGCGTGTCCGACGAAGATCCTCTGATTTTCAGCACAGGCGGCGCGGCTGCCCGCTTCGTGCGAGACGATTCAAACCGGTTGTAAGGATTTGCCGCCAGGGCACGGCTCTGGCGCGGCCATGGCTGAATCCGGCCTTGGGTGCGCCTGCCCGGCGGCAGGTTGGATTTGAACAGCAGGTTTTCCGAGGGACGTACGTGCCGACATTCAATCAGCTCGTTCGCAAGGGAAGGAAGCCGCCGCGCTACAAGACGGCGAGCCCGGCGTTGCAGGGATGCCCGCAGAAGCGCGGCGTCTGCACCCGCGTCTATACCACCACGCCGAAGAAGCCGAACTCGGCGCTGCGCAAGGTGGCGCGCGTGCGCCTGACCAACGGCATTGAGGTGACGACCTACATTCCGGGCGTCGGCCACAACCTGCAGGAGCACTCGATCGTGCTCATCCGCGGCGGCCGCGTCAAGGACCTGCCCGGCGTGCGCTACCACGTCATCCGCGGCGCGCTCGACGCCGCCGGCGTCAGCGGGCGCATGCAGGGCCGTTCCAAGTACGGCGCCAAGCGGCCCAAGGCCGGCGCGCCCGCCAAGAAGTAGTGGAAGGAGTTTGAGAGGATGGCCCGCAGACGACGCGCGGAAGTTCGCCAGATCCCGCCCGACAGCGTCTACAACTCGACGCTGGCGGAGAAATTCATCAACTGCATGATGTGGGACGGCAAGAAGACCGTCTCGCAGCGCATTTTCTACACGGCGATGGATACCATCCGCGAGCGCACCGGCGACGACCCGCTCAAGCTGTTCAAGAAGGCGGTCGAAAACTGCAAGCCGCTCGTGGAAGTGAAGACCCGCCGCGTGGGCGGCGCCAACTACCAGGTGCCGGTCGAGGTGCCCGCCAACCGCCGCACCTCGCTCGCCATCCGCTGGATTCTCGCCGGCGCCCGCGCCCGCGCCGAAAAGAGCATGGCCGAAAAGCTGGCCAATGAACTGATGGACGCCGCCAATCTGCGCGGCGCCGCCATCAAGAAGAAGGACGACGTGCACCGCATGGCGGAAGCCAACAAGGCCTTCGCCCACTACCGCTGGTAAAGGAGAAACCGAGCTGAGCCGCCGCGCCTGCGACGACTGATATGCCCCGCACCATTCCAATCGAGAAGATGAGGAACATCGGCATCATGGCCCACATTGATGCCGGCAAGACCACCACCACCGAGCGCATCCTCTACTACACCGGCCGCACCTACAAGATCGGCGAGGTGCATGAGGGCACCGCCACGATGGACTGGATGGTGCAGGAGCAGGAGCGCGGCATCACCATCACGTCCGCCGCTACCTTCTGCCAGTGGCGCGACTGCCAGATCAACATCATCGATACGCCCGGCCACGTGGACTTCACCGCCGAGGTCGAACGCTCGCTTCGCGTGCTCGACGGCGCCGTGGCCGTCTTCGACGCCGTCGCCGGCGTGCAGCCGCAGTCGGAAACCGTCTGGCGCCAGGCAGACAAGTACTCGGTTCCCCGCATCTGCTTCATCAACAAGATGGACCGCATCGGCGCGGACTTCTTCCACGCCGTGCAAACCATCGTCGAGAAGCTGCAGGCGCGCCCCGTGCCGATCCAGATCCCGATCGGCGCCGAGGATCAGTTCAAGGGCGTCGTCGACCTCGTGAAGATGAAGGCGCGCATCTGGCGCGACGAGACGCTCGGCGCCGCCTATGACGACGTCGACATCCCCGAGAACCTTCTCGAGGCCGCCCGCGAACAGCGCGAAAAGATGATCGAAGCGGCGGCCGAGTGCGACGACCACCTGATGGAGAAGTATCTCAACGGCGAGGAGCTCACCGAAGAGGAGATCCTGCTCGGGCTCCGCAAGGGAACCCTCGCGCTGAAGATCTTCCCCGTTGTCTGCGGCTCCGCCTTCAAGAACAAGGGCGTGCAGAACCTGCTGGATGCTGTGGTCGACCTTCTGCCTTCGCCCGTCGACATCGCTTCGGTGCGCGGCACCGATCCGGCGGATCCCTCCCGCGAGCTTGAGCGCAAGGCAAGCGATGACGAGCCTTTCGCCGCACTTGTGTTCAAGATCATGACCGACCCCTACGTGGGGCAGCTCGCCTTCATCCGCGTTTACTCGGGCGTGCTGAAGAACGGCGACACCGTGCTCAACGCCTCCAAGGGCAAGAAGGAGCGCATCGGGCGCCTGCTGCGGATGCACGCCAACAAGCGTGAAGAGATCGCCGAGATCCGCGCCGGCGACATTGCCGCTTGCGTGGGGCTGAAGACGGTTACCACCAGCGACACCATCTGCGACGAGGCGCACCCCATTCTGCTGGAGGCGATCGACTTCGCCGCCCCGGTCATCCAGTTGGCCATCGAGCCGAAGACCAAGGCCGACCAGGAGAAGCTTGGCATGGCCATCGCCAAGCTGGTGGCCGAAGACCCCACGCTGCGGGTCAACACCGATCCCGAAACCGGGCAGACCATCCTGTCCGGCATGGGCGAACTGCACCTGGAGATCATCGTCGACCGCCTGCAGCGCGAATTCGGCGTGGGCGCCAACGTCGGCAAGCCGCAGGTGGCCTACCGCGAGACGATCAACCGCCCCGCCGAGGGCGAAGGCCGCTTCGTCCGCCAGACCGGCGGCCGCGGCCAGTATGGCCACGTCAAGATCCGCATCGAGCCGCTGGCGGACAAGGAATACGAGTTCGTCAATGCGATCGTCGGCGGCGTCGTCCCCAAGGAGTACATCCCCGCTGCCGAGAAAGGGATCATCGAGGCCATGGAGGGCGGCGTGCTCGCCGGCTTCCCCATGACCGGCATCAAGGTCACCCTCTACGATGGCAGCTACCACGAAGTGGACTCCTCGGAAATGGCGTTCAAGATCGCCGGCTCGATGGCGCTGAAGGACGCCGCCCAGAAGGCGAAGCCTGTTCTGCTCGAGCCCGTGATGCGGGTCGAGGTGGTGGTGCCCGACGAGTACATGGGCGCCGTCAACGGAGACCTGATCAGCCGCCGCGGGCGGCTCGAGGGCGTCGAGATGAAGGGCGGCACGCAGATCATCCGGGCCATGGTGCCGCTGTCGGAGATGTTCGGCTACGCGACCGAATTGCGGTCGCGCACGCAGGGCCGCGGCAGCTTCACCATGCACTTCGGCCGTTATGAGGAGGCGCCGGCCTCGGTCACCGAAGAGGTGGTCAGCCGGATGCAGGGCAAGGTTTCCAAGTAGGCACGAGGAGGCTTTCCAAGCCACGTTCGATCAGTCGGACAGGAGAGACAACAGATCATGGCGAAAGAGAAATTTGACCGCAGCAAGCCGC
>JBBFLJ010000016.1:16062-88649 GCA_037481575.1 Bryobacteraceae bacterium | reverse complement strand
CTTGCGGCAGCCGCTCGCCCACTTTCACTTCGCGCACCTCGATGGTGGAGTCGGGCTTCACCACGAAGCTCTTGTTCGCACCCAGTACATAGAGCACCGCCCGCGAGGGCACGACGGTAATGGTTTCCGACTTCTCCGTCTGGATCCGCGCCCGCGCGTAAGAGCCCGGCTTCAGCTCGTTGCGCGGGTTCTGGATCAGCGCCTCGACAACGAAGGTGCGCTTGGTCTGATCCACGGTGGGCGAAATGCGCCACACGCGCCCGCTGAACTTCCGCTCGGCGAACGCCTCCACCGTCACTTCGACCTCCTGTCCGACGCGCACCCACGGGCTCATCCGCTCGGGAACCTCGATCCGCAGCCGCACCGGATCCGTCTTCACAAGTGTGAACAGCGGCGCGTTGGCGCGCACGTAGGCGCCCGCCACCGCCTGCCGCTCCTTCACATATGCGGCGAAGGGCGCGCGAACGACGGTGTCGCGGAGCTTTTTCCGCTGCAGGCTGAGGGAGGCCTTGAAGCGCTCGATCTCCTGCAGCAGGTTCCTGGTCTGGTTCCGCGTCTGGTCGTAGGCTGCCTGCGCCGCCTGGAAGCGGGCCAGCGCCTGATCGAGATCCGAAGGCGGCCCGATGCCCTGATCCACGAGCTCTCGCACGCGCTTGTAGCGCGTTTCGGCGTCATACAAGTCCGCCCGGGCGCGGCGCACGTCGGGGGCATCCTCGATGTTGGCGAGCTTGTCGTTCTCGTCTTTCAGCCCGAGCCGCTCCAGCGATTGCCGCAGCTGCGCCTCCTGCTGCGCGACCAGATAGCGCTGCTCCTCGTCGGAGATCCGTGCCAGCACCTGCCCCTCTTTCACGTAATCGCCGAGGTCGGCCAGCACCTCCACCAAAGGGCCGTCGACCTCGGCGCTGATGATGGCCTCGTCGTAGGGGAAGAGCGTGCCGACGCTTTCAATCGCCCGGAGAATGGTGCGCTGCGAGACCTGTGCGACGCGCACCGCGGCTGGTCCTGCTTCCTTTTTCTCGGCGCCCTGCGGGGTGCGCCCGCAGCCTGCCAGCAGGAGGAGGGAGACGGCCAGCGCGGCAGGAACACCTGCTCGGGAGAAACGAATCTTTCGCATGAATCCACCTGAAACACGGGCAGGCGCGCGCCTGTCCGCCCAAAACCAATCAGGCGCAAACGCTCGGCGCAGGTTACCTGCCAGCGCCATTCTATCCAAGACGCACCCCGCAGGCTCAGGGCACAATCCGCAGGAAGACGCCGGCATCCCGGCCGAGCCCGTTGGGCTTCGCTGCGGCGCCGCGGATGTTCAGATTCAGCGACGTCGAGTAGCCGCCCACGAAAACGCTGCCGCCCGGTCCGATGGCGATGCCGGTGCCCACGTCGGCATTGGCGCCGCCGAACATGGTCGACCACACCAGCTGATCGATGCCGGTCCTTTCCGGCGCGAACCGCGTGACGAAGATCTCGTAGGAGCGAATCACGGGCTGCTCGTAGCCGGGGAAGTCTTTCACCGGGTAATCGGGGGAGGTCGTGTAGCCGGTCAGCGTCACCGTGCCGGAGACCGGATCGTAGGCCATCGCGTAGGGCACTTCGCTGCGCAAGCCTCCGAAATACGTGCAGAAGGGCACGAACGCAGCACCGTACTCGCGCAGGTTCAGTTTCGCCAGAAAGGCGTCCGCCGCTCCCCGGCGCGACGACTGGTGCGCTCCGGGCGACACCGGCAAGTCATCCGAGAAGGAGTAGCCGGCGATCCAGACCTCGTCCGGCGCCGTCACCGTCATCGCGGTGATCACGTCGAGGTCGTTGCCGCCCCAATAACCGCCGTAGAGGAACGAATCGAACCACAGCTTGTCCGGATCGATTTTCAGCAGGAATCCGTCGCCCGTGGAGAGCGGATCCTTGATGTGCGCGTTGTCGGTGTCGGGCAGATCCTCCGACATGGTGACGCCCGCCACGTAGACTTTTCCTTCGGAGTCGAACGCCACGGCGTTGGCAATATCTGTGGAAGAACCGCCGAAATAGGTGGCGTAGACGAGAGAGGCCGGAGCTTCCTGGAAGGGATCGGCGACGACGAGAAACGCCTCGGTGCCGCCCCGGTTGGCGGGCTGCAGCGAGACCCCGGAGACCAGGAACTTCAGGAAGCCGGAGTTGGTGTAGCCGGCGACGGCGATGCGCCCGCCCGGCCCAACGGCGATCGAAGTGGGAGTGTCAGAAAGCTCGCCGCCGTAGTAGGTGGAGAAGGTCAGCGTGTCGAAACCGGAGACCTTCGGATCATAGAGCACGATGAAGATGTCGACCTGCGCATTGCGCTCCGGCTGAAAGGCGTTGTAGGACACGGGGAAGTCTTCCGAAGCTGTCGTGCCCGTGACCGCGATGCGGTGCCCCGCCATGGCGATCGAGACCGCCTCGTCCTCGCCGCGACCGCCGAGGTAAGTAAAATAGGCCACACGCCAGGAGTCGCCGTCCGGGACAATCTTGGCAAGGAACGCATCCCGGGTGGTGACATCGGGGACGTAATAATAGACGCCAGCCCCTTTGGCGTGATCCGCCGGAGTTGTCCCGTTGACGCCGCGGCGCACGGTCCAGGTGGTGCCGCCGGCAATCTGGGTGACGGTCATTTCTTCCTGATCAATAAAGATGTTGTAGGTGGGAGCGAACGGGAATCCTGTAGCGGATTCCACCGTGATCGTCTCATCCTCGGCAGTTACGGCGCTGGCCAGCGTGGTGGCCGCACGGTTGCCGTTGCGCTCCCAGAAGCGCGGATCGGTGCCAGGAACAACGGGAAGGATGGAGTTCGAACTGCCCGCGATCCAGTAGCCGCCATCGGGATCGGCTGCCACACTGCGGATGATCTCCATCTCCTGGCCTCCGAAATAGCCGCCCCAGTCGATCACCGGGTCGATCACCAGCGGAAGAGAAGGATCGTAGGCGCCGACCTCGATCCGCACAGCGCGGCCTTCGAGGGCATACCGGCTTTCGACGGACACTTTGCGCCCTTGGGCCAGCTGGTAGGCGACGGGCGCCTTTTGGCGAATCCTGCCGCCGAGCAAAAGGCTGCCGTCGGCTTCCAGGCGCGCCTCGGCCCCATCGAACTCGAGCCGGATGGCGCGAGGATCAGCGCCGGGCGCTACCACGAGGTCGTACTCCAGTTGCCTGCCGGTGGAGTAGTAGACGACGTCGATTCCCGGGTACACGCCCCGTGCGGCCACTTTCCGGTATTGCGGCACCTGTCTGCGCCATTTCTGCGGATCGCGTCCCACCAGATACTGAGTCACGCCCGGCAGAGGCTCCAGCGCCTCCAAACGCTCTGCCCTGCCCTGCCGGAATTCGAGGCGGACGCGAAAACCGGGCCGGGCCAGCAGGGCTCCCTGCGGATCGACAGCCAGGGCGAGCTCTGTGCTGCGGCTCAGGAATGTGCCGGGGACGGGCCCCGGTTCGAACCATCCTTCCAGCCGGGAGAATGCCTCGCGGGGATCCTTGGCGCCGCCCGAAGCGGCTGCCGCAGACAGGGCTGCGGCGCAAAGGGTGAGCAGAACGCGCATGATGAGTGGAAGTGGCCGCCCCCAGCGGGGAAGTCCAAACACTTCATTATACGAGCCGCCGCGTGGCGGCGGGTACAAGGGATTGGAGAAGCGCGCTCAACCGTTCAGGACGAAGAATCCGGACTCTACTCGTCCCTGCGCCACCCGGGTCCATGCCACGCGGGCGCGTCCTTGGCGGCCTTCATGCTCGAACCCCACCTCCTGCCCTGCGGAGAGGGCGGCGAAGTCATGCGCGGCGCGGAAGCCGTGCTCGCTGACATCCAGAAGCAATCCGGCCACGGTCCGGGGTTGCCAGCCGGCCTGGACGCTCAGGCGGACCGGCCCGCTGGCCGGCCGCCGCGGCTCATGCCGTTTTTCCTGCCAGTTCGCGCTCATCTTCGAGCCTCTCTTCCGGGCCGATTCCGTTCCGGGGCAGGGGTTCAGGCCGGGCGCCGTTGCGGAACGGCTGGAGGTTTCCGTACAGCTTCAGCTTCCGGCTTAAAGTCCGCCGGCTGATCCCCAGCAAAGCCGCCGCTTTCTCGCGGTGGCCGCCTGTCTGGTGAAGCGCCTTGAGGATCGCCTCCCGCTCCAGCCAGTCCAGACCGCGGAGCGTCACGGCTCCTTGCGGCTCGGGCAGCACCACGGGCAGTCCCAGGTGGCTGGCCTCGATCGGCGCGCCGCCCGCCGCCAGCGCCGCCCGTGTCAGCACGTTGCGCAGTTCGCGCACATTGCCGGGCCAGTGATAGCGTTCCAGGGCCGCCAGAGCGGAGCGAGTCAGTTTAGGAGATGCTTCGTAGCCGGAGAGGAACAGCTCCGCCAGCGGCGCCAGGTCCTCCCGGCGCTCCCGCAAAGGTGGAACGCGCAAGACCACCTGGCTGAGCCGGTGATAGAGATCGCTGCGGAAGCGGCCTTGCTCGACGGCGCGCTCGAGGTCGGCATTGGTGGCTGCCACGATCCGCACGTCCACCTGGACCTTTTTTGTCCCGCCGAGCCGGTAGTAGGGCACTCCATCCAGCACGCGGAGCAGTTTGACCTGCATGCGCGGATCGAGCTCCCCGACCTCGTCGAGAAACAGCGTCCCCGTGTGCGCCAGTTCGAAGAGCCCCGGCTTGGCCGTCACCGCGCCGCTGAAGGCGCCCCGTTCGTAGCCGAACAGTTCGCTCTCCAGCAGGTGTTCCGGGAGGGCGCCGCAACTGAAGTCCACCCACGGCCGACTGCAGCGGAGAGAGAAGGTATGCACGGCACGGGCCACGATCTCCTTCCCCGTCCCGCTTTCCCCGAGGATCAGGACAGCTGCCTGGGAGCGCGCCACTCTCTCGACCAGCTGGAACAGCGAACGCATGGCCGGGCTGGCGTAGACCGCTGTCAACCCAAGCAGCTCCACCCTTTCCGTGCGCGCAGACATCCTGATTGCCGTCATGACCATCTTGCAGGAGCGGGGCGAAAAAGGCGAGCAGGAGATTCCGTAGTGCGCGTCCCGGCGAATCCCCGAGAGGGCTCGGGGAATTTGCCCTAGGAAGCCTCGGCGTAATGTTCCGGGCGAGGTCTGCCGATTTTCCGGTTATGCCAGCCGAGAGCGTCGGCCGCGCCTACGTCAGACTGGTGGTGCTGATCGCCGCCTCCATCGTGTTGCCGGCGGTGTTTTCGTGGCGCGCCGCCGACGAACTGCAATTCCTGTCTTATCTGCTGCTTGCAGGGCTGGCCAGCTACTGGCAGGTGGGGCTGCGCCAGGGCGAACAGCTTCTGCCGGCCAGCCTGCTGTTTGTAATGATCGGCATTCGCTCTCTCCACACCGAGCAGGCCATCCTGTTGGGCGCACTGAACGGGGCCGCGCTGGAGCTGGGGGCCCGCCGCGGGCAGAAGAAGCTGGTGGAGCAGGTGCTGTTTTCGATGGCCCTGTGGAGTCTGGCAGTGGCTGCGGGAGACTATGCGCTCCGGGGGGTAGCGCCGGCGACCAGCCGCCCGGAGCTGTCGGCCGCGATCAGCGCTGTGCTGGCTGGCATTGCGGTGTTTCTGACACTCTCCTTTCCGGATGCGCTCCGCCATGCCGTTCAACACGGAGGGCGCCTGCTGCGCCTCTGGAAAGAGCGCTTCTTCTGGGCGATGCCGTACTTCGTGGCAGCGTCCCTGTTGTCGGCTCTGTTCGACCTCGCCCGGACGCATTTCGGATGGCAGGTCCCCCTGTTGATGCTGCTGGCGGCCTACCTGCCCTACCGCGCCTACCATCTTTATCTGGAGAAGATGGAGGCCGGGCTGCGCCATGCGGAAGAGATCGCCGCCCTGCATTTGCGGACGATCGAGGCGCTGGCGCTTGCCATTGACGCCAAGGACGAGACGACGCAGGAGCACTTGCAGAGAGTGCAGGTGTATGCCGTGGAGATCGGAAAGGACCTGGGCATGAGCCCGGAGGAGCTGGAGGCGCTTCGCGCCGCCGCCCTGCTGCACGACATTGGCAAGCTCGCCGTTCCGGAACACATTATTTCCAAGCCGGGGAAGTTGACGCCGGAAGAATTCGAGCGGATGAAGATCCACCCCGTGGTAGGCGCCCAGATCCTCGAGCGCGTTCGTTTTCCCTATCCTGTGGCGCCGATCGTGCGCTCCCACCATGAGCGCTGGGACGGCACGGGGTACCCGGACAAGCTCAAGGGCGAGGAGATTCCGCTCGGCGCCCGGATCCTGGCGGCGGTCGACACGCTGGATGCGCTGGCCACGGACCGGCAATACCGCAAGGCGATGCCGCTGGATGAGGCGGTCGGCGTGATTGTCCGGGAGGCGGGCAAGGCGTTCGATCCGAAGGTGGTCGAGGTGCTGGCGCGGCGCTACCGGGAACTGGAGAAGCTGGCCCGCTCCCGGCAAGTGGAGGAGCTGAAGCTGAACAAGGACGTGGAGATCCAGGGCGGCGAGGCGCCGGCGGCGGGCTTCGAAGCTGCCGCTTCCAGCTCCCCGCCCGAACAGCCCGACTTTCTGAGCCAGATCGCTGCTGCGCGCCAGGAGGCGCACGAGCTGTTCGAGCTGGTCCACGATCTCGGCACGTCGCTGAGTCTTGATGAAACCCTCTCCGTGCTCAGCGTGCGCTTGCAGCGGATCGTCCCCTTCGACGCCATGGCGGTGTTTCTGATCCGGGAGAAGGTGCTCGAGCCCATTTTCGTGATCGGCGAAAATGCGCGGCTGTTTTCCTCGCTGCGCATCCCTGTCGGGCAAGGGCTTTCGGGATGGGTGGCCGAGACGGGACGCGAAATTCTGAACGGCAACCCGAGCGTCGAGCCCGGCTACCTGAACGACGATTCCCGGTTCTCCACGCTGCAATCGGCGCTTGCCGTGCCGCTGGAGGGGCTGAACGGCGTCTTCGGGGTGGTCTCGCTCTATCGCGCCGAGCGCAACGCCTTCAGCCGGGACCATATGCGCCTGCTGCTCGCCATTTGCGGAAAGCTTGCTTTCGCAGTGGAGAACGCCCTGCGGTACCGGCAGGCAGAGAGCTCCGCCACGACCGACTATTTGACGGGGCTGCCCAATGCGCGCTCGCTCTTTCTGCACCTCGACAGCGAGCTGGCGCGCGCCCGGCGGCAGGGCGAACCGCTGACAGTGGCTGTCTGCGATGTGGACAACTTCAAGATGATCAATGACGAGTTCGGCCATCTGGAGGGCAACCGGCTGCTGCGGATCCTGGGGGAGACCTTGCGCAGCCGTTGCCGGGAGTACGACTATGTGGCACGGATGGGCGGCGACGAATTCGTGCTCGTCTTCAGCGGCTTGAAGCGCGAGCTTGCGGGCGCCCGGGTGACCCAGCTGAAGCGCGCCGTCGAAGAGGACGTGCGGATGCAGACGGGGCAGGACTTGATCCTTTCGATCGGGTGGGCCTCGTTCCCGGAGGACGGCGGCGATGCCGAGGATCTGCTTTCGCTGGCGGACCGCGAGATGTACCGGAGCAAGCAACAGAGCGAGACCCGGCAGAAGGCGCGCGTCCGCTGGCGTCAGTGGGCGCAGAAGACCGAGGGGCTGCGGGTCAATTAGACGCCCGCCCCTTTCAGCTTTGGCAACACACGGTAGCGGTAGACGAGCGCGCCCGAAACGAGGGTGAGCCCTGCAGCCGCCGAAATCACCGGCGCAAATCTGAGCCCCGCCACCACCAGCCAGAGTCCCGGCAGCACGAACAGCATCGGCACCAGCGGCCAGGCGAAGCTCACCGCCGGGAGCCGCCGCCAGTCCGGGCGCTTGCGCAACCACAACAGGCTGGCCACCGCCAGCATCGCAAACAGGTTCAGCAGGTATCCGATGTAGGTCATCAGGTTGCCGAAGTTGACCAGCGTCATGAGCATGGCGCAGGCGCCCTGGAAGAGGATCGCGGGCACCGGCGTGCGCCACTTCGGATGCACCCACGCCGCCGAGGGCAGGAATGCGCCGTTCTTTGCCATCGCGTAGTAGAGCCGCGGCCCGATGGTCACCATGGCATTGACCGTCGACATCAGACTGACGGCCAGCAGGCCGCTGAAAAGACCCGCGGCTTCCGGTCCGAACAGCGCATGCGCGGTCACGCTGCCCACCGCGAGCACGCCCTTCATCTGCTCCAGCGGCATCGCGTAAATGAAGACGACGTTGAACAGGATGTACAGCACGCCCACCGTAACCGTGCCGATCGCCAGCGCCATCGGGAGCGTCCGCTCGGGCTTTTTCAGCTCCTCGGCGATATAGGTGGCGGCGTTCCAGCCGCTGTATCCGACGTAAATCCAGAAGAGGCTCAACGCGAACTGCGCCGCCAGCGGGGTGGTCGAGGTGCGCACGGCCGGCTGCGACAGGTGCGACCAGTCGCCCTGCCCGACCGCCAGACCGAAGCCGATGAAGGCGACCATCACCAGCACCTTGATCGATGTCAGCGTGTTCTGCACCCGGGCGATGAATTCCACCCCGAAGAGGTTGAGGACGGTGAAAACAAGAATCAGCGCCGCCGCCGCCAGCTGCGCTCCGCCCGCCTCAATGCCGATCTCGCCCCACTTTCGCTGGAACCACAGGTTCTCCTGGCGCAGCGCGGGAAAAAAGTAGCCCAGATAGTTCGAGAACGCCAGGGCTGCCGTCGCCACGGGGGCGCTGAATCCGGCGAAGAAACTCACCCAGCCGCTCATGAAACCCAGCGTGGGGCCGTAGGCGCGGGTCAGGTAGACGTACTCGCCGCCGGAAGCCGGAAAATTCACGCCCAGCTCGGAATAGGAAAGCGCTCCGGCCAGCGCCACCACTCCGCCGACGAGCCAGATGACCAGCACCAGCCATGGCTCTCCGAGGTCGCCTGCCAGAAAGCCGGTGGAGGTGAAGATCCCCGTTCCCACCATGTTGGAGATCACCAGCGCCGTGGCGCTGAACAATCCAAGGCGCCTCAACAGAGTGGGTGCGGAACTCGTGGCCATTGCCCTGCATTGTACAGAAGCATCGCAGGGCGGCGTGCGGCGGGCAGGCGCCCTGCCCTGCCGCAGGCGGGGCCGCTTGCAGCGGGTTTACTCCCGGGGGTGCCTGCTTGCCGGCACCACTTCCACAGCGCACGGCCCGCGGTTGTTTCTTCCCATCCGGTACAAGACCGGCTCGCCCAATTCGAGCTCGTTGAAGTCGGCGCCTTCCACAGCCGTGTGGTAGAAGAACACGTTCTCGCCGCCGCTTTCCGGCTCGATGAAACCGTAGCCCTGGAGCAGATTCTGGATCTTGCCCCGAAGCAACGGGCGGCCCGCCCCGGCTGCGGCGTCGACTTCGGGAGCCTCGCGAACGGAAGGCTCCGTGCGCGCTGCCGGCTCCTCGAATTGCCTCGGCTCGCGCGCCGGGAGGAACAGCCCGTTGATCAGCGGATCGTTCTGCCGGGAGCGGTCGTCGATCAGCTGGCTCATCATGACCGGATAGGTCACTTCCTCCAGCAGCACCTGCGCCGTCTTCGTCTCGCGCTCGGTTCCGTCCGGGTCCGTCCATTGAAAGTCCCACGCCAGCAGCATGACCCGCGCCCCAAGCCCGGTGAGCTTGCGCACGAGGGGCAGAAAATCGCCGTCGCTGACGACCAGCACGACCACGTCGAAGCGCTTGTAGATGGTCAGCTCGTAGGCTTCGAGGGCGAGCCAGACGTCGATCCCCTTCTCTCCCTGCGGCCCCAGCAACAGATAGTGCGGAACGATCCCTTCGCGCACCAGCACGTCCTCGAACTGCCTCTCCTTGAGCAGCGTGCCCCGGTGCTCGGATTCCGCCGCGCGCGGGCGGCCGCGGAAAAAATGAGCCTCCACGAGGTGGCAATATTTGACATCGCAGCCCTCGTGCTGAGCCACTTCGTTGCGGATAAATTCGTGCAGCCCGCGGATGTTGATGCGCGCTTTTCTCCTGTGGCTGTACTGGTAATAATTGCTCACATGAGAATAAAAATTCCCGTCGTAAAAAACACCGATACGGATGATGTTGCTGGAAACAGGCATGCCGCAATTATAACGGACGCGCGCTGCCTCCGGACATCCGGCAGCGTCTCAAGGGGTCCGGACTCCGCGAGTAGCGGAAGCGCGCCCTCCTGCCGTCCTCAACGGCGGCGCTTCAAGGCCGCCGGGTCGCCCGTGGGAGGGGGCGCGTGATCCTCGTTGGAAGGAGGTCCCAGAAGCTCCAGCAGGTGCGGCCGCAGCGCCTCCGCCCAGACCTCGTAGCCGGCCAGCGACAGGTGCAAACGGTCGGCTTCCAGCAGCCGGGAGTTGATCTGCGCCCGGGCCACCCAATAGAAAGGCTTGCTGATGTCGACGAACCGGACGTTGCCGCCGGCCAGTTTTGCCAGCTCGGCGTTGATGTGCCGGATAGTGGCGTCATAGACGGGATTGTCGCCGCGGGGGGGGATCCCCGTCAGCAGGACTGTCGCGCCTGGCGCTTTTTCCCGGATCGTCTCAAGAATGGCACGGATCCCTTCCACGATTCCCCAGACGGAGTCGCGCCCCAGGTTGTTGGTGCCGGCCATGAGGACCACAACTTTGGGGTTCACGCCGTCCATCTCGCCGTTGCGGATGCGCCACAGGATGTTGCGCGTCGTGTCCCCGCCCCAGCCGAAATTGGCCGCATTCCATCCGAAAAACGTCTTCTTCCAGTGCTCGAGAAACTTCGGATAATCGAGCGCGCCCCAGCGCCGGGTGATCGAGTCCCCCAGAAAATACAGGTCGATTTTCCCGCGTTTCGCCTTCTCGAGCAGCTCCGCGTGCGCCTCCAGCGAATTGGCGTCCAGCCGCGGAACGGGCTCGTCCGGCGGAAACAATGGATGCGGCGGCGCCTTCCAGCCCAGCTTGCCTGAGGCCCAGGGAATGAAATATTTCCAGTTCGGCCCGTCCGTGTGCCCGCCGTCATGCTGCCGCCACGCCAGCTCCCCGTCCATCAGCCCGGTGTTGACGGGCGGCATCTTAGCTTTCCGGTAATCCTCATCGACTCCAAGGTCCTTTGCGCCCAGCAGCCGCCACGCCGGCCCGGCGGCCACCGCGGCCATGAACGAACCCTGCTGGTCCAGCCATTTCGCATCGCCTTTTTCCGGAATTCCATAGCTCACAAAGACGAGACGCGGGGCGCAGAGAGCCAATAATTGATGCGAATCCACCGGAAGATCCCCGGCATTTTTGCTCCCGAATTCTGCCTCTGCGGCGCCATATTTCAGGAAATTTCCGGCCATCCAGTGATACTGCCCCTGTCCGGTCAGGTTCTCCACAGCTTCGCCGAAGTCTCTGCGGAACGGCTTCACGCCGCCCGCGCCAGAGGAGCCGATCAAGCCCACGGCGAACCGCGTATCGAAGGCCATCGCCACCAGCGCTGCCTTGCCGAAGCGCGAAACGCCCTCGATGCCCACGCGCTTCGCGTCCACTGCCGGGTCTGTTTCCAGCCAGTCCAGCGCCCGTGAGGCGCCCCACGCCCACGCCCGCAGCGCCCCCCAATCGTCGGGCTTCCTCGGGCGCCCGCAATTGGCCAGCCCGATCACTCCCTTTGTGAGCCCGGCGCCATTGTCCGCCTGAATGCTGGCCGGACTCAGCAGCGCATAGCCCCAGCCGGCGCCGATCAATTGCACCGTCGCCGGCGGATCCGGTCCCGCCATGGCGGCAAATTTCGCAAACGCCGGAGGCAGAGGATCGGACGGAAATGCCGGGCGCCCGAACAGGATCATCAGAGGAACCGGTTGCTTCACCCACGCCGGCGTCACCACCACCATCTGGATTTCCACTTCCATTTGCGGGCAGGCGCGGTTGTCCGCCCGCCCGCGCAGCTCGCGCGCCAGGACCGGGAACGGCCCGGCCTTGTCTTCCGCCTGCCGGATGACGCGCCACTCGATCCGCGGGGCGTTCGCAGGCACGCGCCCGTACACCTCGCGCTCGAAGTCCTCCACGATCTCCGGCCGCCGCAGGTTCCACCAAAGGTCCGGCGTGGTTACGGGCCTGCCATCCTTCAACCGCAGCAGCTCGGGATAGTCCGGGAAAGGGTTGGCGCGCGATTCGTCGTAATTGGCCGCGTTGGGGGCATTCTCGTTCGGGCTGCGCCCCGGGCGCAGGGCGCGGATGCCGAGCTGACGCATCATGTCTTTGTGATCGTCGGCCGTGGTCCACTGCCGGGGATCCACAGCGGCGGTTGCCTGAGCGGCCGCCGGGGTTGCGGCCCACACACAAATGAAAATCAGGCGCGCCAGGCACAAGAGTCCGATCGCACCGCGGCCGAATAGAAGGCAGCCTACCCGAAACGCGTCAGAACGTTTCATCGACGATTCAGGCTATCAGGACCTGGCCGTGGCCCGCGATGTCCCGCTCCACGCTTTCAGCCCCGGACAGCCAGCGTGACCGCCAGGCGGCTCCACTTGCCCAGACGCGCGTCGAACGTCACCAGCCTTCCGCCGCGTCTCGCTGCCAGACCCAGGAGACAGGCGCCCGTCACCCGGTTGTGGCCCTCCAGCCGAAATCCGGTCCACTTTCACGCGTCTGCCAGGGTGAGATCCAGCGGCCAAAACTCATGATGGCGGTCCCCGCTGTTGTCTTCCAGCAGCCTCATCGCATCTTCCGGCCTGACATACCCGTGCGGAACAGCGGGGTTCGAGATCACCCGCACAAAGCCTGCCTCAGTAAGCGAACAGGTTGCCGACCCCTGTTTTCCATGCGCGACAAACCACTTCCTGTCCGCTTCATGCGCAGAGTGACGCGTCCAGAAAATCGCAACAAGGCCCCCTACGTCGAGGAGATAGGCCGCATTCACTCTCCATCCTCCTCTTCCAGGATCCTCTGCACATCCTTTCCCTTGATCTCCGGCACATCCGCCGGCGGATCGAACAACAGAACCCCGTCCACGCGCTCGGCCGGGACCGGAAGCTGTACCGCCCGAAGAATCAGCTCGGAGACGGCCTTCCCCACTCCGATGCGGCGCCGGCGCGCGTGCCGCACCGCCGCTTGGTAGGCAGCATCATCCAGATGCAGAGTCGTCCTCATGCCACAATGATCCAATTCACCTCTCTTGATGCCCGAGCAGAGAAGTGGATGCTGCCTGCATGCGGACGGTGATCCGCGCGAACCGCTCGCCGAACCGCCGCGCCTCCTCGCGCGCCGCTGCCGAAATCTCCCCGAACGCCTGCGCGCCCAGCGAGCCGAACCCGCCCTCCTGCACGCCGCCCACAACAACAAACCGCATCGAGAGCAGCGCCGCGATCACATCCAGCCGCGCCAGATCCGCTCCGTTCGAAGGCGAGCCCGAGGTCACCAGAACCCCGCCGGTCTTCCCTTCCCCGTAACCCGCCCCCAGCACCCTGCCCATCCGGTCCAGAAAAGCCTTCGCCGGAGCGGACGCCGTCTGCCAGTGCACAGGCGTGCCCACCACGATGCCCGCCGCCGCGCGGATCTCCTCATCGCGCACATCCGGGATGCGGCGGACCGCTGCGCGGACCCCTTGCACCCGGGACGCGCCCTCGCGCACAGCCTCCGCCAGCGCCGCCGTGCGGCCCGTCTCGGAGTGAACCGCAATCAGGATCCGCGCCGGCTCCGCTGCCTGCACGCAGCCCAGAAACAGTAGAATCAGAATTTCGCGCCGCATGGTGGCGATTCTACGGCGCGCGTGGATTTTCATGCACGCACTTCTTTTGCTCGCCCTGACGCTCCTCCGCGCAATTTCTCTGGAAGGCGAAACGCACCACGTGCAAGGCATCGCCGTCGACGGCAACCGCCTGTGGGTCACCGCAGTCGACCGCGCCGCCGGCAAGGGCTGGCTCTTCGAGTATGAGCTCGAGAGCGGCAAGCGCCTTCGGACTGTGGAGATCTCGCACGGCACCCTGATCCATCCCGGCGGCTTCGACCACGACGAGGACTCGCTCTGGATTCCCGTGGCCGAATACCGCCCGGCGTCGCGCACCGTCATCCAGCAGCGGTCGAAGGAAACGCTCGAACTGCGGGCCAGCTTTGAAGTTCCCGATCACATCGGCGCGCTGGCCGTCGTACCGGAAGGGCTGCTGCTCGCCAACTGGGACGCTCGCAAGTTTTCCCTGTATTCGCGGGACGGGAGGCTCCTATGGACGCGCCCGAACCCCAACTCGACGCGGTATCAGGACATCAAGCGGCGGTATGGCGCCATCGTCGCCTCCGGGCTGGCAGGGCGGGGCGGCGAGGCGCGCGCCGTGATCGAGTGGCTCGACCCGGAAACCCTGCGCCCGCTGGAGCGGGAGACCCTCGGGCGCACGGACCGCGGGGTGCCCTACACGAATGAAGGCATGGACCTGCGCGACGGGCGGCTGTATCTTCTTCCCGAGGACGCTCCCTCCCGCCTGTTCGTCTTCCGGATCGAGTCCTGAGCCCCGGCCGGAAAGGCGCCCGGGGCGGGATGGAAATTTCGCATTCGGGGAGAGAAGAAACTGCGTGGCCGTTCGTTTCAAACAAGGGAGCCATGACGGCCACGGGATTCATGGAAGCGACTGTGACGAGCCCGGCTGCCGAGGGCGAAGGCGCCGCTTTCGCCCGGTTCTTTGAACAGACACGGCGCAAAGCCTACGGCTTCGCCCTGCACCTGGTGGGCGACCGCGAGGAGGCGATGGATATCACGCAGGAGGCCTATCTCCGCCTTCACCGCAGCTGGCGCGAACCCGCCGGAGAGGGCGAGCCGGTCGCGTGGCTCTACACGGTGATCCGTAATCTGGCCATCGACCATCTGCGGCGGCGCAGGCGCCGCCCGGAGGACGGTCTCGACCATGTCCACCTGCGGTGTCCGTCGGCAGGCCCGCACGCCGCGGCAGAACAGAAGGAACTTGCCGCAAGGCTGTGGGAGGCGATCGCGAATCTGCCGCCCGAGCAGCGGGAGATCCTGTTGCTGCGGGACTGGCATGGCCTGGACTATGCGCAGATCGCGCAGGTGCTGGGGCTGAGCATGGGCACGGTGTCCTCGCGCCTGCACCACGCGCGCGAGAAGGTCCGCGAGCAGATGAGGAGGTTCCTGGGATGACGCGGCAGCCGCACGAGGAGATCCGCGAGCTGCTTTCGGCCTATCTGGACCGTGAACTCACGCAGGCGGAAGAGCAGCGCGTGCGGATCCATCTGGAGGATTGCGAGGAATGCCGCCGGGCCTTTGAGGAGCTGGCGCGGCTGCAGGAGTTGACCCGTTCGCTCGAATTCGAGGAACCGCCGGAGGCAAAGATGAAGGAGCTGGAAAAGAGCTTCGTGGTCCAGGCGCCGCGGCGCCTGGGATGGCTGTTCATCGTGGCGGGGCTGGTGGCATGGATCCTCTACGGCGCGGTCACATGGATCCGCCACTGGCGTCCGCCCACCGTCGAGGAGCTGATCGCCAGCGCCGTCGTGATCGGATTCCTCATGCTGCTGTTGAGCGTGGTGATCGAACGCCTGCGGCAGCTGCCCCATGACAAGTACCGGAGGATCGAGAAATGATCGTCACCACAAGCGAGACGATCGCGGGCAAGCGCATTGTGCGCACCCTCGGGCTGGCCCGCGGCAACACGGTGCGCGCGCGTCATATCGGGAGGGACATTCTGGCCGGGCTGCGCAACATCGTCGGCGGCGAGGTGCAGGAGTACACCAAGCTGCTCGCCGAGAGCCGCGAACAGGCGCTGGACCGGATGGTGGAGGAGGCGCGCCTGCTCGGCGCCAACGCCATCATCGGAACCCGGTTCGTGACCTCCATGGTGGCGCAGGGCATGGCCGAGCTGCTGGCCTACGGCACGGCAGTCGTGGTGGAAGATGAGTAGCGCCGCCCGTATTCTGATTTGCGCCGCCGCGGCAGCCTTGCTGGCGCAGCCGCCGCTCGCCGAGCGCGCGCGGCAGGCCGCGAATCTTCTGCTGGCTGGCGATTATGAAACGCTGGCGCAGCAGTTCGCACCCGAAATGCGCAAGGCCGCGCCGCCGGAGGCGCTGCGCCAAGCCGTCGCCCCGCAGCTTCAGGCCCTCGGAGCGGTGAAACGCATCGGCGCACCGGAAGCCGCCAAAGCGGGCGCCTTCGATATCGTCATGATCCCGGTCGAGTTCGAACGCGGCGCGCTGCGCTTGCAGATTTCGTTCAACGCCGCCGGCGAAATTGCGGGCCTGTTCTTGCGCCCGCCCGCGCCCGCGCGCTCCTGGCAGCGCCCGGACTACAGCCGCCCGGACGCATTCACCGAACGGGACGTCACCGCGGGCGCCGAGGGCTGGCCCCTGCCGGCGACACTCTCTGTGCCCAACGGCCCGGGGCCGTTCCCCGCCGTAGTGCTCGTGCATGGATCCGGGCCCAATGACCGCGACGAAAGCGTCGGCGCGGCCAAGCCGTTTCGCGATCTCGCCGAAGGGCTCGCTTCCTGCGGCGTCGCCGTGCTCCGCTACGAGAAACGCACGCGCCACCATGCCGCGAAGCTCGCTTCCACTCCGGCGCTTACTTTGCGGGACGAGGTGATCGACGATGCGCTGGCCGCCCTCGCCCTGTTGCGCCGCACGCCCGGCGTTGATCCCCGCCGCGTCTACCTGCTGGGCCACAGCCTCGGCGCATGGCTTGCTCCGGTGATCGCCGCCGAAGACGGCCGGGTTGCCGGCGTGATCCTGATGGCCGCTCCGGCGCGGCCGCTCGAACAGCTCTACGTCGAACAAATCCGCTATCTTTTGTCTCTCGATCCGGACGCCTCCGCGGCCGGCAAGGCAAAGCTGGAAGACGCGGAGCGCGAGGCGGCTGCGGTGCGCCAGATCCGCGAAACCGGCCAGGGGCCGGAGCGCGCGCTCGGCGCGCCGCGCTCCTATTGGCTGTCCTTCCGCGGTCTGGATCCTCTGGCCGCGGCGGCCAGGCTGCCCGCGCCGGTCTTCGTGTTGCAGGGAGGGCGCGACTATCAGGTCACGGGCGAGGATTTCCGCCTGTGGCAGCGGGCTCTGGAGGGCAAGGCCGGAGCGCAGCTGAAGCTCTACCCCGCGCTGAACCACCTGTTCCAGCCCGGCGAAGGGCCCTCCTCGCCCGCCGAGTATGACAAGCCGGGCCACGTGGCGGCGGAGGTGATCGGCGACCTGTGCCAGTGGATCCTGCGCACGGGCGGGCCCGCGCAGCGCCCGGCTACTTCACCACCACGTTGATCAGCTTGCCCGTGTGGATCACCTTGACGATGGTCTTGCCGTCGATGTGCGCGCGCACGCGCTCGTCGGCAAGCGCCAGCCGCTGCTGCTCCTCCTGCGGCGTGCCGTGGGGAACGCTCAGGCGGCTGCGCAGCTTGCCGTTCACCTGCACCGGGATTTCCAGCTCTTCCTCGCGCGCCAGGTTCTCGTCATAAGACGGCCAGCTGCAGCGGAACACGGGCTCGTCGTGGCCGAGCACCTGCCAGAGCTCTTGCGCCGCGAAGGGTGCGAATGGCGCCAGCAAGAGCGTTACCTTTTCGGCGCACTCGCGCAGCACGCCCGCCGACATGCCCGCCTCGCAGGCATGGAGCTCGTTCATCAGCTCCATCAGCGCCGCAATCGAGGTGTTGAAGTGCCAGCGGTTCTCGAAGTCCTGGGTGATCTTGCGGATCGTCTGATGCAGCTTGCGCAGCGCCCGGGCATCGCTTTCGCCCGATCCGCCGGCGGCGTCGGCGTTGCGCGTCACCCACCGGAACAACCGGCTCAGGAAGCGGTACTGCCCCTCCACGCCGGACTCGTTCCAGTCCATGTTCCGCTCCGGCGGCGCCGCAAACAGCGTGAACAGCCGGCAGGTGTCGGCGCCGTACTTGGCGACCATGTCGTCGGGATCGACGATGTTGCCTTTCGACTTTGACATCGTCTGCCCGTGCAGCTGCACCATGCCCTGCGTGAACAGGCTGCGGAACGGCTCGTCGACGCTCACCAGCCCGATGTCGCGCAGCACCTTGCACCAGAAGCGCGAATACAGCAGGTGCAGGATGGCGTGCGTAATCCCACCGATGTACTGATCCACCGGGAACCACGGCTTGACCTTCTCCGGATCGAAGGGCATCCGGTCGTTGCGCGGATCAATGTAGCGGAAGAAATACCACGAGGAATCCACGAAGGTATCCATCGTGTCGGTTTCACGCTCCGCCGCCGCGCCGCACTTCGGGCAGGTGGTTTCCACGAAACTCTTCAGCTGCGCCAGCGGCGAGCGCCCGCGCCCGGTGAACTCGACGTTTTCCGGCAGCACGACGGGCAGCTGATCGTCCGGCACGGGCACGGCGCCGCACGCCTTGCAGTGGATGATCGGAATTGGCGTGCCCCAGTAGCGCTGCCGCGAAATGCCCCAGTCCTTCAGGCGGTAGGTCACCGCCGCACGCCCGAAGCCTTCCCGCTCGGCTTTCTCCGCCATGCGGCGGCGCCCTTCGGCGCTCGGCAGCCCCGACCATTCGCCGGAGTTCTCCATCACGCCGTCCTCGGTGAACGCCTGCTGCGGATTCCCGTCCAGCGCGCCGTCCACCGGGCGGATCACGGAGACCACGGGAATCCCGTATTTCCGGCAAAACTCAAAGTCGCGCTCGTCGTGCGCCGGCACGGCCATGATGGCGCCCGTGCCGTAGCCCCACAGCACGAAATTCCCCACCCAGACGGGAATTTCGGCGCCATTGAACGGATTTATGGCGAAATGGCCCGTAAAGAAGCCCTCTTTTTCGAGATCCTCGGGGCTTTTTCTGGCCTGCTCGTCGATCATTTCCTTGCGGCGCGCCGCCAGCTCGCCCGTGCACAGCTCCTTGGCCACGGGGTGCTCCGGAGAAAGGATCACGCACGTCGCCCCGTAAATGGTGTCGAGCCGGGTCGTGAAGATCCGCACCGGCTGCCCCGTCGCCTTCAGCCGGAAGTCGATCTCGGCGCCCTCGCTGCGCCCGATCCAGTTCCGCTGCATGGTGAGCACCTGCGGCGGCCAGCCCGCCTCGATCTGCTTCATGTCCTCCAGCAGCTCGTCGGCGTAGGCAGTGATGCGCAGGAACCACTGGTCCAGCTCGCGCATCTCCACCTTCGTCGTCTCGTGCCGCCAGCAACAGCCGTCCACCACCTGCTCATTGGCCAGCACCGTCTGGCACTCCGGGCACCAGTTCACCAGCGAGCTCTTCCGGTAGGCGAGCCCCCGCTCGAACATCCGCAGGAACATCCACTGGTTCCAGCGGTAGTATTCCGGCAGGCAGGTGTTGACCTCGCGGCTCCAGTCATAGGCGAAGCCCAGCCGCTGGAGCTGCCTTTTCATGTAGGCGACGTTCGAGTGCGTCCACTCCGCCGGATGCCGCCCGTGCTTGATCGCCGCGTTCTCCGCCGGCAGCCCGAAAGCGTCCCACCCGATCGGGTGCATCACGTCGTAGCCCCGCATCCACTGGTAGCGCGCCAGCGTGTCGCCGATCGAATAGTTCCGCACGTGCCCCATGTGCAGGCGCCCGCTCGGATAGGGGAACATCTCCAGCACGTAATAGCGGGGCTTCGACCCGTCATCGGCAGCTCTGTAGAGCGCGGGGTCGGAGTTCCAGCGCTCGCACCATTTCAGCTCGATTTCTTCGTGACGGTACGGGATTTCCGGCATAGTTTTTTCAGTTGCTCGACGTTGCGCTGATCGTCGCCCGGCTGATCGACGGGCGTCTCCAGCACGAAGGCCTTGGAACGCAGCTCCGGGTGGTTCACGATCCGGCGGAAGCCGTCCAGCCCGATGCGTCCTTCTCCTATGTTCGCATGGCGGTCCAGCCGCGATCCAAACTCTCCCTTGCTGTCATTGGCGTGAATGACGGGCACATTCTCCAGCCCCAGCGTCTCCTGCGCCTTCTGCACTGTCGCCTGCAGCCCCGCCGCCGTCGAGACGTCGTAGCCGGAGACGAACAGGTGGCAGGTATCCAGGCAATAGCCCACCGGGAAGGGCAGCACTGGCGACAGGCGCTGTTGCAATTCGCGCAGCTCCTCGAGCGTCCGCCCGATGGTCGCCCCCGCGCCCGCGGTGTTCTCCAGCAACAGCATGAATCCATTGGGCGCGCGCAGGCGCTTCGACGCCTGCCGGAGGGAATCGACGATCCGCTCCATGCCCGCCTCCACGGAATCCTGCCGCGCGCTGCCCGGGTGGATCACCAGATACTCCGCGCCGATGGCGAATGCCCGCTCGAGCTCGCCCCGCATCGCCTCGATGCTCTTTCGCCGGATCTCGTCGTCCGGCGCCGCCAGGTTGATCAGATAACTGTCATGGATCACCAACGGCGCCAGATCGTGCTCCGCGCGGAACCGCCGCAGCTCTTCGATCTGCTCGCCCGGCGGCATGGCGGCGCGCCACATGCGCGGGCTGGAGGAGAAGATCTGGAAACAGTTCGCCCCCACCTCGATGGCGCGGCGCGCGGCGTTCACCAGAGCGCCGGAAGTCGAACAATGCAAGCCAATGCGCATTCTTTCCGAGCATAGCGCTCCCCGCCCCTCCGCCGGCTGCCGGAGTCGGCGGACGCGTGTCCTGAAGGCAACGCGCAGGGCGCAAAGCGTGTCGAAAATACCACACAAACAAGCCGCCAAATAATTCTTCCCAAAAGACTTAACAGCCACATGAACTTCTGTTAGCATGGTGGCTTGGAGTCCCCGCCCATGCACGCCCTCCCCGAATTCGAAACCACCACGATCCGCCCGGTGGAATGCAGCGGCGTGGGCTTGCACAGCGGCGCGCCCGTGCGGATGCGGATTCTTCCCGCGCCTGCTGCCACGGGCATCGTGTTCCGCCGCACGGATCTGAACGGGTTCGAGGTGCCCGCAAGCTGGCGCTACGTGCAGCGCGTCAGCTACGCCACATCGCTGATGCGGCAGGGCGTGCTGATCTCCACCACGGAACACCTGTTGAGCACGTTCTACAGCATGGGGCTCGACAACGCCTATGTCGAGATCGACAACCTCGAGGTGCCGATCCTGGACGGCAGCGCGGCGCCTTTCATCGAAATGCTCCGCGAAGCGGGCATGCGCGCCACGCGCCGCCGCCGCCGCTATCTGCGCATCGTCAAGCCCGTGAGCCACGAAATACCGGGCAAGTCGATTTCGATCCGCCCTGCCGACGCCTTCCGCCTCTCCTGCCGCGTCTTCTTCCCGCATCCGCTGGTCGGACATCAGCAGCTCGATCTGGAACTCACGCCCGAGCGCTACGCGACCGAGATCGCCCCGGCGCGCACGTTCGGCTTCGAGCAGGAGCTGGACCAGATGCGCAACATGGGGCTGATCCGGGGCGCCAGCCTTGCCAGCGCCGTCTGTTTCGGCACCTCCGGGGTACTGAACGAAGGCGGGCTGCGCTTTCCCGACGAGCCCTGCCGCCACAAAGCGCTGGACTTGATTGGCGACCTTGCGCTGATCGGCAGGCCGCTGCTGGGCGAAGTCGTCGCCGAGCGCGCCGGCCATGCCATGCATGTCGCTCTGGTGGCCAAGATCATGTCCGATCCCTCCCTGTACGAAATCGTGACCGTGCCCCAGCTGGCCGAGCGCGCCGCGGCGGCGCCTGCGCGATGACGCGCCACCTGCCGAACGCGCTCACGGCGGCGCGCATTCTGCTGACACCGCCCATTGGCTGGCTCTTGGCCACCGGCGAGCCCCGCAAGGCGCTTCCCCTGCTGGCCGCCGCCGCGCTCACCGATGCCGCGGACGGCTGGCTGGCACGGCGCCTCGACGCGCGCTCCGCTCTTGGAGCGTTTCTGGACCCGGTCGCAGACAAGCTGCTTGCGGCCACGGTGTACGTGGGGCTCGCCGCCGCAGGGCGGCTCCCTGCGTGGCTCGCCGCGCTTGTGCTCGGCCGCGATCTGCTGATCCTCGCCTTCGCTGCCTGGGCGCTGCGCCGCACGCGTCTTCGCGCCTTCCCGCCCTCCGTCTGGGGCAAGCTCAGCACCGTGCTGCAATTCTCGCTGGGCCTGGCCGCGCTGCTCGATGCTGTGCGGCCCGCGGACTGGTCTGCGGCCGTAGCGCGGGCGCTGATTCCCGCCGTCGCGCTTGCCACGGTCTGGAGCGGCGCGCACTATGGCTGGCTGGCCCGCCGCCGGCTCCGGCAGATGGCGGATTGACGGGGGCGCGGGCCGCAGTTACGCTTGAAGTGTGACGCCTGGCGCGATTCGTTTCCACCCCGCACGCACCTATTACACGCTGGCCGCGGTTGCGCTTGGCCTGGGCGCTTTCTCGGCCTGGTGGGCGCGCACCTGGCTGCCGGCGGTGGTGCCCGCGGCGTTGTTCTTCCTTACGGCGGGCCTTGTGCTCTGGCTGGCCACGCGTCCGGTGATCGAAGTCAGCGAGCAGGGGCTCAAGATCGGAGACGAATTCATCCGCTGGCAGGATGTGAGGCGCGTGGATCAGACCGGATGGATCGCACCGCTGGTCGCCCATCTGACGCTCACAGGGAAGCGGCGGATCCGGATCATCTATCCCGGCGAGACGGTGCACTCCAACCGGCTGCTGCGGCTCATCCAGCAGCACTCGACGCAGGCGCTGATCAACGGCGTCCCCTGGCGGCAGATCTTCGGGGACATCGCGCCTCGCCAGCCGGTGCAGCCCGCGCCGGAGCGCCCGCGCCTGCTGCGGGAGGAAGACGAAGCCGAGGTGGAGCGGCTCTATCAGAAATTGCGCAGCGCCGGGCGTCTCGATCCGGAGAAGTAGCGCCCTGCGATGACGCGCTCCCCTTCGCGCCGCCGGCGCGGCGCCATCCTGTGGCCCCTCGCCGCCCTGCTCGCCCTGGCGTTTCTCCTCTGGCTCCTGCATGAGCCGTTGCTGCGGCAATTGGGCCTGTTTCTGGATGCGGGCGCTCCGCCGCAGCGCGCCGATGCCATCCTCGTGCTCGCCGGCGGGTGGTCAGGCGAGCGGATGCTCAAGGCGGGCGAGCTGATCCGCGCCGGCTTCGCGCCGAAGGCATATGTCAGCGGGCCTCCGGCCTACTACGGGCACAATGAATGCCAGCTTGCCATTCCTTTTGTTGCCTCCCGGGGATTCCCCGCCGAGTGGTTCGAGTGCCTGCCCCACAACGCAAGTTCCACGCGCGAGGAAGCCCGCCTGCTGCTGCCCGAACTCGAACGGCGCGGCGTGAGGACGCTGCTGCTGGTCAGCGTCCGCACGCACCTGCGCCGCGCCCGCTGGTTTTTTGAAGAACAACGCCCCGCGGGGATGCGAATCCATTACACCGGCGCCGACCATCCCGCCTTCCGCCTCGAAGAGTGGTACAAGACCCGCGAGGGCCGCAAGGCAGTCGTGCTGGAATGGATCAAGATCCTCTCTCTGCCCGTGGATTCCTGACATGAAGGAAGTCTTCGCCTTCTGCCGCCCCTATCTTTCGCGCTACTCCGGCAAGATCGCGCTCGGCACGGGCGCGCTCGTCGCCAAGGATCTTGCCGGCGCGGGCGTGCCGCTGCTGATCAAACTCGGAATCGACTCGCTCACCGCCGGCGCCGCCCTGAGCCGTGTCGCGTGGCTCGCCGCCGCTGTCGCTGTGCTCTCGCTCATCAAGGGCGTCTTCATGTACTGGATGCGCGTCATTCTGGTCGGCGTCTCCCGCGACGTTGAGTACGACATGCGCAACGACCTGTTCGCGCATCTGGTCCGCCTCGACGGCGGCTTCTTCGCCCGCTACCGCACCGGTGACATCATGGCCCGCGCCACCAATGACCTCAACGCCGTCCGCATGATGCTGGGTCCCGCGCTGATGTATCTGGCGGAGACGTCGCTGACGCTGGTGCTTGCGCTCAGTGTGATGCTCGCCGTCGACTGGCAGCTTACGCTCTGGGCGCTCGCTCCTGCGCCGCTCGTCAGCCTCGCCGTCATGTTCTTTGGCAAGCGCATCCACGACCGCTTTGACGCCATCCAGAAGCTCTATTCCGACATCAGCAGCCGCGTCAACGAGTCCCTCTCCGGCATTCGCGTCATTCGCGCCTACGTGCAGGAGGACGCCGAGATGCAGCGCTTCCAGGAGCTGAATCAGCGCTACATCGGCGAGAACCTCCGCCTCGCCCGGCTCTCCGGGATGTTCCTGCCCTCGCTGTTCTTTTTCATCGGGCTTACGTTTCTCATCGTGCTCTGGGCGGGCAGCCTGCGCATGCTGGATGGCCGCATCACGCTCGGCAGCTTCGTCATGTTCAACACCTACATGGGCATGCTCGTCTGGCCCATGATCGCCTTCGGGTGGGTGGTGAACCTCGTGCAGCGCGGACGCGCCTCGCTTGGCCGCATCCGCGAAATGCTCGCCGAGCAGCCGCAGATCGCCGCCCCGCCGGCGCCCCGGCGGCTCCCGGAAGGCCCCGCTCCGTTGGAGTTCGAATCGGTATCCGTCTCCTTCGACGGCCGCACGGTTCTGGACGATGTTTCCCTCACGATCCCGCCCGGCGCGACCATCGCTATCGTCGGCCACACGGGCAGCGGCAAGAGCACGCTCGTGAACCTGATCCCGAGGCTGCTCGATCCCACCCGCGGGTGCGTGAAATACGGAGGCGCCGATCTGCGCGAATTCGATCCTGCCGAACTCCGCCGCCGCATCGCATTCGTACCGCAGGAAACGTTCCTGTTCAGCGCCACGCTGGCGGAAAACATCGCCTTCGGCGCTCCTGAAGCTGCGCGCGAGGAGATCCTCCGCGCCGCTCTCATGGCGGGTCTGGAGCAGGACCTCGCCTCATTCCCGAAGGGCCTGGACACAGAGGTCGGCGAGCGGGGACTCACGCTTTCCGGCGGTCAAAAACAGCGCGTTGCCATCGCCCGCGCGCTGCTGCGCGACCCGGCCATCCTGATCCTCGACGACGCCCTCTCCGCCGTCGACACCCTCACCGAAGACCGCATCCTGACGAGCCTCCGAGAGTTCATGCACGGCCGGACGACCATCTTGATCTCCCACCGCGTCTCCACCGTGCGCGAGGCCGATTGCATCTACGTTCTCGAAGACGGCCGCATCGTCGAACAGGGCAGCCACGCCGAATTGCTCGCCCTGAATGGCTATTACGCCGACCTGTACCAGAAACAGCTTCTGGAAGAAGAGCTCGAATCCATCTGAACGCGCCTCAGCCGTGCGCACTCCTGGCTGTAGCGGATTGCGGCTGTTTCTCTCCGGGCGCGACGTCTTTGGCCGCTGCCATTCTCAATCGCCGTGCTCTTTAATTCGGATCCGGCTCGCCCCAGGCGGGACAAAAATCATGCCGAGAAAAAAGCATCCTTGCCGGCTTGACAAATCCCAGGGGGGGAGTATAAGAAGGCCGAAATACGGAATCTTCCGGGCTTTTTGCGCCAGAGGCCCTGATTCCTACGCATCACTGGATGCCTGAACTTCAGTCTTGAACAGGCGGACGGGCTCTCGCCGGTCGATGCGGACGCAAGCCCGGGGAAGCCGGGGCCGCCCGTCAGGAAGGATGCAGATGAGACGACGCCGAACGCGGCTGCTTTTCATGTCTTGTCTGGCAGGACTGGGCCTTTGGATCGCCCCGGCTGCCTCGATGCGGGGACAAGCCCCGGACGAACCTGCCTCGTCGCATGCGCCCGCCTGCCTTTCCGAAACAGTCGTTCCGGGGGCGCAGGATGTCCGTGCATTGCAGATGGAAATCACGAATTCCTGTCCCTCAGCACTCACTGGTTTCGTGTTTCGGATCTCCTGCAAGAATCCGGCCTCCGGCACGGAAAGTCGCTATCAGGACGCAACAGAGGATTTCTTCCCTTCCATTGGATACGAAGCCCTGATACCCTGGCCCCCCGCAGCGCCTGTCGGAGGCGTCCTTCCCGGGAAGACCGCAACTCGCCCTGCGCCGAATCCTTGCCCCGCACAGTCCCCCTCTGCTCTTGCCGTGTCGCTTGTTGGCGCGGTCTTCGCGGACCGCTCGGCGGCTGGCGATCGAACCGCCCTGAACAAGCTGATGGAGATCCGCCAGCTCCGGCTGGAAGAGCGCCGTTATTGGGTGCGGACTCTGGAGCATTCCGTTCCTCCGGGCAGGGAGAGTGTTTCTCTCGATTTCCTCAATGCCATTCACCAGAGACGGCTTCAGCTTCTGGACCAGGACGGAACCGCATGGCTGGTCGCCAAATCGGAGGGCGAAGAAATCCTGCGTTGGCTGCGCCACGCGCCGGAAAACCGCGGGAATCCTGGGAAAGCCGCGCGAATCTCCATCGACAGAGCTCTCGGCTATCTTCGAGGGAACGTCGCAGAGAAAGAGAAGCACGTTTTCCTGCTTCGCTGACCCGTTTCCCGCCCCAAGGATTTTCGCCGGCGGCGGGCGCGTGATCCATCCTTGGATGGTTTCGTGGTGACCGTGCAGGTGCTCTGTCTCAAGCGAGGTTCGTGAGACTTTCGTTGCCGGATCCGGGATTGATCCTGTTGCCAGAGCTGCTGCGCAAGGGGATCGGCTGCCCGGTCACCCCTGCCGCGGCAGCAGCGACAGCACAGCCTCTGTAGGGCTCGGAATCACGTGCGCCGCGATCAGCTTACCCAGCCCGTCCACCTTCGCCTTGCCCGCTTCCACGGCGGCGCGCACTGCAGCCACGTCGCCCTTGATCACCACCGTGATGTAGCCTCCGCCCAGCTTCTCCCGCGCCAGCACCTCCACATCCGCCGTCTTGCAGGCGGTATCGATCGCCTCGAAGACGGCGGTAAATCCTTGCGTCTCGATCAGTCCCACGGCAAACGGCGCCTGTCCCTTCACACGTGCCTCCCTGTAGCGCTCATCGGGCGTGTGCACCACGTCCTGTTCGATGAGCGGATTGTATTCCTTGCCCCCCGTCCATCCCCGCCGGCCGCGCGGCTCCGGGTTCGGAATGATATCGGTCACGCAGACTGCGTGCATCTCCTCGGCGAGCGCGCGCCCCGCCTCGATCGCCGCCCGCACCGCGCCCAGCGGTCCGGTGATCTTGATCATCGCCCCCGCCAGATCGTTCAGCTCGACCTGAAACAGCTCCACCTCCGCCGCCTTCTCCATCCGGTCGAGCACCACCATCGACGGGCTCCACCCGCCGATCTCGATCAGCCCCATCGCGTTCATTCAACGATGCCCCTGCGCCGCAGCGCGTCCATCACCTCCAGCACCACCTGCTCGATCCGGTCGCGCCCCGGCTCGCCCGTCCGCGGCGCGCAGCCCGACTCCGGCGGCTCCACGAACCCCGCGTCCGCCAGCAGGCACTGCAACACGCGCTTCAGCGCCGCCCGGTCCGCCTTCTGCGACGCGCTCTGCGGCTGACGCCCCCGCCCGAACCGGAAGCCGCGCATCTCGGCGCCCGCGCGGAACCCGTCGGGGAACTCGAAATTTCCCAGCATCAGGTCGAACAGCTCCAGCACGCGGAATTGCAGCTCCATCGCCTCTTTCAGCTGCCCCGCGCGGAACAGGTCGTACAGGCGCCGCATCAGCTCCGGCACCACGTTCGACGCCGCGTTCGTGCCCCCGTCCGCCCCGGCGAGCATCATCGGGATCAGCACGCAGTCCCATCCGGTCAGAAACGTGAAATCCGGACGCTGCGGGCGGATCGCCGCAATCATCCGCATCATGAACGCCACATCGCCCGAGCTGTCCTTGATCCCGGCGATCCGCTCCAGCTCGCTCAGCCGCCGGATCGTGTTCAGATCAATCGGGCTCGCGAACAACGGAATGTTGTACAGCGTCACGTCCACCGGAGAATGCAGCGCGATCTCGCGGAAGTACTGATACACCGACTCGGGGCTCAGCCTGTAATAAATCGGCGAGACAATCGCCACCGCCCGCGCCCCGTAGCTGTGATACAGCTCGCAGGCGGCTATCGTCTCCCGCACATTGGCTTCCGCCGCCCCTGCCAGCACGGGCACGCGCCCTGCGGCTTCCTCGCAGGTGATCTTCACGATCAGGCGCCGCTCCTCCACGGTCAGCCGCGTGAATTCGCCTGTGGACCCGTTCGGATACAGCCCGTGGATCCCCTTGCTGATCAGCCAGCGGATGAAGCGGCGCAGCTCCTCCTCGTTGATGCGGTCGCGCTCGTCGAGCGGCACGAGCATCGGCGTGAAGATGCCCTGGAGTCGCTCAGCCATGCGTGTACTATCGTTTCATTCCGGCAGGGCTCCGGGCAAGCCGTCACACAAGCCCCAGCGCTCCGGCTGCGTACGAACGGCACTCGTCGAGGATCCGGTCTTCGAGCGCCAGCGCCTGCTCGCGGCTGAGCCCCGTCACACGCGGCAGCGGCTCGCGCGGCGGGTTCGCCCGCACCAGCCTGAGCATGCGCGCCAGCCGCCGCGCGTCCGGCGCTTCGAAGGTCGCCCAGTAGGCTTCCGTCAGGCACGGGATCTTCAGCGGATCGCGCACCAGCGTGTCCATCGTGAACCGCAGCTTCGGGCGCCGCGCCCGCAGCAGCGCCACCGCGCGCTTGAGATCCACGATGCCCTTCCCCAGCGCCACTTCGGAAAGCAAGAATCCGTCCGCGTACTCCTCCACGCCCATGTCCTTCACGTGCGTGTTCACCACCCACGGCGCCAGCGCCTCGATCAGTTCCATCGGCTCATCCAGCAGCGAAACATTGTTGCCGAAGTCGATGCACGCGCCGAAGTATTCGCTGGAATACTTCCGGAACAGCTCCGGCATCTCCTGCGCCGTCCAGTCCTTGTGATTCTCGATCCCCAGCGGCAGCCGGTGCCGCTCCGCCACAGGCACCGCCAGCGCCAGCCTGCGGTGCGAGCGCTCCACGAACTGCTTCCACTCCGCCATGGTGCGGAATGTTTCGTAGCGCCGCCCGGCGAGGCAGACGGAGCGGATCGCTTCGGCGCCCGCCTCTTTCGCCATCTTCACCAGGCGCTCGAACGGGGCGGCGTCGTCCTCCGGCAGTGGCGCCAGCAGCTCCCAGTACATTCCGTGCTTGTCACAGAATTCGCGCACCTGCCGCAGATATTCCGGCGACGCGTCCTGCGGCAGTGAAGCCTGCACGCCGCCGAAGCCCCCCGCGTGCGCCAGCTGCAGGAACTCGAGCGCCGTCCGCTGCGGGCGCCGCACGGCGAAGGAATCGGGCGACACTCCCAGCGTCGTGCGCTCCCGCGGCGCCTGGGCCATCGCCGCCGCCGCAGCCAGAAACTCGCGCCGCCTCATGCCAGCAGACTCCTCAGAACCGCGTCCCAGGGCTTGCGGTACGGACGCTCGAGCATCGCATTCGCCTCGCGGTCGTTCACCACCTCTTCCTTCCGCGCGTCCCAGACGAGCTTCCGCCCCAGCTTCATCGACAGGTTCGCCAGGTGGCACGCCACACTCACCTCGTGCCCGTCTTCCACATCCGCCACAGGGCGCTTGCGCGACTTCACGCAATCCAGGAAATGCCGCGCGTGAAGATCGATCGGCTCCGGCGACGCGCCCTTGCCCGAGCGAGGCTCTGCATACGGCTTCGGCTCGATCTTCTCCGCTTGCGGATGCCCTGCGGGATTCGACCACGGCGGAATGGCGCTCTCCGGCGCGATCCTCAGATCCGGAACAAACTCGAACGCCCCGCGCGAAACCGCCAGCACGCCCTGCGTGCCGATGAACTGCACGCCGGCAAGGCTCGATGCCGTGCCTGTGGAAGCGCGCCTCGACCCGCCCGCCTCGCGGAACGATCCCTCCACCAGCACGCCCTCGTACTCCCAGATCGCGTCCTGCGTGTCCGGCGTTTCGCCGTCGTCCTCCAGCGCATACCGCCCGCCCGCCGAATACGCCGTCTTCGGCGCGCGCAGCCCCAGAATGTAATGCACCAGGTCCAGATCGTGCGCGCCCAGGTTCGTCATCTGCCCGCCCGAATAGTCCCAGAACCAGCGGAAATGGTACAGCCCGCGGTGCGGCGTGTAGGGGCGCGCGGGCGCAGGTCCCAGCCAAAGGTCATAGTCGAGCCCCGGCGGAGGCTGCGTCGCCGCCGGGCGCCCGAAGCCCGGCATGATGTTCCGGTATGCGCTGAAGCGGACCGAATGAATCTTGCCCACGGCGCCGGAACGCACGAGCTGCAGCACCTCCGGCAGGTGCGTGTTGCTGCGCCCCTGCGTGCCCACGCAAACCACGCGCTTGTGCCTGCGCGCGGCGTTCACCATCCACCGCCCCTCGCGGATGAACAGCGTCATCGGCTTTTCGACGTAGACGTCCTTGCCCGCCGCACACGCCATCATCGTCTGCAGCGCGTGCCAGTGGTCGGGCGTCGAGATCACCACCGCATCTACGTCCTTGTCCTCCAGCAGCCGCCGGAAGTCCTGATATCCGCGCGCTGCGCCGCCGCACATCTGCCGCGCCTGTTCCGTGCGCGGGGCATAGACGTCGCTCACCGCCACCAGCGCCGCATCCGGAAACTTGAGGAAGTCCGCGATGTGACGCAGCCCGATCAGCCCGCAACCGATGAATCCCACGCCCACGCGATCGTTGGCGCCCGCCACGCGGTCCCAGCCCGCCGCCGTCATTGCACCCAGAAACGTTCGTCTGCTCTCCGGCATATCCGGAGAGTCTATCACCGCCGCGCCGCCGCAGCTTCAGGAGCGCGCGTCGTAGCCGCGCAGCCGCCGCGCCCAGATGTTGCGGTAGCGCACGCGCGTGTCGTGGTCCTGCAGCACCAGCGGCTCCTCCGTCCCGTGTGGCTCATACGCGCGCACCGTGCGGTGCGCCATCTGCCCGATGATCTCCTGATGATGATGCACCAGCACGCCGTTGAACACCACCGTCACATACGCCGGCTTCGCCAGCTTCCCGTTCTCGAACCGCGGCGCCTCGAAGAAGATGTCGTAGACGTTCCACTCCCCGGGCGCGCGGCACGGGTTCACCATCGGCGGCCATTGCCCGTAGATCGAGCCCGCCTGCCCGTCGGCGTACGTGGGGTTGTTCCACGAGTCGAGCACCTGAATCTCGTACCGCCCCATGATCACGATGCCCGAATTGCCGCGCCACTGCGAGTCCCCGTCCAGCTCCACGGGCGAAGCCCATTCGATGTGGAACTGCGCGTCGCCGAACTTCTCGCGGCTGATCAGATCCCCGGTGCGCCCCACGCACTCGACGTATCCGTTCTCCACCTTCCAGCGCGCCGGGAGCTGCTTGCCGCGGTCCGCGCCGCGCCCCATCTGATACCACTGCGAAAGATCCCGCCCGTCGAACAGCACGATTGCGTCTGACGGCGGATCGCCCGGCTTCGCGCCCGGCGTCACAACCGGGGGGCGCGGACGCTCGATGTCATGCACCTTCCATTTCTGTCCCGGCAGTTGCGGCGTATCGGAATATCCCAGCGGCGCAGTGCGCCACTCGCGCTTCGGATTCTGCTGCGCAAGGGCGGGCAGAACTCCGGCAGTTGCGAAAAAACGTCTCCGGTTCATGGCTGCAACACCGCCGAGTCTATCAGAACGCGCCCGTCAGTCGCGCCAGTCCGCCACCCAGATGTTGAATTCGTACCGGCTCTTCGCCTGCCAGTCGGAGGAGAACACCAGCTTCTTGCCGTCGGGCGAAAACTCCGGGAACGACACAAAGCCGTCAAACCACGTCAGCCGCTCCAGCCCTGTGCCGTCGGTGCGGATCCAGTACAGCTCGAACTTCCGCCCGTCGCAGTTGTGCAGGTTCGACGAAAACACGACGCGTTTGCCGTCGGGCGTGAATGTCGGCGCGAAAGCCGCGCAGCCGGTGCGCGTCAACTGCCGGACGTTGCTGCCATCGGCGTCGGCAATGAACAGCTCCATCCGCATCGGCTCCGTGAGATTCTCCTTCAGCAGCTCGCGGTAGCGCCGCATCGCCTGCTCGTTGTCCGGCGCCGTGGCGCGCCACACGATCTGCTTTCCGTCCCGCGAATAGACGGCGCCCCCGTCGTAGCCCTCCCGCTGCGTGATCTGCCGCTTCCCGGATCCGTCTGTTTTCATCCGCCACAATTCCAGATCTCCGGAGGCAAGCGACGTGAAAATGATGTTGCCCGTGCGAAAATTCACCGTTGCTTCGGCGTCATATCCCGGACTGTCGGTCAGCTTTTTCACAATTTTTCCCTCATCCGTCGCCAGATAAATGTCATAACCGGGAAACACGCCCCACACGTAGCCCTTGCTGCGGTCTGGCGGCGGAGGGCACGCCTCGCCCGCCTCGTGCGTGGACGCATACACGATGTGCCGGTTGTCGGGCAGAAAATAGCCGCACGTGGTTCTTCCCTTCCCCGTCGACACCAGCCGCTGATCCGAGCCGTCGGCGTTCATGATGAAGATCTGGTCGCACGCAAACGGCGGACGCGTCGACTGGAACACCAGCCGCTTGCCGTCAGGCGACCAGTATGCTTCGGCGTTCTGCCCCCCGTCGGTAAGCTTCCTGAGGTTCGTCAGGTGCTTCCCCTCCGGCGGCTGCTGCGCGGCGGCGGAAAGAAAAAGGCACACGGAAAGCACGAGAGTGCGAATCATGGAAATTCCCAGCTTGAATCTACTATTAAACCTCAGGCGCGGCCCTCGAACAGGTTGCGCCCTTCCACCAGCGCGCGCATCTTCCGGTCCGCGACGCTGCGCTGCAACATCCAGAAGCCGCAGTCGGGATGCACGTAGTGGATGCGCTCCGCGCCGAGCACCTGCGCCGCGTGCTCGATCCGCTTCGCGATCAGCGACGGCGCCTCCACCTCGTTGTCCTTGATGTCCACCACGCCGAGCCCCAGGCCGATCCTTGGATCCAGATCCCGGAACGCCTCCAGCTCCCCGTAGCCGCGCCGCGCGAACTCCAGCACCAGATGATCCACGTGCAGCCCGTTGAGGAACGGCAGCAGGTCCTTCCAGAAGCCTTTCTGGATCGTCTGCCCGCCGTAATTCCCGAAGCAGATGTGCATGGCGCGCGTCACCGGAATCGCGTCCAGCACCCGGTTCAGCGCCGGCAGCGCCCACTCGGCGTCCTCGGGGTGGCCGCTGATGTTGGCCTCGTCCAGCTGGATCACGTCCGCCGGAATTCGTGAGAGCTGCTCTGCCAGAACCTCGGCGATCGCCATGCACAGCTCCGCCCGCGAACCGTAGTACCGGTCGGTCAGCACCTTGGCCAGCATATGCGGTCCAGTGCAGGTGAACTTCAGCGGCTTCTGCGTCAGCCCGCGCGTGAACTCGAAATCGCGCGGCAGGTTCAGCACGCCGGCACCCACAGGGCCCGTCACGATCCCCGCCGGATCCGTCCGGTACGCCACGCCGGCGTCTTTGCGGAACGCCTCGAGATCCTCGAGGGAGAACCGCGTGCGAATGCCGTCCATCCGCGAGATGAAGTAGTCGATCATCCCGTTGGTTTCCGGATGCCCGGGATCGAAGCGGTTCAGCTCCCCGTCCGCCACCACGTCGATTCCCGCAAGCTCCTGCGTTTTCAGCACCACCATCACCGCATCCCGCAGCGTCGTCTTCGCCGTGTCCCCCACCAGCCAATGCGGAACCGGATAACTGCCCACGACCGTCGTCAGGATTGCCATGCGCGCCATTGTAGCCGATCGGCGGGAAACCGGGCTTCGCTACAATGACTGTTTGCCAAGCGTTACCGTCGTCGTCCCCACTCTGCATTGCGGCGAAAACCTGCGGCAATGCGTGGATTCTTTGCTGGCGCAAACCTGGGAAGATTTGCTGATTGTGGTTGTCGACAATAGCGGCAGTGGTGAAGCCCGGCGGATTTTGCCGCCCTCGCCGCGTCTGCGCGTGCTTGAAAATCCCTTCAATGCGGGTTTCGGCGCCGCCGTCAACCGCGGGTTCCGCGAATTTCCCGCCGACTATCTCGCTACGCTCAACGACGACGCCGCCGCCGCGGACAACTGGATCGAGCAGCTCGTGCAGGCGCTCGAGAACGATCCTTCCGCCGGCATGGCCGCCTCAAAGATCGTGATCGCCGGCACAGAACGGCTCGACTCGGCGGGCATGAACCTCGCCCGCGACGGCAGCAGCCGGCAGCGCGGGCATCTCGAGCCGGAACGCTTCCACAACGAAGCCTGCGAGGTCCTTCTGCCGAGCGGCTGCGCGGCCATTTACCGGCGCGCCATGCTCGAACAGACCGGGCTCTTCGAGGAGGACTTTTTCCTCTATTGCGAGGACACCGATCTCGGTCTCCGCGGCCGGTGGGCAGGCTGGCGCTGCCTTTATGTGCCGGAAGCGCGCGTCGCGCACCGCTACTCCGCAAGCGCAGGCGCCGCCTCGCCCCTGAAAGCGTGGCTCGTGGAACGCAACCGCCTGCGGCTTGTATTTCGCTGCTTTCCGCCCGGAATGGTTTGCGCGAGCTTCGCCTGGGCAGCAGCCCGCTATTTCTGGCACGGGGTCGATCTCCTCTTCGGCCACGGCAAGGCGGCCGAGTTCCGCCGACGCGAAGGCAGCGCCTGGCGGCTGCCGTGGCTTGTGCTGAAAGCGCACCTCGCTCTCGTCCGCCATCTGCCGCGCCTGCTGGCCCAGCGGCGGCGCCTTTGCCGCGCCCGCCGGATTTCGCCGGGCCAGTTCCGGGCGTTGGTGAAAAGATTCTCCATGCCCGTCCGGCAGGTGGCCTCATGGTGAACGGCGGCCGCACCCTGATCCTGATCCCCGCCTTCAACGAGGAGGGCGCCATCGGCGCCGTCGTTCGCGAGGTGCGGGAGCTCCTGCCGGATCTGCCCGTCCTTGTGGTGGACGACGGCTCCTCGGACGGCACCGCCTTCGCCGCCCGCGCCGCGGGCGCCCGGGTGATGTCCCTGCCCTGCCATCTCGGGCTCGGCGGCTGCGTGCAGGCCGGCTACAAGCTCGCTTTCGAGCTCGGCTTCGAGGAGGTCGTGCGCATCGACGGCGACGGGCAGCACGATCCCCGCTTCATCCCGCAGCTTCTGAACACGCTGCGCGAATCCGGCTGCGAGATGGCCATCGGCGTCCGCCGCGGCGCCGGCGGCGGCTACGGCACCACGCTGCCGCGCCGCATCGGCATTCTTTGCTTCCGCCTGCTGCTGCGTCCGATCCTCGGGCGTCCGGTCGCCGATCCGACTTCAGGCTTCGTGGCCGTCAACCGCCGCGCCCTGGAAGTTTTCGCCCGCAGCTTCCCGCTTGAGTATCCGGAAATCGAAACTCTCGTCGTGCTGCAGCGCCGCCGCTTCCGCTTCGTCGAGGTGCCTTGCCCGGTGCGCCCGCGCCTCGCCGGGCGCAGCAGCATCACGCCGCTGCGCTCGTTCTATTACGTCGTGCACGTGCTGCTCGGCGTCTTTGTGAACATCCTGCGCCTGGACGCGCGCCGGGCTGCGCGCGCCGTCGGGGAGACTCTCCATGATGGTTGAACCGCTCGACATCCTCGCCATCCTCAGCGTGCTGTTGTTACTCGTCGTGCTCCGCGCGATTCGCCGCGAGCATATCCGCGTGGAGCACTCCGTCAGCTGGCTTGCCGCCGCGCTGGCCCTGATCGTCCTGTCCCGCCTCGGCCCGCAGCTCGAGGCCGCCGCCGGCGCTCTTGGCGTCCGGGACCCCTTCCTGCTCCTGCTGTTCCTCATTCTCATCGTCTTCCTTGGCGTCTTTTACCGCTTCTCCCGCATCGTCTCCGAGCTGAAGGACATGAACATCACGCTGACGCAGCGCGTGGCGATTCTCGAATTCCTCCTGAGGGAGAAAGATGGCTCGGCGTAAACACACAGGCGCGCCGGCAGCCGTGGCGGCTCCCGCTGCTGGCAAGGCCGCCTCGCAACCGGCATCCTCGCACCGGTGGATGATTGCCGTCCTGCTGGCTGCCGCTTTCCTCGCCTACTCTTCCGCTCTGGATGGCCCCTTCCTGTTCGACGACCGGGGCTTTCAGGAGATGCTCGCTTCCTCGCCCTCCTGGAAGTTTCTCGCCGCGCGCATCGCGCGCTCCGTCACCAACATCAGCTTCCTTGCCGAATCCGCCATCGCCGGCATCCACCCGAAGAGTTTTCACTTCACCAACATCGCTCTGCATCTTCTCAACGGCTTCCTCGTCTGGCGCATCCTGGAGACGCTGCTCGCTCTCCGCGGATCTCTTTCGCAGACGGACCGTCTCGCCGCCGCCGCAGGCGCAGGCTTTTATCTCCTCCATCCGCTTCAGACCGAAGCGGTCGCCTATATCTCCAGCCGCTCGGAAGTGCTCTGCGCCTTGTTTGCCTACTCCTCGTTCCTCCTGTTCCTCCGCAGCCGCGAGATCACCTTCCCTCGCGCGCTTGCCATCACTGCCCTTCTCGCGCTCAGCGCCCTGAGCAAGGAACCGGGAGTCGCCATGGCAGGCGTGTTCCTCCTGTTCGACCTGCTCCTGCAGGATCCTCCCGGCTTCCGTTCCCTGTTGCGGCGGTGGAAGCTTTATGTGCCGCTCCTGGCTGCCGCCTCGGCGGTGGGCATCCGGCTCTACCTGATCCTTTCGCGCGAGGGCACCGCAGGCACCACGGGCAAGAACAAGCCGCTCGATTATCTCCTCACGCAGTTCGAGGTCATCTGGCAGTATTTCCGTCTTGTCGTTCTGCCCGTCGGGCAGAATCTCGACCATGCCTGGCCGGTGGCCAAGGCGCCGGGTGACGCGGGCGTCTGGGCTGGCGCCGCCGCGCTTGCCTGCCTCCTGGCCGTGCTGTGGCGCTACCGCAAACAATATCCGCTGGCTTTGTTCGGACTGCTGTTCCTGCTTGTGCTCCTCGCGCCCACCTCTTCTATCGTCCCGATCGACGACGCCATGGCGGAGCGCCGCCTGTATCTCGGCTCCCCCGGCGTGGCGATGATCGCCGTCGAATTCCTCCGCCGCCTCCGCCCCGCCGCCATCGCCTCCGGCGCCGCAGCCGTCCTTCTCCTCCTGGGCGCCCTCACCTGGCAGCGGGCGAAGCTGTACACCGCCGCCATCCCGATGTGGGAAGACTCGGTGGCCGTCAATCCGAAAAACAGCCGCGCCTGGTTCCACCTCGGCTTCGCCTACTACGAACAGGGCCGCTGCGCGGACGCCGCCCGGGCTTACGAGAAGGCCGCCTCCACGGCTGCCGCCCCGGATTACCAGCTTCTGGTGAACTGGGCCACTGCGCTGGAATGCTCCGGGCGCATGGATGAGGCCATCGCGCGGATCCGCGAGGCCGACAGGCTGGAACACCGCGCCCAGGGTCTGGCGATCCTCGGCCGCATTTACGCCAAGCAAGGCCGCCTGGACGAAGCGCTCGAGGTGCTCAATGAGGCTCTCCGGCTCGACCCGATGGAGGTGAACGCGCTCGTGTTCCGCGGCAATGTCTACCTGCTGCGAAACCAGCCCGCCGAGGCGCTTTCCGACTACGAACAGGCGCTTGGCATGAACCCGTCCGACTCCGCCGCCATCGTCGGCCGCCAATCCGCGCTCCGCGCCCTCGGCCGCAGCCGGTGATCCCATGCGCATCGGCATCAATGCGCTCTACCTGATTCCCGGCGGCGTCGGCGGCACCGAAACATATTTGCGCTGTCTTGTTGCGGCGCTAGGCCAGGCCGCTGCCGGGCACGAGGTCGTGGTCTTCACCAACCGCGAAACCGGCCCCCTCGGCCGCTTTCCCCGCGTGCAGCCCGTCCGCGCCCGCTGCCGCCCCTGCCGCATCCTTTACGAGCAGACCGCCCTGCCTCTTGAGGCCGCGCGCTGCCGCATCGACGTCCTGCTGAATCCCGGATTCACCGCCCCCCTCGCCTTGCATATCCCGCAGGCGACCGTCTTCCACGATCTTCAGCACCTGCGGCACCCGGAGTTCTTCCGCTGGTTCGATCTGCCCTTCTGGCGCCTGCTGCTGTGGGCTTCCGCTCGCCGTTCCACGCGCCTGATTGCCGTGAGCGAATCCACCCGGCAGGACTTGCTCCGCTTCTACGGAAGAGACGCCGCCGTCATCCCCCACGGGGTGGAAGACGACTTCTTCGCCTTGGCCGAAAAGCGCGAGCCCTCGGACTTCCTGCTCTATCCCTCCACAACGCACCCGCACAAGAACCACGAACGGCTCCTCCGCGTCTTCGCACGCCTTCGCGCGGAATGGCCGTCCCTGCGCCTCGTCCTCACCGGGGTGCCCGGATTCGCGGACCAACGGGTGCGCCGCCTGACTCGCGAGCTTCACCTCGAAGGCGCCGTCGAGCTGCGCGGCTGGATTCCCCGCCCCGAGCTGATCGAGCTGTACCGCCGCGCCGCCGCCTTTGTCTACCCCTCGCTGTTTGAGGGCTTCGGCATGCCTGTGCTCGAGGCGCTTGCCGCGGGGCTGCCCGTGGCATGCAGCGCCATCGAGCCTCTGCGCACGCTCTCGGGCGGTTTCGCGCTGCTGTTCGATCCGCGGAACGAAGAGGAAATGCTCGCCGCCCTGCGCGCCGCGCTTTCCGGCGCCGCGCCCGCGGGGGGCGCCGCCTATGCGCGCCGGTTCACATGGCAGCGTGCTGCGGAGCTCACGCTTGAGGTGCTCGAAGACGCCTACCGCAGGAAGTCCTCGAGCTGAAGCCGCGCGTCCGTTTTTTCGTCGCGGTATTTCACGATCACCGGCGTATACAGCGACAAGCCCCACTCCTTGCCCGCCCCGCGCGTCACCGCGCGCGAGCCCGCCACCACCACGGCTTCTTCCGGGATCACCAGCGGCTCGTCGTCTTTCGCCGTGAGGATCTCGCCCCGCACCAGATCGTAGACGGGCGTCGAACGCGTCAGCACCACGCCTGCTGCCAGCACGGCGCGGCGCTTCACCACCGTACCCTCATACACGCCGCAGTTGCCCCCGACGAGCACTTCGTCTTCGATGATCACCGGCAGCGCCCCCACCGGCTCCAGCACGCCGCCGATCTGCGCCGCCGCCGAGATGTGGCACCGCGCGCCCACCTGCGCGCAGCTGCCCACCAGCGCGTGAGAATCGATCATCGTCCCCTCGCCCACCCATGCGCCCACGTTCACGTACATCGGCGGCATGCACGTCACTCCCCTGCCCAGATACGCGCCATCGCGGATCGACGATCCGCCCGGCACGATCCGCACCCCATCCTCCGGCTTCAGGCGCTTCACCGGGTAGGTCGACTTGTCGAACCACGGCTGCCGCGCCGCGTCGATCGACATATCCACCAGCGCGCCCATCCGGAAGCCCAGCAGAATGCCCTTCTTCACCCAGGCATTCACGCGCCAGCCCGTGGGGCTTGCGGCATCGGGCTCCGCCGCGCGGATCCGCCCCGCGTTCAACGCCTCCTTGAACGCCGCAAACAGGGCGAAATCCGCCGCGCTGTATTGTTCGGGAGGATTCTCGAAAAGCGCTTCAATCTGCTGCTGCATATTCCGGCTCAGATCAACCCCGTCTGCTTCAACACGTGCTCGATCTTCCCCATGCTCGCCTCCGAGGGCGGCACCAGCGGCAGCCTCCACACCGGCTCGATCAGCCCCATCCTTGCCAGCGCCGCCTTCACCGGAATCGGGTTGGACTCGACGAAATTCACCTCCATCAGCGCCAGCCACTGCTTTTGCAGCCGCCGCGCCTCGGCGAAGTTCCCGTCCAGGCAAGCCTGCGCCAATGCGCGCATGGGTGCGGGGATTTCATTGGACGCCACCGAAATCACGCCCCGCCCGCCGAGCGCCGCCAGCGCCAGCGTGATCGAGTCGTCCCCGCTCAGCACGTCGAAATCTTCCGGCACAGTGGCGCAGATCTGCGCCATCTGTGCGATGTTTCCGCTGGCTTCCTTCACTCCCACGATGTTGTCGATCTCCGCCAGCCGCCGCAGCGTCGCCGGCTCGACGTTCACGCCCGTGCGCCCCGCCACGCTGTAGACGACGATGGGCAGCCGCGTCGCGGCAGCGATCGCGCGGTAGTGCTGGTACAGCCCCTCTTGCGTGGGCTTGTTGTAGTAGGGCGTTACGCTCAACAGTCCGTCGGCGCCCATGGCTTCCAGCTCGCGCGCCAGCGCGATCACCTCCGCCGTGTTGTAGCCGCCGCAGCCCGCCAGCACCGGGCACCTCCCCTTGGCTTCCTCGAGCGTGATCTCCACCACGCGCAGATGCTCGCGCCGCTCGAGCGTCGGGCTTTCCCCGGTTGTGCCGCACGGCACCAGGAAGTGGATGCCTGCCTCCAGCTGTCTTCGAACCAGGCGCCGCAGCGCCTCCTCGTCCAGCGAAAGATCCTTGCGGAACGGCGTGACCAGAGCTGTGCCGCATCCGATGAACTGGCTCATACCGCCTCCTGTCGCTCCCTCTTTTCGCGCTTCGAATCCCGCTTGGGTATCCTCACCCTTCCGCCTCTCCGAACAGCACGCTGCTGAACTCGTGGCATCCTTTCAGCCCCTGCGCGAGCCGTTGCGCCGCCCACAGGGCGCCGCGCGCGAATCCCTCGCGGCTGCGCGCCGCATGCCGCAGCGTGATGGTGTCCGCCGGCGAATCGAACCCGATTTCGTGCGTGCCCGGAATGGCGCCCGCGCGGTTGCTTGCCGTGTCGATCCGCCCCTCGTACCCGGCGCGCCGCATGGCTTCCACCAGTTTCAGCAGCGTGCCGGAAGGCGCATCCTTCTTCGCGCTGTGATGGATCTCCCACGCCCATGCCTCGTATTCCCCGTGCTGGCGCATCAGCGCTGCGGCTGCCGCCACGATCCTTTCGAACACATTCACGCCGATCGAAAAATTCGGCCCGTAAATAAAGCCCGTCCCGCTTCCCGCGAACGCCTGCTTCACTTCCTCCAGCCGCCCGTACCAGCCTGTCGTGCCGCACACTGTCGGCACTCCCAGCGCCGCCAGCCGGAGCAGATTCTCCGCCGCCGTCTCCGGGGTGGTGAACTCGATTGCCGCCGCAATTCCGCGGAAATTCTGCTCCGTCAGCCCGCTGCCGCCCGCATTGTTGTGCACGTCGAGGGTCAGCCCCGTCTCGAAGCCGAATTCCGGCGCCAGACGCTCGAGCAGCTTTCCCATCTTTCCGTACCCGACCAGCGCCAGCTTCATTCAAACACCTCCGGATCGACTTCGCGGAAGAACTCCTCGTGCAGCGCCGCCACCGCGGGCACGACATCTTCATCGCGCACCACCAGGCTCACATTATTGAACGAGGCGCCGTGGCTGATCATGCGCACGTTGATCTCGCGCAGCGCCGTGAAGATGCGCGCCCCGATGCCGGCGGTCTCCCGCAGCGCGTCGCCCACCAGGCAGAGGATCGCCTGATCCGGCAGCACGCGCACATCGGAGATTCTCGCCAGCTCGCGCTCGATCTCCGCGATGTGGCGGGGCTGGTCGATGGTCACCGCCACGCACACCTCGCTGGTCGTCACCAGGTCCACCGGCGTCTGGTAGCGGTCGAACACCTCGAAGATCCGCCGCAGGAACCCGTGGGCCATCAGCATGCGCAGGCTGCGGATCTCGACCACAGTGATTCCCCGCTTGCACGCAATCGACTTGATCGGATTGCGGCACGGCACCGTTTCGGCGACGATCAGCGTGCCCTCCACCTCCGGGCGCCGCGAATTCAGGATCCGCACCGGAATGTTTTTCTCGATCGCCGGCTGCACCGTGGCCGGATGCAGCACCTTCGCCCCGAAGTAGGCCAGCTCCGCCGCCTCGGCGAACGAGATCTTCCGCACGCGCCTTCCTCCCGGCAGCACGCGCGGGTCGCAGGTCAGCATGCCGTCGACGTCGGTCCAGATCTGGATCTCCTCCGCGCCGATGCCTGCTCCGGCGATCGACGCCGAAAAGTCGCTCCCGCCGCGCCCGAGCGTTGTGGTCACGCCGTCCGGGGTGGCGCCGATGAAGCCGCCCATCACCGCCACCCGCTCCTCGAGCAGTGGCGCCACCGTCTCGCGGAACCGCGCGTACGTCCGGCTGTACAGCGGCAGCGCCTGCGTGTGCCGGCTGTCGGTGACGAGCACAGTGCGCGCGTCCACATGCACGGCCGGGATGCCGAACGCCGGGAATGCCAGGGCGATCAGCTCCGAAGAGAGCCGCTCTCCGTAGCTCGCCGTCTCGTCCCAGAGCGCCGGAGTCACCTGCCCGGCAGCGGCAATTTTCTCGAGCGTGGATTCCAGCTCCCCGAAGCGCTCCTTCAGCAGTGCCTCCGCTTCCGCGCGCTTTTCCGCGGGGGCCAGCGCCGCCGCTTCCCGGCGGTGGTATTCGCGCAGCTCCTCGGCGTCGCGGAGCGCGTCGCCGAGGTTGCCTGCGGCCGCCTTTTCCGCCGCCGCCAGCAGCCGGTTGGTGGTCTTGCCCATGGCGGAGACCACCACCAGCGGCTTGCGCTCCAGCCGCGCGCGCACAATGCCTGCCACCCGCTCGATCGCCGCGGCACTCTCCACCGAGGTGCCGCCGAACTTCATCACGATCATGGCTGACTGCTACTTCAACAGGCCCTGCGCGTACATCAGCTCCGCGTTCAGCACCGCCGCGCCCGCCGCGCCGCGGATCGTGTTGTGCGCCAGGCAAACGAACTTGTAGTCCAGCACCGGGCACGTCCGCAGCCGGCCCACGGTGACCGTCATGCCCTTGTCGCGCCCCGCGTCGCGCCGCGGCTGCGGGCGGTTTTCCTCGCGCAGGTACAGCACCGGCTTCGGCGGCGCGCTCGGCAGCTTCAGCTTCTGCGGCTCCGCAGTGAAGTTGTCGTAGGCTTCGATCAGCTCGTGAATCGTCGCCTTGCGGCTCAGGCTCACGCTCACTGCCACAAGGTGCCCGTCGAGCACGGGGACGCGGTTGCAGTGGGCGCTGACCCGCGCCGGCAGGTATTCGATGTGATCGCCGGCGAACTCGCCCAGGATCTTCAGCGTCTCGGTCTCCATCTTGGGCTCCTCGCCGCCGATGAACGGAATCACATTGCCCACGATGTCAAACGACGCCACGCCCGGATAGCCCGCCCCGGACACAGCCTGCATCGTTGTTGCCATCACCTGCGTGATCCCGTAAGGCTTCAGAGGCGCCAGGCCCATCGTCAGCGCCACAGTGGAGCAGTTCGGATTGGTGACAATCGCGCCCTTCCAGCCCCGCTTGTGCTGATGCTCGATGAGCCGCAGGTGCCCGGCGTTGATCTCCGGCACGAGCAGCGGCACGTCCGGCTCCATGCGGTGGTTGCGCGAGTTCGAAACCACGTAATGGCCCGCCTCCGCAAAGGCGCGCTCGATCTCGGTCGCCACGGAGGCGTCCATCGCCGAAAAAACAAGTTTGGGCGCTTTTGCAGAGGGCTTGCACTCCTGCACGGTCAGCTTCGCCACGTTCGACGGCAGATCCCCGTCCAGCCGCCACGCCGCGGCTTCCGGATACGGCTTTCCGGCGGAGCGGTCGCTGGCTCCCACCCAGGTCAGCTCGAACCACGGGTGCCCTTCCAGAAAGCGGATGAAATTCTGGCCCACCATGCCGGTGGCGCCCAGCACGCCGACTTCAATCTTCTTCATGACTGCCTCTTTGCTCCCACATTGCTGCTGCCGGCTGTGGAGCGGGCTGCCGCCCGCCGCCGGCCCTCCGGCCCTCAGGCCGCAAGCAGCCGCTTCACCATGGTCCGGTAAATGCCCACTGCCTCGGCCAGTTGCGCCTTGGGCACGCGCTCTTCGCTGGTATGAGCCACGTGGATCGAGCCGGGTCCGATGAGGAACGGCTCGCCCCAGGCGCCTCCAAAGGCCGGTATATCGGTGGTGAATGCCACCACCGTCGTCTCGAAACCATCCAGCGCGCCCAGTTTCAGCGCGGGGATGCACAAAACCTCGCGGGCTTCCGCCAGCCCTTCCACTGCTTTCGCCACCGCCTCGCGCAGCGGCGCCGGATCGCCCACCAGCCGGAACATCAGCGCCGCCTCGGCGTGGTCCGGGATCACGTTCGGCGCCCGCCCGCCCGCAATCTGCCCGATGTTGAGCGTGCACGCGCCCAATACCGGATCGGTCGGCAGCTCGATGGCGCGCACGCGCTGCAACGCGTCCAGCAGCTTTTCGATGGCGGACTCGCCCAGCTCCGGATAGGCCGAATGCGCCATCCTGCCGCTGGCCCGCAGCTCATAGCGCAGCGCCCCCTTGCTGCCCACCGCCAGACGGTTCTCCGTGGGCTCGCCGTTGATCAGATACCGGCTGCCGCGCGGATGTCGCGCTGCGAAATAGGCGCCCGCGCTGTTTTTCTCCTCGCCCACGACAAACAGCAGCGCAAAGCGGCGCACGCCCTCTTCCAGCAGCTGCTCCGCCGCGCAGATCATCGCCGCGATGATCCCCTTCACGTCGCAGGCGCCGCGCCCCCAGATGTAGTCGCCGTCCTCGCGGGAAGGAAAGAAAGGCGGCACGGTATCGAGGTGGGTGGAGAGCGTCACCACCGGCTCCCCGAAACAGGCCAGCACGTTGTTCCGCCGCGGCTCCACCTCCATCTTCTCCACCTGCCCTCCGAAGCGCGACGCAAGCCCTCCCAGCAGCGAGAACAGATAGTCGCCGATCCGTTCCTCGCCGCCGGTGATGGACTCGATGTCCACAAGCGCGCGGGTCAATGAGAAGACATCCATCTGCGGGCGGGAACTTTGAGGATAACGAATCCCGAAACGCTGCTTCAAGCACGATGCGCAGGCCCGCGCTGCCGCTAATCCACGGTCACGCGAACCACGCCCGGACAGTTCGCCCGCACCGTCCTGCTCCCGGCCGTGATCTCGTACTCGCCCCGGAAGGCGCGAATCCGGAACACGCCATCCTCGCCTGCCGCACCCTCCGCGTCCGTGCGCCACCGCCCGTGCACCAGCTCGCGCCAGACAGCGTAGTTCGGCTTCTCCGACCAGTCCTTGCGCAGCATCGCCCCCGCCGGGCGCCAGTGCCGCCCCTCCCAGAAGCCCCACATCAGGAACGCATCCACCCGCGGGTGGCTGAAGCACACGGTGAGGAAATCCCGCGTGAATTCGGCCTGCAATTTTTCGTCTTTCGTCTCGAAATCAAACTCCGTGATCCGGATCGGCAGGTTGAATTCTCCGAAGAGATCCAGAATTTCCAGCATTTTTTCCGGCGGAGTGATCTCGCGGAAGTGGCCCTGGATCCCGATGCCGCCCACCGGCGCGCCCCGGTCCAGCAGGAACTGCAGCGTTTCATAGAAGTGCTTCCGGTGCGCCTCGTCCCGTCCGCCGGCCTCCAGAATATTGAAATCGTTCAGGTACAACACCGGCCTGGGGTCGAATTCCTTCGCCGCCTTGTACCACTCCACCATCTCTTCCCGCCCGAGCAGGTCGAGCAGGTCGTGGTTGGTGTATGGCTCGTTCACCACGTCCCAGTCCTCCAGCAGCCCCCGCGTCGCGCTCACCTCGTCCCGGATGTGATCGAGAACCCGTTTCCGCAGCGCCGCCGGATCCCCGGCCATCTCTTTCAGGTCCCGCGGCAGCCACCGCCAGCCCGGCCAGACCAGCGTGTGTCCCCGCACGCGCGGGATGCCGTTCGCATGCAGCCATTCCAGCGCCTTCAGCGCCACGCTGCGGTCCCTCTCCCACTGCGGCCATTTCAGGTCGTTCTCGAGCACCGCCATGTTGAAGTTGTCGAGAATCGCGCGCCGGTATCTCTCCGCATCCGGCCCTTCCTCCACGAGGAACCGCCCCGCGACCGCCGTGCCCCATCCGAAGGCGTGTTTCGTCATCCGCACCCGCACGGGCGCCCCCGCCGCGGGCTTCCCGTCGGCGCGCACCACCTGCACCACAAGCTCGCCTTTGCGGATCCTCTCGATGCGCGCCTCGGCCGCATCCCGCCAGCCCTGCCCGGCCGCCGTCATTCCGGCCAGCCCCGCCAGCGCAGCCGCAAGGACCGCCTTGCACTTCATTCGCCCTCTTCTCCCGCTGGAAAATCTCCCCGCCCCGGCGTTTACGTGGCGTGGATTTTTCTTACGATATCGCAGTTCTCGGCGATCTCGTCCTTGAACTTCGGCCACATGCCCACGATCACCGCGTCGCCCGGCTTGATGTGGGTGAAGGCGAACCGGAACGCCGCCTCGATCTGCTCCCGCCCCCAGCCAGCCCGCCCTGCGCCCAGGATCTTGAATCCCAGACAGGGCTTCGCCGTCTGCCGGATCACGCGTGTCATCCGTTCGGGGTCCTTTTCCAGGAACGGCTCGCCCAGCGGGCGCTCCCCGCCCATCAGCGTCCGCGTCTGCTCCGGAGTGCGCGTCACATGGTAGAAGCACGCCATGTAGTAGTCCACCGGCCAGCCCTTTTCCTCGATCCACTCGATCACCGCCGGGTTGTGCGTCGAAACGCCTGCCATGAGCCCCGTGTCGCGGACGCGCTGCACGAACTCGAGCACCCGCTCCATCTTCCCCTCGCGGAACGCCTCGTCGGTGCGGTTGCCGTGGTGCGCCATGCCGAGGAATCCGAGCTTCGCCACCTCCGGAATCATGGAGAAATCCTTGTGCAGCTCGAAATCGCTCAGCAGGAATGTGCGGATCTTCGATCCGCGCTCCCGCACGCCGCGCAGCGTCTCGATCGTCTCCTTCTGATAGTGCAGCTGCCACGCCGTGATCCCCGCCCGCTCCGCCGCCAGGATCGTCTCGATCCGCCGCTCCGGCGTCATCCACTCCCGCATGCACTGATCCAGAATCCGGTTGAAGTGCGAATAGCCCATCAGCGGATTCGTCCCGATCACCAGCCTCGTGATCTCGTGCTTGCCCCCGAATTTCACCGTGGGCAGCGGCGCGCTCGCGGCGCTCATGGCGGGCGCGGCTGCGGCGGCTTGCAAGAAGGCCCGGCGTGTCGCAGGCATGATCCGGCTCCTCGGACAAATTCAGATGCGGACATCCCGTTTATACGCGAATTGCGCACCCCGGTCAAGGCCGCCTGTATTCTGTCTCTATGGCACTGCATCCGCTCGCCGGGCGCCCCGCTCCGGCTGATGCCCTCGTCGATGTGCAGCAGCTGCTTCGCGCCTATCAGGAACTCGCGCCGGACGTGAGCGATCCCCGCCAGCGCGTCAGCTTCGGCACCAGCGGACACCGCGGCTCCTCGCTGAACGGGACCTTCAACGAGCCGCACATCCTCGCCATTGCGCAAGCCATCTGCGACTACCGCCGCGAGCGCGGCATCAGCGGCACGCTCTTTGTCGGAAAGGACACCCACGCTCTCTCCGCTCCCGCCGAGCGCACCGCGGTGGAAGTCTTCGCTGCCAACGGCGTCGAGGTTGCCATTCAGTCCGGCAACGGCTTCACGCCCACGCCCGTCATCTCCCGCGCCATCCTGCAGGCCAACCGGAGCGGCGGCGCCGTCTCCGACGGCGTTGTCATCACGCCCAGCCACAATCCTCCCGCCGACGGCGGTTTCAAGTACAATCCGCCCGACGGCGGCCCCGCCGGCTCCGAGGTCACCTCGTGGATCGAACGGCGCGCCAATGAACTCCTTGCGGGCGGCAACCGCGAGGTGCGCCGCATCCCGTACGAGCAGGCGCTGCGGTCTCCCCACGTGCGGGAGATCGACTTCGCCGGGCCCTACATCGACGACCTCGCTTCCGTTCTGGACATGGACGCCATCCGCGCCGCCGGCTTGCGCATTGGCGTCGATCCTCTCGGCGGCGCCGCTGTGCACTACTGGGACCGCATCGCCTCCCGCTATGGCCTGAATCTCACGGTCGTGAATCCGCGCGTCGATCCGTCCTTCTCCTTCATGACCCTCGATCACGACGGCAAGATCCGCATGGACTGCTCGAGCCCCTACGCCATGGCTGGCCTGGTGAGCCTGAAGGACCAGTTCGACATTGCTTTCGGAAACGATCCCGACACCGACCGCCACGGCATCGTCACGCCCAGCGGCGGCCTGTTGAATCCGAACCACTATCTCTGCGCGGCCATCCGCTACCTCTGCACGCACCGCCGCGATTGGCCTGCCGCCGCGCGCATCGGAAAAACGCTGGTCTCCAGCGGCATCATCGACCGCGTGGCCGCCGCCGTGGGGCGCGCCGTCTGCGAAGTTCCCGTCGGCTTCAAATGGTTCGCCCCCGGACTCTTCGACGGCTCGCTGTGCTTCGGCGGCGAGGAGAGCGCGGGCGCCAGCTTCGTGCGGCGGTCGGGCGCGGTGTGGACCACCGACAAGGACGGCATCCTGCTCGGGCTGCTCGCCTGCGAGATCACCGCGGTCACCGGACGCGATCCCGCCGCGCACTACCGGGAAATTGAAGAGACGCTTGGGCGCTCCTTCTACACCCGCATCGACACGCCCGCCACGCCGGAGCAGAAGGCGAAGCTCTCGCGCCTCGACGCCGCCGCAGTCACGGACTCCGAGCTTGCCGGCGATCCCATCCTCGCCAAGCTCACCGCCGCCCCCGGCAACGGCGCTCCGATCGGCGGGCTCAAGGTGGTCACCGAAGGCGGATGGTTCGCCGCCCGTCCTTCCGGCACCGAAGACATCTACAAGCTTTACGCCGAAAGCTTCCGCAGTCCGGAACACCTGCAGCGTATCGTCGAGGAAGCGCGCGCGCTCGTGCTCCGCGCTCTTTCCTGACGCTCAATCCAGCGCGGCGATTTCGCCCGGCACGATCTTTCTGGTGCGCGGCAGGTAGCCGCGGTAGCTCAGGTAGCCTACCGCCGCCAGCGTGCCGGTAAATGCCAGCAGCTTGATCACGTCTGTCGTGCGGTTCAGCGGCATCGTCTTCCAAAGGATCCCCAGCAGCGGCTGCGCGATGCACACCGCCCAGACGGTGCCATAAAAATAACGCCGCTCGTCGCCCTCTCCCGCCGTCGAGGGCTTCACCCGCGGCAGCTTGCCCATCAGCCCCAGAATCCAGATCGGAACCGCCACCGGGAAGTAGCCGTACCAGTAGATCTGCTTCAGCATCCACTTTCCGGTGATCACCGCCACCAGCAGCCCCGCCAGGTTCAGCAACGCGTACGTGACTGCCGCGCTCCACGCGAATGTGTAACAGATGCGGCGATAGAGCGGGTTCGGCTTGTCCTCCGTGAACCGGATGATGTAGGGCGCCGGCTCGCATCCCGGAAGCTTCCCGCGCAATCCCGCGATGCCCGTCCCGAGGAGCACCGCCGCCAGCCACCACGTCATGCTGCCCCCGAAGCCCTCCTCGAACAGGCGGAACACCATCGGTCCGGGGATCAGGAAGAACACGAAGATCCAGATGGGCCAGTGGTTGAACCGGTAGTACAGCTTGTTGCGCGTGCGGATCTTGCGCTGGCTGGCCAGTTCGATCTTGACGTCACCCATACAAACTTTTCAGTGTGCCACAGAAGCCGCCCGGCTCTGGCGGTAGAATGCCGCTCATGCGCATTGATCTCGGCGGTCAGAAAGCTCTCGTCACCGGCGGCGCCCGCGGCATCGGCGCGGCCATCGTCGAAGCCCTGCGCGCCTGCGGCGCGGAAGTCTTCATCGCGGACACTCTGGGCGAGCCGCCTGTGGATGTCACCGAACCGCGCTCGCTCGAGGAGGCCTTCGCCCGCGCGGGCGCGCTTGACATCGTCATCGCCAATGCCGGGACAGCGGTGTTCCAACGGCTCGACGAAACGCGCCCGGAAGCCTGGCAGCGCCTGCTCGACATCAACCTCACGGGCGCATTCCACACGGTGCGCCTTGCCGCGCGCGTCATGAAGCCCCGCCGCCGCGGCTCGATCGTCCTCACCGCCAGCACAAACTCCTTCGACGGCGAGGCCGATCTTGCTGCCTACAACGCCACCAAGGCCGGCCTGCTCGGCCTTCTCCGCACCGCCGCCAACGAGCTCGGCCCGTGGGGCATCCGCGTCAATGCCGTCTGCCCGGGGCTCATCCGCACGCCCTTGACCGCTGCGCATTTCTCACAGCCGCAACTGCTCAGGGAATACTTCCGCCACATCCCGCTCGGACGGGGCGGCGAGCCCGCAGAGGTCGCCTCCGCCGTAGCGTTCCTCGCCTCCCCGCTCGCCTCCTACATCACAGGCGCCGCGCTCGTCATCGACGGCGGGCAGATGGCCGCCAAGTTCTCCATCTGGGACGAAAGCTTCGCGCGCTTCTGCACCGATCACTGGGAGCTCGCGCCGCCCTCCACCACCGCCTGAATCGTCCCCGGCGCGTTGCCTTCCAGCCGGTTGTTCACGAACAGGAACGCCATCTGCCGCCGCTGCCGGGCCCTTTCGATCAGCGCCCGCAGGGCGTTCCGCGCGCCTTCGTTCACTTCCTGCACGCGGTCGTAGGGCTCGAATTGCGCCACCGCCTGCTCGTAGCTGCGCCCGTGCCGCAGCAGCGCACGCGCCACCAGGAATTCCGCAGTGTAGGCAGCCTCGATCCGCACCTGCTCCTCGAGCGGCGGCATCCGCGTCCATGCGTTGAATACGTGCGCCGCCCCGCTTTCCCGCAGCGCGTCGAAGTACGGCTCGTCCAGGTATTCCTTGTTTCGCACTTCCACCGCGTAGCGCCACCCCGCGGGCAACGCCCGCAGGAACGCGCGCAGGTCCGCGGCAAACGGCGCCACGCTCTCGTACAGCCGCTTGCCCATCGTGCCGAACTCGAACATCAGCACACCGACCCGCTCCGCGTACGGCTCCAACGGTTCCAGAAACGCCCTCTGAAACAGATCCGCGTTCAGATAGTGCTCGTTCGCCTTCCCTGCCCTGCCGCCATAGCGCGCGTGCCCCGGCCACTCTTTCACCGTGATCTCCTCCGGCACTTTCAGGCCGAACTTCAGCTGCGGCGGCGCCACCGCGAACAGACGCTGCCAGTACTGCCGCGAGGGGAACTGGTAGAACGAAAAATCGCCGCCCACCGCCGGAAACACTTCCGCGTATTCGGCCAGGCATTCGTTTTCGAATTTCTTTTGCGAAAACCGCCCGCGCGTCATGTACCGCTCGCGCGTGTAGATCTGGCCCAGCCAGCCTTCGTACTTCCAGGAACTCGTGCCCAGAAAGATTCCCTCCGCCGCAAGTTCGCGCAGCCGCGCTGCCAGCCGCTCGCGCGGCGACGCCGCCTCCCCGAACAGCTCCAGGTTCTCCATGCGCCTCTCCCGCTCCCCCATTGTCGCCCGGCGGCGCCGGAGGGATTGACATGCGCCCGCGAAGTGTAAAAAATTATAGTATGCAGTTGACAGCGCGGCAGCAGGAGATCCTCGACTTCATCCTCGCCTACCGGCGCGCGAACGGGTGTTCGCCGTCGATCCCGGAGATCCAGAGCCACTTCGGCATCAGCAGTCCCAACGGCGTGGCCGGGCATCTGCGCGCGCTGGAGGCCAAGGGCGTCATCCGCATGGGCAACCGCGGCTCGCGGCGCATTGATGTGCCCTCCGAGATGCCCCCCGCCCCGCGCCTGTTCTCGCTGCCCGCCTATGGGGCCATCCCGGCCGGCCCGCCCCAGTCCGTGGGTGCAGAGCCCGCCGAGGGCGAGGCATGGCTCGACGAGGCGCTGCTCGGCTTCCGCCCGAAACCCGGATCCTTTCTTCTGAAGGTGCGCGGCGATTCCATGAAGGACGCCGGCATTCTGGATGGCGACACAGTTCTCGTCGAACCCAACCCCGCGCCCCGCGCCGGCCAGATCGTGGCCGCGCTCATCGACGGCGAATGCACGCTGAAGCGGCTGGTGCGCGTGCGCGGCGCGTGGTACCTGAAGGCCGAAAATCCCGCCTATCCCGAGCTGCACCCTCGCGCCGACCTCGTCATCCAGGGCGTCGTGCGCGGCGTCTTCCGCCGCCTCGGCTGACCGCCCGCGCCGTTGTATGCTGATGGGCATGGCGCAGCCAGAACCGCCCCCGGAGCCGCCGACGGCCGCCCGCGCGGAAGACGCCGAGCCCATGCTGTGGTGCCCGGTCTGTTCCACGCGCCTCGAACAAAAACAGTGCAAATTGTTCTGCCCGCGGTGCGGCTACTACATGAGCTGCGCCGATTACTACTGACGCGCCTTCCGCGCGCCTTGCACGGCCGGCCCGTCTCTGTTATGCAGAAAGCCGGGCCCGCGGAAAGCTGACCACATGTTCTCGTTCGTCCTCACCTGCTCCGAGAGCGAAGCGGAGTTCCTCTGCGCCGAACTCTGGGAAAAGGGCGCGGCCGGCATCGAGGAAACCGCCCTGCCCGGCGGGCGCTGCCAGTTGCGGGCCTACTTCGAGAATCCGGAGGGGCTCGCCGAGGCCTTCGCCGCCTTCCAGCCCCGCCCTGAGCCGGTGCCGGATGTGGATTGGGAGGCCGTGTGGCGGCAGGCGTGGCAGCCCTTCCCCGTCGGGCGCCGCCTGTATCTCGCCCCCGAGTGGGACGAAAGCCCCACGCCTCCCGGACGCCACCGCCTTGTCGTCCATCCCGGGCAGGCGCTCGGCACCGGCGCGCATCCGGCCACCCGGCTCTGCCTGGAGGCGCTCGACTCCCGGCTCGAGCCCGGGCAGGCAGTGCTCGACGTCGGTACCGGCAGCGGCATCCTCGCTTCCGCCGCCCTTCTGCTCGGCGCCCGCGCCGCTGCTGCCTGCGACATCGACTTCGGCGCACTTCTCATCGCACGCCGCAACCTCCTCTCCGACGGACGCCGCGCCGCGCTCTTCTGCGGCTCGGCCCGCGCCGTCCGCCCTCGCGCCTTCGACGCCGTCGTCGCCAACATCAACGCCGCCACGCACGCTTCGCTTGCCGCCGAGTACGAGCGCCTTGCCCCCTCGCTGCTCATTCTTGCCGGCTTCACCGTCCGCGACCTGCCGGAGCTCGAACCGCTGCTGCGCCGCCACGGCTTCCATCCGGAAGCCGTGCTCGAATCCGAAGAATGGAGGTGCCTCGTCCTGTGCAACGCCGTTCGTTCCTGAAGACGCTCGCTGCCTTGCCCGCCTTCGCGGATCCCCCGGCGCCGCACCGGATCACTTCCGTGGAGCTGTTCCGTCTCCACGGGCGCAGAACCGTCACGCCCGGCGTGGACGGGCAGTACCAGGTGCAGCCGCTCCACGTTTACCCGCAGTTCCGCCCGCAGCCTTACCGCGAGGATCCGCAGCCCCCGCGCGAGGCCCCCGTTTCCGCCATTTACCTGTCGATCCGCACCGACAAGGGCAGCCAGGGCCTGTACGGCCCCATCGACCGGGAAGCGGCCCTCGTGATTGAAACGCAACTCAAAGATTTTGTTCTGGGCAAGGACGCCATGGCGGTGGAGACCGTGTGGGACCTGCTGTACCGCTCCAACCGCCACTTCCGCGCCTCCCACCCCATGATGGCGATCTCGGCCATCGACAACTGCCTGTGGGATCTCCGCGGCCGCGTGCTGAACGCGCCCGTTTACAGGCTCCTCGGCGGTCCCACGCGCAACGCCGTGGAGGCCTACGGGTCGGCCCTCGGATTCTCCGTGGAGCCGGACGCCGCCGCGAAGAAGGCCGTGGACCTCCGGCAGCAGGGCTTCCGCTCCCAGAAGTGGTTCTTCGCCCACGGCCCCGGCGATGGCCCCGAAGGCGTCCGCCGTTGCGCCGATCTCGTCTTCGCCCTGCGCATGGCCGTCGGCCAGGATGTCGACTTGATGTTCGACGCCTTCATGGGCTGGACTCTCGACTTCGCCATCGCCTGGGCGCGCCGCGTCGAGTCCCAGCATCCCCGCTGGATCGAGGAGGCCTTCCCGCCCGATCAGCTCGACGCCTTCGCCGCTCTGCGCCGTGCAACATCGATTCCCGTGGCCACCGGCGAGCATTTCTACAACCGCTGGGAAGTGAAGCGCTACCTCGACGCGCAGGCCATCCACGTCGTTCAGGCGGATCCGGAATGGTGCGGCGGGGTCAGCGAGCTGCTCAAGATCTGCCACCTCGCCTCGGCCGACGGCGTTCAGGTGGTGCCGCATGGGCACTCTCTCCACGCCGCTCTGCACGTCGTCGCCTCCCAGCCGCCCTCGCTCTGCCCGCTGGTCGAGTATCTCATCCTCAAGATGCGCGGCTATTACTTTTTCGAAAAACGGCAGCTCGCCCCCAACGGCGGCCTGATTTCCCTGCCGGATGCACCGGGTTTCGGGATCGAATTCGACGAGTCGAGAATCGAAAAGCGCGAACCTTTCCGCCCGTGATTCCGGCTATTCGAACATCTCCTGCGCGGGCACAACGCGCGTCTCCGCCTCCCGTGCGCCCAGGAGCCGCCGCGACACCCGTTCGTCCTCCCGCAGGATGCTCTCCGGCTTCGGCGCATTGTACTCCACGGGCGACGGCGCCTCGTCGACAATCCTCCTCCTCAGGTCTTCCATCCCCTGCCCGGCGAATGCGAATGCCATTGCCTGCGGGCGCAGGTGACGCTCCGCCGCGCGCCGCACCTCCTCGCGCGTGAGCACAGGCAGCCGCTCCCGCAGGTGGTCCGATTGCAATCCGGTGCCGTAATACAAGCCGTCGATTTCATGTCCCAGGCGTGCGCTCAAGCCCTCTTCCAGCAGCACAAAATGCCGCGAAAGAAACGACCGCGCCGCCTCGAATTCCTCTTCCGTCAATCCCTCTTCCACGAGCCGTTCCACTTCCGCAAGCGCCAGCCGCACGGCGAAGTGGGCGTGCTCCGGCGCCACGGGGCGGATCCAGAGCTCGAAAATCTGCCGTCTTCGCGCATGGTTCGGCTCCGGCTCCAGCAGGAACATCGGCGCGGGGAAGTACTCGATGTACGCATAATCGCCGTAGTTCAGCCCGCGCCGCTGCCGCAGGCTTTCAAACAGCCTTCCCCCGCTCGAGCGGTGCTGCCCCAGCGCCGACACTGCCGTCAGCAGCGCCGGATAATCCTCATGCCCGCGCACAACTTCAATCGGAAATCCAATCGAAACCGCCACCCCCTCCGCCGGCTTTTCCACGAAAATCATCCGGTGATTCCGGAGCCGCGCCGCCGAGGGCGTCTCTCCGTTGTTGCGAGCCTTCGCCGGCAACGCCGCCATCGCCTCGCGCAAACGCTGCGCCACGCACCCCGCCTGCGCCCCTCCGCACGCGATCCACACGTTCTCCCGGCTATACTCCGCCGTCGCAAACGCGCGCACATCCTCGAGCCCCATCCCCCGCAGCGCGCTCACCCGCCCCGCGCACGGATGCCCGTACGGATGCCCCTCGAACACCAGACCGTAAAGCGCCTCGCGCCCCAGTTCCTCGTCGTTTTCCCCGCGCAGATCCGCTTCCAGAAAATGCACCGCATCCTCGCGCAGCCGCAGGAAATCCTCTTCGCGCCACCCCGGATCGCAAAGCATCTCCGCCAGCAGATCCGCCATCTGCTCCGCATGATCCGCATGGCAGTCCATGCGGAAACACGTCATCTCCTTGTCGACGCTCACGTCCACGGCGGCGCCGCGCGGAAACAAAAAGTCGAGAATCTGTTGATAGCTGCGCCGCCGCGTCCCGCCGTGCGCCAGCATCTGCCCGGCCAGCCAAGCCGCCCCCTCCCGTCCCGCAGGATCCATTGCCGAGCCTGCGCGAAACACCACCCGCACGGAAACCAGCGGTCCCCCGTCTTCGCGAACGATCACCTTCATCCCGCCTTCTCCTCCAGCGTCACCACGGTCCGCTTCTCGGGTCCGAACCACGCCCGCGCCGCTTCGGCCACTTGATCCGGCGTCACGGCCTCCATCGTTGCAAACAGCCGGTTCACCGTCGCCGGCGTCCGCCTCAAGCCGAGGAAGGGCGACAGCGCCGCCGCCACCGCCTCGCTGCGGTCCATCCCCAGCACAAACCGGTACCGCAAGTGGCTCTTCACCTTTTCCAGCCGCTCTTCGCCGGGAGGCTCGGCGGCGATCCTTTCCAGTTCTTCCTCAATCGCCCTCCGCACATCGCCCGTCCGGGCAGGCTGCTTCACTCGCGCCACCACCGTGAACAGGTACGGATCCACGTGATCCACCGTGTTCGCCCACAGATCGTCCGCCCACTGCTCTTCGATCACCAGCCGACGGTACAGCTCAGACCCGTGGCTGAAACTGAGCGCCGAAATCAGGTCCAGCGCCGCGCACTCCGCGCTCCCGTCGTCATACGCCGGCGCCTTTTGCGCCACCGCGACATAGGGAAGCGTGTGCGTCTCCCATTCGATCCGCGCCTCCCGGAGCCCCCGCTGCGGCGGCTCCTGCGGCATCTCGAGCCGCCACCGCCCTCTCTTCCAGCCGCCCCAGTGCCGCTCCACCATCGCGCGCGCCGTCTCGGGGATCACGTCGCCGCAGATCAGGATCGTCGTGTTCTCCGGGCGGTAGTAGCGGTCGAAGAACTCGAGGCTGTAGTCGTACATCTCCGGCATCCGCTCGATGTCGCGCAGGAAGCCCATCGTCGTGTGTTTGTAGGGATGCACGTCGAACGCCGTGTCGCGCAGCACCTCGAACAGGCGGTTCAGCGGCTCCGCGCTGTCCTTCCAGTACTCGCCCAGCACCGCCAGCGCTTCGGTGCGGAAGTCCTCTTCGCTGTATTCCAGGTTCTGGAAGCGGTCGGCTTCCATCCCGAGCAGCGCATCCAGGTCTTCCGCCGCCAGCGTGGTGTGATACACGGTCCTGTCATCGTCCGTATACGCGTTCGACGCCGCGCCCATGCGCTGCAGTGCCCGCTCGTAGCGCTCCGGCGGAAACGCGCGCGTCCCCCGGAACATCATGTGCTCGAAAAAGTGCGCGAACCCGCTGCGCCCCGGCTCCACCTCGTTGCGCGAGCCCGCGTGCACGACGATATAGACGCTTGCCACGCCCCGCCACGGCAGCGGCACGGTCACCAGCCTCAGGCCGTTTTCGAAATCGTGCTGCTCGTAGAGCCAGGGAAAAGCCTCTCGTTGCGCCATGATTCTCCGCGAATCTCCTCGAATGCCTCCGCCGCCGCCAGCACCCGCTCGTCCTCATACGGCGCGCCCAGGAACTGCACGCCGACGGGCATTCCATTGCGGTCGACTCCCGCCGGCGCCACCGCCGCGGGCAGCCCCAGCAGGTTCGCCGGCGTGAGCGGACGCGCCGCCTCCAGCACCGGCATCGGCGGCTCGCGGTGCGGATACGCCGTCACGCCGAACGCCGGTGCTACGACCACCACATCCGTTCCCCAGCGCTCGAGCAGCCGCGCCCGCATCGCGTCGCGGTCCGCCAACACGCCCAGCAAACGCTCCAAGGTCACCGCCTCCCGCGCCTCCGCCATGAGCGCCGTGCCCGTCCATGCGGACTCTTCCTCCCGCCCCGCTGTCATCGCCCGCAGGCTCTGCGTGATCAGATCCACGAACAGCACGCGCCACAGCTCGTGCGCGCCCGCAATCCACCCTGCGTCGAAGTCCGCCTTTGCGAATCCCGCCTCCCACATCCGCAACGCGGTCCTCTCCGCTGCCGCCGCGCACTCCTCCTGCACGCCTCCGGGGAGCCACAGCGCGATCCTCGTTGCCCCTTCCGGCTTCCGCACGGGCACCGGCGCGCTGAAGGGATCGCGAACATCCCACCCCGCCAATGTTTCAAACAGAATCCGCACATCCCGGGCGGTGCGCGCCATCGGCCCGCCCACACCCATGAAGCCCGCCGGGTGCCCGATCACGGGCCAGTGCCCGCCTGCCCCCACGCGCCCCGGCGTCGGCTTCAGCCCGCAAATCCCGCAGAAATGCGCCGGCTCGCGGATCGATCCGCCTCCGTCGCTGCCCACCCCGCCCGCGCTCATCCATGCCGCGATCGCCGCCGCCTCGCCGCCGCTTGAGCCGCCCGCCGTGCGCGTCTCGTCCCACGGGTGGTTGGTCCGCCCGATGATCCGGTTGTCGGTCTCGTAGTAGTAGAGGAACTCCGGCGTCGACGTCTTTCCCACGATCACCGCCCCGGCGGCGCGCAGCCTTGCCGCCGCGGTGGAATCCCTTAGCGCCCGCTCCTCGCGTCTCAGCAGGCTCCCGCACCACGTCACCCTCCCGGCGAGGTCGAAGCTGTCCTTCACCGTCACCGGGATTCCCGCCAGCGGTCCCGCGAGCCTCTCCCGCGCCCGCGCCCGAGCCTCGTCCGCATACACCTCCACGAACGCGTTCACCCGCGGGTTCGTCCGTTCGATCTCTGCGAGGTGCGCTTCCAGAAGCTCCGCCGGCGTTGTCTCGCCTCTCTCCAGCGCCTCGCGCATCCGCCACAGTGGCACGCGGTTCCACATGTCTTCAGCCTAGCAACCGCGCGTCCCGCTGCTACAATGGCGCATGTGGCGGCGTTGACCTTTGAAAAGGCGCGTGCAGAGGTTCTTGAGCGCGTTGCCGCTTTCGCCGCCCCGCCTCCTGTCGAATGGGTTTCGCTCGACGAAGCCCCCGGGCGCGTGCTGGCAGAAACCATTCCTGCGGATCGTGACTACCCCCCGGAGCCTCGCTCCATGCGGGACGGCTTCGCGCTGCAGGCAGCGTCCACCCCGGGCGTGTTGCGCATCCTGGGGGAAGTGCGCGCCGGCGAGCCCTGCCGCTTCCGTGTCGGTCCCGGCGAGGCTGTCGAGATCATGACCGGCGCCTCGGTGCCCGAGGGCGCAGACGCCGTGGTGATGATCGAGCACGTCTCCGTCGATCACGGCGCCCTGCGCGTCCCCTCGCCGGTCGAGCCCGGCGCCAACATCAGCCCGCGCGGCTCCAGCATCGCCCGCGGCGCTCCTGCCGTCGAACAGGGCGCCCGCCTGACGCCCGCTGCCACCGCGATGCTCGCCTCCGTCGGCGCCGCCCGGGTGCCCGTCTTCGCGCGCCCGCGCGTGGCCATCCTCCCCACGGGCGACGAACTCGTTGAAATACAAGACACGCCCGCCCCATGGCAGATCCGCAACTCCAACTCTCACGCGCTCGCCGCGCAGGTGCGCCGCGCCGGCGGGGAGCCCGTGCTGCTGCCGCCTGTGCGCGATCAGCTCGAACCCACTATTGCGGCGCTGGAAGAGGCCCTGAAACACGATCTCGTGCTTTTGTCAGGCGGCGTCTCCGCAGGCAAATACGACCTGGTGGAGGAAGCGCTCCGGCGCTTCGACGCCGCCATTTACTTCGACCGCGTCCTCATCCAGCCCGGGCAACCCTGCGTGTTTGGCCGCGCTGGACGCACCTTCTTCTTCGGACTCCCGGGCAATCCCGCCTCCACGTTCGTCTGTTTCGAGATCTTCGCCCGCGCCGCGCTCGACCTCCTCTCGGGCGCCAGCCGCACGCAACTTCCTTTCGCCTTCGCCCGGCTGGCCGAACCCTTCCGCCACAAGCCCGGGCTGACGCGTTTTCTTCCGGCGCGGCTTGAGGATGGCGCCCTGCTGCATCCCATCCCGTGGGGCGGCTCCGGCGACATTCGCGCGCTCGCGCTCGCCAACTGCTTTCTGGTCGCAGACCCTGACCGCCCCGCCTACGACGCGGGCGAACTCATCCGCATCCTTTTGCCGTCATGAGCCAGCTGTCCCACTACGATGAAAGCGGCCGCGCCCGCATGGTCGATGTCAGCGAAAAGCCGGCCACCGCGCGCACCGCGCGCGCCGAGGCATTCGTGCGCATGAAGCCCACTGTGCTCGAGGCCCTTCCCCGCAACCCGAAGGGCGATCCGCTGGAAGTCGCGCGGATCGCAGGCATCATGGCCGCCAAGCGCACCGCCAGCCTGATCCCCTTGTGCCACCCTCTGCCGCTGACGCACGCCGACGTCTCCGCCACTGTGGAAGCCCGCGGCGTCCGCATCACCGCCACCGCCTCCACCACCGCGCAAACCGGTGTGGAAATGGAGGCGCTCACGGCAGCTGCAGTCGCCGCGCTCACCGTCTACGACATGGCCAAGGCGCTCGACAAGTCCATCACCATCGAAAAGATCCGCCTCCTCGAAAAAACCGGTGGCAAGTCGGGCCACTACCGCCGCAAGAACGCATGATCCGCACGGCCATCCTGGTTATCTCCGATTCCTGCGCCGCGGGCGCGCGGCAGGATGCCTCCGGCCCCGCGTTGGCCGCCCGCTGCACCGAACAAGGGTGGCAGGTTGTCGCGATGGAGATCCTTCCCGACGAACCCGCCGCCATCTCCCGCCGGCTGGCCGAACTGGCCGACTCCTCCACCGCCGATCTGATCCTCACCACTGGCGGCACGGGCATCGCCGCCCGCGACTCCACCCCCGAAGCCACCCGCGCCGTGCTGGAGAAAGAGATCCCCGGCCTGGGCGAGCTGATGCGCGCGGAAGGTCTCCGCCACACCCGCCGCGCCGTGCTCAGCCGTTCCCTCGCCGGCACGCGGCGCCGCACGCTGATCGTCAACCTCCCCGGCTCGCCCAAGGGTGCCGTGCAGTCGCTGGATGCTATCTTGGATCTCGTGCCCCACATCGCGGAGCTGCTTCAGGGCCGGACTGCCCATCCGCAGGAGACGTAACGGACTCGATGGCTCGGACATCCCACATGGTGATGAGATTCTTGCGCCTCGCTGCGCTGGCATGCCTCGCCTTGCCCTCATTCGGGCAGCTCACGTTGCCCGGAACCCCTGCGCCGAAGCCTCCCGCGGCGTCCAAGCCCAAGCCGCGGATGCCCGGACAGCCGGCGCCACAGCTGCCCCCGGATATCGCCGAAGGCCCGGTCATTCGCGCCACCGTGAATGTCGTCCTCGTGCCGACCACGGTCACAGATGAAAAGGGCCGCTTCGTCCAGGGGCTGGAGCCGCACGACTTCCTGCTCTACGACAACGACAAGCTGCAGACCATCAACCGCGACATCGCCACCCTGCCGCTGTCGCTGGTCGTCTGCATCCAGCGCAGCGCCCATGTCGACTCCATGCTGCCGAAGATCCGGCGCATCGGGAACGTGCTGAACGATCTGCTTATCGGACAGGACGGCGAAGCCGCCGTCATCGCCTTCCATCACGAAATCGACCTGCTCACCGATTTCACGCAGGATCCCGATGAGATCAACCGGGCGGTCGCGCAGCTGAAGCCTGGCAGCTACAGCTCTCGGCTCAACGACGCCGTGCAGACCGCCATCCGGATGCTGCGCTACAAGAAGGACCGGCGCAAGGTGATCCTGCTGATCGCCGAAACGCTGGACCGCGCCTCGGAGGCGAGCCCCAAAGAAGTCGCTACGGAGCTGCAGCTGCACAACGTCGACGTCTACACGCTGAACATCAACCGCCTCGTCACCCGGCTCACGGAAAAGCCGCAGCTGCCGCGTCCCGATCCCTTCCCGCCCGGCACGCGCCCGCGCCCGGGCATCGCCCCGAGCGATCCCACCACGCAGGCGCAGATGTCCGGCGCTCCCGGCTACGCCGCCGAATTCATTCCGGTGATCGAGGAACTCTTCCGCGCCGCCAAGGGGATCTTCATCCGCAACCCCGCCGAGCTGTACACGAAATTCACCGGCGGGCGCGAGTTCGGTTTCACCACGCAGGACGGGCTCGAGCGCGCTGTCGCTGCTATCGGTTCGGAGATCCGCAACCAGTACATCCTCAGCTACTCGCCCAACAACAAGCTGGAGGGCGGCTTCCACCGCATCCGCGTGGAAGTCAACCGCCCGCGGCTGCGGGTGCGCACGCGCCCCGGCTACTGGATGGCCGCTGTGCCCGAGTAGCCCCTGTTCACGCCGCCCGCCGGAACTCCATCGCCGCGAAGCTCACCACGCTCTGCGGGTCGATGTTCCATTGCTCGTACAGCCGCAATCTTCCGCGCGCCTCCGGCACCGCCTTCAGAAACGTGTAGAAAGGCGCGCTGCCGCACCACTTCAAATCGTCGTGGTTCGGCTTCACAAGCTCCCAGAACTCTTCCGCCTGCCCGGCTTCCAGCTTGCCGATCCGCTCTCTGTCGCGCTCTTCCACCTCCTGCATCTCGCCCCGCCGCGCCTCTGCCTGTATCGGATCCCCGTAGCGCCGCCCCATGTGCGCCATGTCCACCCCCAGCACCCAGCACAGCCGCCGCCCTTCGGCTGCCTGCAGCTCGCCGAGAGCATCGAAGAACTCCCGCACGCCCTCGTCGTCCTCCGGCATCCCGCCCCGGTACAGGCTGCGCGCAAAGGGCCCCGCCAGCACCGGCAGAATTCTCACCTCCGCCCCGTAGAGCGCCTGCAGGAACAGCACCTGAAATTCGATGGAATGCTCCACCGCGTGGCAGTAATCTTCCATTTTCGAAGCCCGCGGCGCCTTCGCTGCCAGCTTCTCCACCAGCGCGCGCTCCGTGCGCGCCGTTCCAAACGGCGTCACAAAGTCCTTCCGCGTCAGCCCGAATTTCTCCGGCTCCCCGTAGTGCGACGTGCCCAGGATCACGAACACGCGATCCCGGGCAGCCCGCCCCAAGGCCCGGTACGCCTCGCGATAACAGCTCCAACCGCCCTCGGGGCTCACATGCGGCGCGGCGATGCCGATCACCTCTTCCGTCGCCTCTCCTGCTTCCAGCCCCTGCTGCTCCATCCACGCGCGCAGCATCCCGCCCTCTTCCGGATACGCCGACCCGGCGTGCGCGGGCGGGCGCACGGGCGACTCCGCGAATGCGCGCTGTTTGGCCGCCTTCATTTCCTCGAACGCCGGGCCCTCGAGAAATCCCGCCCGCTCCAGCGCCTCTTTCAGATGGTTCATGATCTCGCCGCTGCGCAGGTCGTTCGTCATGCGGTAGATCGCCTCGCGCAGCTCGTCTTCGCTTTGCTCGCCGTCGAACATCGCCAGCAGGGGCACCAGCGGCGGCGGCACGATCAGCGTCACGTCGGAGTAGCCGAACGGATCCCGCATCAGCAGCCCGGGCCGGTCTTCCAGCGGCGAGGGCAGAAAATCCAGATCCATTCGCAGGCGGGGTAGTGGTTTCGACACCACTCCATCATAATGTGAAGAGCGCGCGGCTTCCGGCCGCTGCGCTCACTTCCTTCGCCAGGGGAGATCCATGAGCCTGCTCGACAACGCCGAAATCCTCCGCGCCCTCGAGTCCCTTCCCGGCTGGACTTTCCAGGACGGCCAAATCCGGCGCCTGTATGTCTTCCCGTCCTTCTCGCATGCTTTCGCCTTCATGGCAGGCGCCGCCACGGTGGCGGAAAAGATGAACCATCATCCGGAATGGACCAACGTTTACAACCGCGTCGACGTGCGCCTCTCCACGCATGATGCCGGAGGCGTCACGCGGCTCGATCTCGATTTGGCCGCACAGATGGAATCCCTCGCCTCGAAGCTTCTATGAGAACAGCATCCCTTCTTGCCCTCGCCGCTGTTGCGGCATTCGCGCAGACCGGCTTTCCCGGCTCGCCCCACCTGGACGCCGTCATCGAGGAGGCGGTCGCGAAAGACCAGATCCCCGGCGCCGTCTGCCTTGCCGCCCGCGTCGACAATGACGGGCGGACCGTCGTGCTGCACTTCAAGGCTTACGGCAACCGCGCCCTTGTGCCCGAGGTGGAGCCGATGGCCACAGACACCATCTTCGACGCTGCCTCCCTCACCAAGGTCGTCGCCACCACCGCCTCCCTCATGAAGCTTTTCGAACAGGGCAAGGTTCGCCTGAATGACCGCGTCACCGAGTACTTGCCCGCCTTCCAGGGCGGCAAGAGCGACATCACCGTCCGCCACCTCCTCACGCATTTCTCGGGGCTGCGCCCGGATCTGGATCTGGAACCCGAATGGTCCGGCTACGAAACCGGCGTGCAGAAGGCGCTCGTCGATCCGCCCGTTGCCGAACCCGGACAGCGCTTCATCTATTCCGACATCAATTTCATCCTCCTCGGCGAAATCGTCCGCGCCGTCTCCGGCAAGCCCCTCGACCAGTTCGCGCGCGAAGAGGTCTTCCTGCCCCTCGGCATGAAAGAAACCACCTTCAACCCGCCCCCCGAATGGCGCCCCCGCATCGCCCCCACCGAGATCGTCAAGGGGCAGCTCCTCCGCGGCGTCGTGCACGACCCCACCACGCGCTACATGGGGGGCGTCGCCGGCCACGCCGGCATGTTCACCACCGCCGAAGATCTCGCCCGCTTCGCCGCCATGATCCTCAATCTCGGCAAGCTTCCCGATGGGACCCGGTGGGCGAGCCCCCTGACCATCCGGAAATTCGCCGAACCCCAGACGCCGCCGATCCAACCCACCCTCCGCGGGCTCGGCTGGGACATCGACTCGCCCTACTCTGGAAACCGCGGCGAATTGTTCCCGCTCGGCTCGTTCGGCCACACCGGCTTCACCGGCACTTCCCTGTGGATCGATCCTCACACGCGCAGCTTCGTCATCCTGCTGGCCAACAGCGTCCACCCGAAGCTGCGCCCCGCCATTACGCCGTTGCGGTCCAAGGTTGCCACCATCGTCGCCGCCGCGCTCGGGGTGGATGCGCCCGGAGTCACCCTCACCGGTTTTCACGAACTCCAGCCGCTGCGCGCCCTCGGGCGCAACGCCGAAGTGCTCACCGGACTGGACGTGCTCGCCGAGGACAATTTCCGCCTGCTTCAGGGCAAGCGCGTCGGCCTGATCACAAATCACACCGGCATCACGCGCGACGGGCGCCGCAACGTGGACGTCATGCTGGCCGCCGGCGTCCGCCTGGTGGCTCTCTTTTCTCCCGAACACGGCATCGCCGGCGCCGAGGACCACGAAAATATCGAGCACGGCAAGGACCCCGCCACCGGGCTGCCCGTCTGGAGCCTTTACCGGGGCAAGGACCGGAAACCCTCCCCGGAAATGCTCCGCGGCATCGACATTCTGGTCTTCGATATTCAGGATATCGGCGCCCGTTTTTATACCTACCTTTCCACCATGAAAAACGCCATGCAGGCGGCCGCCGAGGCCAACCTTCCTTTCGTCGTCCTCGACCGCCCGAACCCGATCACCGGCGTCCATGTCGAAGGCCCTATGCTGGACGAAGAAGCGATCTCCTTCGTCGGCTGTTCGCGCCTGCCGCTCCGCCACGGCATGACGCTCGGGGAGCTCGCCCGGCTGCTGAATTCCGAGGAAAAAATCGGTGCCAGCCTCGAGGTCATCCCCATGAAAAACTGGCGCCGCCGGGACTGGTTCGACTCCACAGGGCTGACCTGGATCGACCCCTCCCCCAACATGCGGTCTCTGACCGCCGCGCTGCTGTATCCGGGCGTCGCCATGCTGGAATACTCGCGCAATTATTCCGTCGGCCGCGGCACGCCCGCCCCCTTCGAGCAAATCGGCGCGGACTGGATCGACGGGCCGCAATTGGCCGCCTATCTGAACCGCCGGATGGTTCCGGGCGTGCGCTTCTACCCCGTGCGCTTCACCCCCGCCGACTCCAATTTCAAGGGCACGCCCGTCCAGGGAGTGCGATTTGTGATTGTGGACCGGGAAGGGTTTTCCGCCCTCCGCCTGGGCCTGGAAATTGCGGCCGCCTTGCAGAAGCTGTATCCCGGCAAGATCGATTTCCAGACCAATTACCGCCTCATCGGCAGCCGCTCCGCCATCGATGCCCTCCGGGCAGGCGAAGATCCCCGCACCCTGGAACCGCGCCTGCAAGAGGGAATCCGGGATTTCCTCAACCTGCGGTCGAAATATCTCCTGTATCCCTGACCCCGCTCGCCGGAAAACAGAAAGAGGGGCCTCCACCATGCGGCGGAGGCCCCTCGTTTCCCCGATGCGGATTTTGGCTTACTGCTGGGGCTGCGGGTTCTTCGGCGGACGGCCGCGGCGCTTGCCCGTCGGAGAAGCCGCCGCTGTCGCGGCAGCCTTCTTCGCGCCCTTTTTCTGCTGGAGCGCCATCATCCAGGCTGGCGGACGTCCGCGGCGCTTGCCTTGGCCGCGAGCCAGCCTTTCCAGCGCCACGAGCACTTCCTCGATCTTTTCCCGCTCCTGGCGCAGCTCGGCAATTACCTTCAAAATGTCCATATCTGTTTCTTTGCTCCCTGTCCGGGCGGCCTCTCGACTCCTCACGGCCTTGTTCCGCTTTCGGAACAACCGGCCATTTCCGGCCGCACCTCACCCTCTATTCATACATCAGAGTGGCGCAGATTACAAGTACCATGTTCCAAAAACGTAACAAACGGGGCTGTCAGCCCGCATTTTCCCCCGCTGCGCCCCCTCTGGAGAGCTGCCTTTTCCAGAAAAGGTAGAACGGCGCCCCGCACATCATCAGCCCGATTCCCAGCAGCGATTCCCGGGGGGAGTGGACCAGGGTCTGGCCTGTGAGAAACGCTGCAACCAAAACAAACAAAAAGGGAACCACGGGATATCCCAGCGTCCGGTAGGGCCTTTCCGCCCCGGGCATTTTCCGCCTTAACACGACCACGGAAGCCGCTGCCATCCCGTACAGGATCCAGCTGGGAAAGATCACCATGGTCACCAGCTGGTCATAGCGCCCGCTCAAAACCAGAACTGCCGCCCAAGCGCTCAGCGCCAGAATGGAAAACCCCGGCACCGCGTGCCGCGCATTCACTTCCCCGAACCGCCGGAAAAAATAGCCGTCCCTTGCCAGCGCATAGGGCACCCTCGAACCGCTCAGAATCGAGCCGTTCAGCGCCGCAAAGATCGAAATCATGGCTGCTATGCTGACCAGGTTCCCGCCCCACTGCCCAAGCACCTTTTGCATCATCACCGCCGCCACCCGGTCCGAAGAGGCCACTTCCGCCGCGCTCAAGACCCGGAAATAGGCCACGTTTGTTAACAGATAGATTCCCATCACGCCCAGGGTTCCGAAGATCAGCGCCCGGGGAAGGTTCCGCTGCGGCGTCTTCACCTCGCTCGACACCATGCTCACGTTGTTCCACCCGTCGTAGGCCCACAGCGCCGCCACGAGCGCCGCAAAAAAGCCCGCCACGCCGCCTCGCGCCCCGGCAATGCCCGCGTTCTCCCGGGACGCCTCCGCACCCAGCCCCGAGGCGATGATCCAGAAAATCATCAGCACTTTCAGCGCTGTTACCGCCACCTGAACGCCTCCGCCAACCCGAACCCCGAACCAGTTCAGCCATCCGAGCCCCAGAATCACCGCCATCGCGAGCAATTGCCCGCTGCTGACTTCCAGCGGCCCCCAATTCTCCCCCAGCGGCACAGGCAGCGTGAACAGTCTTTGCTCGAGTTCCGGACGGAAATTCGCCAGATAGTAAAAGAATCCGGTCGCCAGCGTCGCGATGGACCCGCTCTTGGCCACCCACATTTGCGTCCACCCGTAGAGGAACCCCCAGAACGGGCCATACGCCGCGCGCAGGTAATTGTATTCCCCGCCCGCTTCCGGCATCATCGCCGCCAGCTCGGCGTAAGTCAGCGCCCCGGCCAGCGACAGCAGCCCGCCGAAGACCCACACCGCCAGCACCATTTCGGCGCTGCCCGTCTCCAGAACCATTTTCCGCGGCACCAGAAAAATGCCGCTGCCGATCACCGTCCCCACCACGATCGACGCGGCGCCCCAGACGCCAAGCTCCCGCCGCAGCCTTGTCAAGCCGCCTCCTCCCTGTCCGCAAAAGCCGAAACCGCCAGCGCCACTGCCGCCGTGGTCAGTGTTCCCACCAGCACATACCAGGTCCACGCGACCGGCGTCGCGAAACGCAGGTACAGGTTCACCGCCAGCCCGGCGAGCATTCCCGCCATTGCCGGCCGCTCGCTCACCCTCTTCGTCAGGACGCCCAGCAGGAACACGCCGAGCAGCGCTCCGTAAAGGATCGAGGCGATGCCAAGCCCCGCTTCCAGCACGCTTTTCACATGCCGCGACAGCACGCCGATCGCGAACAGGATCACGCCCCAGGCGAGCGTAGCCATCCGCGCCAGGCGCATGTAGTGGCCCTCCCCGTGATGCGTGAACCTGAGCTTGTAGAAATCCATCACCGTGGTCGACGCCAGCGAGTTCAGCGCCGCGCTCAGGTTCGACATCGCCGCCGCCAGAATGGCCGCGATCACCAGCCCGCTCACGCCGGGCGGCAGGGACTTCCAGATGAACTCGGGATAAATCCGGTCTGCGGGCTGCGGCGGCGCCAACCCCGTGTCCGTGTAGTGCTTCCACAAAATCAGCCCGATCATCAGGAACAGCGCGAACTGGAAGAAGATCACCGCCCAGCTGCCGAACAGCGCCTTCCGCGCGTCCCCGATGTTCTTCGCCGAAAGCAGCCGCTGCACCATCAGCTGCTCTGTGCCGTGGCTCGCCGTCGTCAGAAAACAGCCGCCCAGCACGCCCGCCCAGAAGGAGTATTGACGGCTGAGAAACTCGAGCGTCGGCTCAAACCGGAAGTCAAACAGTTGCAGCTTGCCCGCCGCAGCGGCTGCCGTCATCACAGCCGTCCACCCGCCGTCGATCTGTCCGAGCATGACAAACAGGCTCACGATGGCACCGCCCACGTACAGAAACATCTGCACGACGTCCGTCCAGATGACCGCGGTCATGCCCCCCTCGAACGTGTAAAAGAGCGTGAGGCAGACGATCACGACGATCGACGCGATTTCGCCCGTGCCCAGCACGATCGAGACCACGATCGAGATCGCGAACACCCGCACGCCCTCCGCCAGCGCGCGGAGCAGCAGGAACGTCCCCGCCGTCACGCGCCGCAACCGCAGCCCGAACCGCCTCTGCATCAGCTCGTATGCCGTGAACAACTCCCCGCGGAAGTAGTGCGGCATGAACAGCACGCTGATGACGACCCGCGCCAGCAGGTATCCGAAGACCACCTGCAGGAACCCCAGATTGCCCTGAAAACTCAGCGCGGGCGTTCCGATCACGGTGAGCGTGGACGTCTCCGCCGACACGATCGAAAACCCGATCGCCCACCACGGCGTCGTCTTGCCCCCCAGGAAATAGTCCTTCAGGCTCTTCTGGCTCTTGCGGAAATGCGCGCCAAACCAGGTGATGCCGATCAGGTAGAGCACGATGATGCCGAGGTCGAAATAGCGCATGAGAATTCCAGATTCTACCACCCGCCTGTGGTTCGCCCCCTGCTGCGGCGATGCAACTGTGCCGCGCGCCCGCGCGTCCTTCACACTGAAGAACGGCGCGGCGGCGGAGTGGCCGCCTCATGCTTGCAGGCTGCGGACAGGTTCCGTTATACTCCGCAAGTGTTTGGTTCACGGAATCCCTCGGGGGGATTCCGGCTGCCCGGTTTGTCCGGGGCGGTTCCAGGATCTGACTCATCAGGAGGCTTGTGGTGCTGAAGACCATTCAATCGACTCTCGCGGGAATTGCCGCTTTGTGCCTTGGCGCTTCCACGCTCTGGGGACAGGCGGCCCAGCCTCAATGGAAAGACCGCGCGGAATACGATCTCGTCGAACTCATCAAGAAGGAGCAGAACCCGCAGGCGAAGCTGCAGTTGCTCCAGCAGTGGGAGCAAAAATATCCCAACTCGGACTTCCGGGACGGCCGGTATGAATTGATGGTGCAGACCTACCAGCAGCTCGGCAAGGCCAAAGAGATGATGGAGACCGCCAAGGCGTGGGTGGCCTTCAACCCGAAGGCGCTCACCGGCTGGTACTGGATCAATCTGCTCACGGTCAGCATGAACGACACCTCGCCTGCCGCTCTGGAACAGGGCGAGAAGGCGGCCAAAACGCTGCTGGAGGTGAGCGAGGAGTTCTTCAGCCCCGCCCGCAAGCCCCAGCAGGTCACCGATGAGCAGTGGCAGCAGCAGAAGACGTCCACCGAATACGTCGCCTACCGCACGCTCGGCTGGGTTGCCATGGAGCGGCAGCAGTACCTGGATGCCGACAAGTATTTCGTCGAGGCGCTGAAGCGCAACCCCAACGACGCCCAGGTCTCCGCCTGGGCGGGGCGCGTCAATGTCCGCACCAAGCAGCTCGAGCGCCAGGGCATCGCCCTCTTCCACTTCGCCCGCGCCGCCGTCTTCTCCGGCCCGGGCGGCTTCCCCGAGCAGGTGCGCCAGCAGCTGATGTCCAGCTTCGAAAAGAACTACATCAACTTCCACGGCAGCAAGGAAGGCATGGACGAGGTCCTCAAGCTCGCGCAGGCCAGCGCCCTGCCTCCGGAGGGCTTCAAGATCGAGTCCCAGGACGAGATCATGGCCAAGCAGGAAGAGGAGCTCAAGAAGACGAATCCGGTCCTCGCCCTCTGGGTCGGCATCAAGCGCGAGCTCACCGGGCCCAATGGCGCAGCCTACTTCGAGAACTCGCTGAAGAATGCCCACATCCCCGGCCCGGATGGCATCGAGGTCGGCGAGACGCGGGTCAAAAAGCTCAAGGGCACCGTCGTCAGCGTCGATCCGCCCAAGCGGCCCAAAAAGATCGTGCTGGGCCTGAGCTCCCCCAACATGAGCGAGGTCACGCTCGTTTTCGAAAACCCGCTCGCCGTGGCGCCTGAGCCCGGCACCGAGCTCGAGTTCGGCGGCGTCGTCACCGAATATTCGCTCGAGCCGTTCAACGTCACCTTCGAGGTCGAGCCCTCCGACGTCAGCGGCCTGCCCGCCCCGAAGAAAGCGGCCCCGGCCAAGAAGGCGCCTGTCAAGAAGAAATAGACCAGACTCTCAGCCCACAGCCTCACAATGGAGAGAGCCGGCCATGCGGCCGGCTCTTTTTTGTCTTTTGCCCTGGGAACCCCTCAGCTCAGCGGACGTCCTTCCGCCTGCTCCCCGCTCTCCGCCCCGGCGAGCACCAGGCTGATCGTCAGCCGGTCCCACAGGCTCAGGTCCTTGCGCGTCCGCTCGAGCTCGGAGAAGTAGCAGACGAACTTGTGCGTCGTTGACGGCAGCCGCCGCACCGGCGCGGGCGCCGCCGCGAACATCCACAGGGCCGCCGCCACGCTCAGCAGCGCCAGCCCCATGGCCCGTTCTGTTCCTGCAGGCCTCACACCTGCTAGGACGTTTCAGGGGCCGATTCGCTTTCGAGGATCGCTTTAAGATCTGTAAAAAGTCGCCGCGCCGCCTCCGCCTCCTCCGGCGGCGCCACCCACTCCGCGCCGCGCGCCACCCACCAGTCAGCTCCGCCGCGCCTGACCAGCGCCGCGAATCCGTGACCCTCCACCAGCTTCCCCGGCGACCCCGCCTTGCCGAATCCGTTGCCCCGCCTCTCCACCAGCACCAAATACCCGGCGCGTTCGAAGACGAAGTGCGTCGTGATGCCTGCCACCGGCGCCAGCCCGATGCCCAGTTCGGCCACCCGCTCCAGCTGCTTCAGCGTGCGCTCGTCCATCCCGTCACATCTTGTAGCGGCCGAAGTCCTCGTCGTTCAGCCCTTCCAGCCAGCGCTTCAGCTCCTCGTTGCCGCTCTTCTCGGCTACCGCGGTCGCGCTCTTGCTGCTCTTCAGGACTTCCTCTTCCACGTAGATCGGACAATCGACGCGCAGCGCCAGCGCCAGCGCGTCCGAGGGGCGGGAATCGATCGAAATCAGCTCCCCGTTCTTTTCCAGCCAGATCACCGCGTAAAAGGTGTCCTCTTTCAGCTCGCTGACCACCACTTTCTTGACGTCCGTCTCCAGCCCCATCAGCAGATTTTTCAGCAGGTCGTGCGTCATCGGGCGCGGCGTCGACACCTTTTCGATCTCCAGCGCGATCGCGTTCGCCTCATAAATGCCCACCCAGATCGGCAGCACCTGCGTTCCCGCCAGGTCCTTCAGGATCACGATGGGCATGTTGGTCATCGGGTCCATCACCAGGCCCCGGATTTTCATTTCGATTTCCATCTCGCGCCGCCTTCCTTACACCGCTATAGCACACTCGCCGGCCAGCGAGTTCGGACCCGCGCGCGTCACCCGCACCGGCAGATAGCGCCCGAACAGCTCCTCTTTCGCCGGCATCCGCCCGTCCTCCCGGGGCCGTGTCACGAAGTTCAGCACGCGGTTTTGCGTGGTTCTGCCGATCCACTGCCCCGTCGAGCTGTTGTAGCCCTCCACCAGCACTTCCAGCACACGGCCGATCATCGCCGTGTTCCTTCTCAGCTGAATGCCCCGCTGCTTCTCCTGCAGCACCGTCAGCCGCCGCGACTTCTCCTGCTCCGGAATCTGATCGCCCATCCGCTCGGCCGGCGTGTTCGGTCGCACGGAATACTTGAAGCTGAACACCTGGTCGTATTCCACCTCTTCCAGCAGCCGCAGCGTCTGCTCGAAATCCTCTTCCGTTTCGCCCGGGAAGCCCACGATGATATCGGTCGAGAGCGAAATGTCCCGGGGCGACGCCTTCAGCCATTCGATCCGCCGCATGTAATCGTCCCGCGTGTACTGGCGCTGCATCGCCTCCAGCACCTTCGTCGACCCGCTCTGCACGGGAAGGTGCACCATGTTGCACACCGTCTCGTTGCGGTTGATGACGTCGACAATGTCCCGCCCGAAATCGCGCGGGTGCGAGGTCGTGAACCTCACCCGGCGAATGCCTTCGATTTGCGCCACCGCCTCCAGCAGCGGCGCGAAGGTCCGCGAAGGATCGCCGGGATCCCGGTAGCTGTTCACGTTTTGCCCGAGCAGCTGAATCTCGGTGTAACCCATCCCCGCCAGCGTCCGCGCCTCCTCCAGCACGGACTCCCAGCGCCGGCTCCTCTCCCGCCCGCGGGTCCGCGGCACCACGCAGTAGGCGCAGTCCTTGTCGCAGCCTTCGATGATCGTGATGTAAGCCCGGTAAGGATTGTCCCGCCGCGTCACGGGCGTCTCAAACGTCGCGTCGGTGTCGAGGCTCAGCCCCGCGACGCGGTCGGTGCCCTGTTCGATCTGCACGAGCAGCTCGCCCAGCCGTGGGTAGCTCGCCGAGCCCACTACCAGCCGCACGTGCGGGGCTTTCTCGAAAATGCGCTCGCCTTCCTGCTGCGCCACGCACCCGAGAACCCCGAAGATCTTGCCCTTCGCCTTCCGGTTCTCGTTCAGCCTCTGGAAAACCTTCTGCTCCGCCTTGTCCCGGATGCTGCAGGTGTTGTAAAGCACCAGATCCGCTTCTTCGGGAGTGTGCACCTGCACGTAGCCCCTCTGTTCGAGCGTGCCGATGACTTTCTCCGAGTCATGCACGTTCATCTGGCAGCCGAATGTCTCGATATAGAAGCGCTTCATAGCCCAGAGGAAGGTGTCAACTTCATTCTACCGTGATGCCGGCGGCGCCCCTTCCGTTGCCTTCCCGTTGCCCAGCGAAGGGGTCAGCCTGATCCGGCACTTTCGCTGAGTGAATCGCCAAGGGAATCCACGGTCCCCGCCGTCGCACAAGGCCGCTTCGGCCGGCGCTTGCGTTGCCGCGGAGCGCACCGCGAAGTTCCCCCGGCGCTTGCGCCGGGGCCAAGCGAAGGGGTCAGCCTGATCTGGCACTTTCGCTGAGTGAATCACCAAGGGAATCCACGGTCCCCGCCGTCGCACAAGGCCGCTTCGGCCGGCGCTTGCGTTGCCGCGGAGCGCACCGCGA
>JBBFLJ010000016.1:0-15962 GCA_037481575.1 Bryobacteraceae bacterium | reverse complement strand
AGTTCCCCCGGCGCTTGCGCCGGGGCCGCGCTGGCTGCGCTGTTCCGCCAGGTCAGAGAAACGTATTCCTACCGCCGCCCGGCGGCGCGCCTGCGCCGCCGCCACCAGATGCATGCCGCCAGCCCCGCGCACGCGGGCAGCCATGCGCCCGGCTCCGGCACCGCCGTGATCTGATACTGCGTCAGCAGGACGGTCGACCCGGGGATCACGAAGCTTCCGCTTTGCGTCTGCAGATTGTCCATCTCGAATCCCGTGGCGGTGGTCCCGGAGTTGTCAAACACCACCCGGTTGAAGGTCAGCCCGCTGGCGTGAAACATCACATAGGCGTAATACTCGCCGCTGTTCGGCCTGGGGTTCGTGCCCGGCTTGCCCAGGTAGGCGGACGTCTGGTACTGCGTCCCGTTCTGCGCCGTCAGCGCCGCCACACCCAACAGGCTGATGACGTCGCTGCCTCCTATCCGCATCAGCAGCGAGTTGCCGTCATAGAGGCTCACCCCGTTGTACGGATCGATCGCCGACCACCACATTCCGAAGAACGTGGTCGGATTCGTCAGGTTCAAGGTGATGGCGCCCGCAGTGCCCGTCTGCGCCCCGAACGCGGCATACTGCCCGCTGTTGCCTGCGCCGCCGTATTGGTCGCTGTTCTGGATCCGCAGTGCGCTGTGCGGCGAGAGATCGAACGTGCCGATGTTCCGGGTGCGGTCCGTTGTGTAGAGCCCGTTCGCCCAGTTTGGGTTGCTGCTGAAGTTCTCGTTGACTGCGGTTCCGCCCGTCACCGGACTGCTCACCACCCTCGGCGCGGCAATGTACACGGAGATGCTGATGCCGCTGCACGGCAGAAGGGTGGCGGCAGCGATCAGGCAAGCCTCTCCCAGCCGCCGCAGAAATGGAGGAAAATTCATCTCCCTTTATTCTACGTCTGTTCTCCTCCGTTTGGATAGTGAACAAACGACAAACATCCCCATCGGCTCCTCCGCTTCGTCCCCCTAAGGGCACGGCCCGCCTGACGCCGCCCGCAAGTATGCTATATTCAAAGGGTAAGCCTGCCCCCCCTCTTCTGCCGGGGGAACTCTCCACAGGACATCTGCATGGCCAAGCTGAAGCTGAAGACACACAAGGGCGCCTCCAAGCGCTTCAAGAAGACCGCTACGGGCAAGATCAAGCGCAGCCGCGCCTTTGCGCGCCACATCTTCACCACGAAGAGCCCGGCACGCAAGCGCCGCCTCCATCAGGCGACGCTCGTCGATCCTGCCGATCAGGCGCGGATCGCCGAGATGCTGCCCTATTGATCCACCCGAGGGCGTGCGCGCCGGCGCCAAGGCATGTGCCCGAGCCGCCGCCCTGCAATCCTGGACGCAAGTCTGCGGGTTGCCTGATGCTTTGAAAAAGGAGAACCAAACGTGCCACGCGTCAAACGATCCACCAACCGCCGCGATTACCGCCGCAAGACTCTCAAGCTCGCCAAAGGCTACTTCCTCACCAAGAGCAAGCTGTACCGTGCCGCGCAGGAAGCGGTCGAGAAGGCGCTCCGGTACGCCTATGTGGGGCGCCGCCGCAAGAAGCGCGACTTCCGCGCTCTGTGGATCCTCCGCATCAACGCTGCCTGCCGGGCGCACGGGCTGTCCTATTCCCGCTTCATCGGAGCGCTGAAGAAGTGCGGCGTCGAGCTGAACCGCAAGGTCCTCGCCGATCTTGCCGTGAACCAGCCCTCCGCCTTCGCCGCGCTCGTCGAGAAGGCCAAGTCCGCTCAAGCCTGAACCTCCGGAGGATCCTCCCATGACCGGCATGCCGGCTGAAGAAGAGGACGTCCTGGCACGGCTCGAGGCGCGCATCGAAGCCGTCTCGCAGCGCCTTGCCGCCCTCTTGCGCGAGAAGGCCGAATTCGACTCGCGCCTCCAGACGCTCGCCTCGGAACGCGATCAGGCGCTCGAGGAAGCTCGCGCCGCCCGCGAAGAAGCGGCCGCCCTGCGCGAGGAAAACGAGCACCTGCGGGCCCGCCAGAAGGAGGCGTTCTCGCGCATCAAGGCGCTCCTCCACCAGGTCGAACAAATGGAGTTGCCCGAGTCCTGAGAAGGGAGGCAGGCGTGCAAGACTCAGGCGCCGAAAAGAAGGTGGTGCGCGTGACCATCTTCCAACAGCCCTACGCGCTGCGCACCTCCGGCGACCCTGCCGAAACCGAGGCTCTCGCCCAGGCGGTGGATTCCCTGATGAACAGCATCGCCGCCCGCACCTCCGGCGCCGATTCGACGCGCGTCGCCGTCCTCGCCTGCCTCCATCTCGCAGATCAGCTCCGCCAGATTCAGCGCGAACAGGAGCGCACGCTCCGGCGTCTCGACGATCTCGACCGCCGCCTCGCCTCCCTCCTCCATGAAGAGGACACTCTCGCGGACTGATTCTCGGCGGTGGGGAGTCTCTGCGGGGACCAGTTTGCGTTCCTTGTAGAATCGCAGCCTGAGGTTTCCTTCTCCATCGCCATTGTTGTGGCAGTTGATTATGAGGCGGGCTCCCCCGCAGATCAATCCCTGTGTCTCGGAGCTGGAATCCCGAGGCATGGCACGATCTGCGAAGTCTCGCATGCTGGCGGTCCCGAGTGTGGCGCGGCAGCCGGAGAGAATTTCTCCTTGCCCCCAGAATCAGTGCATCGGCATCACCGACGCGCGGACCCGGCTGGAGCTGGCCTCTCGCAGCCTGGCAGGGACATTTGATCCAGATGAAGTGTCTTCGCGCCAGGAGATACGAAGGATATGGAGAAGGATGCATCCATCCGGTCAGTCAGCTGCACTGGGCCTCAGCGCAGTCGTTTGAGCCGCCGAATCAACGCGTCAAGAAACTCAGCCAGGATGTCTGAAGGCCGTTGATTCTGCACGTCTGCCAGCCAGGCCTCCACTCCGGTGTGCTCTTGCGGAAGTGGCGCGCTTCGGACCGGCTTCTGAAGCGGCGCCAGCTCAGCCATCAAGGAAGCACTGTGAATCTCTTTCCGGATACTCTCCAAAGAATCTTCCTTCATGGGGACGACTGGCCCGATTGCGGGCAAGACAAGATGACGCCTTTCCGCCGTGTCCGGTTGCGTCAGCTGGAACCGGCCCCAAGGTGAAGCGGCATCATAGAAGTGTCCTTCCGTGAGCGCACCGGGCCGCTGGCACTGTGGCTGGCTGAAGTACGTCACGGAGATCAGGCCGGGCGCTGCATCTCAAGTGACCTCGATCGGCCCGAGGATCCCCCCTGCAGGCAGAATCCGCGGTGATACTCATGATCGGGAACATTCAGGAGGATTCCAACGGACGAGTCCCGTGAGAACGGAGCCCTCGTTGACACGAACCATGGCGGGGGCATGCTCGCCTCAGCGCGGACGGGAAAGCCCAGCACAACCGGCGGAACCGGATCCGCCGCGCCCACACGGTTCACAAGGCAATCCACTTACGAGACAGCCCTCGGACTCGCTGTAGGTGGACTGAAGGACCGGTATCATCCGGTTTGCCGGCGAATACTCGAATGTCAGATTCCGTGACCTGACTACAATCGTCCAGTCCTTCCGGGCGGCCACTTCATCGCCTGCTTCCTTCTCCAGCAGGGGTTCCAGCTGCCGCACTCCCAGCGGCTTCACTTCCGTCCGGACAAGACTCTTGAGCGCCGAATGGAGCCCGCCGGATTGACCACGCTGTAGCAGCGCCAGGACATGACACGCTGAAACAAAGACGGGAAAATGGCTCAACTCCCGTCCATCGGTCAATCGGAGATGGCAGCGAGTTCTCCCGCTTGGCCAGGTTCGTCGCCGGAGCCTTCGTCGTCGGCAATTCGGCTGCTCTCTCTCAGTGCCGTGACTGGTAACCGCATCTCCGAGTCTCTATTCCGACATTCGCCCGATTCTTCCTTCCCCCGGAACGGGCAAACTCAAGACGCTCGCCCGGCCCGCCAAAGGGAATACGCACCTTGCCCTAGTGCTTCCACCGCGTCCCGAACGCCCCAGCGGCTCCCTCCACGCGCGAGTTTAACGTTGCCCCGCCGCCTTTCTGCAAAACGCGCCGCGTCGCAGGCGGCGAAGCCGACAAACTCGCGGTCAACAATGGCCGCCAGGATCCTCCGTTCGCGTTCGCCGCAGTTGAAACAGACTCCAAAAGAATGTCCCTTCGCGAATCTGCTCCGACAGCTGAGCTTGGGTTCTCATGGCCGCAACCCACCCCCAAGTTCGCTGTCACGGTCCGCATTCCACAGCAGTCATCCCGGATTTTTTCGATTTCCGCTTCTCATCGAACGAGTGAAGCGGATGATTCTCTCTCCCTTCGGGTAATTGCGATTCAGCAGCCAGTTGGCCTGTTGTTTGGCCTCATCTGCCAACCGGCGCGGGCCGGGCCCCGCTTGGCCACGCTATTGCACGTTCAGTGTGGCTGATTTGTACGATTGGCCTTGCAGAATTGTGCATGGCCCCATGACCACCGTTCCGACCGCTGTGATCTCTCCGCTTGTCGGATTATCATGAGCCGTTTCCGCCTTCCACTTGACGGTGGCCGTATTTCCACTGAAAGCGGCACTGTTTGGATCATTCGCCCCGGGTTGGAGGGAAAACAGAAGTCCATCCGTCGCGAAGACGCCAATCCCGGCCCCGACTCTGCCCGAGGGGCAATTCGGGCTCTTGGAAACCCGCAGATTAAAGTCCGACTTGCCGTTCCGGCGGGGAACGGAGCCCGGGCTCCATTCCGCACTCAAGGCCACGATGAATGGCTGCACATCTTCTTCCGTATACGACTCTGCGGCGAGCAGATAGGTGAACGGAATCGGGCAGTACTCCTGGGTGCCCTCGGACGATGCACGGAACCAGCCGTCGAAGCACTGGCCCGAGGAGTCACAGAACGAAAGCGAACCCGCGGCGAAGCTCGAGTAACCCCATCCTCCGGTACCGTAGGAGACCCTGCCATCAGGGCTCATCAGCTTCACGACAGCAGAAGTCGTATGGCCACTGGCCCCGCCCGTATCGGCCACTGTGGAGCCGATGAAGGCGAGGTTGTCCAGGTCGAGGACACTGGCCGTGTACACCCATCCCACCGGGTATGGCATCGTTTGCGACAGAGCCTGCAGCCCGCCGAGCAGAAGTAGAATTCCGGTTTTCCGGCTTCTCATGACGCCCTCCATCAGTGAACATGCCCCGCCTCGGGTGCGCCGCCCCGGATGTTGCCAGCCCTACGTCCTTCGTTCCGGATGTGCAGAATCAGCCGCTCGAGATGACTCACGCCCTCGGCGTCCAGGTCGCGCAACAAATCCTGCCGGATCAAACGATATTGCTCGGCGATCTTTTCCCTCGCCGGCTTCTCCGCCACCCTGGCTTCCGGAGAGTCGTTCCGGCCGGCAAACCGCAAGTGAACTTCCCTCAGGTCCTCCTCGTAAGGCCGCACCGCTTGCCAGTATCGATCGGAAGCGAGGCGAAGGGGAGTGAAATACTGCTCGGGAACTCCCAGGCTTTTCAGCCATAATAATTGTGCACTCACACCCCAAGCGCCTTCTACCCGCGTCCGCAACAGTTGAAACAGAATCCGGTATGCCGGCTCCTCGGGCATCTTTTCCACCGGCGGAGCCTGCGCCCACAGTGCCGAAATCATTAAGGCCAAGATTGTTGTTGCGAGCCGCATCCCGTGACCTCCATCTGAAACTTGTGCATATTATACCCCCCCGGCACAGTAGTCAAGAAGAATATGCGTTTTCAATTCAGATACTTTGGGCAGATTTATCATCTCGCTCGACCTTGATTTCCACCCATCCGGAGACGCGAGGCCTTTTTCGCCGTGCGAGTAAATTGACGGAGGCAGGCAGCTGCGCGGCGCTTTTCATGTGGCTGGGCGGCACGGCTCGCCACCGGTCACCGCGCCGCCTGCCGCGCGCATGGAGGCCCGACGGGCCTCCCGCCGCATCTCCAGCGCTGAAAAAGATCCCCCAGGCCCGTCGCAAGCCACTCCGCGCCTCTCCACGCCAGATCTGCTCCAAGCCCGGGCCAGAAACCAGCGCGGTAGCCTGCGGAATCCGCCTTTTACCCCAGCCACACATCGCCCAGCCAGCCCTCCCGCGCCGCCTCCATCGCCCGCTCCACCGCCGGATTGTGCCGCCACATGTAACCGGCCTGAATCACCAGCCCCCTGCCCTCCGCCAGCGACACGATCCGCCGCACCCTCTCCCGCGTGTCCGCCATCGGCTTCTCGATGTGGCAATGCTTGCCCGCCTCCAGCGCCTCGATCGCCAGCACCGGAATCTGCGGCACATCGCTCTCGACGAAGATCACCTCCACGCTGCGGTCGCCCAGAATCTCCGCCTTCGTCCTCCAGGGCAGCTGCCCCAGCTTCCCCAGCGCCGCCCGCGAACCTGCGCCGCGGCGCCGGAAGCCAGAAACACGCGCCTGTCCATCATGACACGTGCATTCTATTCGACTCCCTCCCGCCCGTCACCCCGCCGCGCGCCGCTTCACGCAGACTTGCACCGTCCCCCCGCGCCTTTGCCCGCCGCTCCCGCCAGCGACCGCTCGAACGCCCCCAGCACCTGCTCCGTGATCCGCTCCACCCGCGCGCCATCGGCCAGGCACCACTCGCGCAGGATCGCGCCCACGGCAGCCAATGTCATCGCCGCGAAGATCCCGGCCGCTTTCCTTTCTTCCCTGCCCCGGCAGCGGCTTCGAAAGGCCTTTTCCAGGACGTCCTCGACCGCTGCCACGCGCGTCATCTGCGCCATGCGCGCGCCCGGCGATGCCAGAATGATCCGGACGACGTCCTTCGACCTCGGTGCGGCAGCCGAGATCCGCGCCACCTCCGCCGCGGTCCTGCGGAACAGCTCCAGCGGACGGATGTTCCTTGGCGAGTCCTCCGCCACGCGCCGCACCACTTCGCGGAACTCGTCCACGCCATGCGCCATCAGGTCATCCTTGGAGGCGAAGTAGCGGAAGAACGTGCGGCGGCTCACCCCCGCACGGGCGGTGATCTCTTCCACGCGCACCGCCTCGAAGCCTTTTTCCAGAAACAGGTCCAGCGCCGCGTCGCGGAGGGCGGTCCGGACAAGCTCCTGCTTCTTCTCCCGCAGCGGCGGCAGGGAAGCTCCTCCTGCCGCCTTCGGGCCGGGCGCCGGGGCTGTTCGCGGTCTCTTCATGACATCCGGTGTTCACAATAGCACCGGGTGCCGCCGCGGCTCAAGTCTGCCAAATTTCGGCATCTGGTGTTGACAATGACACTCAGTGCCATCTATCATGTCCCTGTGGCCCCGCGGCCGCAATTCCCTCCAGTGAGGTTGCCGATGCGTCTCTTCTCCGTCTGCCTTCTGTGGTCCGCCTGCGTCTTTGCCGCGCAGCCGCCTTCCCTCGCCGGCAAGTGGCAGGTCTATCTTTCCGTCTCCGGCTACGAATCCAGCATGGATTGCGAGTTCACCCAGGAAGGCGCGGAGATGAAGGGCAAGTGCACGTCCGAAAACGGCTCGGTCGAGGTGAGAGGCAAGGTGGACGGCAAGAACGTCCAGTGGACCTTCACATCGGAATACAACGGCGAAAAGCACGACGTCCACATGAAGGGCGTCCTCGAGTCCGAATCGAAAGCCAAGGGCACGGTGGAAGTGCCCGCCTACGGCGTCGAGGGCGACTTCACGGCGACGCGCAAGCAGTGACGCGCCGTGCGGGCGCCCGTGCGAGGCTGCGATAGAATCGGCGCATCATGCCGCTCACCCGCCGCGAACTTGCTCTTGCCGCGCCTCTCGCCGCCCGGTCTCAGCCGCCCGCTCCCCACGCCCTCTACGTGCGCTTCTCGCATCAGGGGCGGACCGCCTACGGGCGCGTCGAACAGGACCGCGTCCAGCCCTTCTCCGGAAGCATCTTCCAGAACCCGCGTCCCGCGGGCCGCGCCCTGCCGCTTGCCTCTGTGAAACTCCTCTATCCCTGCGAGCCGCCCAAGGTGCTCGCCGTCGGGCGCAACTACCGCTCGCACCTCGGCTCGGCGCCTGCGCCCAAGCGCCCGGAGTTCTTCTACAAGCCCGTCTCCTGCCTGCAGCACCCGGACGAGCCGATCGTGATTCCTCCCGATGCGCGCAACGTCCACTACGAGGGTGAACTCGTCATTGTCATCGGACGGCGCTGCCGGCGCGCGTCGCGGGCAGAGGCTGAGGCTGCCATCTTCGGACACACCTGCGGCAATGATGTCAGCGAGCGCGACTGGCAAAACGGCCCCGACCGCGATATGCAATGGTGGCGCGCCAAGGGCGCGGACACTTTCGGCCCCATGGGGCCTGCCATCGCCACCGGGCTCGACCCCAAACGCGGGTTGCGGCTCGTCACCCTGCTCGACGGACAAATCGTGCAGGAGCAGTCCACCTCGGACCTGCTGTTCGACTGCGTGGAATGCGTCGAGTTCGCCTCGCGCTATGTCACGCTTGAACCCGGCGATGTCATCTTTACAGGCACTCCCGGCACGACGGGGCCGATGCGCCCGGGCAGCACCGTGGAAGTGTCGATTGAAGGCATCGGCACGCTGCGAAATCCGGTGCGCGCGGGCTGACATTTCAATCTGCATTTGAGACGTCGGCGTGTGATAACCTGAAGGGGAATCATGAGCATCAGGGATGCCGGCCCGCTCGAGTGAGGCCTACGTTCTCCGCACTTACCCCTACCAGGAGGGGGACCTGATCGTCAGCTTCTTCACCCGCGATCAGGGCAAGCTGCGGGGGGCGGCCAAGCGGGCGCGCCGGATGAAAAGTCCCTTCGGATCGGCTCTCGAGCGGCTCTCGCGGGTGCGCGCGTCGTACTACCAGCGGGAGAACGCCGAGCTGGTCCGGCTCGACGGGGCCGAGCTGATCGAAAGTCAGTTCGCCCTGGCCGCCTCCTACGAGGCGGGCGTGGCCCTGGATTACATCGCGGAGGTGTCCGAGCAGTTGCTGCCGCCGGCCGAGCCGAACGAGAAGTTCTACCGCCTGCTGAACGCGGTGCTGGCCGACTTGCGCGCCGCGCCGGAAGGTCAGCTGCCTGCCGCCATGTGGCGCGCCGTCACCTATTTCACTTTCTGGGCCGTGCGCCTCTCCGGCATCCTTCCCGAACTGAAAGTCGGCGAAACGGACCGGCAGCTGGCGCGCGCGATGGCGGTGACGCCCGTGGAGGCGCTCGCCGAACTGGAGTGGACGCGCGCTACCGGCGCCGGACTCCGCCGCTTCCTGCAACGCGAAATCGAATCCCACGTCGAGCGGAAGCTCGCCACTGTTCCCCTGTTGGAGGCGCTTTAATTCCCGAATGGATTCCTATCAGGAGACGATTTTCAAGCTGAAGCGGTTCTGGGCGAAGCACGGCTGCGTCATCCAGGAGCCGTATGACGTCGAGGTGGGCGCTGGCACGATGTGCCCGGAGACGTTTCTCCGCGTGCTGGGGCCGAAGCCCTACAACGTGGCCTACGTCCAGCCGTCCCGCCGTCCTGCCGACGGGCGCTACGGCGAGAATCCGAACCGGCTGTACAAGCACTCGCAGCTGCAGGTGATCCTGAAGCCGGCGCCGGCCAACGTAATGGATCTCTACCTGGAGTCGCTGGAGGCGATCGGCATCCGGCTGGACCAGCACGATCTCAAGTTTGAAGAGGACAACTGGGAATCGCCGACGCTCGGCGCCTGGGGCATCGGCTGGCAGGTCATGCTCGACGGGCTGGAGATCACGCAGTTCACCTACTTCCAGCAGTGCGGCGGCGTGGATCTCGACCTCGTCCCTGCCGAACTCACTTACGGGCTGGAGCGGCTGGTCGCGTTCCTGCAGGACCGCAAGTCGGTCTTCGACATTGAATGGGTGGAAGGCGTCAGCTACCGCGACGTGCGCTTCCTCGAAGAGCAGCAATTCTCGGTCTACAACTTCGAGAAAGCCGACGTGAAGATGCTGTGGCAGCTGTTCGATCTGCACGAGGCGGAGGCGCAGCGGCTGATTGACGAATACCGGGCTCTCGACCCCGAGAAGGATTTTCGCGAAAAGAGCCGCTTTCCGCTGCTTGCCGCCTATGATCACGTGCTGAATTGCTCGCACACGTTCAATCTGCTGGATGCCCGCGGCGCTATCAGCGTCACCGAGCGCGTGGCGGTCATCGGGCGGGTGCGCAAGCTGGCCGTGGGCGTGGCCACCAGCTGGATCGACCAGCAGAACCTTCTCGACCGGCAGCCGGCCGCGGAGGTGCAGGCGTGAGCGAGCGGCAGCCCCTTCTGTTCGAAATCGGCGTCGAGGAGATCCCCCACTGGATGATCGTCCCGGCGCTTGGGGAGATGGAGCGGATCTTCCGCGCTCTCTGCTCCGAGCACCGCATCGAGCCCGGACCGCTGCGGCTGGATGCCACGCCCCGCCGTCTGGTGTTGCGTGCCGAGGGGCTCCCCGCGCGGCAGGAAGACCGGGAGGAACTGGTCATCGGCCCGCCCAAGGCTGCCGGAGAGGGGGCCGCACAGGGATTCGCCCGGAAAAACGGCGTGGATGTGTCTGAATTGCGCGTGGAAATCACGCCAAAGGGCGAGTATTTCGCGTTCCTGAAAAAGACGGAAGGACGCCCGGCTCTCGACATCCTCGCCGAAATCCTTCCCGCCGTGATCGCCCGGATTCCGTGGCCAAAAACGATGTACTGGACCGGGAAAGGGGGGCCGACTTTCATCCGCCCGGTCCGGTGGATCGCCGCCCTGTTCGGCGACCGCGTGGTGGAGTTTGAATTCGCTGGCGTGCGCTCCGGGGCGCTGACCTGCGGGCACCGCAGGCTGGGAGCGAAGGAGATTGTCTTCGACCACTCCAACTACGAGGAGCGGCTCGAGAAAAACGGAGTCATCCTGAGCGCCGCGAAGCGCCGGGCGCGGATCGAGGCAGGCATCCGGAAGCTCCTCCGCGGCACGGGGCTCGAATGGGTGCGCGATGACGCCCTGCTGGAAGATCTGGTCTATTTGACGGAATTCCCCACGCCTGTCCTCGGGCGCTTCGACGAGAGCTTTCTCGAACTGCCCCGCGAGGTGCTCTCCACGGTGATGCGCCATCACCAGCGCTATTTCACGGTTCAGGATGCGGAAGGGCGCCTCGCCCCGCGATTCCTGGCGGTCATGAACATGAAGTCGGACCGCAAGGGCTATGTGGTCAAGGGCAACGAGCGGGTGCTGGAGGCGCGGTTCAACGACGCGCGCTTCTTCTGGCAGGTGGACCGGCAGCGCAAGCTTGCCAGCCGTGCCGAGGCGCTCGCGCAGGTCACCTTCCAGGCGCGTCTCGGCTCGTACAAGGAGAAGACCGAGGGCGTCGTCCATGGGGCGCGCCGCCTCGCCGGGTGGCTCGGGCTCGATCCGGATGTGGCGGAGCGCGCCGCGCGCCTGTGCAAGATCGACCTCATGACCGAAATGGTCAAGGAGTTCCCCGAACTGCAGGGCGTCATGGGAGGTCTCTATGCGCGCGCCGACGGGGAGCCTGAAGAGGTGGCGCAGGCCATTTACGAGCATTACCTGCCCCAAAGCATGGACGACCCGATCCCGGGCAGCGTCTACGGGCAGATCCTGTCGGTGGCGGACAAGCTCGACACGCTGGAAGGCTGCTTCGCCATCGGGTTGATTCCCAGCGGATCGAAGGATCCCTTCGCGCTGCGCCGCGCTGCGCAGGGCGTGGTGAAGGTCCTCGCCGAAGCCCGCCTGCGCGTCGACCTGAAGCGCGCCGTCGAAGAAGGGATGCAGGCCACGCGCGCCCATTTCCCCGAATGCGGCTCGGAGCAGACGCAGGCGCTCTGGGAATTTCTGCTGGACAGAATCCAGTATTATTTCCGGGAAATCCGCGGCTTCGCCTACGATGAGGTGAACGCGGCGATGGCCGGCGCCTGGAAAACTTTGCCCGATCTCGAGGCGCGGCTCTATGCTCTGAAGCTCGTCCGTCAGACCGAGAACTTCGAGCCGCTCGCGGCCAGCTTCAAGCGCATCCGCAATATCCTGCGCCAGGCAGGCTGGCAGGAGGGCGAGGTGCGCGAGGAGCTGCTGGAGGCGCCGGAGGAGAAGGCGCTGTACAGGGAAGTGCAGCGGGTGCTGGCCGAGGCGGCCCGGCTGCGCGAATCGGAAGACTACATTCAGGCGCTCCAGGCGGTGGCGACGTTGCGCCCCGCGGTGGACGCGTTCTTCGACAAGGTTCTGGTGAACGCCCCCGACCCGGGGGTGCGCGCCAACCGGCTGGCCCTCATCGGCCGGCTGTTCCGCGAGGTTTCCTCGATCGCCGATTTTTCGGAGATCGTGACGACAACGACCGCATGAATTTGCCCGAACTCATCAAACTGCTGATCCACCAGGAGAATCAAGCGCTATGAAAAAGTACGTCTATTTCTTCGGCGGGGACCTGACCGAAGGCAACGGCAAGATGCGCGACGAACTCGGCGGCAAGGGCGCAGGCCTCGCCGAAATGTGCCGCGCGGGCGTGCCCGTCCCCGGCGGGTTCACCATCACCACCGAGGTCTGCAACATCTTCTTCGACAACGACAAGCAGGTGCCGAAGGAGGTGGACGAGCAGATCTGGCAGGCGCTCGAAAAGCTCGAGAACTACATGGGCAAGAAGCTCGGCGATCCCTCCGACCCGCTGCTGGTCAGCGTCCGGTCCGGCGCCAAGTTCTCCATGCCCGGCATGATGAACACGATCCTCAACCTCGGTCTGAATGACCAGAGCGTGGAGGGGCTCGCGGCCAAGACCGGCAACCCGCGCTTCGCCTACGACTGCTACCGCCGCTTCATCCAGATGTTCGGCGAGGTCGCCTTCGGCATCGACATGGCGCACTTCGACCACGTCTGGGACGAGGCGAAAAAGAAGAAGGGCGTGAAGCTCGACACCGAGCTGGACGCCAATGACCTGAAGAAAATCGTCGCCGAATTCAAGAAGATTTTCAAGAAATACGCCAAGCGCGACTTCCCGCAGGACCCCAAGGAGCAGCTGATTCTGGCGCGCAACGCCGTCTTCATGAGCTGGTGGTCGCCCAAGGCCTCCTATTACCGGAAGATGGAGAAGATCTCCGACCGGCTCGGCACGGCCTGCAACATTCAGGCCATGGTGTTCGGCAACATGGGCGACACCTCCTGCACCGGCGTCGGCTTCACCCGCGACCCCGGCACCGGCGAGAAGGTGTTCTATGGCGAGTTCCTGGTCAACGCGCAGGGCGAGGACGTTGTCGCCGGCATCCGCACGCCGCAGCCGATCAGCGAACTGAAGGCATGGAATCCGGCGGTCTACGACCAGCTGCTCGAAATCACCAGCATGCTCGAGCGCCACTACAAGGACATGCAGGATTTCGAGTTCACCGTGCAGGAAGGCAAGCTGTGGATGCTGCAGACCCGCAACGGAAAGCGCACGGGTCCGGCTGCGGTCCGCATCGCGGTGGACATGGTGGAGGAAGGGCTCATTGATGAGAAGACCGCGGTCATGCGGGTCGCTCCGGCGCAGCTCGACCAGCTCCTGCACCCGGTGTTCGACCAGGCGTCGCTGAAGAAGCTCACCAAGCTGGCGCAGGGCATTGACGCCTCGCCGGGCGCTGCCGTGGGGCGGCTTGCGTTCACCTCCGACGACGCCGTCACCATGTCGCAGAAGGGCCCGGTGATCCTCATCCGCAAGGAGACCACGCCGGACGACATCCACGGCATGGACGCCGCCAAGGGCATTCTCACCGCTGTGGGCGGCAAGAGCTCGCACGCTGCGGTGGTGGCGCGCGGCATGGGCGTGCCCTGCGTGGTCGGCTGCGGCGCCATCCACATCAACGAGCGCGCCAAGAGCGCTGTGGTGGACGTCAACGGCAAGAAGATCACGATCAAGGAAGGCGATTGGGTGTCGATCGACGGCACCACGGGCGCGGTGTATCTGGGCCAGGCGACGACCAAGGAACCGGATCCGCACTCGCCGGTGTTCGCCAAGTTCATGGCCATGGCGGACAAGTTCCGCGGCAAGTTCGGGGTTCGCGCCAACGCCGACATCCCGCGCGATGCCAAGGCGGCGCGCGAGTTCGGCGCCGAAGGCATCGGGCTGTGCCGCACCGAGCACATGTTCTTCGCCGAGGACCGTCTGCCGCACGTGCAGGCGATGATCCTTGCCGATAACGAGAAGGACCGCCGCAAGGCGCTGGCGAAGCTTCTGCCCATGCAGCGGAAGGACTTCGCCGGGCTGTTCGAGGTCATGGACGGCTACCCGGTCGTTATCCGCACCCTCGACCCGCCGCTGCACGAGTTCGTGCCCAAGCGCGAGGAGCTGATGGTGGACATCGCCAAGCTGCCGGGCGCCGACCTCAAGACCAAGAAGGAGATGCTGGCGCGGTACAAGAACTTCGTCAAGGACATCAAGAGCCTGAAGACGGAGCTGCCGAAGCTGCTGCAACGGGTGGAACAGCTGCATGAGTTCAACCCGATGCTCGGCCACCGCGGGTGCCGCCTCGGCATCACCTATCCGGAGATCACCGAGATGCAGGCCCGCGCCATCTTCGAGGCTGTGGTCCAGGTGGCGAAGAAGGGCAAGAAGGTCATCCCTGAGGTGATGATCCCGCTGATCGGCAGCGTCGAGGAGCTGCAGCATCAGAAGGCGATCGTGAAGCGCGTGGCGGAAGAGATTCTCGAGAAAGCCGGCATGAAGGACCTGAAATACCTCATCGGCACGATGATCGAGATTCCGCGCGCCGCGCTCACGGCCGGAAGGGTGGCCGAAGAGGCGGAGTTCTTCAGCTTCGGCACCAACGACCTGACGCAGACCACGCTCGGCCTGTCCCGCGACGACTACACGAAGTTCTCGAAGGACTACGAAGAGAAGAAGATCTTCAAGGCCGACCCGTTCGCCGTCATCGACCGCGAAGGCGTGGGCAAGCTGATCCAGATGGCCGTCGAACTCGGCCGCAAGACGCGGCCGGACCTCGAGGTGGGCATCTGCGGCGAGCACGGTGGCGAGCCCAGCTCGGTCGAGTTCTGCTACAACATCGGCATGGACTACGTCTCCTGCTCGCCCTACCGCGTGCCGATCGCGCGGCTGGCGGCGGCGCAGGCGGCCATCGCCAAGGAAGCCGGGCTTGCGGGCGAAACCAGCCGCACGGCCTGAGGCGCCGCACCGGACCGTGCATTGCGGCCTGTACTGCGCCGGGGTCCCGCGTTTGCGGGGCTCCGGCGCTCTCTTTTTGTGATTTCCTCGGAAATTGCCTTGCCGAGACGCTGCGACAGCGCGGCGGACTGGGCGCGGAAGATTGCTTATTAGCCTGCAGGCGGCAACTTTTCGCTCTTGCAATTCTCCCACGGGAATGCGGAAGCTGCACTGGCGGCAGAAGCACCCGCCTGAGTGCTGGGCCTCTGGATCCGCCACCGTCGCGTCGCGCTCAACCGGGAAAAGAAGCGGCCGATGCGCCCGGCAGTCAAGGGGGCGGACCAGGCTCCTGCCCCAAGCCTTGGCGCACCCGGAGGAGGGAGAGTCGAGCGGGGTGTGATGACTCCGAGGACAGAAGCACTCTCCCGCTGTGAATCGTCGGGCTGCAGGAACGCAGGGAGAGGATCCAACAAACGGCCGCCCTGGCACGCGCCGACCTGCAGCCGACGACCGGGCAGGGGGCGGCCGGGAGCGCCCATGCTGTACATACGCGGCCGGTCCGGTGCAGATCCTCGTCCGGGGAGTGCTCTCACCCCAGAGAGATGCGCGGCCTTGGCGCAAGCGCCGGGGGAACTGCGCACACAACGCGGCCCCGGCGCAAGCGCCGGGGGAACTCGCTGGAGAGGCAGTCCGTGTGCGGCGTGTGAAACGCGGCCCCGGCGCAAGCGCCGGGGGAATTGCAGTAACCATGCGGCCCCGGCGCAAGCGCCGGGGGAACTCGCTGGAGAGGCACTCCGTGTGCGGCGTGTGAAACGCGGCCCCGGCGCGAGCGCCGGGGGAGATGCGGAAGGCCGGGGGCGCGGGTGGAAAAGTTGTGCGAAGGGCGCTGGCGGCAGGCACGCGCAGCGCCGGTGGGACGCGGCCCTGCGACTCCTGGATTCCCCCGACGCTT
>JBBFLJ010000015.1:0-94352 GCA_037481575.1 Bryobacteraceae bacterium | reverse complement strand
CTGGAAGCCTTCGGCATACTCCCACACCTTCTCGGTGACCACTTCGACGCCCGCCACGCCGTCGATCACGATCAGCGCCGAATCGGCGGCGCCCATGGCGATCTTGGCGTCATAGGTGAACAGGCTGAAGCCGGGCGTGTCGAAGAGGTTCAGCTTCTTCTTGCCCCATTCGACGGCAGCCAGGGACGTGGAGATCGTGATCTTGCGGGCGATCTCCTCGTCGTCATAATCGGTGACCGTGTTGCCCTCGTCGACCCGGGTCAGGCGGTTGGTCGCCCCGGCGGTGTACAGCATGGCTGCCACGAGCGACGTCTTTCCGCTGTTGCCGTGGCCGACGAGGGCAACGTTTCGGACATCGGTGCTTTCGTAGATCTTCACAGGGCACGCTCCCAAAGAGATTGCACATCCGGGACGCCCGGCAAGGGCGTCCATCTAGGGCGCATCGTAGCACAAACGAAACAAACAATATTGGACGGAACTGTCTGGAAATGCCCCGCGCCGCCGGCACTTCCTTCCGCCGGTCCGGGCATAGACTGGGGGCAGGGCTGCCATATGAAAACGATCATCGAACCATTCCGGATCAAGAGCGTGGAGCCGCTGCGCCATACCACGCGCGAAGAGCGCGAGCAGGTGCTGCGGGAAGCGGGCTACAACCTGTTCCTGGTGCCGGCGGCGGAGATTCTCATCGACCTGCTCACCGACTCCGGCACGTCGGCAATGTCCACCGAGCAGTGGGCGGCGATGATGCGGGGCGACGAGTCGTATGCGGGCAGCGAGTCCTACTTCCGCCTGAAGCGCGTGGTAGAGAAGCTCACAGGGTTCCGCCACGTGATCCCCACGCATCAGGGGCGCGCCGCGGAGCGGATCCTCTTCTCCTGCCTGTGCAAACCCGGCCATGTCGTGCCGAACAACACGCATTTCGACACGACGCGGGCGAATATCGAGTTCACGGGCGCCGAGGCGGTGGATCTGCCGCTGCCGGAAGCCGCCGACACGCAGGCGCCGCTGCCGTTCAAGGGCGGCATGGACGTGGGCGCGCTGGAGCGGCTGATCGAGGAGCGCGGGCGCGAGCGGATCCCGCTGATCATGCTGACGGTGACCAACAACAGCGGCGGCGGGCAGCCGGTGTCGATGGAGAACATCGAGGCGGTCAGCCGCGTGGCGCGCCGGCAGGGGATCCCGTTTTATCTGGACGCCTGCCGGTTCGCGGAAAACGCCTGGTTCATCCGCGAGCGGGAGCCGGGCTACGGCGACTGGTCCCCGTTCGACATCGCGCGCAAGATGTTTTCGCTGGCCGACGGATGCACGTTTTCCGCCAAGAAGGACGCCTTCGCCAACATTGGCGGGCTGCTGTGCACCAACGATGACGCGCTGGCGCGGCAGGAGAAGGATCTGCTGATCCTGACCGAAGGCTTCCCCACCTATGGAGGACTCGCCGGGCGCGATCTGGAAGCAATTGCCGTGGGGCTGGAGGAGGTGCTGGATCCGGATTATCTCCGCTACCGCATCGCCTCCACAACTTACCTCGGCAAGCACCTTGCGGAAGGCGGCGTGCCGATCGTGCAGCCGCCGGGCGGGCACGCCATCTACATCGACGCCGGCAGGATGCTGCCGCACATTCCGCGCCATCAGTTTCCCGGCCAATCCCTGGCCGTGGAGCTGTTCCTGCACGCCGGCATCCGCAGCGTGGAGATCGGCTCGGTGATGTTCGGAGAGCACGCGCGCAACGAGCTGCTGCGGCTCGCCATCCCGCGGCGGGTCTACACGCAAAGTCACATCGACTACGTGGTGGAGGCGATTCTGGAGGTGAACGAAAGAAAGCACCAATTGCCGGGATACCGGATTGTCGAACAACCGGCGTTCCTGCGGCATTTCTCGTGCCGGTTCGAGCCGCTGGAGCAAGCCTGAAGAACGAAAAAGGGGGCGGATGCCGGAGGAGAAAACATCCGCCCCGAAAAGCCGGGCCGGCCTGCCCGGGGGATGGGTGGCGGGCCCGGCGAGTGCTTGTCTACCCGTGTAGACGCTTCACGAACGGCCGGTGTTTCAAATCTTGACGATCCTGTAAAACAATTAACAGCTTCATAGCTCCTCCCGGCACCGGGAAGCGCGGAAATGTTCAGCAAGGTGGCGGAGGGCGGTTGTCGAAAATCAGGCAAATGAAGGGCGCAGATCTGGCCGACGCACTCCCTCCGGCACGCCCTGTCGACCGTTATTTCCGGGGATCCGGAGCGGGGCGCAGCTAAGGGGCCGGAGCGTGCAGACGCACCGCTGTCAGACGTTCATTTCCGCTTCGACATCGCGCGCCGGCTCCTCGGCGTAGAGGATGCGCCGGCAGGTCTCGCAGTAGACGACGGAGGCGCCGGACTTGACGTCCTGGAACAGCTGCGGGCGGATGGTCATCATGCATCCGAGGCACCGGCCATCGCGAGCCTCGGCGAGCACGTCGCCGGAGGGGTAGTGGCGGGTGCGCAGCCTCTCGTACGCGGAGAGCACCTCCGGAGAAAGGCGCGCCGCCACCTCGCTTCTTTCGGCCTCGATCTTTTTGAGCTCTTCGCGGTCCGCCTGCGTCCGCGCTCTGGCCTGCTCCTTTTCCGCCTCGACGCTCTTCTTTTCCGCGGCGAGGTCGGCTTCCGCCTTGCGCACGTTGGCTTCCAGCTTCTCGGCCTCGAGCATCAGCTCGAGGATCTGGTCTTCGGCCTTGCGGATGGCCTGCTCGAAATACTGGATTTCCTCCTGAAAAGCGCGGTATTGCTGGTTGGTTTTCGCCTCCATCATCTGGTCCCGGAGTTTCGAGATTTTTTGCTGATGGAGCTGGATCTCGCCTTCGATTTTTTTCCTTTCTTTCTGGTTGGCGGCCAGCGCGGCGCGGTCCAGCTCGAGCTTGCGGGTGTGGGACTCGAGGGCCTTCTCGATTTCCAGGATGCGCTTCGGCAGCGCGGCGATCTCGCGCTTGAGTTCGGCGGCGCGCAGATCCAGCGCCTGAAGGCGCAGGGCGGTTGCGACGTCGGGATGCATCAGATAGGAGTTTAGCACCTAGTCCAGAGACAGCCGCCGCGCGATGGGAGAAGCAAGAGCGCGGCGGGCCATTTCCAGCTCCTCGATCTTCAGCGCCCGCGCCACGGCATAGAGGACGACAAGCCCGAGGGGGATGGAGATGGCGAGATCGGCGAGGCGGGCGAGGAATCCCGTACCCGCCAGATGCCCGATGGCTCGGCTGGAGGCGAACACGGCAGCCGACATGACGAGAGAGGCGGCAAGAGTTTTCAGCACCACGCTCCGGAGCCTTCTGCCGTAAACCCCGCCGATGCGGGCGCGCATGGCGAGGAACTGGGCGAGAAAGGAGAACAGGGCGACGCAGGAGGTGGAGAGAGCAAGCCCGGCGTGGCCGAGCCCGGCGCGGGTGACAAGCGCCCACGCCATGCAGCCGTTGATCAGGATGGAAGCCAGGCTGATGAACATGGGCGTGCGGGAGTCTTTCAGCGCATAGAAGGCGGGCGTGAGCACTTTGACCGCCGAATAGCCGGCGAGCCCAAGCGAGTAATACGCGAGAGCGATGGCGGTCTGGTGCGTGTCGTAAGCTTCGAACCGGCGCCCTTCGTAGATGGCGCCGACAATGGAGGGGCCGAGCACGACGAGGCCGAAGGAGGCGGGCACGGTGAGAAGGAACACAAGGCCGAGAGAGCGGGCGAGGGTTTCGCGGAACTCGTCGATGTTGCCGCTCGAGGCGCTGCGGCCGATGGCGGGCAGGGTGGCGGTGGCGATGGCCACGCCGAACAGGCCGAGAGGGAGCTGCATGAAGCGGAAGGCGTATTGAAGCCACGCGGTCGCACCGTCGACGCCACGGACCGGATCCACGATGGAGGCAGCAAAGAAGGTATTGACCAGCACGTTGACCTGGACGCTGGCGTTGCCGATGATCGCCGGCCCCATCAGGCGCGCGATCTGGCGGAGCCCCGGGTGCTGGAAGTCCAGGGCAAGGCGGAAGCGGAAGCCGAGGCGGTACAGGGAGGGCAGCTGCCAGAGCAGCTGCAAGGCGCCGCCGATGACGACGCCCCACGCCATGCCTTCAATGGGAGCAAGGCCGAGGGCGGGTCCGAGCCAGAAGCCGAGGGCGATGCCCGAGAGCACGCTGCCGACGTTGAACCACGTGGAGGAGAAGGCGGGCACGGCAAAGCGGTTGAAGGCGTTCAGAACGCCCATGGCTTGCGCGGCGAGGGCCACCAGCAGCAGGAAGGGGAACATCACTTGCGTCAGCCGTACCGCGGCCGCGGTCTTCTCCGGCGCCGCGTGCGCCCAATTGGGCGTCAGAAGGGGCACGAACCATGGGGCGAGAAGAATGCCGAGCAGGCAGAGCGCGCCGACGAAGAGGATGATGGCCGTGGCCACGAGGTTGGCGAGGTGGATCGCCTCCTGGCGGTCCTTGCGCTGGAGATAGTCGACGAAAGTGGGGACGAAGGCTGCCGAGAGCGCGCCTTCCGCGAAGAGATCCCGCGTAAGATTGGGGATGCGGAAGCCGATGACAAAGGCGTCATAGGCAGAGCCGGCGCCGAAGAGGCGGCTCATGACGCCTTCGCGCACAAGTCCGCTGATGCGGCTCAACAGGACGGCGAACGAGGCGACACCCGCGCTCTTGAAGACCTGTTCCGAGGGCGAGGACAACCCTCACATTGTACCCGCCGTGGCATCCTGTCTTCGAGGAACGCGATGCGCGGCACTGCGGCGCTGCCGCCTGTGCTGATTCCGGCCTACAAGCCGCCGCCCGTGTTGTTGCGGCTGGCGGAGGAGCTGGCAGCGCGGGGCTTCGGGCAGATCCTGATCGTGAATGACGGCAGCGGCGCCGAATACGATGCGCTGTTCCGGCAGCTGCAGCTTCTGCCGCAGGTCACGGTTCTGCGGCACGAGACGAACCGGGGCAAAGGCGAGGCGCTGAAGACGGGGCTGCGGCACGCGCTGGAAAGCGGCGCGGCGGGCATCGTAACAGCAGACGCTGACGGACAGCACCTGGCGGAGGATATCGAGCGGGTGGCGCGAAGGCTGGCGGCAGCCGACGGGACGACGCTGGTGCTGGGCCGCCGCTCGTTCGAGGGGAGCGTGCCGCTGCGGAGCCGGGCGGGCAATGTGGCGACGGCCGCGGCGATGCGGTGGATCGCCGGGGTGCGGCTCGCCGACACGCAGACGGGCCTTCGGGGCATTCCGCGCGCGCTGGCGGAACGGCTGCTGCGGGCGCGGACGAGCGGCTACGAATTCGAACTGGACATGCTGCTGATGGCGAAGCATGCCGGATTCGCGGTGGACGAGGTGCCCATTCGCACGGTGTATCTGGAGGGCAACCGCAGCTCGCATTTCAATCCGCTGCGGGACTCGATGCGGATCTATTTCGTGCTGCTGCGGTTCACGTTTGTCTCGCTGGCGACGGCGCTGATCGACAACGCCGTCTTTCAACTGGCCCTGGGCGGAGGGCTGGCCTTGCCCGGCGCGCATCTGGCGGCGCGGGCAGCGGCGCTGAGTTTCCAGTATCCGGCAGCGCGGCGCGCGGTGTTTCATTCGCGGGAGCCGCACCGGCGCCTGCTGCCGAAGTTTCTGACCGTTGCCGCCGGACACGCGCTGCTGTCGTGGGCGGCGATTCATTGGCTGACCGGGCAGCAGGGGCTGGAGCTGCTACCGGCGAAGATCGCCGTGGAGACTTCGCTGTTCCCCCTGAACTTTCTGTTGCAGCGCGACTGGGTGTTCACCTCGCGCCGCCCGCTTCAGGCGCCATAGCGTTCGAGGAACGCCGCCACGGTCATCGTTCCCTGATAGAAGTTTTCGAGCCGGAACTTCTCGTTCGGCGAGTGGAGCCCGTCGTCCGGAAGGCCGAAGCCCATCATGACGGTGGGAATGCCAAGGTGACGGGCGAAGTCGCCGACGATGGGCACGCTGCCGCCGCTGCGGATGAAGACAGTGGGCTTGCCGAGAATTTCGCGAAACGCCTCCGCCGCAGTGTGGATCGCCGGGTGATCGGGGTTGACGACCACGGCGGGGCTCGCCGACAGCTTGCGAACGGAAGTGCGGATGCCCTTCGGCGTGTTGGCAGCGACCCATGAGGAGAAGAGCTGGAACAGTTTCTCGGGATCCTGGTTGGGCACCATGCGCATGCTGACCTTGGCGGTGGCGGCGGCGGGGATCACCGTCTTGGCGCCGGCGCCCGTGAACCCGCCGGCGATGCCGTGGACTTCTAGCGTGGGACGCGACCAGATGCGTTCGAGAACCATGCGGTCCGGCTCGCCCACGAGGCACGAGGCGCCTACCTCTTTTTCGAGAAATTCCTGTTCCGAGAACGGAAGCGACTTCCAGGATTCGATCTCCGCCGGCGCAGGTTCAGCCACGTCATCGTAGAAGCCGGGGATGACGACCCGGCCCTCGGCGTCCTTGGCTTTGGCAAGCAGTTCGATCAGGCCGAAGACGGCATTCGGCGCAGCGCCGCCGTAAAGCCCGGAGTGCAGGTCGCGCGCGGGGCCGCGCGCCTCCACCTCCATGTAGACGAGCCCGCGCAGCCCCGTGCAAAGCGTGGGCATGTCTTCGGCATAGAGCGACGTGTCGGAGACGAGCGCGGCGTCCGCTTTGAGCTTTTCGGGGTTTTCGGCGACATATTTCGCCACGCTGGCGCCGCCCACCTCCTCCTCGCCCTCGATGAGGAATTTCACGTTGACGGGGAGCTTGCCGTGGACGGCGAAGAGGGTTTCGATGGCCTTGATGTGCATGTACATCTGGCCCTTGTCGTCGGCGGCGCCGCGGGCGTAGAGGTTGCCGTTGCGGATGTCGGGTTCAAATGGGGGGCTGATCCATTCCTCGAGCGGATCCGGCGGCTGGACGTCGTAGTGGCCGTAGCAGAGCACGGTGGGCTTGCCCGGGGCATGGAGCCAATCGGCGTAGACGAGCGGATGGCGCTGCGTGGGGATGATTTCGACGTTTTCGAGCCCGGCAGCGCGCAGCTTCGCTGCCACCCACTGCGCGGCTCGGGCGACGTCGCCCGCGCGTTCGGGATCGGTGGAAATCGAGGGGATCCGGAGGAATTCCTTCAGCTCCTCCAGAAAGCGCCCGGAATGGGCGCGAATATAATCGCTGGCAGCCTGGGACATGAGAGCCTCCTGAAGACTCCCCCATTATAAGTGCCGCCGGAAGGGAAGCGGGCCGGGCGCACCCTCCACCGCCCGGCCCGCCCGGCTGCCGAGCTCACCCCCGCGCGGAAACGGGAACGGCGCGCCGCCGCCGTTCCTGCCGACGCCCCGCAATGCCGGCGCAATTCCGCGCGCCTCACCGGGGGAGCACACAAACAGCCGGCCAGATCAATCCGGAAAGGAACTGGCCGCCGTGTTGCGGCCGGAAAAGCAGGGGCCGGACTTCGCCCGGCCGCCGCAGCGGCCAGTTCCGCGGAAAGAATAGCCGCCGCATTCCCGTTCGTTTGCGGAGGAATTTCCAGATATTTCTGAAAACAGGCGGAATATTTCTTCAGTGCGGCTGTCACGGCTCATGCGCGGGTTGCTGCGGACGCCCCGGGCGCGAAACAATGGCAGCCATGCGTGCGAGTCTGTGGATGCTGGTTGCTGCGCTGCTGGCGGGCTGCGGCAGCCCGCCTCCGGCGAAGGAAGCGAAGAAGGCGCCGGCGTTGCCGGAGACGATGCCGGATGTCTGGAAGGCGCGTTTCGAAACCACGCAGGGGCCATTCGTGATCGAAGTGCGAAAAGAGTGGGCGCCGAAGGGCGCGGAGCGCTTCTGGAAGCTGGTGACGTCGCGCTTTTTCGACGACTCCCGGTTTTACCGCGTGCGCCCGGGATTCATCGTGCAGTTCGGGATTGCCGGGGATCCCTCGGTGCAGGCGCTGTGGAACACGGCGCCGCTGGCGGACGATCCGCGGCGGGAGTCCAATCTGGCGGGCACGGTGAGCTTCGCGCAGTCGGGTCCGGGCAGCCGGCGCACGCAGGTGTTCGTCAATCTGAAGGACAACCGCGCGCTGGACCGCGACGGATTCGTGCCCTTCGGACGCGTGGTGGAGGGCATGGAGGTTTTCGGGAAGCTCTACGCCGGTTACGGCGAGTGGTCGCCGCCGGGGCGCGGTCCGGAGGCCGCGAGGATCCAGACGCAGGGCAACGCGTATCTGGACGCGCAGTTCCCCCGGCTCGACCGGATCCTGAAGGCGCGCGTGGTTCTGGAATGAGCGGCTAGCGCTGCGGCTTCGGCGCGGAACTGCGCTTCCACTCAAAGACGAAGGCGCAGTTTTCGGCGCCGAGCCGGGCACGGAGTGCACGCTCCAGAATCTCGCGCGAGGGCGGATCCAGGGGGCGCGGCGCCTTGTAGATCAGACGGACCAGCGGCCCCTTCTCGCTGAAGCCGAACTCCCAGGATTCGAGCTCCCCGGCCGAGGAGGGCCAGATTTCTTTCAGCGGCGCGCCGACCCGTTGCGCCGCCAGCGCCTGGAAGTCGGCGAGAGACGGCTCGCGCGGCGCCGGAGGCGCCACCGGTTGGCGAAGGCGTTCGCGCAGCGCGGCCAGCTCTTCTTCCCCAGCGACCTTGCGCACGGTGACCGTGGCAGGGCGGCGCGTGCGCCGGATGAGAAACTGTTCGGCCTCGCGGATCTTCTCCTGCGGGATGGCTTCGGCGACGACGAGGCGCAGCGAGACGCTGTCGCTGAGGATGTCGAGCTGCTGGGTGAGGATGTTGGAGGCGCCGAGCATGCGCACGGCTTCGCGCGCGGCGCCGCGGGCGACGGTTTCCGCAGCGAGCTGGTTGAGGGAATTCCGCAGCGGAATGAACAGCAGCACGAAAGTGATAGCGACCATCAGCACCCGCCAACGGAGCTTGCCGATGTCGCCGATCGCGGACTGCATGTGGATCTTTTCGATCAGCGTGGCGAAAGGTCCGCGGCGGGCTTCTTCGCGGGTGGCGGGCGCGACCGCCTCGCGCACCTCCGGCTCGTCCATGCCCTCGAGATAAAACACGACGAAAGCGCTGGCGCCGATGGCGACGAGGTTGGTGAGGAACAGCAGCATCGCGCCGGAGATGATGGGCCAGTTCCAGCCGCTGCCAACACCAAAGCCGACCGTGCAAAGCGGCGGCATGAGAGCGACAGCGATGGCCACGCCGGGCAGCGCGGTCACGCCGCCTCCGCCTCCGCCGCGGCACACGACGAGCGAGCCCGCGAGCCCGGAGAAGAGGGCGACGCCCAGATCCAGCAGATTCGGCTGCGTGCGCGCCAGGATTTCCGGAGTGGGCGACTGGAAAGGCAGCATCCAGACCAGCAGCGCAGCAAACAGCACGGCCGTGATGACGCTGGCGATGATGCCAAGAAACGACTTCAGCCCGAGGTAGACGTCGGAGGCGGCGAAGGCAAGCCCGGCGGCAAGAATCGGCCCCATCAGCGGCGAAATCAGCATGGCGCCGATGACCACTGCCGGGCTGTTCAGAACCAGCCCGAAGGTGGCGATGCCTGCCGACAGCAGCAGCTCCAGCGCATAATTCACGTTGAGCACGCGCGCCGAGCGAACCATCTGCAGGTAGACGTTCGGCTTGGTGTTCGGGTCGATTTCCAGCGCGCGATGGAAATATTCGTGCAGCGCCTTTTTCGCCCACGCCATATGCATCATGCTAGCAGCGCAGGCTTTCTTCAGTAGAGCGGCGCCTCGCCGGGCGGGCGGGTCTTCCAGCGGCGGTGGATCCACAGCCACTGGTCCGGGGCACGGCGAATGGCGGCTTCCAGCCGGGAGTGGATAGCCTGCGTGTCCTGCAGCGCATCGCCGGTGATGGGGATCTCCGGCTCGAAGTGCAGGACGTAGCGTTGTTCGGATTCCGACCAAAGGGCGTAGCCGGGCAGGACGGCTGCACCGGTGCGGTGCGCGAGCCGGGCGAAGCCGGAGTCGACGCACGCCTTGCGGCCGAAAAAGTCGATGAAGATGCCGCGGTCGGCGGTCACGTTTTGATCGACGAGGATACCGACGGCGCCGTTGGCGCGGAGCGTTTCGACGAGCGGGCGCAGGAAGTCCTGTCCGCGGCCCAGCACGCGGTTGCCAGAGAGAGTCCGGTAATGCGTGATGAGTTCATCGAGCCGCGGGTTGTCCATCGGCCGCGCCACGACGGCCATCGGCTCGGTCAGCAGCGCATGGGCGAAGGCGGAGAACTCCCAGTTGCCGAGGTGCGCGGTGGCGACGAGCACGCCGCGCCCGCGCGCCTTCGCTTGCTGGTAGTTCCCGAACCCCTCGTAGCGGATGAAGCCGCCGATGTTGTGCCTCCCGATGCGCGGAAACTGCGCCATCATCGCCACCACGCGGGCGAGCGTCATCCAGCAGCCTTCCAGCAGCCGGGCGCGCTCTTCGCGGCCGAGTTGCGGCATGGCAAGCTCGAAATTGCGCCAGGCCGTGCGGCGCAGGCGGGGCACGGCGAGATCGAAGAGGCCCACGGCGAGGCGGGCGGCGCGGACCGGATCACGGCTCGCGCGAAGGGCGGCAAAGAGGGCGCGGACGAGTGCGGCTTCGGCCGCGTTGCGAAGTTCGGATCGGCGCGCCAAAGCGGTATTCTAGCGTTCCGGCGGAGCTATTCGATCCAGCCGCCGCCGAGCACAAGGTCGCCGTCGTACATAACAGCCGCCTGCCCCGGTGTCACGGCGCGCTGCGGCTCGTCGAAGACGATCTCGACGCGGGCGTCGTCGCCGGTGGGGATAACGGTGGCGGGCGCGGCGTCGTGCTTGTTGCGGATCTTGACCTCGGCGCGGCGCGGCCCGCGGATCGGCGGGCAGGAGACCCAGTTCACCTCGCGCGCGAAGAGGCGGGAGCGGCGCAGGTCCGCCTCGCGCCCCACCACGACGCGCTGCGTGACCGGATCGGTCGAAATCACGTACAGCGGCTCGCCTGCGGCGACGCGGATGCCCTTGCGCTGCCCGATGGTGAAGCGGTGCACGCCGCCGTGGCGCGCCAGCACCCTGCCGTCGGTGGCCACGACCTCGCCCTCGAATTGCGGCAGCGGCTGTCCCTGCTCGGCGAAATATGCGCCGATGAAGGCGGCGTAGTCGCCGTTGGGGACGAAACAAATCTCCTGGGAATCGTTTTTGTGCGCGACGGGCACGCCGAGCTCGGCGGCAAGGGCGCGGACCTCCGGCTTGGTGAGCCCGCCGAGCGGAAACAGCGTGCGCGCCATCTGCTCCTGCTTGAGCCCCCAGAGGAAGTAGGTCTGGTCCTTGGCCAGGTCCCGCGGGCGGCGCAGCTCCCACCGCCCCGTGGCGTCGTTGAAGCCGATGCGCGCGTAATGGCCGGTGGCGATGCGCGCGGCGCCCGCGCCGGCGGCGAGTTCGAGGAAGCGGTCGAACTTGATGTAGTGGTTGCAGCGCGTGCAGGGGATGGGCGTGCGCCCGGAGAGATACTCCTCGACGAAAGGCCGCACCACAGTGCGCTCGAATTCCTCCTCGAGGTTCACGACATAGTGGGGAATTCCGAGGTGCGCGGCGACGGCGCGCGCGTCGTAAACATCGTCGAGCGAGCAGCACCTGCCCGTGGCGCCTTCCACCTGGATCTGCGGCAGCCGGCGCTGATTCCAGAGCTGCATGGTGAGCCCGATCACAGCATGGCCTTCGCGCTTCAGGAGCGCCGCCACGGTGGACGAGTCCACCCCTCCCGACATGGCCACTGCAATCAGTTCGCCGCGCGTCTCAGGCATAGGCAGGGCTCAGCTTTCGAAGGCGTGCGACGGCGCGCTCGAGCGCCTCGACAAGCGCCTCCACGTCTTCGAGAGTGTTGCCGCGTCCGAGCGAGAACCGGACCGAGGCGCGGGAGATCTGCGGCGGCACGCCCATGGCTTCCAGCACGTGCGAGGGCCGCGTGGCGCCGGAAGAGCACGCCGCGCCGGTGGAGACGGAGAAGCCGGCGAGATCAAGTGCGATCACCAGTGCTTCCGCCTCGATCCCATGGAAGGCGATGTTGGAGGTGTTCGGCACGCGCGGCGCGGAGGCGCCATGGATGATGATGTCCGGGATGCGCTCGCGCACAAGAGCCTCGAGGCGGTCCCGCAGCGGCGCCGTGTCCGGGCGGGGCAGGCGGGCGGCGGCGCCCATGGCGGCGATGCCGGGGACATTCTCCGTGCCGGCGCGGCGCTCGCGCTCGTGGCGCCCGCCGAACTGCCGTGGCGCGAGCTTCACACCTTCGCGCACGAAGAGCGCGCCGACGCCTTTCGGCGCACCGAACTTGTGGCCGCTCACAGTGTACAGGTCGACCCCCAGGGCGCGCACGTCGACGGGGATGCGCCCGGCCGCCTGCACGCCGTCGCTGTGGAAGAGCACGCCGGCTTCGCGGGCGATGGCGGAGATCTCTTCCAGCGGCTGCAGCACGCCGGTTTCGTTGTTGGCGTGCATCACGCTGATGAGGACGGTGTCCGGGCGAAGCGCGCGCCGGATCTCGCCGGGATCCACCCGCCCGTCGCCGCCGCAGGGCACGAAGGTGGCGTCGCGCCGGCGGGCGGCTTCCAGCACGGCAGGATGTTCAATGGCGGTGGTCACCACGTGGCCTTCCGGGGCGCCCAGAATGGCCAGGTTGTCTGCCTCCGTGCCGCCGGAGGTGAAGACGATTTCCTTCGGCGAGCAGCCGAGCATTTTTGCCAAGGCGGCGCGGGCGGCTTCCACTTCCTGCCGCGCCCGCTGGCCGTGCATGTGGATGGACGAGGGGTTGCCGAAGATTTCCGACGCGGCGCGGACCATGGCTTCCAGCGCCTCGGGCGCAACTGGAGCGGTCGCGTTGTGGTCGAAGTAGCGCATGGAAAGCCCCGCTATTCTGATTGTATGATGCGCGGCAGCCGCCTCATCGCTCTTTTGACGGATTTCGGCTGGCAGGATCCCTTCGTGGGCGTGATGAAGGGCGTGATCGCGGGCATCGCGCCCGCGGCGCGGGTCATCGACCTGTGCCACGACGTGGCGCCGCAGGACATCGACCATGCGCGGTTCCTGCTGCGCAGCTCGGTCCCCTACTTTCCAAAGGGCACGATCTTCGTGTGCGTGGTCGATCCGGGCGTGGGCAGCGCCCGGCGCGCCCTGTGCGTGGAGGCGGGCGGACGCATCTACATCGGGCCCGACAACGGGCTGTTCACGGAGGCGCTGGCGGAGAAGGGGGCCAAGGCGCGCGAGATCACGAATCCGAAGCTGCGGCTGGCCGAGGTGAGCCAAACATTTCATGGAAGGGATGTTTTTGCGCCTGCCGCCGCCCACCTGGCCGCGGGCGTTCCGCCCTCGAAGCTGGGAAAGCTCGTGCGCGATCCCGTGCGCCGGATGACAATCGATCCCGTGCGGACGGGACGGCGGTTCTGGTCGGGACGCGTGGCGCACATCGACCGGTTCGGCAACGTCGTGACGAACCTGCCCGCGCAGGACTTCCTGCCGCCCGCGGTGCGGGGCGTGGCGCTTGCGGCGGGATTCGAGAAGGTGCTGCGGGTGTGCCGGTGCTACGACGAGGCGCCCGCCGGGGAGCTGTTTCTGATCGCCGGCAGCAGCGGCACGCTGGAAATCTCGCTGAAGCAGGACTCGGCGGCGAAGCGGCTGGGCGTTGCGGTCGGCGCGCCGGTGGAGGCGGAGGTCTGGTAGATGCCGGAGCTGCCGGAGGTGCAGGCGGTGGCGGAGCGCCTGCGCGCCGCCGCGCCATGGGCGAGGATCACGGGCTTCGGGCAATTCCGGGCGTCGACGGTCACTGGCGGGCGGCACGCTGTCGGCAGAAGGATCGAAGCCGTCGACCGGCGGGGGAAGAACCTGCTGCTGCGGCTCAGCGGGAAGTGGTTCGCGCGGGTGCACCTCAGGATGACGGGCGATCTGCGCGTGCTGCCGGATGCGCGGCTGCGCCCGCAGACAGTGCGCGCGTGGTTCGAACTGGAGGACGGCCGCGCGGTGGCGCTGGACGATCCGCGGGCGCTGGGGAGGGTCTCGCTGCATCCGGAACAGGACGAGGCGGATCTGTTCCGGGACCTGGGCCCGGAGCCCTTCGATCCGGCGTTCACGGCGGCGGTGCTGGCTGCTTCGGCGCGGCGCACGCGGCGCCCGGCGAAGCTCTGGCTGATGGATCAGTCCACGGTGGCGGGGCTTGGCAACATCTACGCGGCGGAGGCGCTGTTCGAGGCGGGCATTGATCCGCGGCGGCCGGCAGCGAGCCTTTCCCTTGCGCGGGTGGAACGCCTCCACAGCGCCATCTTGCGCGTGCTGGAGACGGCGCTGGAATCGGTGAGGGCGGCTTATGAAAGGCCCGGAGCCTTCGCGGAAGGTGAGTTCTACCCGGTGGCGGTGTACGGGCGGGAGGGCGAGCCGTGCCGGCGCTGCGGGGTGCGCGTGCGCCGCATTCCACAGGGCGGACGTTCGACATACTACTGCCCGAAGTGCCAAAAATAGAAGTAACGATGGGCAGTTCCTCCCGAGTCTCGCGCGCGGCGGAGTTCCGCGAACTTCTCGAGCGGCGGGCCGTGGTGGCCGACGGCGCCATGGGCACGATGCTCTACACGCGGGGCATCTTCATCAACCGCTGCTTCGACGAGCTGAACCTGAGCGCGCCGCAGATGGTGCGGGACATCCATGTGGAGTACGTCCGCGCCGGAGCGGAGATCCTGGAGACCAACACATTCGGCGCGACGCGGGCGCGGCTGACGACCTACGGGCTGGCGGACAAGGTGGCGGAGATCAACCGCGCCGGGGTGCGGCTGGCGCGCGAGGCGGCGGCCGAACGCAGCCATGTCTTCGTGGCCGGGGCCATCGGCCCGCTGGGCCTTCACATCGAACCGCTGGGGCCCACTTCGTTCGACGAGGCGCGGGCGATGTTCCGCGAGCAGATCGACGCGCTGCTGGAGGCGGGCGTCGACCTGCTGATCTTCGAGACCTTCTCCAACCTCAACGAGCTGCGCGAGGCCGTGGCAGCGGCGCGGGAAGCCGCCGGCAGCGAGATGGTGGTGATCGCGCAGGTAACGGCGGACGAGGAAGGCCGGCTGCATGACGGGGCCGACACGGAGACCTTCACGCGCTTCCTGGACGCGCTGCCTGCGGACGTGATCGGGCTGAACTGCTCGGTGGGGCCGAAGCCGACGCTGGAGACGCTGGAGCGGATGCTGGCCTACACGCGCAAGCCGCTTTCGGCAATGCCCAACGCGGGCCATCCGACGCGCGTCGAGGGGCGCAACATCTACCTCAGCTCGCCGGAATACATGGCGCAGTATGCGCGCCGGATGCTGTGGGCGGGCGTGAAGATCGTCGGCGGCTGCTGCGGCACGACGCCCGAGCACATCAAGAGCATCGCGAGCGAGGCGCGGAGCCTGCAGCCGGGGATGCGGTTCGCCGCGACGCCGGCGGCTGCGCCCGAGGCGAAGCGGCAGGCGCTGCCGAAGATTCCGCTGGCGGAGAAGTCCCCGCTGGGCGCGAAAATTGCGGCAGGAAAATTCGTGATTTTTGTGGAAATTCTGCCGCCGCGCGGGGTGGACGCGTCGCGGGAAATCGCAGGGGCGAAGCTGTGCCGCGAGGCGGGGATCGACGCCATCAACGTTCCCGACGGCCCGCGGGCGAGCGCCCGGATGAGCGCTCAGGTGACCTGCCAGCTGATCGAGCGCGAGGCAGGCATCGAAACCGTGCTGCATTTCTGCTGCCGGGACCGGAATATTCTGGGAATTCAAAGCGAATTGCTGGGCGCTTATGCGGCGGGCATCCGGAATCTGATCTGCATCACGGGCGATCCGCCGCGCATGGGCGCCTACCCCAATGCCACGGCGGTGTTCGACGTCGACTCCATCGGGCTGTGCAACATCGTCACGAACCTCAATCAGGGGCTGGACATCGGCGGGCATCCCTTCGGCAGCCAGACGGGGCTGGTGCTGGGCGTGGGTGCGAATCCGGGCGCGCTGAACCTGGAAGAGGAAATCCGGCGGACGGAGTGGAAAGTCCTGGCGGGCGCGGAATTCATCGTCACGCAGCCGGTGTTTGACGTCACGCTGCTCGAAAACTTCCTGGAAAGGATCCGCGCATTCCGGATCCCTGTGATCGCCGGAATCTGGCCACTGACGTCCCTGCGGAACGCGGAATTCATGGTGAACGAGCTGCGCGTGCCGGTGCCGGAGGAATTCATGGAACGCATGCGGGCGGCGAAAGACCCGGAGCAGGCGCGGCGGGAAGGAGTGGCGATCGCGCAGGAGATGGTGCGGCGGGTGCGCCCGATGGTGGAAGGCGTGCAACTGAGCGCGCCGTTCGGGCGCTACGAGCTGGCGGTGGAGGTTGCCCGCGCGGTGGGACCGCGCTAGACTGGCAAATTTGCACCGGAGATACGAGTGGCCACCGATCTGATCGAAATCGACGCGGAACAGCCGTCGGTAGAGGCGATCGAGCGGGCCGCCATCGCCATCCGGCGGGGCCATATCGTGGCGATTCCCACCGATGCGCTTTACACTCTGGTCGCCGATCCGTTCAATCTGCAAGCGGTGGGGCGCGTGTTTGCCGCCAAGGGGCGCGAGACGCAGCGCTCGCTCCCGCTGCTGGTGAGCGACTTCTTCATGGCGGAGGAGCTGGCCGCGGAATTGCCGGCGCGCTTCTATCTGCTGGCGCGGCGGTTCTGGCCCGGGCCGTTGTCGATCATCGTTCCGGCGTCGCCGCGCGTGCCGCTGAAGGTGACGGGCAACACGGGGCGGCTGGCGCTGCGGCAGTCCCGCTCGCGCACGGCGCAGGCGCTGCTGGACTGGCTGGGGCAGCCGCTGATCGGCACGTCGGCGAACGTCAGCGGGCAGCCGACCTGCCGGACGGGGATCGAGACATTTGCCATCATGGACGGGCGCATCGATCTGGTGCTGGACGGCGGCGCATGCCTCGGGCAGGGGGCGACCACGGTCGACGTCACGGAACCCTATTGGCGCATTATCCGCGAGGGCGCCATTCCGGAGCGGGAGATCGCGGAATGCCTGCACGGGGCCTGACGCTGCTGCTTCTGGCAGCTGCCGCTACGGCGCAGAACGCTTCCCTCCCCCGCGGCGGAGATCTGGGGCGCGAGTGGGCCGCCGAAGAGTGGAACACGCGCGATCTGGTGCTGAAGGGAAAGTGGGTGCGGGAGGGCGACACGGCGCGCTTCCGCGTGTTCTACAGCGACCAGAAGGGGCGGCCAGCCACGTGGACGGCGGAGATCCTGTCGATCGAAGGCGACGAAGTGCGCCTGCGGCTGCATGTTCCGTTGAGCTCCGGCGTCCGCACCTACAGCGCCACCGGAAGGATTCAGAGCGACGGGCGGACGATCCGGGGGAAGGCGGAGTGGTGCGGCGCGGCGGTGGCGTGCGGCTTCCGTGTGGTGGCAGACTGGAAGCCGCTGGCGAGGGGCGTGGCGCAAGTAGCCGCGGCATTGCCGGCGCCGAAAGACGCCTCGCCGCTGCGGGCGGGCATCCGCGCCAACCCGGGCAGGCTCTGGCGCGTCACGGATCTGACGACGCCCGGCTTTCACTGGGAAGGGACGTGGACATTCGAGGGCGAAACGGTGCGCTTCTCCTACCGGGAGAAGAAGTCCGGCGCACAGACTCAGGGCGTGCTGGAACTGCAGCGCTGGGACGGCGCCTACGTGCGGCTGCTGAACCGCGCGTCGAAAGACACCTACGAGGGGCAGGTGCAGGCCGATGGGCGGACGATCCGGGGCACGGCGCAATCCTGCGGCGGCGATCCGAAGTGCCGCTGGGAAGCCGTGATCGAGAAGTGACTTGGCCCGGAGGGGCGGTTCACGGTATCCTGTCCGGCAGAGGAGCGTTCCTGCGGGACGCGTCACTGGTCTCCATAATTGATCCGATGCAAATGAATCTGGAGCCTGGCTCGAACATTCGCGCTGGTGAGCATGCTCCGCAAGGAGAAGCCTGAAGGCGCGCGGCGGGCTCCCCCCGTGGCCGATCGGGGTCGATTCCGAGGCTGGAACGGTTCATGTGGTGCGCTCCTTCTCCCCTTTGCTCTTCATGCGAATTCTTTTCATCGGCGATATCTTCGCCTCGCCCGGGCGCCGCATCACCGCCGCCTGCCTTGGACGCCTGATCAGCGACGAATCGATCGACCTGGCGATCGCCAACGTCGAGAACGCCGCCGGGGGCTTCGGAATCACGCCGCCGCTGGCGCAGGAGCTGTTCGCGCTGGGCATCGACGTGATGACATCCGGCAACCACATCTGGGACAAGCGCGAGGTGTACGATTATCTGGACAACGAGCCGCGCCTGTTGCGCCCGGCCAATTATGGCAACGGGGTGCCGGGTTCGGGGCTGTACGTCGGCAAGGCGCGCAACGGGGCTCCCTATGCAGTGCTGAACCTGCAGGGGCGCGTGCACATGCCGGCGACAGACTGCCCGTTCCGCACGGCGGACGCTTTGCTGGCGGGGCTGCCGCCGGACGTGCGCATCCGCTTCGTCGATTTTCACGCCGAGGCCACGAGCGAGAAGATGGCGATGGGCTGGCACCTCGACGGGCGCGCAACGGCGGTGATCGGCACGCACACCCACATCGCCACGGCCGACGCGCGCATCCTGCCCGGCGGCACAGCGTATCAGACAGACTGCGGAATGACAGGGCCGTATGATTCCGTGATCGGCGTCGAGAAGCGCACCGTCCTGCACCGCTTTCTGACCCAGCTGCCGGCGCGGTTCGAGGCAGCCACGGGCATGGTGGAGCTCCATGCCGTGGTGATCGACGCCGACGAGGACACAGGCCTGGCGCGCTCCATCCGGCCGCTGACGATCACGGCGGCGGAAGTCGGCGAGCCGCTGTAGGTCAGTCCTCGTCCTGTTGCGCGGCGAGCCGGGTCACCACGCTGAGATCCTCGAGCGTGGTCACATCGCCGGTGACGGTGTGCGAGGTGACGATCTCGCGCAACAGGCGGCGCATGATCTTGCCGGAGCGGGTCTTCGGGAGCGCTTCCGTGAACCGGATCTCCTCCGGGCGCGCAAAGGCGCCGATCTCGTGCGCCACCCACTGCCGGAGTTCTTTGGCGAGCGCATCGCCTGCTTCATAGCCCTGCTTGAGCGTCACGAAGCAGCACACCGCCTGCCCCGTGATCTCGTGCGGTTTGCCAACCACGGCGGCCTCTGCCACGGCAGGATGGCGCACGAGCGCCGATTCGACCTCCATGGTGGACAACCGGTGGCCGCTGACGTTCATCACATCGTCCACGCGCCCGAGGATCCAGAAGTAGCCGTCCTCGTCGCGGCGCGCGGCGTCGCCGGTGAAGTAGATGCCCGGAACGCGCGAGAAGTACTGCTGCTCGTAGCGCTGCGGGTCGCCCCAGATGGTGCGGAGCATGGAGGGCCAGGGGCGCTTGATCACGAGGAAGCCTTCGGTATTGGGCGGCACGGGCTCGCCATGGAAGTCGACGACTTCCGCCTCGATGCCCGGCATGGGCAGGGTGCCCGAGCCGGGCTTCAGCGGCACGGCGCCCGGCATTGGAGCGATGAGGATGCCGCCCGTCTCGGTTTGCCACCATGTGTCGACGATCGGGCAGCGGCCTTTGCCGATCACGCGGTGGTACCATTCCCAGGCAGCGGGGTTGATGGGTTCGCCGACGCTGCCCAGCAGGCGGAGCGAGGAGAGATCATGCTTTGCCGGGAGCGCCTCGCCCTGCTTGATGAGGGCGCGAATGGCGGTTGGCGACGTGTAGAAAATGGTCGCCCTGTAGCGGGCGACGATCTCCCACCAGCGGTCCCACGCCGGATAGTCCGGTGCGCCCTCGTACATGATGCAGGTGGCGCCCGCCGACAGAGGGCCATAGACGAGATAGGAGTGCCCGGTGACCCAGCCGATGTCCGCCGTGCACCAGTAGATGTCGTCCTCCTTCAGGTCGAACACCCACTTCATCGTGCAGGTGACGTAAGTGAGGTAGCCGCCGGTGGTGTGGAGGATGCCCTTGGGCTTGCCGGTCGTGCCGGAGGTGTAGAGGACGAAGAGGGGGTGTTCAGCATCCAGCGGTTCGGCGGGGCAATCCGGCGAGGCGCCCTGCTCGAGTTCGTGCCACCAGAGGTCACGCCCCTCCTGCATGCGGATTTGCCCGCCGGTGCGCTTCAGGACGATCACGTCGCGGACGTTGGGGCATTCGGCGAGCGCCTCGTCGGCGGCGTCCTTCAGGCGCACTTCCCTGCCCCGGCGCCAGCCGCCATCGGCAGTGAGAACGATGTGCGCATCCAGATCCTGAATGCGCGCCTTCAGAGCTTCCGCCGAGAAGCCGCCGAAGACGACGGAGTGCGTGATACCGAGCCGGGCGCAGGCAAGCATGGCGACGACGGCTTCCGGCACCATGGGCATGTAAATAATGGCGCGGTCGCCCGCCTTGTAGCCGCGTGCCTTCAGAACGTTGGCAAACCGGCAGACGTGCTCGTGCAACTCGCGGTAGGTGAGGGCGCGTCGGTCGCCCGGCTCGCCTTCAAACAGGATGGCGGTCTTGTTCCCGCGCGCCTCCAGATGCCGGTCCAGGCAGTTGTGGGAAGCGTTCGTCTTCGCGCCGACGAACCACTTCACGAAGGGCGGGTGCCACTCGAAAACGTGGTGCCACTTTTCAAACCAGTGGACCTCCCGCTCCGCCATCTCCGCCCAGAACTCCTCGGGATGCTCGACGGCGCGGCGGTAGAGGGCGTGGTATTCCTCGAGGCTCCTGACGTGGGCGCTGTTCGAGAACTCAGGCGGAGGAGAGTAGACGGTCGTTTCCTGCATGGCTGATCGAATGTAAAGTCTATCAGAGCGGGAAAGGACGGCTGCGAACCGGAAATCCGGGTATTTTATTCCGTAAAAAGAGCTTCGGGGCGCCGGCGCGCCGTGGATTGCCGGCCCTGTTGCGCAAATCGTGCCGGAAATTTTTGCCGGGGGCGGGAGGAATTTTCCTCTTCCGGGTGGAGGAATTTGCCGGAAATCGCATTCCGGGGCAGTGGCGGGCGATTTGCAGGGGAAATGGCAGGCAGCATGGCTTGCCGCAGGATTGCGGAAGTCCGGACAATCGCGGCTCCGGCAAACACCTGTGGTGCAGGCGTGTTGTCGCGGGAATCGGTTGTGGTTTTCTTGACTCAGCAAGAAGAGTGCTTGCAACGATCCCGAAAGAAGAGTCCAATAGAGACTGATCGAGGAGGTCCAAATGTGGAGAATTCTCAGCCGGATGGCTCCGGCCTTGCTTGCGTTCAGCGTGCTTTGTCCGGCTCAGCCCGACGACGTGCAGGATCTCGGCCCGAAGATCTTTCAGGCGCAGTGGGTCAGCGTGGCGAGGCTGCCCAACGATGCCTCCTCCCTGATTCCCTTCCCGTGGGGCGACGATACCCTGACGGACGGCGAGATCGAGGTGCGGGCCAAGGGGCAGGTGAAGGTCGACCTGGAAGGCGCGGTTCCCGAAGTGTCCTATGCGCTTCTGGTGTGCAGGCTGAGCAGTGTTTCAGACCGCTGCTCGCCGCTCGGAACGGTGCCCACCGACAGCAGGGGCAGGGCGAACGCCGTGGTTCCGTGGCCGGAAGGCGCCACCGGTCCGCACTCCGTGTTCTTCGTCCTGCGCCGAAGTGAGAAGACGATGTTCGTCACCGGATTCCACATGCCCTCGGGCGTGCCGCCGGTGACTGGCAATCCTCCCAACACAGGGAAGCCCCCGGAGCCTCCCAAGCCCGAGTGGAAGGAAGTCGAGATCAAGGGGACAATTGACAGCGTCGGCAGCGGATCGTTTGTGGTCGGGGGCCAGACGGTGCTTGTAGACGCTGAGACGCGGTACGTCGGACGAGTGAAGGAGTTCTCGGATCTGAAGCCGGGCATGAAGGTGGAGGTCAGCGGCACCTCCGTGGCCGGGGGCGTTCTCGCCGCCCGCGTCCTCGTCACCGGCAAGATTTAGTGCAGCGGCGGGGCGGGGCTCTTCGGTTGCAGCCCCGTCCTCCATCCGGCTCACTCCGGGCTTCCCGGCCGCGGGGGGCGGGATTGGCGGCAGGGGGCCTCTTCCGGCCGGAGATCCCCGATTTCCTGAGCCTTCTGCCACGGCCCCTTGGTCCCGCCAAGCGGCACACCCGCTGGATTGGACCGTCTGCGGGAGAGAATGGCCGTTCCTGCTCAGGCACCAGCCTTCCCACGCACCCTCAAGGAGCGGATCCACTCCGTCATGCGCTCGTAGTGCGATCCCGGCCAGTACAGCTGCCCGCACCCGGAGCACCGCGCGAATTCCCTGCACCAGAGGCGCGTCTTGGGAGGGATGCGCTCCCAAACGGCCTCGCGGTCGGCGGGCTCGAGCAGGGCGTTGCAGCGCAGGCACCGGCGCAGCGGCGCCGTGTGCTCCCACAACCCGAGCTTTTCCGCCAGCCAGATCAGCTGTGCGCGCGGCTCGTCGCCGCGCACCAGGGCGCCGGACTCCACCTGCTTGCGCATTAGCAGGCTGCGGTCGCGCGTGAGCAGGAAGCGCCCGGCGGCCGCGGCTTCCGCCAGTTCCCTGTCTCCTGCGCGTGCGTCGTAGAGGGTGTCGAATCCAAGGATCCGGAGATACTTGGCGAGCCGCCCGAGGTGGCAGTCCAATACGAACCGCCAGCCGCCGGGGGGCGGTTGGCGGTATTGGCGCGGGTGCACGTCGATGGAGTCGCCGTCGCTGAGCAGCGGCGTCAGGTCGGCGGGCTGGCCGATCTCCGGGTGGGGCACGCCGAAGGTTTCGATGGCGTGCTTCAGCGACGGGCGGTCGCGGAACTCGTACTCGATCCAGACGCCGCGGCAGGCGGCGGGGAGGAGGTCGTTGAGGTCGCCGTGAAAACGAAAGCGGGCGCGCCCCACGCCTCCAACATAGCGCCGCGAGATGTTACAGGGGCGGCGGCCGGAGATTGTTTACGATGGGTACAAGGATCGTGCCAATGAACATCCAAAGCCGAAGCTTCGCCGCGCTCCGTCTGTTCGCGGCGGCCACCCTGGTTCTGACTCTCTCCGCCGGCGCAGCGGCGCAACAGGCCGGGCCGCGGAAGGTGACCTCGGTGGAAGGCATTACGGAATACCGCCTCGACAACGGGCTCCGCGTTCTGCTGTTCCCCGACCCGTCGAAGTCCACCATTACGGTGAATGTGACCTACTTGGTGGGCTCACGCCACGAGGACTACGGCGAAACGGGCATGGCGCACCTGCTCGAGCACTTGCTGTTCATGGGCTCGAAGAACCACCCCGACATCAAGAAGGAGCTGCAGGACCACGGAACGCGGCCGAACGGCACCACGTGGTACGACCGGACGAACTATTTCGAGACGTTCGCCGCCACGGAGGAGAACCTCGCGTGGGCGCTGTCTATGGAAGCCGACCGCATGGTGAACAGCTTCGTCGCCAAGAAGGACCTCGACAGCGAGATGACGGTGGTGCGCAACGAGATGGAGTCCGGGGAGAACTCTCCGTCGCGGGTCTTGCTGGAGCGCGTCGTCAGCACCGCATTTCTGTGGCACAACTACGGCAAGTCGACGATCGGCGCGCGCAGCGACGTCGAGCGCGTCCCCATCGAACGGCTGCAGGCGTTCTACCGGCACTTCTATCAGCCGGACAACGCACTTCTGGTGGTGGCGGGCAAGTTTGACGAGCCGAAGACGCTGGCGCTGATCCAGAAGACGTTCGGCGCCATTCCCAAGCCGCAGCGGCAGCTGCGGCGCACTTACACGGTGGAGCCGGTCCAGGACGGGGAGCGCATGGTGACGGTGCGCCGCGTGGGCGACGTGCAGTATGTGGGCGCGGCGTGGCACATTCCGCCCGGCTCGCACGAGGAATTCGCCGCTGTGGAGATGGCGGTGGAGATTCTGGGCGACCAGCCCTCCGGGCGGCTGTACAAGGCGCTGGTGGAGACCAAGAAAGCCGCCAGCGTGTCCATGGGCAGTTTCCAGCTGCATGATCCGGGCTTCGCCTATGCCCAGGCGATGGTGCGCATGGAGAACTCGCTGGAGGATGCGCGGAAGACGCTGCTCGACACGATCGCCGAAATCAAGACGAAGCCTTTCACGAAGGACGAGCTGGAGCGGCAGCGCACACGGTGGCTGAAGAACTTCGAGCTGCGGATGAACGACCCGCAGGACGTGGCGCTGGAACTCTCCGAGTGGCAGGCAATGGGCGACTGGCGCCTGATGTTCCTGCACCGCGACCGGATCGAGAAGGTGACGCTCGAGCAGGTGCAGAAAGCCGCGGAGAAATACTTCATCCCTTCCAACTGCACCGTCGGGCTGTTCATTCCGGAGAAGGAGCCGGTGCGCGCCGAGGTGCCCGAGCCTCCGGCAGTCGAGAAGCTGGTAGAAGGCTACACGGGCAAGGCGGTGGTGTCGCAGGGCGAGTCGTTCGACGCTACGCCTGCCAACATCGACAAGCGCACCATTCGCGGCGACATCCACGGCGGGCTGAAGATCGCTCTGCTGCCAAAGAAGACGCGCGGCTCGCAGGTCACTGCGGTGCTGAGCCTGCACTTCGGGGACGAGAACAACCTGCGGGAGAAAGCCTTCATCGGCGGGCTTACCGGGCAGATGCTGATGCGGGGCACGGCGAAGCGCACGCGGCAGCAGATCCGCGACGAGCTCGACCGCATCAAGGCGCAGGTCAGCGTGGGCGGCAACGCCAGCGGCGTGTCCGCGCGCATCACGACGACGCGGGAAAACCTCCCGGCGGCGGTCGACCTCGTCTTCGAGATGCTGAAGGAGTCCGTGTTCCCCGAAAACGAGTTCGACCAGCTGAAGCGGCAGGTGCTGGCATCGCTGGAGGGCGCCAAGAGCCAGCCGCAGACGATCGCCTCCACCGCGCTGCAGCGGCACCTGATTCCGTATCCGAAGGGCGATGTGCGCTACGTGCCCACCGTGGAGGAGCAGATCGCCGGAATCCAGAGCGTGACGCTCGACCAGGTGAAGGAGTTCTACGCGCAGTACTACGGGCTGGCGGAGGGGGAGCTTGCCATCATCGGCGACTTTGATCCCGAGAGCATCCAGCAGCAGATCTCGAAGCACGCGCGCGACTGGAGGAGCCGGCAGAGCTATGCGCGCATCCTGCGGAAGTACATGCCGGTGAAGCCCGCCGCGGCGGCGTTCGAAACGCCCGACAAGGCCAACGCCATGTGGATGGCGGGCACGGCGTTCCGCCTGAAGGACACGGATCCCGATTATCCGGCGCTGCTCTTTGGCAACTACCTGCTTGGCCAGGGCATGAACTCGCGCCTGTTTGCGCGGATCCGCAACAAAGAGGGCTTGAGCTACGGCGTGGGCTCGCAGCTGATCGCCGGCGCCGAGGACGACCACTCCCTCTTCATCGCTTACGCCATCTGCGCGCCGGAAAACGCGCCGAAAGTGGAAGCGTCGTTCAGGGATGAGATGAAGAAGATCCTGACGGAAGGCTTCACGGCGGAGGAGATCGAAGCCGGCAAGAAGAGCTGGCTGCAGAGCCGTCAGGTGAGCCGGGAGAACGACGAGGAGCTGGTCGGCAGGCTGGTGAGCCGCACCTACGAACGGCGCACGATGGCGTTCGACGCCGAGCTGGAAGAGAAGGTGCGGGCGCTGACGCCCGAGCAGGTGCGCGCCGCAATGGCGAAGTATCTCGACCCCGGCGGTCTGAGCTATATGCGCGCCGGGGACTTCAAGAAGGTGAACGTCTCCTGGTGATCACGGACCTGGTGCAGATCCGCCGGCTAGGCGAGCACAAGCGCGCCGAGAACGAGCGCTTCCGGCGGCACCTGAAGACCTACCGCTATGTGGAGCGGCGGCTGCGGCAGATTGCCGAGCAGGTGGAGGAGCAGATTGACTGCCTCGCATGCGGCAATTGTTGCCGCGTCGCCACGGCGCGCCTGCTCGAGCGCGACATCGAGCGCCTGGCGAAGCATTTCCGCATGAGCATCGAAAAATTCAAGCGGGAATACGCGGAAGAGAGCGAGGAGGAGGGCTGGATTTTGCGCCGGGATCCGGAGCGCGGCTGCGTGTTTCTTTCCGGCAATGAATGCACCGTGTACGACGTGCGCCCGGCGGCGTGCGTCGACTTTCCGCACATGGTGCGCGGGGCGGGGTCGATCCCGTCGCGCATGTGGCAGTTCATCGACCGAGCCTGCTACTGCCCGATTGTGTACAACACGCTGGAGGCGTGGAAGCAGGAGACGGGGTTTTCGCCCGGAATCCGGTAGCAGCTCTCGCCGGGCATCTGCAACGGAGGGACGAACGGGAATGCGCCCCCGTCATACCCGAGATCGCCAGTCGTTCAACTTGTCTTGAAGTTCCTCGGCGAAAGGCCTCAGCTCCCTTCCCGGCTCGCTTTCGTGACGTCCGACCAAGCGCGCAATAAAGAAGACCTCGGTCTCCAGTTCCTCGGCTAGAGTCGCGAACCGGTTCTTGGCAATGTTCCTCGGCTTGTCCGCGGCAGTCTCAAAAACGGCCTCTATGCGGTCGAGTGCTTGCCTCAACTGACCGGGGCTCAATCCGAGGTCCGCTTCGTAGTCTTGCGGTGCCGCCTTCAGACGGTCCCAGATCCATTGCTCCGGGCCGACATCCCCCGGAAGGAACAACACTTGAAGAGCGTGGGATTGCTCCCCGGCAGCTTCCCTTAATTGCCCCAGGATCGCTTTCGCGTCTCCGTCCAACACGAAGAGGGTCGTGTCAAGCTGCCGCAGCATGGCCATCGTGCGCACGTGCGCCGGGAAGTCGGCCATGCCTGAATCGCGGCCGACTTCCACACTGGACTGAAGCCATTCGAGCGAGGGCCCCAGTCGCTCGAGAACGCCGCGGATCAGTGCTTCAGACACCTCGTCCTCGCAAAGCACGAGGAGCTTGTCCAGTGGGCGCCCGTATAACGCCCGCTGCATGATGTCGCGAAATGGTGGGCGAACGCTCACTACTCCTTGGTGGCGTTCGAGAAAGACGCGCGCTTCGGCTGGCACCGTCTCCAGAACGGCCGGGCTGTGAGTGGCGATGATGAATTGAATCTCGTTGCGAAGCGCCATTCTTTGCAGCTCGAGCATGAGATGTTGCTGCGTGAATGGATGCAGGCCAGCCTCGATTTCGTCAATCAGAACAAGCGCTCCGCTCAAATCGCTGAGATCTTTTGCAAGCCGCAAAATGGCACGCTCGCCCGCCGACATATGAAATTCGGAATAGGCCGCTTCCGCAGGCTCTTTGAGCTGAACGTGCAACATGTCACGGTCCGCGCCCCCCCGTTTCAGCAGAGTCACCTTGGCATACTCGTGATTCAAGATCCGGTGTGCGAAGGCAACAACCTGTGCGGACAGGTCCTCCTGCTCGAGAAGCCCCCGGCTGAACTGGAGGAATCGGCGAACCTCCGATGGACTCGTCAAATTCGCGAGCGTCCGCAGGTACGTCTTCCTTGCGGGCTGAGTTCCCCGCTTCCGGCCGAAATAACTGCGATTCCACTTGCCTCCGGACCGGCTCCAGACCATCGCCCGGCTTTGTCTCGCGACGGTGTATTGAAATTCCATCCGAACCGAGCCCCGCCGGTCGAAACCCTTCACGTCTGGGAACACCTCGGAAGGATAACGGCCGCTCAGCGGATCCCCTTTCACGCGCTTGTACGCACAAGCAGCGGCGAACAGGACTGTACTCTTGCCGCAAGCATTCGGTCCAGCCAGCACTGTGACGGGGTACTGAAATGAGACCTGCAGTTGCGTCAAACCTCGAATCCCATCGAGAGTGATCCGCTCCAGGTAGTCGTTGAACTGCGCCCTCTTGGCCCTGAGCTGATCCCAGACTTGCTCGAAGTTCTTTCGCAACATTGCAGGCTCTGGAAGTCCCTTCAATCTTACTGCCGGCGTAAACCACGTTGCATCTGCGAACGCCGTGCCAGAAACCTCAAGCTCTGAAGGTCGACCGCGCCTGCTACTGCCCGATTGTGTACAACACGCTGGAGGCGTGGAAGCAGGAGACGGGGTTTTCGAAGGGGACAGCCTGATCCGGCACTTTCGTTTCGGGAGCATCCGGAAAAGGGCGCCGCTGACTTGCCTGGCAGCGAAGGAGGCAGATCAGGCTGTCCCCTTCAGGGGAGCTTTTCGGTCAGCGTGACGGGCTCGCTCAGGCGGAAGGTGAGACGCGTCTCGCTGGGCAGCTCCGCGGGTTTTCCGCGCGTCGCCATCGCAGTGCCGGCGCCCGCAGCGCCGCCGATGGCTGCGCCGATCGCCGCGCCTCTGCCGCCGCCGGCAATCGCTCCGATGGCAGCTCCGATGCCCGCCGCAACGCCCGTCTTCGCCACGTCGCTCTTCACAGTGCTCTCCGCCTCATGACGGAAAGAGTCTGTGCGGATCTCGACTTTCTGCCCGTCGGATGTAGTCAGCTCATCGAGTTGCAGCACCAACGCCGCGCGCCCCTTCACGCGCCCGGCGCCGACGGCTTCCACCACGCGCCCGCGCACGAGCGCTCCGCGTTCGGCGATGACGAGCCCTTCGACGATGAGCGGCGCGTCCAGCGTAGCGAAGAACGGATCATGGGCCGACTGCCGCTCCGTGCTGAGCGCGTCGCGCAGCCTGACGGCGATCAGCGTGCCGGCGGGCACGGTCACCTGGCGCGGCTCGCGCTTCGGCGGCGCGGGCTTCTCCACAGCCGCTGGCCGGGATTCCTCAGCCGCAGCCGCCGGAGCCGCAGCGGCCGCGGACGCCTGGGGCGGTGAAATGCGGATGTCCTCGGGCGGCGGGGGCACAACTCTGGCCTGTTCCGTGACCTGCGCGGGCGGCGCGGACTGCGCCGGCTGAGCTGTTGCGCTCGTCACAGCAGGACGGCTCGCTCCGCCAGCAGGGGCCGGGTGCTTCGCGGGAGCCGCTGCCGCTTTCCTCTTCAGGGGCTGCTCTGCAGGCTTGGGGATCTCCGCCTGCGGCTCAGGCGGCGGAACCTCGCGCGCTTCCGCCGCTGGCACGGCGGGTGAGGAAGCCTGCACCGCCGGGGCGGGCACCTTCGTCTGCGCCGCGTCCCGGTGCTTCAGCCCGAGATACACGACCGTCCCGACAGCCATGCCGCCTGCCAGAAACGCCAATCCCAGTTTCTGCCACATCTCCCGGATCCTCACCCAATGTCGACGCAGCCGCAAGCGCTTGTGTTTCGGCCAATTGCGCCCGTTACAATCAAGAGTAGATGGTTCCCTTTCCGTCCGAGTTCCGCATTGGACCTGTGCGCATCCAGCCGGCGACGGTGCTGGCGCCCATGGCGGGCGTCACCGATACGGTGTTCCGCCGCCTGATCCGCGCCCAGGGCGGGTGCGGCTTGCTGATGACGGAGTTCACCAGCTCGCACGGCGTGGTCGCCACGCGGCGGCACCCCAACCGCAAACGGCTGCAGAGCTTTCGCTATCTGTACTTTGAGCCGGACGAGCACCCGATCACAGCCCAGTTGTTTGGCGCCGACCCGGAGGTGCTCGCCGAAGCCGCACGGATCTGCGAAGACTCGGGCTTCGACGCCGTGGACATCAACTTCGGCTGCCCCGTGAAAAAGGTGGTCAAATGCAACGGCGGCAGCGGGCTGTTGCGGAACCTGCCGCTGGTGGAGACCATCCTGCGCACGGTGCGCGCCGCGATCCGCATTCCGCTGACGCTGAAGACGCGCGCCGGCTGGAATGACTGCGAGCTGGTGCACGTGCAGATGGCGAAGCTGGCGGAGGATTGCGGCGTGAATGCCATTGCGCTGCATCCGCGCACGCGCGAGCAGGGCTACAGCGGGCGCGCCGACTGGACGCGCATCGCGGAGATGAAGGCAGCGGTGAAGATCCCGGTGATCGGCAACGGCGACATCGTGACGCCGGAAGATGCCGTGCGCATGGTGCGCGAAACCGGCTGCGATGCCGTGATGATCGGGCGCGCCGCCGCGTCGAATCCGTGGATCTTCCGGCAGATCGCCGAATACGTGGCCACGGGCAGCTATTACCGGCCCACGGAGGAAGACCGCTGGCGCATCATGCACACCTACTATTCGATGCTGATCGAGCATGAATCGCTGGACACCGTAGGGAAGATGAAGCAGTTCGCCTCGCATTTCACCCACGGGGTGCGCAACGGATCGAAACTCCGGACGGCCATCTACCATGCCAAAGAAGCCCGCGAGATCCTCTCGCTCGTCGACCGGTTCTTCGAAGCCGAACTCGCCCGCGGCAGCGCGCCCGAAGACGCCGAGGCCCCGGCCGCCTGAAGCGCCCATGAAGAAAGTTCAGGCGATCACCGACGGCAGCTGCCTCGGCAATCCGGGCCCGGGCGGCTGGGCCTACATCCTGCGCTATGGCGAGCACACGCGGGCGCGCTCGGGCGGCGAGCCGCACACCACCAACAACCGGATGGAGCTCACCGCGGCGTTGCGCGCCCTGCAGGCGCTCAAGGAGCCGTGCGAGGTGGAGTTCACCACGGATTCGCAGTACCTGAAGAACGGCGTGGAGAGCTGGCTGGCGCGCTGGAAGCGCAACGGCTGGAAGACCGCCGAAAAGAAGCCCGTGCTGAACCAGGATCTGTGGCAGGCGCTCGACGCCGAGCTGCAGCGCCACAAGGTGCGCTGGATCTGGACGCGGGGCCATGCCTCGCACGAGGACAACAACCGCTGCGACGAGCTGGCCCGCGCCGCCGCCGAACGGCAGCGCGGGAAGGGCCAGTGACGCGGGCCGAAACATTTCGCTACGATGGCGTTTTGCGGCTCGCGGTCTTTGGAGGCACTTTCGATCCCATCCACACGGCGCACACCCGCGTCGCCCGGGAAGCAGCCGACCGGTTCCGCCTCGACAAGGTGCTGTTCGTGCCCGCTGCGCACCCGCCGCACAAGCCCGAAGGGCAGACGACGCCTTACGAGCACCGCTACCGCATGGTGGAGCTGGCCTGCCGGGAGGATCCGCGCTTCGAGCCCTCCCGCCTGGAAGAAGGCGCCGGCCGCAGCTACACGATCCACACGATCGAAAAGCTGCGCGCCATGCTGGCTCCCGAAGACCAGATTTTCTTTCTGATCGGCGCCGACGCCTTCGCGGAAATCGGCTCGTGGCACCGCAGCGCGGACGTGCTGGCAGCCGTGGATTTTATCGTCGTCTCGCGCCCCGGCTATGAACTCACCATCCCCCCCGGAGCGCGCGTTCACCGGTTGGAGACGCTGGCGTTGCCGCTGTCATCGTCGGAGATCCGCCGCCAGCTGGAGGCGCACGGCACGGCGGAAGGGCTGCATCCTGCGGTGCTCGACTACATCCGCACGCACGGGCTGTACCGCTGAGGCGGCGCGGCTCGGATACCATGGAAATTAGCCCGTCTCGCTGAAAATGAACTGGAAATCCCGCCAGCAGGAGCTGCTTGCCGCGCTCGAGGAGCGCATTTTGGTGCTCGACGGCGCCATGGGCACGATGCTGCAGCAGCGCAACCCGACAATAGAAGACTGGGGCGGGCCGCAATTCGAAAACTGCACGGAGCACCTGCTGTTCACGCGCCCGGAGTGGATCCGCGACATTCACCGCGCCTATTTCGAGGCCGGCGCCGACATTGTGGAAACCAACTCCTTCGGCGGCTCGACAGTCACGCTGGCCGAGTTCGGGCTGGAGCAGCGCTGCTATGAAATCAACCGCAAGGCGGCGGAGCTGGCGCGCGAGGCGGCGGCGGAGTTCGAGCGGCCCGGGCGGCCGCGCTTTGTGGCAGGCTCAATGGGCCCCACGACGAAGGCCATCACTGTCACTGGCGGCGTCACCTTCGCGCAGCTGCGCGAAGGCTACTACGAACAGGCGCGCGGCCTGATCGACGGCGGCGCCGACCTGCTGCTGGTGGAAACCTGCCAGGACACGCGCAACGTGAAAGCCGCGCTGCTCGCCATCCGCAGGCTGGCCGACGAGCTCGGGCGCCCGGTCCCCGTGATCGTCTCCGGCACCATCGAGCCGATGGGCACGATGCTGGCCGGGCAGACCGCGGATGCGTTTGTCGTCTCCATCGCCCACGCGGATCTGCTCGCCATCGGCCTGAACTGCGCCACCGGGCCGGAGCTCATGACGGACCACATCCGCACGATTCATGAACTCTCGCCGGCGCGCGTCTCCTGTTATCCGAACGCCGGGCTGCCGGACGAGGAGGGCCGTTATCTGGAGACGCCGGATTCCCTGGCGGCGCAGATGGAGCGCTTTGTCGATCACGGCTGGCTCAACATCGCGGGGGGCTGCTGCGGCACCACTCCCGCGCATATCCGCGCCATCGCGCAGATGGCGGACGGCAAGCGCCCGCGCCCGCTGCCGCAGCGCTCGCACCGCGTGTTCTTCTCGGGCATCGAAACAGTGGAGGCGGACGACTCGACGCGCCCGCTGCTGGTGGGCGAGCGCACCAACGTGATCGGCTCGCGGCTGTTCAAGCAGCTGATCGCGGAAGAGAAGTGGGAGGAAGCCACCGAGATCGCGCGCCGGCAGGTGCGCGCCGGGGCGCATATCATCGACGTCTGCCTGCAGTCGTCCGACCGGGACGAACTGGCCGACATCCCGCCCTTCTACGAGCTGCTGATCCGCAAGGTGAAGGCGCCGCTGATGATCGACACCACCGATGCGCGCGCCGTCGAGCTGGCGCTCACCTATTGCCAGGGGCGGGCCATCATCAACTCCGTGAATCTGGAGGACGGCGAGGAGAAGTTCGAGCGCATCGCGCCTCTGGCGCGCGCCTACGGGGCGGCGCTGGTGGTGGGGACCATCGACGAGGATCCCGTGCAGGCGCAGGCGTTCACGCGCGAACGCAAGCTGGCGGTGGCGCAGCGGAGCGTGGACCTGCTGGTGAACAAGTACGGGATGCGTCCCGAGGATCTGATCATCGATCCGCTCGTCTTTCCGGTCGCCACGGGCGACGAGAACTATATCGGCGGCGCCGTGGAGACCATCGAGGGCGTGCGGCTCGTCAAGGAAAACATCCCGCACGTTCGAACCATCCTCGGAATTTCCAACGTCAGCTTCGGCCTGCCCCCGGCGGCGCGCGAAGTCGTGAACAGCGTCTTTCTGTATCACGCGACGAAAGCCGGGCTGGATCTGGCGATCGTCAATACGGAAAAGCTGGAACGCTTTGCGTCGATCCCGGAAGAGGAACGGATCCTCGCCGAGCGGCTGCTGTTCAACTGGCCCGATCCGGAGAAATTCCCCGGCGTGAGCGAGGACTGGCGCGAGCAGTCGCGCGAAGAGCGCATGGCCGTCAGCCAGCACAACATCGCGGCCATCACCGAGTTCTTCCGCAAAGCCGGGGCGAAGGCGAAACAGACCGCCGCGCAGCTGCCGCTCGACGAGCGGCTGGCGCGCTACATCATCGAGGGCAGCAAGGACGGGCTGATCGAGGATCTGAACCGCAAGCTGGCCGAGGGCGCCACGCCGCTCGAGATCATCAACGGGCCCCTGATGCGGGGCATGGACGAGGTGGGGCGGCTGTTCAACAACAACGAGCTGATTGTGGCCGAAGTCCTGCAGTCGGCCGAGGCGATGAAAGCCGCCGTGGCGCACCTGCAGCAGTTCATGGAGAAGAGCAGCGTGCAGGCGCGCGGCAAGTTCCTGCTGGCCACGGTGAAGGGCGATGTGCACGACATCGGCAAGAACCTGGTGGAGATCATCTTCTCCAACAACGGCTACGAGGTGATCAATCTGGGCATCAAGGTGCCGCCGGAAGACCTGATCCGGGCCTTCCACGAGCACAAGCCGGACGCCATCGGGCTGAGCGGGCTGCTGGTGAAGTCCGCGCAGCAGATGGTGGTGACAGGAGAAGACCTGCGCGAAGCGGGGGTGCGGGTGCCGTTGCTGGTGGGCGGCGCGGCGTTGAGTGAAAAGTTTACGGTGACCAAGATCGCGCCCGCCTATCAGGGGCCGACGTTCTACGCGAAGGACGCGATGACGGGGCTGCAGATCATGAACGCCCTGATGGACCCCGGGTCGCGCGCAAAACTGCTGGCTTCCATCTCGTCCGGCGCTGCCCCGGCAGCGGAGCAGCCGCCGGCAGGCAGGGAGAGGATCGTTGTCGACTCCGGCACGGCGCGTTCGCCGAAGGTGCGGACGGACCTGCCCATCCCGCCCGCGCCGTACCTGGACCGCCGCGTGCGCACGCTGGCGAACCTGGCGGAGATCTGGAGCTATATCAACCCGCATATGCTCTACGGGCGCCACCTCGGATTCAAGGGGAATTTCGAGCAGGCGCTGCGCGAGCGCGACGAGAAGGCGCTGGCGTTGCATCACGACGTCGAGGAGGTGAAACGCAAGGCAGCCTCCTTTTTCCGTGTGCGCGCCGTGTGGCAGTTCTTCGAAGCGGAGCGCGAGGGCAACTCCATCGCACTGTACGAGGCGGGTGCCAAAGCGCCGCTGCACATCTTCACCTTCGAGCGGCAGCGGAAGAAGGACGGGCTCTGCCTGAGCGATTACGTGCTGGACCCTGATGGCAACGGGCGCCGCGATCACATTGCACTGTTCGTGGTCACCGCGGGCGAGGGCGTGCGCGAGGCATCGGAAGAAGCCAAGCAGGCGGGGCGGTTCTTCGAGGCGCACTGCCTGCAGGCTCTTGCGATTGAAACGGCGGAAGCAGCGGCAGAATGGCTCCACCGGCGGCTGCGCGAAGAGTGGGGCTTCCCGGATCCACCGGGCATGACGATGCAGCAGCGCTTCACGGCGCGCTACCGCGGGAAGCGCTACAGCTTCGGCTATCCGGCGTGCCCGAACCTGGACGATCAGCAGGGGATCTGGAAGCTGCTGCAGCCGGAAGAGATCGGCGTGCGCCTGACGGAAGGAATGATGATGGAGCCCGAGGCGAGCGTCAGCGCACTCGTGTTCCACCATCCCGACTGCGCGTATTTTTCCGTGGAAGCGACGGACTGATGGCGGCGCACCCGGCAGAGTGCGCCGCGGCGCCGGATCAGATGGCTACCAGTCCGCTCGCTTTCCAATCTCGAGCTCCCAGACGCGGATTTCGGATCCTGCGAGCAGGCTCGAGAGCTCGGCGGGCTTGCCGGCGAGCACCGGGAATGTGCCGTAATGCATGGGGATGACGGTGCGAACCTTGAGCAGGCGCGCCGCGAGCGCCGCCTGTTGCGGACCCATGGTGAAGTGGTCGCCGATGGGCAGGAAGGCGAGCTCCGGCTGATACAGCTCGGCGATCAACGCCATGTCGCCAAACACCGCCGTATCTCCGGCGAAGTAGGCGCGGCGCCCGTCGGGCAAATGCAGGACATAGCCGGCAGGCTCGCCGCCGTAGACGAACTTGCCTTCGTCCAGGATGCCGGAGGAATGCTTGGCGTCGGTCATGGTGACCTTCATGGCGCCTGCCTGCTGGGTGCCGCCCTTGTTCATGGCGGAAGTGTTTTCGACGCCCTTAGACTCGAGCCAGGAGCAGATCTCGAAGTTCGAGATCACCTGCGGGCGGAAGCGTTTCGCCAGCGAAACGGCGTCGTTGATGTGATCGAAGTGGCCGTGCGTGATGAGCATCGTGTCGATGCGCGAAAAATCACGCCCGGCGGGAAACGAAGGATTGCCGTCGACCCACGGATCGATGACGACAGTCTGCCCGTTGTCCAGGATGAGTTCGAACGTGCCGTGTCCAAGCCAGGTGATGCCGGTCATGCCTTCATTCTAAGCAGGCCGGCGAGGGGCGTCACTTGCGCTCGTAGCGGCCCATGACGGCGCATTCGTCGATGATGTGGCCGCGGAGGGCCTTGTCGAACTCATGGCGCTTGACGCCGGCGGAAACCATCAGGTGCCGCGTGTCCAGCGCGTAGAGCCGGAAGAAGTAGCGGTGCGGGCCGTGCCCGCGCGGCGGCATGGGGCCGTTGTAGCCTTCTTTCCCGAAATCGTTGACGCCGCTGTAGCCCAGCCGGCCAGGCACGAACCCCTCGGCAAGCCCGGTTTCAGTGACCGGGATGTCCCAGAGAATCCAGTGGGTCCACACGCCGCCCGGGGCGTCGGGATCGTCCATCACCAGCGCCAGGCTGCGCGTGCCCGGGGGGATGTCCTGCCACTCGAGCGCGGGGCTCAGGTCCTCCCCTTCCCCTGTGTGGCGGGCGGGAATCCAACCGCCTTCGTCGAAGGCGAGCGAGCGAATCCGAAAAGCCATGAGAACCTCCTTCGGCGAATCAATCCGGCTTTTCTATCTTGATCCCGAATCCGGCCGGTGCCAAGCCCGGGATGGTGACCGGCAGCCTGCCGGTCACGGGCGCCTCTCCGAGAACGGCGCGAACCACGGCCTCTTCGCTCACCCGCGCCGTACTGAAGGCTGCCACATAAGCCGCCACTTCGGGATATGTGCGCAACAGGTAAGGGTTGCCGAAGGCGAGGAGGATGACCGGGCGGCCGGAATTCAGAAGCCGCTTGAGGAAGCCCGGATAGCCGCCTGCCAGATCGACGCTGCCGCGGTAGGCGGAAGCCGTCACGTATGCGGCGGCCACGATTGTGCCGCAGGAGGCGGCTTTTTCGGCATGAGCGGCGAACTCCGATTCCGGCAGGGACGGATCGAGCAGCACGGCGCTGCGGATGCTGCGCGAGCGCAGCTCTTCCACAAGCCCGAGCCCTTGCGTGGAGAAACGGCTGCCGGAGAGGACGAACCAGCAGGCGCTCTCGCGCTCTTTCAGGGGAATCACGCCGCCCTCGTTTTTCACAAGGGTCACCGCCTTCTGCGCGGTGGAGCGCGCCGCGGCGAGGTCGTCCGGGTCGAGCAGCGCATCAGGAATCTCCTCGATGCGCACGAAGCGCTGCCGGAACAGCCCGAGCCGGAGCTTGGCGCGAAGGATTTTCAGCACGGAAGCATCGATCCGCGCCTGCGTCAGGCGCCCCGCGCGCACGGCTTCCCGCACGGCCCGCACGGCAGCGCGCGGGTCCTGCGGGATGAGCAGCAGATCGTTGCCGGCTTCGAGGGCGCGCACCGCCGCCTCGCCGGGCGGAAACATCTCCGTCAGCCCGCGCATATCCATGGCGTCTGTGGTGAGAATGCCCCGAAAGCCGAGCTCCTCGCGCAGCAGCCCGGTCATGATACGGCGCGAGACGGTGGCGGGGATCTGCTCCGGCTCCAGCGCGGGAACGGCCAGGTGCGCCGTCATGATGGCGTCGACTCCCGCCTCGATGGCGGCGCGGAAGGGGACGAGTTCCACGGCGTCGAGACGCGCGCGGTCCGCGGTGACGACGCCGAGGCCCATGTGGCTGTCGGTGCTCGTGTCGCCGTGCCCGGGAAAATGCTTCACCGTCACGAGCACGGGCGCCCCGGGTTGCGAGTGCGCACCCTCGATGAAAGCCCGCACCAGGCGCGCGACCCGCTGCGGGTCCTCGCCGAAGCTGCGGATGTTGATGATCGGGTTGTCGGGGTTGTTGTTGACGTCGGCATCGGGCGCGAAGATCCAGTGGACGCCCATGGCGCGCGCCTCGCGCGCTGTCGCCCGCCCGAGCCTCCGCACGCCCTCTTCGTCGTCCGCAGCCGCGTGGGCCATGGCGTGAGGAAACGGCACGGTGGAGGTCATGCGCATGCTGGCGCCGCGCTCGAAGTCTCCGGCGACGATCAGCGGCAGGCGCGCCAGCCGCTGCATGCGGTTCAGGAAAGCCGCCATCTGATACGGATCCGCGCGCTCCACCACCCCTTCGCGCACGCGGTTCAGCACGATCAGCCCGCCCACGCGCAGCTCCCGCACGAGCGACTCGTACTCCTTCCACGCGGCGCTGCGCGGATTGGGCGCGTCGCCGTAAAAGGGAACCATCACGAGCTGCGCCACGCGCTCGGCAGGCGTCAGCGAGCGCAGCCATTGCCGGGCGGGATCTGCCGCAGCCTTTCCCGCGGGCTGCGCCGCGAGGGCGGTCAAAGCGACGAGGGAGAGAGCCAGAGCAGGCAGAGGTGGACGCACCTCCACAGGCTATCGCAGCGGTGGGGGCGGCAACCGTTCAGGCGCGCCCGGTTTTCTTCGCAGCCCTGCTGCGAGCTGCAGGCTCGGAGGCGGGAGGCTTGCGCGCCGCCGTCAGAAGACGGTTCACCGTGCTCGTGAGGTGATGCACCTCGCGCGCGTTTTTCATGATCACCGTGTCGGCGCCCGTGTTGTGCTCGTTCAGCCCGAGCGCCTCGACAAAGCCGGACAGCAGCACGATGGGGACATCCGGGTTGCGCTTGCGCAGCTCGGCGATCAGACGCGTCCCATCCATGTCCGGCATCCGGAAGTCGGTCACGACAAGATCGTAACGGTGCTTTTCGAACAGCTTGAGTCCGGTGGCAGCGTCCTCGGCGCAGTCCACGGTGTGACCGAACTCGGCCAGGATCGCCTTGCGGGCGGACAATCCCGAGCGGTTGTCATCGACCAGGAGGATGCGTGCGGGAGCGGGAGAACGGGGACTTTTCCGCAAGGTCATGCGTGAAAACCAAGCCGAAGGTAACAGACCCGTGAAGCGGGTGTCAACGCCGCGCTAACGCGCTGTTTGCAGGCAAGATTTTTTGCTTGACTTCGCGCGCCGGCTGTGATTGCAGCGCTATTCCACCTCGCGCGGCGCCGTGTAGCCGGTCTTGTGGATGATCTGGTACTTGATCGGCTTGTTGCGCTCATCGACCACGCGCAGGGGCTCGCCGCCAGCGCCGACCAGCTCCACCTTGATCTTGCGCTGCTTGCCGTCGCGGGCGACGTTGGTGGGCTGATAGGCGAGTGTGTAGGTGTTGCGCAGCGCCTCGTTGATCTGGCGGAAAATGCCGCCGTATTCGCCGAAGAATCGCGGGAACCAGGCGTAGCCGCCGGTCTCGCGGGCGAAGGTGCGGAGCTGATTGTCGGCCTGCAGGAAATCCAGGCGCGCCATGGGGCCGAGCCACCCGCGCGCGTCGTACCATTCGCGCAGCGCCTGCAAAGTGCCCAGTGCGTAAATGGGCACACCGGCGGTCTGCAGCTTGCGGCGGCACTGGTCGAAGGTGATCTTGGAGAAGGTGTCCATGCCGCTGCCGATGTAGAGAATCGCCTTGCGGCCCTCGATTTCGCTCATGCGTTCGGCCACCTCGGTGAGGGCGTCATACATGTTGGACTCCGAGAAGCCCGGGACGCGCAAGCGGGCGAGGGCCTCGTAGGTTTCCTGACGGTTGTTGCTGAAATCACTGAGAATTTCGGGCCGCAAATCGAAGGCCACTACGGCCACCATGTCCTCGGGCTTGAGCGTCTGCACGAAGCCGTAAGTGGCGGTGAGGGTTTCCTGCCAGCCGTAGGACCAGTACTGCTGGAACAGGCCGCTGAACTCGATAACCATGGCGAGCGTGATGGGCTGCTCGCCGGTGCCGAAGCTGATCACGCGCTGCGGCACGCCGTCTTCCAGCACGCGGAAGGCCTGCTGCGGGATGTTCGGAATGAAGCGGCCGCGGTTGTCGAGCACCGCGACATCGACGTTGACCGTCCAGACGTCGCTGCGGAAGGTGGGCCCTTCGACCGGGCCTTCCTCGGCCTTCTTGCGGAGCTTGGAGGGAATCTTCTCGCCCTCCTGCTCGGCCTCGGCCTCTGCGGGCGCCTTCTTCTTCGGCCGCGCCACCGTATCGCCGGTTTCTTTCTTCGGGCCGGCTTGCGGCAACAGGACTGACGGGGCCGCGATCATGCATGCCACGGCCAGCGGCAGCATCAGTCGGAGCAGTCTCATCGTCTTGATCCCTTCCCCTACAAGATATGACGGCGCGCCATCTGTGCGCGGTTGCCGGGCCTAATGGAGGACGTCATCCGGGCCGGAATCGCGAGATGCGCCGTGTTTCTTCAGGTACACCTGGAAGCGCTTCTTCGCCCGCTGCAGCTTCCATTCGCGGTAACGCTGTCCCAGACTCGCCAGCACGCCCGCGCGGGCGGCAGACCGCGCAGGGCGCACCTTCCCGTAAATCCGCAGCCAGAGGTAGCCGAAGAGCAGCCCGCCGAGGTGCGCAAAGTGGCTGACTCCGCCGCCGGTGTCGCCGATGGCGCTCAGGAAGACGATCGCGCCCAGGATCAGCACGAACCAGCGCGCCTCGATGGGAAACATCATGAACAGATAGATGATCGCCCGCGGAAACAGGACGGCGAATGCGATCAGGACTCCATAGACCGCTCCCGAGGCGCCGATGGTGCGCGTGTTCATCGAGCCGGTGAGCGCGTTCAGCAAAACCACGCAAACGCCGGCGCCGATCCCGCAGAAGAAGTAGAAATGCAGGAAGCGCCGCGTGCCCCAGGTGTCCTCCAGCGGACCGCCGAACATCCACAGCGAGAGCATGTTGATGAGGATGTGGCCGAAGCCGAGCGGGCTGTGCAGGAACATGTAGGTGACCAGCTGCCACAGGGCGAACTGCGTCAGCACGGCTCGCGGCGAGAGCGCCAGTTGCATGAACAGGGCCGCGAACTCGGTCCGCGCAGCGAGGAAGTAGAGTACGAAGACGACGGCGTTGGCGATCAGCAGCCAGCGCACGCCCGGCGTGACACGGAACATCGATGGCGGTCCCGGCGACCGGCCTGGAAAAGGGTAACCCATCAGCGAAGTCCGCTCTCTGCTTCAACCATACCATCCGGCACGGGATGTCGGCCGCCGAGGGACGCTGCCCCGGATCCCGGCCACTCGCCAACACCACCGGCAACGGCAGCTCCACCGGCGCGAAGCGGCGGAGCAGCGCGGGACATGTTTCCGCCACTTCGGCTCAGCCCCGGGAAGGTTCATCGGCAGTCGATTTGCCTTGCGCGAGCCAGGCGCCACCGCCGTCCCCTTCCCATCTCCGCGGGAATTCCCGAATGCTCCCACGCAACCGGGCGGCCACGCCCGCACCGGGGCGCAACCGGGGCCCATATGCGGCCAATTGTCAGTTGGTCCCGAGCAGGTCGACGCCCGCCGTCTTCATCCGCACCAGCGCCAGCGCCTGTTGGTAGAAGCCCGCCCACCGCGGCGGAGCGCTGCGCACTTCGCTGAGCCGCTGCCTCGCCTCCAGCCACTGCCCGCGGCGGATGTACTGCGACGCCAGCGCCAGCCGTGCCTCCTCCTGCGTGGGGTCTTTCTCGAGCAGGCGTTCCAGCACCGGCGTCATTTCGCCCCCCGGCAAGTCCTGCTCCAGCACAGCCAGCCGCAGCAGCGTGCGCGTGTCGGCCACATCGAGCGCCATGGCCTTGCGCCATGCCTCGCGCGCCTCCAGCCATCTCCCGCGGCGGTACTCGAGGTCTCCGGCCAGCTTCAGCGCCTCCGGCCAGAGCCACGCCGCCTTGCGCAGGTGCGCGGCGGCGGACTCCAGACGCCCCAACTGCATCGACAGCCTCCCGAGCACCGTCCACACGAGCCCCGCCGGCGCGGGCGCCACTTCCGCCTCTGCAGCGCGCGCCTCCAGTTTCCATTGCCTGCCGACCGGGCGGGGGCGCTTGAGAAACCGGCGCAGGAGCGCATTGGCGACAGCCTCCTGTTCCGGCCCGAGCGCAGCCCACTCGGCCAGGATCTCCGGTTCCAGCCTCCCGCCGGAGCTGTGGATCAGCGCCTCGGCCAGCGCCCAGCTCTGCGCGTAGAACAGCCGCGCCTGCTCCCAGTCGTTGTAGAGCTGGGCGCCCGGACGCACGGCCATCAGGATGTCCCAGGGCAGACGCGCCCCTCCGCGGAGCAGGCGCACGCGCCGCTCCGCCTCGCGCTTCGGAAGCGGCGAGAGTGCGTCCGCCAGCCCCTCCTCCAGCCACAACGGCAGCCGGCATCCGGAAGAACGCAGCAGGTGGTGCACGAACTCGTGCCGCAGAGCGGGCATCGAATCCTCGTCCAGCCTGCCGAGGACAATTGCAGACCACTCCGGCCCTCCGGCAAACCACGCCGGGGAATGCGCGTTCACCCGGAACTCGGCGAATTCCTCGTCGCTCGTGAAAGCGACGATGCGCAGCCGCCCCGGATTCTGCAGGAGCCTCGGCGCCACACGGGCGAGAGCCTCCTGCAGCGCCTCGATCTCCCCCATTGCCTCCCGTGCCTCTGCGGGCCCGGCCGTGGTGAGCAGCTCCACCTGCCCTTGCTCCGCGCGCAGCCACACGCGCTCGCCCGCCCACGAAGGGCCAGAGAGCGGCGCAAGGCAAGCCACGAAGGTGAGCCCGAAAACCGCGGCGATCCTCATCCCCTCTCCCCATCGGCAGGAAGCGGTCGGAAGTTGAGGGTTGGCGCCGGAGTTTGCGGCCCGCGGCGGGGATCGGGCATGCTGGTACCGGTGCCCGACGGATGGCCATCGCGGCAGCGGCCTGCCGGTCCGGAGCCGCTGTTGTTCCCCGCTCCGCCCGCGCAGTGGCGGGCGCCCGAGTCGATCCTCGGCCCCTTGCAGGGCGTTGCACCGGCGCATTCGGCGCCCGCTTCGCGCTTCCCGGGAGCCTTCAACGGCCCCGTCTACGCCATGCAGCGGCTGCACGCCGGGCCGCGCCTGTTTCTCACATGCCGTCCGGCGTGGTATTTCGACTCGCTGGAGACCTGCGAACGGCTGGAGCGGGAAGGGCGCTACCGGCACGAGCGCCCGCCCGAGCGGCGGGCGATGGATGGCTCTGGCCGCACGGCTGCCATAGGCATCTCCACGGTGATGGCGTGGCGCGCCGCTGGCGGGTGGCGGGCGCTGGCGGCGCCGCTGGCCGCGCGCTCGATGCCGCAGCGCGCGGGGCTCCTGCACGTGGTTCCTTCCGGGATGCTGGCGCCGCCTTACTCGATCGCCGCCAACGTGCGCCGTGAACTGCAGGAAGAGCTGGGCCTGTCCTTCGATCCGCGCCGCCTCTGGCTGGCTGGCGCGGCGTTGAATCCCCTGAACCAGAGGCCCGAGATCTGCACCGTGTATGTGTGCCCGTGCCGGCCCGGCGGGCGCCTCAACGCCGAGTTCGCACCGCGGCTCGTGGAGATCCCTCTGACGCCGCGGTTCCGGCTGGCGCAACTCGGCAGCTTTTTTCCGGCTGGCGCGGCGGCGCTCGTGCTGGCCGCGCGGCTGCTGTTCCATCCGTGCCGCGGCGAACTCTGAACCGCAGGCGCGGCCCGGATTCCGGCGGCGGCATGCGACGATAAAGAGTCAAGGAGCGCTGCACAATGTTTCGCCATCCGAGCCTGCGGCCGCTTTCACGCCAGCATCATCACGCGCTTGCCCTGTGCGTGCTGATCCGCCGCGGCCTCGCCGCCGCGCAACCGGACGTGGAGCAGCTGGCGCGACGCGTGCTCCGGGACTTCGAGGGCGAAATCCGCCTGCACTTCGAGGCCGAGGAGCAGATCCTCTTCCCCGAAGCGCGGCAGGCGGCAGAGCTGGAGCCTCTGGTGGAACGGCTGCTCGGCGAACACCGGCAGATGAAAGGGCTCGTCGAGCGGCTGGCGGCGCAGCCCGCAGCCGCGGAGCTCGAAGCCTTCGCCTCCCTGCTCTACTCGCACGTGCGAGTGGAGGAGAATGAATTGTTCGAACAGCTGCAACACCGGCTGGACGCCGGCGCGCTGGCCCGTTTGGGCGAGGCCCTGGAACGCCTGCCGGGCGCGGCATGCAGCACAGAAGGAACCGGATCACCCTGATGTCTGCCCTCCTGCAATCCTCCATTCCCGAGCTGCTCCTGCTGGCCCGGGGCAAGGTTCGCGACGTGTACGCCGTGGGCGAGGACCGCCTCCTGATGGTCGCCACCGACCGCATCTCCGCCTTCGACTGCGTGCTTCCGAACCCCATCCCCGACAAGGGCAGGATCCTCACGCAGCTTTCGCTGTTCTGGTTCGATTTCCTGCGCGACGTGACCCCCAACCACCTGATCACGGCCAACGTGGACGAGTATCCCGAGCCGCTGCAAGCCTACCGCGATCAGCTGGAGGGCCGCTCGATGCTGGTGCGCCGGCTGCGCATGATCGAGGTCGAGTGCGTCGCCCGGGGCTATCTCGCCGGATCGGGCTGGAAGGAATACGTGGCGCACGGCACAATCTGCGGCATTCCGCTGCCGCCCGGGTTGCGGGAATGCGACAAGCTGCCCGAGCCCCTGTTCACGCCCGCCCACAAGGCGCGCGAGGGGCACGATGAGAACATCCCGTTTTCGAAGGTGGAGTCGATCACCGGCAAGGAGTTGGCCGCGCGCCTGCGTGAGCGGACCCTCGCCATCTACTCGAAGGCCGCCGCCTACGCCGAAAGCCGGGGAATTCTGCTGGCCGACACAAAGTTCGAGTTCGGCCTGCTCGGCGGCGAGCTGATCCTGGCCGACGAGGTGCTGACGCCGGACTCTTCGCGCTTCTGGCCCGCCGACGCCTACGAGCCGGGCAAGCCGCAGCCGTCCTTCGACAAGCAATACGTGCGGGACTACCTGGAGTCGCTCGCCTGGGACAAGCGCCCGCCCGCGCCGCAGCTGCCGCCCGATGTGGTGGAAAAAACCTCCGAGAAATATCACGAGGCCTACCGCCGCCTGACCGGCAAGCCGCTATGAACTGGCTCGACATCCTGTTCCTCTTTCTGCTGCTCGGCTTTGTCATTGAGGGCGTCCGCATCGGCTTTTCGCGCACCGTCATCGGCCTGATTTCCGCCATCGCGGGACTGTTTCTGGCGGCGTGGTTCTACGGCGCCGTAGCGGCCTACTTCAAGCCGTGGCTGGCTTCCGCCGCGCTGGCGAACATCGCCGCCTTCCTGCTGATCTTCATTGCCGTGCAGATGTTCGGCGCGCTTGTGGGACTGCTGTGCGCGAAGATCTTCAAGTGGACGGGGCTGGGATGGCTGGACCGTCTGCTGGGCGCGTTCGGGGGAGCGGTGAAGGCGGCCTTCGCCGCGGCGGTGCTGGTGCTGGTGTTCTCCGCATTCCGCCTGAAGCCTCTGGAAGAGGCGATCGCGGGCTCGCGCGCCGCGCCGCACCTGCTGGCCGCAGCGCAGGTGATGGTCTACGCGTGCCCGCGCTCGCTGCGCGACGACTTCGCCGAGACCTACGACCGGATCCGCGAACTGTGGCGGAAGCGCGCGCCGGCCACGACCCTGCCCGCCGCCAGCGCCTGAAGCCGCCCTTGCCCGGGCGGGCCTTCTGCATCCGAAATCCATGACCTGTCATCCAATGTCGTGTAAACTGAAAACATGGCAGGACGGACCGGCAGGCTGCAGCAGGAGATCCGCCAGACGCGCCCCTTCCAGAGCGCCTATCACGAGGCGTTCCTGGGGGTGATGAAAACGGCGGACTGCTTCCGCCGCGCCGTCGCGGGGATCGTGGCGCCCTTCGGCATCACGCCGCAGCAGTACAACGTGCTGCGCATCCTCCGCGGGGCGGAGCCGGAGGGGCTCCCCACGCTCGCCATCGCCGAGCGGCTGATCGAGGAGACTCCTGGCATGACGCGCCTGATCGACCGGCTGGAAGCCAAGGGGCTGATCCGGCGCACGCGCTGCAAGGAGGACCGCCGGCAGGTGCTGTGCCGCGCGACCCCGGCGGGGCTGGATCTGCTGAAGCGGATCGATCCGCTGATCGGGCTGCCGGAGCGCCGCCTGGCGGCGGCGTGGAAGGAGTCCGAGGCGAAGACGGTGATCCGTCTGCTGGATGCGGCGCGCGAAGCGATGGCCGGGCCGCTTCTGCCGCAAGAACCCAAACGTCAGAGGAGCAAGAGGAGCACGAAATGATGCGCAGGAAAACCCTTCTCACGCTGGCGCTTGCGCTGGCTGCCGCGCCCGCGCTGGTGGCGGAGACCTACACGATCGACGGGTCGCACTCGAAGGCCCAGTTCAGCGTCCGCCACCTGATGGTGAGCAACGTGCGCGGCGAGTTCTCGAAGATCACCGGCAAGATCGAATACGACGAGAAGAAGCCCGAGGCTATCCAGATCGAGGCCACCATCGACGTCAACTCGATCAACACGGGCGAGCCGAAGCGGGACGCCCATCTGAAGAGCCCGGACTTCTTCGACGTGGCTAGGTTCCCGACGATGACGTTCCGCTCGAAGAGCGCCCGCAAGACCGCCGACGGGCTCGCCGTGACCGGCGACCTCACCATCCACGGCGTGACGAAGGAAGTGGTGCTGCAGGTGGAGGGGCCGACGCCCGAGATTCGCGATCCGTGGGGAAATCTGCGGCGCGGGGCCACGGCAACGACGAAGATCAACCGCAGGGACTTCGGCCTCACGTGGAACGCGGCGCTGGAAACCGGCGGCGTGGTGGTGGGGGAGGAAGTGTCGATCACCATTGACGTGGAGGCGGTTCGCCAGCAGCAGAAGTAGCGGGTCCGCAACCGGGGCCGGGCGCCGCCCGCCGCAGGCGGAACGGTAGAATCAGACAGGCGCCCGGCGCCCGCTTCGTTCTCCATGCGAGTCTCCGCGGCCTCCGTGCTCGTACTCGCCGTGATGGCCCTGCCCCCAGCCTGCCGGCGGGAGTCACGCCCAGGCGAGGGTCCGCTGCGCTTCGAGACGCGGCGCTTCGAGCGAATCCTGCCGGGCTGCGGGGACCTTTCCAAGCGGGAAGAGCCCTGCGTCTCCTTTCATGTCTCGTGGCCGGAGGCAGTGGGCGGCGCACCGCCGCAGGCGCTGACGCGCATCAACGCCGCCGTGCTGGCTTCGCTGCAGCCGCTGGAGGCGCCGCGCGGTTTTGAGGCGGAAGCCGAGCAGTGGATCGGAGACTACCGGCGCTTCCACGAAGAGTTTCCCGATTCCAGCGTCACCTACTTCGCGCGCCGCACGGCGTCGGTGCTGTTTCAGTCGGCGACGCTCGTCACCATCGAGACGCGCACGGACGAATTCCGCGGGGGCGCGGAGCCGGAGACGCGCCGAGTCCTGTTGAACCTCTCGCCGTCCACCGGGCTGGCGGTGGATCTGGATTCCCTGCTCGAGCCGGGCGCGAAGAAGGACCTGCTGCGGCTGGCGGAGTGGCGCTTCCGCCAGGAGAGGAGGATCCCCGCCGGCGGCAGCCTCTCGGAGGCCGGCTTCACGTTCGAAGGCGATGAGTTCGCGCTGCCGCGCCAGTGGGGCTTTTCGAAGTCCGGGCTGGTGCTGCATTACAACGCGGGCGAGGCGGGACCGCCGTCGCTGGGCGCCACCACGGTGGTGGCGCCCTGGAACGAGCTGCGCGGCATCATCCGCGCCCGGGCAGGCATCCTGCCGAAGTGAAGCGGGCCGCGCTCAGGCCGGGATGACCCGCGGAATGCGCTCCGCCACAGGGGGCAATGGCGGGAAGTCCGTGGCGGGCTTGTCCTGATACCAGTAGGCGCAGCTGTAGTAGTTGTCGGCGCGATCGTTGCCGTGGCCGTGCTCCATGGTGTGCTTCAGGTAGCGCGTGAAGGTCACCGGGTTGTCGCCGTGGAAGCGGTAGCAGCAATAGCGGCCGCCGGTGCGCTCGGGGCTCTGGATCAGGGGCGCGCCGTATTGCTGGTAGGAGAACGCGCGGGCGTTGTCGCGCCCGCCGAAGTTCCAGCTTCCTAGGAAGTAGTCCTCGCTGCCGGTGCCGATGATCAGCGGCTTCGACTCGTCGTCGATGAAGATCATGTCGTCGCCCTCGCCCATCCAGTACTCGCTGTTCTGGATGACGCCCAGTGTGACGCCCATCAGATGTCCGCGCCCGCGCGTTTCCACGTAGACGTGATTGAAGCGCCCATCGGGGTTGGGCGGCGTCTTGCCATCCGCACCGCGCACCGCCTTGTGCGGCACAGCCTGCCGGTATTGCGCGTGGAAGTAGAGCGCATCGGAGGGCAGCGCGGGCACGCTCATGAAGTCGATGTTCGAGTAGAAGCTGTTCACCTCGCGCGAGCCCTCGTTGGCCACCGTCATCCGGGCGCTGCGGAAGTAGGGCATGACGAAGTAGCAGTTCAGCGAGCGCCCGGGCGAGCAGGACAGGAACTGGCTTTCGTACAGCACATAGTCGCCGAGATTCAGCCCGAAGAAGTCGCCGACAGGCGCTTCAATGCTGGGCTTCGGCGCGCCGTCCCACCATGCCCGCAGCACCAGCTCCTTCAGGTGATGGACGCTCTGCGCGGCGATGGTGAACCAGATGTGGGTGATGGCGCCCGGCCCCTGCTGGCGGAAGATCTCGATCTCCTGTCCGGGCGCGATGGGCCAGCGGTCGGAGTTTCCGCCCGTGGGATCGTGGCTGCTCTGCTTGAGCGAGCGGTAGTTCTGGGCGCGGCACCAGGCAGGAAGGATGCCGGAAGCGACCACCGGCTGCCCCTGCTGCGGCTGCGCCTGCGCGCCTTGCGCCGCACGGGGCGCGGCGCCCAGCCCGAGCGCCGCCAGCGCGCCGCGGAAGAACCCTCTTCTTTCGACTCTGAACATGGAACACCTCCTGGCAGTCGTGCGGAAATCGCAGGAATCATATCGCAGCCGGGGCAGGCACGGCGCATTCCGGCATGGCTTTCCCGCCAGCAGGGGTGTATGGTGGATGCAGGGGCGAACCATGAGAATTCTGGCGATGGCGGCCTGCGCAAGCCTTCTGGCCCTGGCTGCGGACAAGACCGAGTGGCGCGGGCAGGCGTCCGACGCAAAGGCGTCGATCGACGCGCGCCTGTACATCGACAAGGAAGAGATGAAGGCGCTGCTCGGCCACGATCCCGGCCCGAGCATCGTGATCGTGGAGGTCACGGTCACGCCGGCGCCGGGCACAACACTGCGGCTGGACCGCGAGGACTTCCTGCTGCGTTCGGACCGCGACGGGCAGCGCTCGCGGCCGCTCGAGCCGGCGCAGATCGCCGGCTCGGCCGTGATGGTGATCAGCAGCCGCGGCGGCACGCAGGGCACCGGCATGGCGGAGGAGCGGCGCGTCCCCTGGGGAGGAGTGCCGGGGATTCCGGGCGGCTCGCCGACGGGCGCCCCCCCGCGCGGGTTGCCCATGCCGGGGCAGTCACCCAATGTGGGCACGGCGACAGCCGATACGAGCGAAGCCGCGGCGAGCATCGAGGAGCGCGAAAAGAAGTCCAATCCGCTGCTGGACGCGCTGACGGAGAAGATTCTCGCCGACGGGGAGATCACCAAGCCCGCGCACGGGCTGCTGTATTTCCTCATCGAAGGCAAGCTGCGCGCCAGGGATCTGGAGCTGGTCTACCGCAAGGCGCCGCCGCGGCTCCACATCCGGTTCACCGATCCTTCGAAGAAAAAGAAGTAACCGCGTCGTATGCATCTGTCCGAGATCGACACTCCCGCTGTCCTCATTGACGCCGACATTCTGGAGCGCAACCTGGAGCGCGCCGCATCTTATGCGCGGCGCCACGGGCTTCGGCTGCGCCCGCACATCAAGACGCACAAGATTCCCGACCTGGCGCGCCGGCAGCTGGAGCTGGGCGCCTGCGGCATCACCTGTGCGAAGACCACGGAGGCGCTGGCGATGCTCGCCTGCGAGCCGCCGGATGTGCTGATCGCCTATCCGGTGATCGGCGCGCAGAAGGTGGCAAGGCTGGTGGAGCTGGCGCGGCGCACGCAGGTAACGGTGTCGCTGGACAGCGTGGACGCCGCGCGCCCGATTTCCGAGGCAGCGCGGGCGGCGGAAGTCGAAATCGGCGTGCTGGCGGAGATCGACGTGGGGCTGCGCCGCGTGGGCGTGCCGCCGGGCGAGCCGGTGCTTGGGCTGGTGCTGGAGCTTCTGCGGCTGGACGGGCTGCGCTGGCGCGGGCTGGCGTTCTATCCGGGGCACATCAAGGCGCTGGACGACGCGGGGCGCGCGCAGCTGGGATCGCTGCGCGAAGCGCTGTGGTCCACGGTAAGCCTGCTGAGAGAGCGCGGGCTGGAACCGGAGATTGTCAGCGGCGGCTCCACGCCGCTGCTGTGGGAGTCGCACACGCTGCCCGAGATGAACGAGATCCGCCCGGGCACCTATATCTTCAACGACCGCAACACCGTGCTTTCCGGCGCCTGCACGCCGGCGGACTGCGCGGCGACGATTCTGGTCACCGTGGTGAGCGCCGCGCCCGACCGCATCATCATCGACGGCGGCTCCAAGACGTTCTCTTCCGACCGGCTGGCCGTTCCGGGCGAAGCCACCTTTGGAGAGGTTCTGGGCCACCCGCGCCTGCGCTTTCACAAGATGAACGAGGAGCACGGGTTCATCGACCTCAACGGCGAGCCGCAGAGCTTCCGTCCGGGCGACCGGCTGCGGATCGTGCCCAACCACATCTGCGTGGCGATGAACCTGCACGAGCGCGTGTACGCGGTGCGCGGCGAAGAGGTCGTGGCCGAGTGGCGCGTGGAGGCGCGCGGCAAGCTGCAATAGAGGCGCGGCGCGGAATCAGGCATCCACGCTGCGCGGCGCTTCCTCGGTCTCCGGCTCCAGATGCGCCAGCTCGCGCCGCCGGTGCAGCGCGAAGTACATCGCCAGCAGCGTCACAGCGGCCAGTCCGGCGGCGATCATCAGATACAGCAGCCGCAGAACGCCGCGCGTGGGGGCAAACGCCTCTCGCGTGTTCTGCGCCACCAGCACGCGCCAGTTCAGGTTCGGGAAGGACGCTTCCAGCCCCGGGCTTCCATAGCCGATGATCACCGTCTCGCCCCCGGGCAGCGGAGCGATCACGTAGCCCGGCCAGCGCGAGGGTCCTGTGGCCATCGACTCCTGCGCCGCGTGGAACTCGGCCGACTTCACGTTCATCGCCAGGTTCACATTCGGCGCGTGGATCACCGTGCCGTCGCCCTTCACCAGAATCATGCGCGACGTGGGGCCCAAATCGAGCCGGTGCAGCAGCGGGAAGAGGCTGGAGACCTCCACCAGCGCGTCCAGCGCGCCGATGAACGTGTTGGTCTCCTCGTCCATCACGGGAACGCCCAGGCCGACGTAGTAGGACTTGGTGACGTCGTCATAGAGAACATCGGTGACGTGCACCGCGCCGCGCCCCTGCGCGTAGATCGCCTGCCAGAAGTCCTCATCGGCCTGGAAGTAGTCCAGCGTCTTGTGCGTCGCCGCCACCACGGCGCCCTGCTTGTCGGTCAGCGTCAGGCGCAGGAAACGGCGGTCGCGGTCCCGCCACTTCACCAGAAGCCGCGCCGCGGCATTCGATAGCACGGGCTTGGCGTGCAGCTCGCCGCGCGGCGTGTTCCATTCGCGCTCGATCTGGCTGATCCGTTCCGAAATCGCCTGCTCGGATCTTCCCTCGTAGGCGGCGTTGGCCCGCTTCACCGTGTCGACGATCAGCGGGTCGGCCGCCAGCGTGCCAACGGCCAGGATCCGTTCATGGAAAAACATCGCCACCTCGCTGGCCGTGAATTCGGCGATGGTGCGGAAGTACTGGCCCCAGTGGCGGTCCAGCGCCTGCCCGGCCCGGCTCACCACGATCAACCCGATCGCGCAAATCGGAATGACCGTGAGCATCAGTCCGGTCAACAGGCGCCACAACGGGATTCTCAGCTCGTACCGGTCGCCAGGCATGACGTGCCTCCCCAAGCTTCGTCTCTGCGGGCGCCGCCCGCTCCGGGCCCGACCGGCCCGGCGCCGGCCTGCGAGCGCCCGCCGGTTGTCCAGGCCGGAGGCCGGCCGGCGGCCACGATCTCGCGCCCCCAGTCTAGGACAATTGCCCCTGCGTGACTAGGGGGTGGTAAATGTTTCCGCCCGGCAAAACTGCTCCAGCCCGAATCCGGTAATTCTTACCGCGCCGGCGGGCACGCCATCGTGCAAGTGCCTTCTTTTTCAAGGGGAAGACGGGTTGGCAGGCTGCGTGCCAGAGAAAAGGCGGAAAGCACCATGACACCAGAAAACTCCTCTTCCACCCCGGCGGCAAATGCAGCCGCCTCGAAGATGCCCTGGCTGAGCCTCGTGCTCGGCGCCGGACTGCTGGCCGCGCTCGGCGGGCTGATGTACTTGCACAACCTCCATGTGAACTTGCGCATGGAAACGGCCGCGCTGAAGCAGGAGATTGCCGGACTGAGGCAGGCGATGAGCACCTCCGACCTGAACGCGGCGCAGACGATCTCCGCGCTGCGCGCCGAACTGGAAAACGTCCGCAAGGAGACGGCCACCACGGGCGAGGAAGCCCGCCGCGTGGCGCGCCGTCAGGCCGAGGCCGCGGCGGCGCGGGTCCAGAAGACTCTGGCCGAGCAGCAGGCCGCCGAGAAGCAGCAGATTGTGCAGCAGATTGATGAGATCAAATCGCGGGCCGAGCAGGCCACCGCGCGGCTGACCGATATCACCAGCGAAGTGGGCAGCGTGAAGAACGAGGTCGCCGCGAGCCGCAGCGAGCTGGACAAGACCATCGCCGAACTGCGGCGGGTCACCGGCGACCTGGGCGTGCTGAGCGGGCTGATCGCCACCAACAGCAAGGAGCTGGCCGCGCTGAAGCAGCTGGGCGACCGGGACTACTACGAGTTCAGCCTGGCGAAGAAGTCCGGCCCGCAGCGGATTGGCGATGTCGTCGTGCAGCTGAAGAAAGCGGATGTGAAGCGGAACCGCTTCACGCTGGAGATCGTTGCTGACGACAAGAAGGTGGAAAAGAAGGACCGCACGGTGAACGAGCCGGTGCAGTTCTATGTGCCCAGCAAGGCGCGGATCCCGTACGAGCTCGTGGTGAACGAAGTGAAGAAGGACGTCGTCGTCGGCTACCTGGCCGCGCCCAAGGTGAAGACGGCAGCGTCGCGGCTTTGAATCCCTGTTGATCCCGGAGCGATTCCACAGAGAGGAGGCGAGGCCATGAGAAAGCGATTCGAACGAATGGTGTTCGCGGTTGCCTTCACGATCCTGACTGCCGTTGCAGCCTCGCCCGCCGGGCGGCGGCCGGGGCCGCCCCCGGATCCGCTGGGCGCTGACAGGAGCGCATGCACCGCAGCCCCTGTGGATGCGAATCCGGATTTCGCGCGGCGGCCCGGGCCGCCTCCGCACCCTCTGGGGGAGGACGCCCGGTGAGCGCGCGTACGGTTTGCCAGGCACTGTCACTCTGTCTGGCGTGGGCAGCCGCGAGCCTGGCGGAGTCGTCGCCGACTCGCGGCCACCGGTTGCCGGAGGCGCCAGGAGTCAGCGGCGCCCCGGCACGGCTCGCACCGCTCTGGCTCGAAGGAACGGATCGCGGTGCGGAATCGGATGGGTTTCAGTTTCATCCGGCGCGAATCCGAGGCCGCGCCGGATGTGGAGCGCCGGGAACCTCCTCCTCCCGGTCTCTCTCCGCGGCGGAATGCTCCCCGTTCGCGATCCTCCGGGCGCCGGTTCGCAGAGAAATGACCGACCTCGGCGTGACCGGCGCTGCAAGCGGACGGGGAGCCGCCGTGCGCCGCAGTTCCCCCGCCTTCAGGCGGGCGCTGCAGGCGCAGCTGCGCAGCAGGAAAGCATCTTCCCTCTCCGTCGTTTCTTCTTCCCTCTGCCGGCGATGAGCGCCGGGCATGGCGGGTCGGGTCTGCCGGCCCGCCCTTCTTTTATTCCCGCTCCAGCCAGCGCTGCGTGATGCCGCCGAAGGAGTCGATGCGGCGGTCGCGGAAGAAGGGCCAGTTGCGGCGCACCTCCTCGATCCGCCGGCGGTCGCATTCCACCACCAGGACCTCTTCCTCGCCGCGGGACGCCTCCGCCAACACGATGCCGAACGGATCGCTGACAAAGCTGCCGCCCCAGAACTCGAGCCCGCTTTCCGGCGTGCCCTCATAGCCGACGCGGTTGACCGCGGCCACATACACGCCGTTGGCGATGGCGTGCCCGCGCTGAATCGTGCGCCAGGCATCGGCCTGCGCCGCCCCGTGCTCTTCCTTCTCCCGCGGGTGCCAGCCGATCGCGGTGGGGTAGAACAGGATCTCCGCCCCCTGCATCGCCGTCAGCCGGGCGGCTTCCGGATACCACTGGTCCCAGCAGACCAGCACGCCGATGCGCGCAAATGGCGTGTCGAACACGCGGTAGCCCAGATCGCCCGGCGTGAAGTAGAACTTCTCGAAATAGAGCGGGTCTTCCGGGATGTGCATCTTGCGGTAGATCCCCGCCAGGCTGCCGTCCGGGTTCAGCACCGCCGCCGTGTTGTGATACAGCCCCGCAGCGCGGCGCTCGAAGAGGCTGGCGACGATCGACACCTTGAGTTCGCGCGCCAGCCGCCCCAGCCGCTCCGTGGTGGGCCCGGGCACGGGCTCGGCGAGATCGAAGAGGTCGGCGCGCTCCTCGCGGCAGAAGTACTCGCTGCGGAAGAGCTCCTGGAGGCAGACGATCTGCGCGCCGCCCAGCGCGGCCTCCGCAATCCGCTCTTCCGTGCGCCGGAGATTGTCTTCCGGATCGGCCGAAGCGCGCGTCTGCACCAGCCCCACGCGGAACGTCTGTGATTCCTGCTTCGCGGCCATACTACGATTGTTCCATATGGTGTCCGGATTCGCCCTTTCCCGACGTTCGTTTTTGGGCCTGCTGGCTCTGCCGCTGCTCGCCGCGCCTCCCTCGCCCAAAGAACACTTCGGCTTCGAGCCGGGCGAGGACTACAAGCTGGCCGGCTACGAGCAGATCGTCTCCTACTTCCGCAAGCTCGCTGCGACGAGCGACCGTGTGCGGCTCGTGCAGTTCGGCACGAGCAGCGAAGGGCGCCCCATGTATGCGGCCTTCCTGAGCGACGCCGCCAACCTGAGGCAGCTGGACCGGTGGCGCGACATCAACCGGCGCCTGGCCCTGGGGCTGGCGGCGCCCGAGGAGGCGCACCGGCTCGCCGCCGAGGGCAAGGCAATCGTGTGGATCGACTCCGGGCTGCACGCCACCGAGGTCGCCCCCGTGCAGCACGCTCCCCACCTCGCCTGGCGCATGGTTTCCGGCGAGGACGAGGAGACGCGCCGCATCCGCGCGAACGTGATTTTGATCCAGATCCCGGTCATCAATCCGGACGGCCTGGAAATGGTGGCATCCTGGTACGCGAAAAACGTCGGAACTCCGTATGAAATTGCGCCGCTTCCCTGGCTGTACCAGAAGTACGCGGGCCACGACAATAACCGGGACTATTTCATGTACAATCTGGCGGAAACCCGGCATGTCGGGAAAATGCTTTTCCAGGAATGGTTCCCGCACATTGTCTACAACCAGCACCAGGTGGCGCCGTTCCCCGCCCGCATCTTCATCCCGCCCTATGCGGAACCCCTGAATCCCAACATTCCCGCGGCCGTCATGGAGGGCATCAACCGGATCGGAAGCGTCATGAAGGAGCGCTTTTTGCGGGAGGACAAGCCGGGCGTGATTTCCTACGTGAGCTTCGACGCGTGGTGGAACGGCGGCCTGCGGTCCGCTCCGGCATTTCATAATATGCACGGAATTCTGACGGAAACAGCGCTGTATTATTACGCCACGCCGAAAGAATACAAGCTGAGCGAACTGCCGGAGCGCTTCCAGAGCGGCATCCCCGCGCGCGAGCCCACAGTTTTTTATCCGAAGCCGTGGATGGGCGGCCGCTGGGCGCTGCGCGACGCCGTGGACTACATGCTCACGGCCGATTTCGCCATCCTTTCCGAGGCGGCTTCCAACACCTCGCACTACCTGCTGAAGGCGTGGGAGATGGCGCGCGCCAACATCGAACGCGGCAGGCAGGGCAATCCCTTCGCCTGGATCGTTCCCGCCTCCCAGCATGACCCCTGGAGCGCGGCGCAGATGCTGGAACGCCTGCAGCTGGCCGGCGTGCAGATCCACCGCGCCACGGCGGGGTTCGAGGCGGGCGGCAAGACCTACCCCGCGGGCACATGGATCCTCTACGCCGGCCAGCCCTTCCGCGGATACCTGGCAGATCTGATGGAGCCGCAGAAGTTCCCCGAACTCCGGAGCTCTCCTACCGGCCCGGTGCGCCGCCCCTACGACCTGGCGGGCTGGACGCTGCCCTATCAGATGGGCGTGGAAACCATCCGCGTCGATGCTCCTTTCGAAGCGCAGGCGGCGCCGGTGGAAAAGATCGAGATCCCCTCCCCTGCCCTGGATCTGCGCCAGAACTCGGCGTTCCTCGCCATCGCTGCAGCCCTGCGTGAAGGGCGCAGCGTGTTCGTCACTGCTGACGGCGCGCTGACGACGGAACAGCCCGCCTCCGGGTGGCGCCTCCGGGCGCCGCGCGCAGGACTCTATCAGCCCTGGACCGCCAACATGGATACGGGATGGACGCAGTGGCTGCTGGATCAGTTCGCGGTTCCGTATCTGGTGCTGCGCAACGCCGACATTCGCGCCGGCGGACTGCGCGAGCGCTTCGACGTCATCCTGCTGGCGCAGCAGTCGATGCAGTCGATCCTGCACGGCTCGCCGGAAGTGACCACTCTGCGCGCCGGGGAAACGGCGCGGCAGCGCCCGGAGTATACGGGCGGCATCGGGCTGGAGGGCGCGCGGCAGTTGGAGGAGTTTGTCCGCAAGGGCGGCACGCTGATCGCGTTCGATTCGGCGACGGAGCTTCCGCTGTCGCTCTTTCCGCTCGACGTGCGTCCCGGCTTGCGCCCGGGTGCGCAGCAGGAGGCGGCCGGGTGGTCCTGCCCTGGCTCGATTCTCCGGATGACGGCGGACAACCGCCACCGCTACGCCTTCGGGATGCCTGCCGAACACTACGCCACGTCCACGGGCGGGCAGTACTTCGAGATTTCCGAATCGGCATCGGCGCGCAAGCCGCAGGTGTTCGTGCGATACGCGGCAAAGAACCTGCTCGCCAGCGGATGGATCTCCGGGGAGCGGGTCATGGCGGGCAAGGCGGCGGCAGTGGAAGCGCCGCTCGGAGAGGGGCAGGTGGTGCTGTTCGGCTTCCGCCCGCAGTTCCGCGGGCAGACGTTCGGAACCTTCCGCCTGATCCTGAATGCGATCTGGCACAGCGCCGCCGAGCCGTTGCCACCGGCCAGCGGCAAGTGAAACGCAGGCAGGGCTGCCCGCAGCAGCCCTGCCGCGAGGAACAATTTACTCCGCCTTGCTGATGGAACTGATCGTCAGCGTGTCGTTCTTCAGCTCCCCGCTGACTTTCGCCTTCAAACCATACAGCGACTCGGGGACCTTGTCCGGGTTGGCGATCTTCACCACCTTCCCGTCCACGACAAGAACCGGCTTGGCGCCACCCTTGATGCAGGCCTTGACGCAGTTGACATCGGCAGCGGAGCCGGACTGGTGCTTGGCCCCGCATTTGTCCTCGCTGATGTAGCCGGTCCAGTCGCCCGCAAGCGCGGGGAGCGACAGGACAGCTGCCAGGAGTCCCAGTCTGAGCATGCAAGCCTCCTCGGATTCCAGGTTGGAATCTGTTCACCAGTGTACAGAAAGCGCTGCCGGGACGGAAGGCGCGGCCGCAGGGCACGAAAAAGGGCGGCGCCGGCCGGCACCGCCTTCCCGGGATCCCCTGTCCGGACGGGTCTCAGGTTCTCGCCCCGGCGGGCTTGCGCTCGTGAATGGGCACGAACTGCCGCTCCCCATAGCCGGTGTAGATCTGCCGGGGACGGGCGATCTTCTGCTCGGGATCGCGCAGCATCTCGTCCCACTGCGCCAGCCAGCCCACGACGCGCGGGATGGCGAAGAGAACCGTGAACAGGCTCGGCTTGAAGCCCATCGCCTCGTAGATGATGCCCGAGTAGAAGTCCACGTTCGGGTAGAGCTTGCGCTTGACGAAGTAGTCGTCCTCCAGCGCGATGCGCTCCAGTTCGCGGGCGATTTCGATCTTCGGGTTGTAGCCGGTGACGGCGAACACCTCGTCGGCGGTGCGCTTGATGATCTTGGCGCGCGGGTCGTAGTTCTTGTAGACCCGGTGGCCGAAGCCCATGAGCCGCACTTCGCCCTTCTTGACCCGCTCGATGTAGGCAGGCACCTTGTCCTTGGAGCCGATCTCGTCGAGCATGTGCAGGACTTCCTCGTTGGCGCCGCCATGCAAGGGGCCGCTCAGCGCCGCGGCCGCAGCCGCCACGGAGACGTAAGGGTCGGCCAGGGCGGAGCCCACCGTGCGCATCGTGCTCGTGGAACAGTTCTGCTCGTGGTCGGCGTGCAGGATGAACAGGATGTCCAGCGCGCGGGCCAGCACCGGGTTGGCGATGTACTTCGGCTCCATCAGGCGCCAGAGCATGTTCATGAAATTCTCGGTGTAGCCGAGTTCGGGATCCGGATAGACGTACGGAAGCCCGAAGCTGTGCCGGTAGCAGTAGGCCGTGATCGTCGGCATCTTGGCGATCAGCCTCACGATGTGCTTGCGCCGCGTGGCCTCGTCGCGCACGTTTTTCGCATCCGGATACACGGTCGACAGCGCCGCCACGGTCGAAATCAGCATTCCCATCGGGTGCGCGTCGTAACGGAAGCCCTCCAGGAACTTCTTCGTCGTCTCGTGGATGAGCATGTGCTTGCGCACCAGCGCCACCCAGCTGTCCAGCTCCTGCTGCGTGGGCAGCTCGCCGTTCAACAGCAGCCAGGCAACTTCCAGGAACGAGCAGTTCTCCGCCAGCACTTCAATGGGATAGCCCCGGTAGCGCAGGATGCCCTTGTCGCCATCGATGAAGGTGATCGAGCTGCGGCAGGACGCCGTATTCAGATAGGCGGGATCATAGCTCATCAATCCGAAGTCGTCGTCGGAAGTCTTGATCTGCCGCAGATCGGTCGCATGAATCGTCCCGTCCGTGATCGGCAGCTCGTACTGCCGCCCCGTGCGGGAATCCGTTACAAGAAGACGGTCTTGTGCCATTCGCACCCCCGAAGAGAATTCGTGGCGGGAAAAAAACGCCGACACTCCATGCGTATCAAATGATGAAGCCCCGGTCAAATGGTGACATTCGGATCCGGAAATAGCGTCCCCGGGCTGAGGCGCCATTGCGGGTCGAGCCGCGTCTTGACGGCGCGCATGCGGGCGATCTCTTCTGCGCTGTACATCAGCTCCAGCAGGGCGCGCTTGCGTTTGCCCAGCCCGTGCTCCGCGCTCACCGTGCCGCCCAGCCGCACCGCCTCGCGCGCCGCCTCCAGCATCCACGCGCGCCCGCGCGCGGCATCGTCGCCGGTTTCGGGAAGGATGTTGACGTGGACGTGCGCGTCCCCGATGTGCCCGTAGATGGTGTAACGCCCGGCGAAGCCGCGTTCCAGCTCGCGGCGGTAGAACGCCATCATCTCGGCATTCCGCTCCAGCGGCACCGCGAAGTCCGAGCTGATCTTCTGGAAGCCGCGGCTGCGCACGCGCGCGTTCACCGCCTCCGGCAGCGCATGGCGGAAACGCCGGAAACGCTCCCGGTCCGCGGCGCTCTCGCCGAACCACGACTCCTCCATCGCGCCGCCATCCGCGATCCGCTCCATCCACGCTTCGACGGCGTCTTCCTCCAGCCCGTCCAGCTGCTGCTCCACCATCAGGCACGCGCGCGCGCTGCCGGGCACGGGCGCCGCCGCATCCTCGCGCAGCACTTCCAGCGACGCCGAATCCAGAAACTCCAGCATCCGCAACTGCGGGATCGCGCGCCAGCGCGCCACTGCCTCCAGCGCCGCGTCTTCTTCCGGGAAGAAGACGACTCCCGCCAGCAGCGACTCCGGCTGCGGCAGCAGCCCCACCTCCGCCTCCGCCACCACCGCCAGCGTGCCCTCGCTGCCGCACAGCAAATCCACCCAAGTTGCGCCTTCGGGCAGGAAATAGCCTGCCGTGTTCTTCGTCGTCGCCGGCTGCCGCACGGGCTCGTAAGGGAAATCGAGCGGCTCGCCGCGGCGGAACGTGCGCACCGTGCCGTCGATGAACACGGCGGTGAGCGCCAGCACATGGCGGCGCGTGGAGCCGTAGCGGAAGCTGCGCGCTCCGCTCGCGTTGGTCGCGATCGTTCCGCCGATCGAAGCGGTCCACTCGGTCGGATCAGGCGCGTAGAACTGCCCGGTGCGCGCCGCTGCCGCCTGCAGATCCTTGAGCAGCACCCCCGCGCCCACAAGCGCGCGCCCGCGCGAGACGTCCAGCCGCCGTAGCCGCTCCGTCGAGATCAGCCAGCCGCCTTCGGGGCAGCGTCCTCCCGTGATGCCCGTGCCCGCGCCGGAAGGCGTCACCGCCACGCCCAGTTCGGAGGCGCGGCGCAGCGCCGCGGCCAGCTCCTCGATGCTCGAGGGCGCGAGGACGCAATCCGCCCAGCCCTGGTAGCCCGAGGCGTCCTCGACCCCGACCACCGGCTCAGACCTCCAGGATCACCGGCAACACCAGCGGGCGCCGCTGCGTTTGCTTGTTCAGGAACCGCTTCAGGTCGGCGCGGATCTTCTCCTGGATCACGCCCCAGTCGGAGCGCTCCTCGCTCGAAGAGTTTTCAATCGTCCGCACCACGACGTCGCGCGCCGCTGCCAGCAGATCCGCCCGCTCCTCGGGCGAGACGAAGCCGCGCGTGACGATCTCCGGCATCCCTTCCACCCGCCCGGTGTGCTTGTCGATGGCGATGATCGGAATCAGGAAGCCGTCCTCGCTCAAATGGCGCCGGTCGCGGATCACCATGTCCTCGACCACTTCGTCGATCGAGCCGGAGTCGATGCAGACGCGCCCGACGGGGACGTTCTCGCCCCGCCGCGCGCCATCTTCGTCGATCACCAGCGTCTGGCCCGTCTCCAGCACGAAGGTGTCTTCCAGCCCGTAGTCGGACAGGTGCGACGCCAGCGCCGCGTGCTTCGACATCTGCCAGTACTCGCCGTGCAGCGGGACGAAGTACCGCGGGCGCACGAGGTTCAACAGCAGTTTCAGCTCTTCCTGCGAGGCGTGCCCGGAGACGTGAACGGGGGGATTCATCTGCCCGGCGACCACCTCCGCGCCGCGCCGCGCCACATGGTTCATCATGCGGCCGATGGCCTTTTCGTTTCCGGGAATGATGCGCGCACTGTGCACCACCACGTCGCCCCGCTCCAGCCGCAAGTGCTTGTGATTGTCCACCGCCACGCGGCTCATCGCCGACATCGGCTCGCCCTGCGTGCCGCTGACGATGGCCACCACGCGGTGCGGCGGCGCGCTCATGATGTCCTGCGGGCGCAGCAGCAGGTTGTCGGGAATGCGCAACAGGCCGAGGCTGTGCGCGATCTCGGTGTAAGCCAGCATGCTGCGCCCCAGGAAGGCCACCTTGCGCCCGGCTTGTTGGGCGATATCCAGAATTTGCTGGATGCGGTGCACCGAGCTGGCGAAACAGGTCACCACCACGCGCCTCTGCGCGCGGTTGAAGATCTCTTCGAAGCGCGGCAGCACGGCGCGCTCCGAGGGCGTGTAGCCGGGGCGGTCCACGTTGGTGGAATCCGATAGCAGCAACAGCACGCCGCGCTTGCCATATTCGGCCAGCGTGTGCAGGTCGAACAACTCGTTGTCGGTGGGCGTGGGGTCGATCTTGAAGTCCCCGGTGTGGATCACCACGCCCAGCGGCGTGCGGATGGCCAGCGCCAGCGACTGCACGATGGAGTGCGTGACGTGGATGAATTCGATTTCGAACGGGCCCAGCGTGATGCGGTCGCCGGGCTTCACCCGGTTCAGCCGCACCTGGTCGGCCATCTCGTGCTCTTCCAGACGCCGCTCCACCAGCGCCAGCGTGAACTCGGTGCCGTAAACCGGCACGTTGATCTCCGACAACAGGAAGGGCGCCGCGCCGATGTGATCCTCGTGCCCGTGCGTCAGCAGCAACCCGCGCACCATCTCGCGGTGCTGCTCCAGATACGTGAAGTCCGGCGTGACGATGTCCACGCCGAGCAGCTCGGCGTCGGGGAACATCATGCCCGCGTCGATGACAATGATGTCGTCGCCGTAGCGGAGCGCCAGGCAGTTCATGCCAAACTCGCCAAGCCCGCCCAGCGGGATTACTTGCAGAACCTTCTCAGCCATCGATGCGGGGGATCTCCTGAAACTACAAGGCTAACATGCAAAGGGCCCGTCCCAAGGGACGGGCCCGATCTGATGTTCAATGGGAGAAACAGATTCGACGGCCTCGCGACCGAAAAACCTGTATGTGATTCGAGAGTAGACGCTCGAAAACGGCTTGTCAAGAAAAATTGCCTGCCCTCGGTGATTGTCTGTATCCTATTGATTCTAAACTATGTTAGACGACTTGACAAACGCTCGAAAAAGTGGCTGCGCCGCCGGGTTTCCTCGCCCTTTCCGCCGCCATTTTCTCTCTAACTGCGAGATATCGGTAGGCTTATTCGCTCCGCAGCGGGCAAGGCCGTGAAATGCCCCCTGGGATTCGCCTTTTGTTCCCGGAACAAGCTGTTACTACCCATTCCCGGTAGGGAATGACCAATACTCGGCAGCCTTCACTGGGGGCGCTAATCCAGCCGGATGACTGTGTAGGGATCGTCGTTGCCGTAGAGCCGGACACGCCGCCTCCGTGCGAGGGCGGCGAAGATGGCGAAAACGCTTCCGCCGCCGATGCAAATCAGCAACAGGACGCCCGTCAGCTTGAAGATCCCGATCAACAACCCGAAGACGTCGGGCACGGGCGGCGGGCCTGTGGCCTCGTTGCGGATCACATCGGCCTTCCACTCCAGCGCGTCCAGAATGGCCTTGGCCTGCGCTTCCGGGACGCCGGGAGGGAAGACGGCCAGCAGCACGTAAGAGCGCTTCACCAGCCAGCCGGGCTGCCGGCGGAACTCGCGCTCCCGGATCCGCGCCAGCTGCGGGGTGTGGTAGTAGAAGATCGCGTAATCTGCCACGGCGGAGCCCAGATCGAGCTTGCCGATCTGCGCCTCGGCGCCGTCCTCGAAGCCGGCGATCGAGGCCGGGACCCAAGGGAGGAACTTGCCGAGGGAATGCACGCCGAGCAGGTATCGTTCGCTGTTGCGCACCAGGCCCTTCTCGGGGAGGTAGCCGGGAAGATAGGGAAGCCCGCCGCCGGAGCGCATCGCAGGGGCCTGCTTGTAGAGTTCCTCGAGCTCTTTGGGCAGCGGGCGCCAGCCCTCGAACAGGAACACGTAGTTCAGGCGGGCGAGCATCATCCCGCCGGGCGTGACGCAGCTTGTCATTGAGCCGCGCTCGGGCGTGCACTTCTCCGGGCGGTTGGCCTGATACCAGGCAAGCGCACCGGTCGAGTCCTGCAGCCGCCAGGCGGTGGCGGCGAACCGTCCCACGGGGCCGTCATACAGCGCGCGCTCGGCCTCCTCGCCTCCGTATTCGGCCCACAGCGCCGGATCCGGAATGGCCACGGCGGCAGACTTCAGGCGTTTCGACCCGTGCCAGGTCTCCGGCCAGATGCCGGCCTGCGCCACGGCGGCAGCCAACGGCAGGAGGATCAGGCCCCGCAGCATTTCTTGTACTTTTTGCCGCTGCCGCAGGGGCAGGGATCGTTGCGCCCCACCTTGGCGCCCTTGATCACTTGCGTCTTCGGCGCGCTGGAAGCCTCGCCGCCGGCGAACTGAAGCATCTCCAGCTCGCGTTCTTTCTTGCGCTGGAGGTTGCGGGTCAGATCCACGAACGAGGATTGGGCCGCCTTCCGGTCCGCGCTGTGGCCATGGCTGCCGTCGCCGTCCTCCGGCGAAGCGCCGGAGTGCCAGGAGTCGCCGCCGCCGCTGAATTCCGAATGCGTGCGGGCATAGGCGGGCTGCAGGAAGAACAGGAACCGCACCGTCTCATCCTCGATGCGGTCCATCATCTCCTGGAACAGCCGGAAGCCTTCCTTCTTGTACTCGATCAGCGGGTCCTTCTGCCCGTAGGCCCGCATGCCGATGCCCTCTTTCAGGTGGTCCATCTGCAGCAGATGGTCCTTCCACTGCTGGTCGATGACGCTGAGCCAGACCATGCGCTCGGTCTCGCGCATCACCTCCGACCCCACGAGGGCTTCCTTCTCGTCGTAGCGCTTGCGCAGGCGCTCGAGAATGTACTCCTCCATCTCGAGCCGCGACATGTGCTGCACTTCCTCGGGCAGGATGCGCACGCCGAACTGCGAGTTGATGTCGGTCTGCAGCCCGGCCAGATCCCACTTGTAGGGATCCTCGCTCTCCGGGCAGTGGAGGTCGATGATGGAGGCCAGAATGCCGTCGACGATCTCGAAGAGCCGCTCCTTCATGTCGCGGCCTTCGAGCAGCTGCCGGCGCAGGCCGTAAACGGCCTTGCGCTGCTTGTCCATCACGTCGTCGTATTCCTTGACGTGCTTGCGGATGGCGAAATTCTGCGCCTCGACGGCCTTTTGCGCCGCCTCGATGCGCTTGGTGATCAGCCGGCTCTCGATGGGCACATCCTCTTCCATGCCGAGCCGCAGCATCAGGTTCTGGATGCGGTCGCCGCCGAAAATCCGCAGCAGGTCGTCCTGCAGCGAGAGGTAGAAGCGCGACTCGCCGGGGTCGCCCTGCCGGCCGGCGCGGCCGCGCAGCTGATTGTCGATCCGGCGGGACTCGTGCCGCTCGGTGCCGATGATGCACAGCCCGCCCAGCGCGACGACCTTCTCGTGCTCGGCGTCGCATTGCGCCTTGAAGCGGGCGAAAATCTCCTTCCATTTTTCGATCGGCACCCGGTAATGGAGATCGCCGCGCATGAAGTAGTAGTAGTGCGAATCGGCGATCGTGCTGGAAAGCTCGGCGGGGATGGTCTCCGCGGCGCGCGTCTTCAGCGCTTCTTCCTGCGCCAGGAACTCGGGGTTGCCGCCCAGCAGGATGTCGGTGCCGCGGCCCGCCATGTTGGTGGACACGGTGACGGCGCCCAGCCGGCCCGCCTGCGCGACGATGTAGGCCTCGCGCTCGTGGTTCTTGGCGTTCAGCACTTCGTGCGGAACGCCCATTTTTTTCAGAATGCCGCTTAATTTCTCGCTCTTTTCGACGGAAATCGTGCCCACCAGCACCGGCTGGCCCGTCTTGTGCCGCTCGGCGATGTCCTTGGCGGCGTTGCGCCACTTCTCGGCTTCCGTGCGGTAGACCACGTCGTTGTGGTCCCGCCGGATCATCGGCTTGTTGGTCGGGATGACGACGACGTCGAGGTTGTAGATCTTGTTGAACTCCGCCGCCTCGGTGTCCGCCGTGCCCGTCATGCCGGCCAGCTTCTTGTACAGCCGGAAGTAATTCTGGAAGGTGATCGTGGCGAGCGTCTGGTTTTCGCGCTCGATCTTGACGCCCTCTTTGGCCTCGATCGCCTGATGCAGCCCGTCCGACCACCGCCGCCCCGGCATCAGGCGCCCCGTGAATTCGTCGACGATGATCACCTCGCCGTCCTTCACGATGTAGTCGCGGTCGCGCTGATAGAGCACATGCGCCCGCAGCGCCTGCTGCACGTGGTGGTTCAGCTCGATGTATTCGGGGTCGTAGAGGTTGGGGATGCCCAGCAGGCGCTCTACCTTCGCCACGCCTTCCTCGGTGAGCGCCACGGTGCGGTTGCGCTCGTCCACCGTGTAGTCGCCGGTGGTGTACTTCTGCCCCGGCTCGCGCCCCTCGATCACCTCGCCGCGCACCAGCCGCGGGATGATGGCGTTGACCCGGTAATACTTGTCGGTGGACTCCTCCGAGGGGCCGCTGATGATCAGCGGCGTGCGCGCCTCGTCGATCAGGATCGAGTCCACCTCGTCGACAATCGCGTAATTGTGCTCCCGCTGGACGCAGTCTTCCAGCCGGAATTTCATGTTGTCGCGGAGGTAGTCGAAGCCGAATTCGTTGTTGGTGCCGTAGGTGATGTCGCAATGATAGGCAGCCCGGCGCTCGTCGTCGTCCAGCCCGTGGACGATCAGCCCCACGCTCATCCCGAGGAACCGGTAAATGCGCCCCATCCACTCCGAGTCGCGCCGCGCCAGGTAATCGTTCACCGTCACCACGTGCACGCCGTCGCCGGTGAGGGCGTTCAGGTAGACGGGCAGCGTCGCCACCAGCGTCTTGCCCTCGCCCGTCTTCATTTCGGCGATCTTGCCCTGATGCAGCACGATGCCGCCGATCAGCTGCACGTCGAAGTGGCGCATGTTCAGTACGCGCCGCGAGACTTCCCGCACCACGGCGAAGGCGTCGATCAGCAGGTCGTCGAGCGGCTCGCCGTTCGCCAGCCGCTGCTTGAACTCGGAGGTCTTGGCCGCCAGCTCAACGTCGCTCAGTTTCTGCAGCGAGGGCTCCCGGCTGTTGATGGCTTCCACCACGGGGCGCAGTTTTTTTACTTCGCGCTCGTGTTTGGTGCCGAAGATCTTCGCCAGAAGGGTGTCGATCATGGATGCGGGGCTTTCACTTCATTCTACCGCACGCCCCAGGCCCGTCCCGCCCCGAAGAAGTCCGGGGCCGCATTGTTTGCACTGTTGCCCCGGCGCTTGCGCCGGGGCCGCATTGGTCGCGCAGTTCCCCCGGCGCTTGCGCCGGGGCCGCGTTTCTGGCGCTATTCGCCCGAGCTTGCGTCGGAGCCGTGTTTCCAGCACTGTTCCCCCGGCGCTTGCGCCGGGGCCGCGTTTCTGCGCTGTGGGGCTGAAGCTCGCAGCAGGGCGGCATTGTTCGTGCTGTTCGCCGGGGCCGCCCGGCTCGCGCTCTCGATACGGCCCGGAGTCGATCCTTGCAGCCAACCGAGATTTCGCCAGATCCCTGAGACATGGCGTCTGTCCCGCTGCGTCTCATGTTTTCGGGCAGCCAGGCACGCTGCGCGGCCCCGGCGCAAGCGCCGGGGGAAACCCGGTGAGAATCCAGTCGGGAAATGCTCGAGCAGCGGCGCGGCCCCGGCGCAAGCGCCGGGGGAACACGGCTTCCAGCGCGAAGCGAGGAAAGCGCAAGGAGAAGTTGCTCTCACCGTTCCCACGGCACTGTGGCACACATCGGGACACTCTCGACGATCCCTGGGTCCATGGTCGACGTGTCAGTGGCGCGGGAAGGGGCAAGTTCAGGGCCGGAGGACCGGCATTCCGTCTCAAGCCTCGCGCCTCAGCCGGAGGAACACGAGCGTCAGCGGCTCTCCATACTCCGCCTGATCCGAGCCCGTCCCGTTCTCATCCCTCCCGGCGTGCAAATGCTCCGGAAAACAGCCGCCGGCGCCGCTCTGCGCCTTTAGCCCTGATTCAGGCGAAAGCGCCGGATCTCGCCGCGGATTTGCGAGAGCGTCTCTTCCAGCGGGTGCTCTCCCCAATAGACATGCTGATAACCAACCGCCACGCTGTGCAGGAACATCACCGCCACGCGCAGGCGCCCGCCTTCGTGCCGGAACGCCCAGCGGTATTCGCCGCCGCTCAGCAGCCACACGCACTCGCCCGAGCCGGAGATTTCCAGATCGTCCAGCGCCGCGGAGAGGTCGTTCAGCGCAGCCCCCGGCTCAGCTGCCCACAGGGTGTGCTCCTCCTGCTCGTCGCCAATCCGGCACTCCAGCCGCCCGAAGTCATCCAGCCCGAGAGAGAAACGCATACGGCCATCTTATCGAGTTCCGCATGCGCTTCTCCGGTTCCGCACGCGCAACGCGCAGGCCCCGGGCGGCGCTTGAGCGCGCACGAGGCTCCGCATAGCATGGGATCGGAGCAGAAGGCTATGCGCGGACTGCCTCACCCGTGGGACATGGTCGAGTGGGAAAAAGTCCGGTTCGCATTTCAGAAGTCGCTGACGCGTCACCGGAGGCTGGCCGGCGGAAAAGGGCATTTGTGGTACGTGCGCACTCCAAAGGAGTTTGACGAGGGCCTCCGCGCGCCCGCGCTGGGCCTTGGCGTGTCGCGCCTGCTCGTTCTGGGGCTGCCGGATGAGGTCCGCACCTTCGAGGACGAGTACCTGGAAGATGAGGAGCTGCGGGCCATGCTGGAGGTCCTCGACAGCCGCACCTGGACCAGAACGGACGTGCTGCTGGCAGGACTCGAGGAGTGCGAACCGCGGCGCTTCGATGGCGAATCTCTGATCTCCGCCTCGAATCCCAGCAGCATGTGCAGCGGCTCCTGGGGCGTCTCGGTCTCCTTCGGAGCCAAGCGCTGCTTTTTTTTCTCGAGCGAGGAGGACATCAATGAGGGCAACTTCGGGGATACGGAGTACCTGATTGCGGTTTGCGAACCCGCGGAGCCGGACGTTTTCCGGGAGGCCTGGATCCGCGCGTAGGGCGACCTTTACCGGGAACTCTCGCTTCCGCCCCAGATGGGCGAACAGGCCGACGGCTTGCAGCCGCTCTGGATGGAGTGCCTCGAGGAGCTTTTCCGTTCCAACAAGAGGGCCCGCGAGGAGATGCTCGGCCAGATGCCCGTGCTGGACTCTGTGGGAAAGAAACGGTGGGAGTCGGTGAGAGAGCTGACCGGCTTCGCCCCCGGAGAGTTGCTCGAGTATTACCGCAAGGAAGGGCTCGAGCCGGAGGGAAGCGCCGGACGGCGCGCAGCCTGCGGACCGCCGCTGCGCCGGGTCCGCCAGCCGCCGCCGTCGAATGAGGAGGAGCTCTCGCAGGATCCCAAACAGCTGCGGTTCTGGATCGCCAACTATTGCTACGCACTGGAAAACGCAAACACGCTCTGGAAGAACCGGAGCGAGGACGACTAGGAACAGGTCTCGCGCTCCCGGGCGCGGTCTTCCCTACTCTGCTTCGAGGCAGCGCCGCACCGTTTCCAGCAGGTCGTGGGCGTGGATGGGCTTGGTGAGGAACGCCGCCATGCCCCGCTCGCGGCACCGCTGGCGCAGCTCAGGCGACATTTCCGCCGTCAACGCCACGACGGGCGTCGACTCGTATCCCGGCATCTGCCGCAGGCGTTCGAACGTCTCCAGCCCGTCCATCCCGGGCATGAACAGGTCCATGAGCACCAGCCGATACCTCCGCCTTCCGGCGGCAGCCAGCGCCGAGGGGCCATCGCTGCAGCAGTCCACCTTGTAGTCGCCCTTGGCCAGCACGGCCCGCAGCACACGCTGGCTCACCGGGTTGTCCTCCACCACCAGGAGCGCCTCCTCGCCGTCGGCTGCGGCCAGAGACTCCGCCGCCTGTCCGGAGCGTCCGGGCACTCCGGCAGGGATCCGCGCCGTCAGCCGCACCTCCCCTTGGGCGTCTTCGATTTCCAGCGTGCCGCGCATCAGCTCCGCCACGCGGCGGGCCAGCGCGAGATCCAGCGCCACCCCGTGAAAATGCCCGATGGCCGTCTGACGGCTCGCTTCGAACTCCTTCAGCAGCCCCCGCACCGCATCCACCGTCAGCCCGTTGTTGCATTGGAGGGTCAGGGCCAGCCGCACCTCGCCCGGATCGCCTCCGGCATCCACCCGGGTCCCCACAGACACTCCTCCGCCGGAGACCGTCCTCATGGCGTAGCGCAGCATCAGCCGCATCACTTGGGCCAGCCGCCGCGCATCGGCTTCCACGGTGCGCGGCAGAATCGGATCCATGATCCACTGCAGTTCGAGCCGCCGGGACTCGGCCTCCACCATGAACTCCGCCATCACCGCCTGCAAAGTGTCCCGCAGGTCGAACTCCGCCTCATCGAGCCGCGCCAGCCCGCTGGCCAGCGTCGTGTATTCCAGCGTGTCGTTCAGCAGGTCCAGCAGACCGCTGGCCGACTGCCGCGCCATCATTGCGTATTCGCGCTGCTCGTCGCTGAGCGGCGTTTCCAGCAGCAGGTCAATCGCGCCCAGCACGCCGCTCAGGGGCGTGCGGATTTCATGATTCAGGCTCGTCAGCAATTGCAGCCGCTGTCCGGGGCCGTCCGGGACACGCTCTGCCTGCACGGCGGGCCCTGCGGAAGCCGCCGACGGGTTGTCACGATCCTCGATCATGCGGGCATGGCGCTCCCTGCTGACTTCATCGGCCGGAGCGGGCCCGCTCTTTAGCGGCCCAGATGGCGCGCGGCGCAGCTTCAATCCTCGCTGCGGAAGAACCCGCCGAGCGACTCCAGCGCCCCGCGCTCGTCGCCGCCCGCCTGCCCCGGGCTCAGCTCGCGCCGCAGCTTTTCGAGCGTCAGGCTCTGGATGATCACACGGCCCGGCCCGCGCAGCGTGGCCAGGAACAATCCCTCGCCCCCGAAGATCGCCGTTTTGATGCCCCCGGCAAACTGCACGTCATAATCCACGCTCTCGTCGAAGGCCACGATGCAGCCCGTGTCCACTTGCAAAACCTCGCCGGGGCCAAGCTCGAATTCGATGAAGTCGCCGCCCGCGTGAATGAACGCCGTGCCCGGCCCGATGATCTTTTCCAGAATGAACCCTTCGCCGCCGAACAGCCCGCTGCCGATCTTCTTGACGAACGCGATGTCGACCCGCGCTGTCGACTGCGCGCACACAAAACTGTCCCGCTGCGCCAGCACCGCCTGCCCCGCCTTCAGCTCCAGCGCCTGAATGCGCCCCGGATAGGAGCCCGCAAAGCCCACCTCGCCGGGGGCGGTGGCGCGGAAATACGTCCAAAACAGCGACTCGCCCATCAGCTTGCGCTTCAGCGCGCCCCACAGCTTTTCGCCGATCGATTGGCCCGACATCCGGCTCTCCCACTGCACGGAGGCCGTCTTGTAGAGCATCTTCCCCGCTTCGGCGTAGACCTCCTGCCCGGGCTTCAGGCGGATGCGCACCACCTGCAGATTGTCGCCCTGAATCGTGTAGTCGAGCGGTTCGGCCTGCGCCCAGCCATAGGACGGCGCAGCCGGCACTGCGCCCATGGGCGCGCCGCAGCGGGCGCAGAACCGGGCCCCTTCCTGCGCTTCCGAACCGCAACTTGTGCAATAGGCCATGCGAGAGAATCTCCTTCCTTCCCGAACACAGTATCCTGAGGGCAGAGTCCCGCAACGGCCGCGTTGCGGCGCCCGTCGAAGAAATCAACGAATCATGATACGCAGAATCCCGGCCCTCGGTTCCCTGGCCGCGCTATTGCTGTCTGTGCCTCCGGCTCCTGCCCGAACGCTTCCCGTAATCTGCGGCACGGAGCGCGGCGCACGCATCGCGGCGCCCGCCGAGAACGAGGCCCAATGGCGCACCCTGCGCCGCCTGAAAGGTCTCGCCCGCGTTTCCGAAGCACCCCGCGCGCGCGACTACGGCCATATCGCTGTCATGGACTCGAGCGGCGGCGTAGTGATGGAGCCCAACCCTTTCAACCTCACCGGGCGCAGCGCTACCTTCCAGCCTGCCGGGGGCGCCGCCGCGCGCTACCTGTTGGTCACCGGTCCGCAGAACTTCGACTCGCAAGCCGCCGCGCGCGGCCAGCGGCTGGAAGGGATCGACGACGATGACTTCCGCACCATCGACCTGCCCTTTGCATTCCCCTTCTTCGGCCAGACCCACCGCCGCATGCTGATCCACTCCGATGGCAACGTGACCTTCCAGCAGCCGGATGCGGATTCCGCCTCCCGGAGCCTCGGGCGCCTGTTCAGCGGGCCTCCCCGCATCGCACCGCTGTTTGCCGACCTCGACCCCACGCGCGGCGGCAGCATCAGCGTCGATCTCGACCAGAACCGCGCCACCATCACCTGGCAGGACGTGCCGGAGTACCGAGACTTCGGCACCGGCCCCCGGCAGACGTTCCAGCTCGTGCTGGAAGCCTCAGGGCGCATCTCGTTCCACTTCTTCTCGGGAACTGCCACTGCCGCAGTGGTCGGCATCTCGCCAGGATACCTGCAGGGCGCGGCTCAGGTCATCGACTACGACGCCCCGCCGGCTTCGGAGATCGCCGCCGCCGTCGCCGAACGCTTCGGCAGCGAGCGCTCGATTGACATTGTGCGCGTCGCCCAGAGGTTCTACGAGACCCACGAAGACGCCTACGACTATCTGGTGATCTTCAACTCGCTGGGGGTCAACGCCAGCTCCAACGCCCTTGCATTCGAGGTCACCGTCCGCTCCAACGTCACAGGCATCGGCGACACGGCTTTGGACCGCGGTTATCTCTACGGCTCCCCGTGGCGCCTGCAGGCGGTGATGAACATGGGCCCCCTGAGCCAGTACCCGCGAGACCCCTACGCGCGCGTCGGCACGCGCGGCGCCATCACGGGCGACACCACCATGTCGATCCTCGGCCATGAGGCGGGCCATCTGTGGCTGGCTTTGGCCAGCGTGCGGGACCCCGCGCGCCCCGGCGACCTGCCCATGCTGGGCGCCCAGCTCGCCCACTGGAGCTTCAACTTCCACTCGGACGCCTCGCTGCTGGAAGGCAACCGCATCGCCGACAACGGCGACGGCACCTTCCTCACCACCGCCGCCGTCGAAGGCTTCTCCGCCCTCGATCAATATCTGATGGGGCTGCGCGGCCCGGGCGAAGTCTCGCCCGTCTTTTACGTCGACAACGCCAACACCTCGCGCACTGCCCTGCCCCGCGTGGGCGTGACCATCCGCGGCGCGCGACGGGATGTGACCGTCGAGAGGATCATCGAAGCCGAAGGACGGCGCACCCCGGACGACACCGTCGCGCAGCGCCTGTTCCGCTTCGCCTTCATCCTCATCACGCCGCCCGGGGCGGAGCCATCCGCCGAGGAACTGGCGCAGCTGGACGACTACCGTCGCGAATTTGAACCCTACTTCCACCGCGCCGCAGGCGAGCGCGCGTGGGCGGGCACGACGCTGCACCGCATGCTGCGCTCCTCCCTCTGGCCCGCCGCCGGCGCGGTCGCCGGGGAGCCCGTCCCCGTGCGCCTGTCCATCGCCCGCCCGCTCGAGCGCGACCTGCGCATCTCGCTCTATGCGTCGAGCTTCATCGATCCCATGGACCCTGTGCTGATCCCCGCCGGCGCCACCGAAACGGTCGCGCGCATCCGCGCCTCTGCGCCCGGCGTCGCCGACGTCTACTTCTACGCCGACGATCCGGCCTTCGAGGTGCTGCATCAGAAGCTCGACGTGAAGCCCGCGCGCAGCAATGTCCAGCTGGTGGATTACTGGCGCAACGAGGGGCTGCTCGTGCTGCGCGCCACGGACGCGAACCGGCTTCCCTACCCTGGCCTTCCCGTGCGGATCGAAGGTCTGGAGGAGCCTGTTCTGACGGATTCGGGCGGCTTCGTCTGGCTGGCGTGGGATGGCTCGAAGCCGGTGGTGGCGTGGATCGACGGCGCGCCCTCCACGCGCCTGGAAGTCCGGCCTTGAGGGCCGCCCGGAGGATCCCGCAGAAGCGCGGGCGGGCGCCTAGTCCCACTCGCCGGCTTTGACGAGCTTCCGGATCTTGCGCTTGATCAGGTCGCGCTTCAGCAGGCTCAGGTGCTGCAGGAAGAGGATGCCATCCAGGTGATCGATCTCATGCTGCATCACCCGCGCCAGCAGCTCCTCTCCCTCGGTTTCGAAAAACTTGCCTTCCAGATCCTGCGCCCGCACCCGCACGCGCCAGGCGCGCTTCACGTCTTCCCGGAAGCCGGGGATTGAAAGACAGCCCTCCTCGCCGATCTGCGTGCCCTCTTTGACGAGGATCTCCGGGTTGACGAGCACGAGCCGGGCGGACTCGTCCTCTCCGGCGCTGGTGTCGATCACCGCCAGCCGCTTCGACACGCCCACCTGCGGCGCCGCCAACCCCACGCCCTTGTTGGCGTACATGGTTTCGAACATATCGTCGGCCAGCTGCCGCAACTCGCCGTTGAACTCGGTCACCGGCTCCGCCTTTGTCTCGAGCACCGGGTCGCCGTATTTGCGGATGCGCAGAATCATTCGTCCTTCAGAACTCCCTCACCTGTTGGATGTAGCCGTCGAAATTTCGACGCGCCTCCGCGAGGGAGTCGCCGCCGAATTTTTCCACCATCGCCCCGGCGAGCACCAGCGCCACCATGGCCTCGCCGATGACGCCCGCCGCGGGCACCACGCACACGTCGCTGCGCTCATAGGCCGCCAACGCCGGCTCCCGCGTGTCCAGATCAACGCTCTCCAGCGGGCGCCGCAGCGTCGAGATCGGCTTCAGATAGCCGCGCACCACCACGTCCTGCCCGTTCGTGATGCCCCCCTCGAGCCCGCCCGCCTGATTCGCCCCGCGCGTGAAGCGGCGCTCCTCGCGGTCGTAATGGATCGTGTCCTGCACCTTCGAGCCGAACTCCTCCGCCGCCAGCTCCGCCTCGCCGATCATGACGCCCTTAACGGCCTGGATCGACAGGATCGCCTGCGCCAGCTTGCCGTCCAGCCGGGAATCCCACGTGATATGCGACCCCAGACCCACCGGCACCCCGTGCGCCCGCACCTCGAAGACGCCCCCAACGGTGTCGCCTGTGCGGTAGGCTTCATCGACCACCGCCTTCATGCGCGCCTCCGCCTCCGGATCCACGCAGTTCAGCAACACTTCGTCGCGCTGCGCCAGCGCCTTCAGCTCTTCCCACTGGACCGGGCGCTCCAGCCGCGCCGTTCCCACCTGGATCACATGGCTCAGCACCTCGATGCCGAACTGCGCGAGGTACTGCTTGGCCAGCGCTCCCAGCGCCACTCGCGCCGTGGTTTCGCGCGCCGAGGCGCGCTCGAGGATGTAGCGTGCGTCGTGATAGTTGTACTTGATCGCGCCTGCCAGATCCGCATGGCCGGGCCGCGGGCGCTTCAGCGGCTTCTGCTTGCCTTCCGTTTCCGGCGAGGACTCCACCGGCAGCGCTTCGGTCCAGCTCTTCCAGTCGCGGTTGCGGATGATCACCGCCACCGGCGCGCCGGTGGTCTGCGAGTGCCGCACGCCGCTGACGATCTCCGCCGTGTCGGTTTCGATCTTCATTCGCCCGCCCCGGCCGTAGCCCTGCTGCCGTCTCCAGAGTTCGCGGTTCACCGCCGCGACGGAGACAGGAACGCCCGCAGGCAAGCCGGTGAGAGTCGCCACGAGGCATTCGCCGTGGCTCTCGCCGGCGGTTTCGAATCGGAACATAAGGCTGAGATTTCAGGGTAGCGGAAGCGCGCGCGCCGGCTCAACTTTCCTGCGCAGGCGGCGGCCCCGTCTATTCTGTTTGACGGAATACCCGAATCGTAATAAACTGAAGCGTGATCCGCTCGTTCCGGTGCCCGGAGACGGCTGCATTGCTCGCCGACGAACCGGTGCCGCGCTTCCGGGCCACAGAGCGGCCCGCGCGCCGGAAGCTCCTCTACCTGCATGCGGCGCGGCGGCTGGAAGATCTTAGAAGCCCGCCCGGCAACCATCTGGAAGCTCTGAACGGAGACCGTGCGGGCCAATACAGCATCCGAATCAACGACCGCTGGCGCATCTGCTTCGTCTGGAAGGACGGCGAGGCGCGCGAGGTCGAGATTGTGGATTACCACTGAGAAAGCTATGGCCAGGAAAACACACCCACTCGAACCGATCCACCCGGGGGAAATTCTGGCCGAGGAGTTCATGAAGCCCCTCGGCTTGAGCATCAACCGGTTGGCGCGGGACCTCCACGTCCCCCCCAACCGCATCCATGCAATCGTGCACGGGCGGCGCGCCATCACGGCCGACACAGCCCTGCGGCTGGCTGCCTACTTTGGGACGACAGCCGAACTGTGGTTGAATCTGCAAGCCGAGTACGACCTGCGTGTGGCGCGCCGCACTCTCGGGCCGGAGATCGAGCGCACCGTACGGAAGCGGCCTGCGGCCTAGAGCCCCGCCACGCACGAATCGCCGGACTCGGAAACGAACCCAGGCTGCATCCGCCCTTCCCGGACCTTTGGCCCAACGGGAGAGCCCTCGACTTGCCCGCCGCGCTACCGTGGATCCGCGCTTCGTTCCAGCAAGAACCGCAGCGGCAAGTGCGCCGAGCGGCGGATGCCGATCCGCGGCGTCACGGTGATCGACTCCCGCGCCGGGGGCGGCTCGGCCAGGATCCGCAGCGGCCCGCGCACCAGGTCGCACCCGTTGTGCTCCAGCGTGATGCCCAGCGCCCGCGTCACCTTGCCGGGTCCGTCGCCGCAGCCCTCCACCGCGCGGATCAGCACGCAGCCGGGTATGCCTTCCGGCTCGGCGACGACGTTCAGGCAGTAGTGCATCCCGTAGGCGAGAAAGACATAGGCATGGCCCGGCTCGCCGAACAGCACCTCGGTGCGCCGCGTCCTTCCCCTCCAGGCGTGCGCCGCCTCGTCCCCCTCCGGAAGATAAGCCTCCACCTCCAGGATCCGTCCGCCCCGGCCGCCGATCTCGAGGCGCTGCCCGAGCAGCGAACGCGCCACTTCCACCGTGGGCCGGGCGTAAAAGCTGCGGGGCAGGACTCGGGCGGCCATGTCGCGCTACGCTAGGTGAGAGTATCACGCCCCATGCGCCTGTTTGTGGCCATCGACCTGCCCTACGAGGTGCGCCGCAACCTCGAGCTGCTGCTCCAGCTGCTCCGGCCGAAGGCGGACCTGCAGTGGAGCCCGCCCTCCAACCTCCACATCACCACGAAATTCATCGGAGAATGGCCGGAAGAAGACCTGGATTTTCTGAAGCGGGCGCTCGCCGAAGTCCCGCCTTTGGGCGAATTCCGCGTGGATATTCAGGGGCTCGGCTGGTTCCCGGACGCGAAAAATCCGAGGGTTTTCTGGGCCGGCGTCCACGGCGGGGAGGCCCTGCCGCAACTGGCGCGCGCCACGGAAGACGCCTGCGCCGCCGCGGGCATCGCCCGGGAAAACCGCCCCTACAGCCCGCACCTGACGCTGGCCCGCATCCGCCGCCCCGTGGACCTGTCCCCGCTGCGCAAGGCGCTGGAGGGCCTGCCGTCGGATCATTTCGGCCGTTTTACGGCCACCCATTTCTATCTTTACGAAAGCAAATTGCGTCCCGGCGGCAGCATTTATACGAAACTGGCCTCGTTTCCATTGAAAAAATGACGGAGAGATTTCTTGCCATCGTGGCCGCCTACCTGATCGGCGGCATTCCTTTCGGCTATCTGATCGTCAAACTCCGCACCGGCCGCGACGTGCGGACCATGGGCAGCGGCAACATCGGCGCCACCAACGTCCTGCGCACCACCGGCCGCGCCTGGGGCGTGCTCACCCTGCTGCTTGACATCGCCAAGGGCTGGGCCGCCTGCGCCCTGATGCACCGCCTTGCAGGCGGCTCGCCCGAATGGATCGCCGCGGCAGGCGTTGCTGTCGTCGTCGGCCACGCCTACCCCGTGTACCTGAAATTCCAGGGCGGCAAGGCCGTGGCCAGCTTTGTGGGCGTCGCGCTGCACCTCGCCCCGTGGGCGTTGGCCTCCGTGGCCGCCGTCTTCGTCATCACGGTCGCCGCCACCCGCTACATCTCGCTGGGCTCCATTCTGGGCGCGGGGTTGTTCCCGTTCGCCGTCTGGATCCTCTACCACCCCGGCCCCATCGTCCTTTCGGCCGTCACTGTCTGCGGGCTGCTGATCATCTGGCGCCACCGGTCCAACATCCAGCGCCTGCGCGCGGGCACGGAGAACGTCTTCCGCTTCGGAGGCAAGAAGTGAAACGGCTGGCCGTCATCGGCGGCGGCAGCTGGGGCACGGCGCTCGCCATCGTGCTGGCGCCGCGCTTCCCGCAGGTGCGGCTTTGGGTCTATGAGCCGGACCTGGCCGAGCGGATGGCGCGCACGCGAACCAACGACGTCTTCCTGCCGGGCTTCGAAATTCCTCCCAACGTGGAGCCCTGCGCCTCGCTCCCCCGTTGCCTGGAGGACGCCGACATCGTTCTCAGCGTCATGCCCTCGGATCACGTCCGCCGGCTGTACGAGGAAATGCTGCCGCACCTCCACCCCGGGATGCTTTTCGTCAGCGCCACGAAGGGCATCGAGCAGGGCACCCTGAAGCGGATGTCCGAAGTGATCGAGGAAGTGGTCCGCCCGCGGTTCGCGCCCCGCGTGGGCGTCCTGAGCGGCCCGACCTTCGCCCGCGAGGTGGCCCGCGGCGAGCCGGCTGCCGTTGTCATCTCCTCGCGCGACGCGGAGCTGGCGCGCTCCATTCAGCAGGCCTTTTCGGGGCCCTCGCTGCGCCTGTACACGAACGCGGACCCGGTGGGCGTCGAGCTGGGCGCTGCGCTGAAAAACGTCATCGCCATCGCCGCCGGCGTGTGCGCGGGACTCGGCCTCGGCGCCAATACGCTGGCCGCCCTCGTCACGCGCGGGCTGGCCGAGATCACCCGCCTCGCGGTCGCCGCTGGCGGGCAGGCCCGCACGCTGGCCGGGCTCGCCGGGCTCGGCGATCTCGTGCTCACCTGCCACGGCGAACTGAGCCGGAACCGCACCGTCGGCTTCGAGCTCGGCCGCGGCCGCTCCCTCGAGCAGATCCTCTCCGGGATGCGCATGGTGGCCGAGGGCGTCCACACCACCTACGCTGCCGTGGAGCTCGCCGCAAAGCTCGGGGTCGACATGCCGATCACGGCCCAGATGCACGCCGTGCTCCGCGGGCAGAAGAGCCCCCGCGAGAGCCTGCGCGAGCTGATGGAGCGGTCCCTCAAAGAGGAGTGACCCCCGGCGCAGCCGGCGTGGATCAACCTTTCCATAGGCCGCATTGTCTGCTATCCTTTGCGATTATGCGGATGTTCCAGAGGGTCCTTCACTGTATCTGGCTCGCTGCACTTGCCGCAGCCACTGTCTTCGCGCAGGGTACCACTTCGAGGGTCACTGGCGTGGTCACCGACCCCAGCGGCGCCAGCGTCCCCGGCGCAACGGTGAAACTGATCAACGAGGGCACCAACACCACCATCGAGACCAAGACTGCGGACAACGGGGCGTATTTCTTCGAAGCCGTCGCGAGCGGCAGCTACACAATCACCGTGGAGGCGCCCGGCTTCCGCCGCTTCACCTCGAGGCGCAACCCGGTCACCATCGGCCAGCCGACGACGGTGAATGTCACCCTCGAGGTCGGCACGGTCACTGAAGTCGTGGAGGTATCCGGCTCGGCGGAGTTGGTGCAGACTTCCACATCGGGCAACATCGGCAACCTGTTCAGCGAAACCGTGATCCGCGACCTGCCGATCGTCGGCGTCCGCGGCCGCAATCCGCTGGACCTGGTCACGCGCCAGCCGGGTGTCGTCAGCGGCGCCAACACCGGCGGCGGCGTCCATGTCAACGGCGCCCGCGACCGCGCCTGGAACTTCACCATCGACGGCATCGACGCCAATGAAACCAGCGCCGGCGGCTCCAACTTCGCCCCCATCCGCATGAACCCCGACGTGCTCAGCGAATTCCGCGTGCTCACCGGCAACACCACCGCCGAATACGGGCGCAACTCGGGCGGGCAGGTCGCCATGGTCACCAAGAGCGGCACCAACGAGGTGCATGGCACGGTGTGGTGGTTCTACCGCACTCCTCGCCTCAACGCCAACGAATGGCAAAACAACATCAACGAAGTCGGCAAGCGCCAGTATGTGCAGAACATGCCCGGCATCGGCATCGGCGGGCCCGTGATCAGGAACAAGCTGTTCTACTACGGCAACCTGCAGCTGCTGCGCACGCGCGAGTCCGATGTCGTCAACTCCACCGTTTACACCAAAGAAGCGCGCGAGGGCATCTGGCGCTACAACCGCGCCGGCCGCAACCTCCCCGCCGGCGTCTCCGGCGCCGTCGTCGACGCCCAGGGCAACGTGCTGCCCGGCGTCAACATCGGCACCTATAACATCATCGCGCTCGATCCCCAGCGGCTCGGCTGGGATCCGCAAACCAAAGCCATCGCCCAGGCTGCCCCGCTGCCGAACAACTTCACGCTTGGCGACGGTCTCAACACCGCCGCCTACACCTTCACCGCCCTCCAGTTTGAAAAGCAGCACGACGTCACCTTGCGCGGCGACTACATCATCAACAGCAAGAACACCTTCTTCGCGCGCATCAGCTTCGGCCGCCAGGACACCAACTGCGACCGCGTCAACGGCGGCGCCCCCGTCTGGCCCGGCGCGCCCTGCGTCGTGAACACCAAGCGCGATCCCAAAAACTACGCCTTCAACTGGCGCACCATTCCCAGCGCCAGCACCACCAACGAACTCGTCATCGGGCTCAACCAGTTCGCCTTCGACTTCAATATCCCCACCGCCGATCTCAACAAGGTCAGCCTCATCGCGCCTGTCGCCAATCCCTTCGTCTACACCTTCGGCAACGCGCGCAAGCTGAAGACCTGGCAGATCGTCGACAACTTCGCCTGGCTCCGCGGCGCCCACAACATCAAGTTCGGGATCAACTTCCGCCTCGCCAGCCACCGCGACGTTAGGGGCTCCATCGGCGGCTACAACTCCACGCAGCAGGCAGACTTCTCGCGCGTCGTCAACGTTGTCAACGCCGCCGCCTTCAGCCTCCCGGCGGATATCAACCAGGCGTTCGACCGCGTCAACCTGGAGCGTGACATCAACTTCATGCTCGGCCGCGTCGGCAATACCAACCGCGGCTTCCCGTCGACGGCGGACTCCTACACCACCGGGCTCTACGATTTCCTCGCGAACTTCAATGAGTACGACTTCTACGTCCAGGACACCTGGAAGCTGAGCCGCAACTTCACCGTGGATCTCGGGCTCCGCCTCGAAATCAAGCAGGCGCCCACCAATCCCGACGGGCGCATTCGCCGCCCGGATCAGTACGTCGCCGCCGGAGGCGCTCCGACCAACACACTGAAGTGGGTTCCCGGCAGCCTGTTCCGCGACGCCGTGAACAACTGGGGGCCCTCGATCGGCTTCGCCTGGGATCCCTTCGGCGACGGCAAGACCTCCATCCGCTCCAACTACCGCATCGCCTACGACCGCATCAACACCTTCGTCCTCAGCTCGCAGGTCTTCCAGAACCTGCCCGGCATCGTGCTCGGCCTGAACGACGCCACTTACGGCCAGAGCGGCGGGCGGCTCTCCGGGCTGCCCGAACTGAAGCCGCCGGCCGTTTCGCCGGAGTCCTTCGCCCAGCCGGCGGCCTTCTCCAACCGCACGATCACGGTCGTGGATCCCGACTTCCAGATGCCGACCACCCACCAGTGGAGCTTCGCTATCCAGCGCGAGGTCTTCCGCAACGCCATCGTCGAGGTGAACTACATCGGACGCCGCGCCTACAACCTCTTCGGCGCCTACAACGCCAACCAGGTCGAGTGGCGCCGCAACGGCTTCCTTAACGCCCTCAACGTGGTGAACGCAGGCGGGGAGAGCCAGCTCATCAACCAGATCATGAGCGTCGACTCGCGCAAGACCGCCACGGAGACCGGCTCGCAGGCCCTGCGCCGCATCTACTCGGTCGACCTGCGCAACAACAACTTCGCCTTCATCGCCCAGGATCTCTCCCGGCGCGTCGTCGGCGGCCGCGGACAGGCGGAAGCCGCAGGCCTCGGCCCCTACTTCTTCCTGCCCTATCCGCAGTTCGCCAACGGCATGAACGTGATCGACTCGAACGACTTTTCGACGTATCACGCCGGCCAGGTGCAGTTCCTCAAGCGCATGAGCGGCGGCCTCGAATTCCAGATGAGCTACACGCTCGCCAAGTCGCTCGACACACGCTCCTACGACCCCGCCTTCACGGTGGTCTCCACAGCCAACGCGCAATCGGCAGGAGGCACTCCGTTCGATATCCTGAACCGCAAGCTCAATTACGCCCCCAGCGACTTCGACCGCAAGCACGTCGTCCAGAATTACTGGATCTGGGAGCTCCCCTTCGGCCGCGGCCGCCGCTTTGCCTCCAACGCCTCCGGCCTGACGCAGCGCCTCATCGGCGGCTGGCAGGTGGCCGGCATGGGCACCTTCCAGAGCGGACGCCCCATGTCGGTCTTCTCCGGCTTCTACACCTTCAACAACGTCGTCCAGAGCTTCGCCGACTGCTCCGGCTGCACCTCCACCATGGGCAAGGCGGAAGACATCGACGGCGTGAAGTGGTTCTTCACGCCCGAGCAGCGGGCGCGGTTCTCCAACCCGGCGCCCGGCGCCCTTGGCAACACCGGCCGCAACTTCTTCCGCGGCCCCGGCGGCTGGAGCGTCGACATGAGCATCCTGAAGCGCACCATGATCACCGAGCGCTGGAACTTCGAGCTCCGCGCCGATATGACCAACGTCTTCAACCACCCGATCTTCGGCTTCCCCACCGCCACGGTCAGCTCCACCGTGTTCGGCCGCATTCGCGACGGGGTCATCAGCGGCTCGCGCAAGATCCAGCTCGGTGCGAAGCTGAACTTCTGATCCGCAGCCCTGCCCCCGGCGGCTGCCGGAGCAGCTTCAATTCAGGCCGGTGTCACGCCCACGGGCGCCGCACCGGCCTTTTGGCTTTCAGATTTTCGAGTCGGCAGCGCCCCGCCGCTCCCTGTTTTTCGGGGAACCGGAGATTACGCCCGCTCCGCTGCCAGGATCCGCCGCACCGCCTCGCCCAGGTTCGCCGCCACGAACTCCGCCTGCTCTGCCGACTCCGCCGCAGCCTCCGCGCCGTACCCGGTTCGCACCAGCGCGCCCCGCAGCCCGGCGTTGCGCGCCAGTTCCACATCCGCCGGCTTGTCGCCCACCATCCACGAGCGCCGCAGATCCACCGGCAGCTGCCGCGCCGCCGCCTCCACCAGCCCGGGACGCGGCTTGCGGCAAGGGCAGCCCTCTTCCGGCGCGTGCGGGCACACGTAGATCCCGTCCAGCGCCGCCCCCTCGCGCGCCAGCAGCTCCTCGACCCGCCGGTTCACGCGCTCCACGTCGGAAAGCGAAAAGTAGCCGCGCCCGACGCCGCTTTGATTGGTGAGCACCACCACCAGCCAGCCCGCCTCGCGCGCCCGGCGCACGGCTTCTGCAGCGCCCGGAATCAGCGCCACCTGTTCGGGATCAGACAGGTAATTGCGCTCCTCGATGAGCGTTCCGTCGCGGTCCACGAAAAGGCAGGGCTTCAAGCGCGCCTCCCCAACTCTTCCACCGCGCGTTCCAGAATTGCAAGGTTCTTCTTCCACGAGAACCTGCCCATCGCCTCCTTGCGGATGCCGCGCTCCTCAACGGGCGCGGCGTAGTCCTCCGGAGAGCGGCACAGGCGCACGCCGCGCGGCAGCGTGGCGCCAAACGTCGCGCACACCTCGGGCGAGGCGAGCACCGGGCGGTCCATCGCCAGCGATTCCAGCACCTTGTTCTGGATTCCACGGGCAATGCGCAGAGGAACCACCGTCGCCAGCGCGTGCCGGTAGTACGGACGGACGTCCTCCACGCTGCCCACCATCTCCACTCCCGGCACGCCCGCCAGCGCCAGCACGCGTGGAGTCGGGTTCCGTCCCACGACCAGCAACTCCAGCGCGGGGTCGCGCCCGCGCAGCATCGGAAACACGGTGCGCGCGAATTCCGTGATCCCCTGCTCGTTGGGGAAGTAATCCAGCGTTCCGCAAAAGAGCAGATACCGCCGTTTTTCGAGCCTCTCGTCGCGCGGCGAGGCTTGCGGATCGAACCGCGCGAAGTCCACGCCGTTCTCCATCGCCTCGCAGCGCAGCCCCGGATCCAGCTTCAGCAGCGCCTCGCGCTCGGCGGCAGTGGTGACCAGCGTCAGCCGCGCCCGCCGCGCCTCCCGCACCTCCAGCCGAACAAGACGTTTCGCTTCTGTTTCAAACAAAACAGAGGGTTTGCGGTAGCGCGCATAGGCCCGCCACTTCTCCGAATCGACGTCCGTCATGTCCAGCACGAAGGGCGTCCCCGAGGGCACATAGGGCGCCATCACCGCCGTGTACGCCACCGCGCCGGCGACCGGGCGGCTCTCGAGCAGCCCCAGAAGATCCCGCGAAAGCCGCCCGCTCCAGTAGAACGAGTCGTTGATCGAGGCTCCCGCCAGAAAGCGCGCCCCCGCCCGGGCGGCATGCAGGAAGAAGGGGAACAGGGGCGCCACGTAGACCGAGGCGCAACGGTCCAGCAGCGCCCGGGCGTCTTCCATCTCCTGTTCGGAGCGCGCAAAGCAGCTGAGGTGCACCCGGTGGCGCGAAGCCAGCGCTGTCAGTTCGTGGTAGGCGCGTATCTTTTCGCCCTTGTCGGGCGGATTCGGAACGCAGTGGGAAAGATACAGCAGCTCCACCGGCGAGCCTTAGCTCTTGGCGCCCGTGTCGCTGCTGGAAGCGGACGCCTTCTCGCCGGACTCCTTCGCGCCGGAGGCGGAGCCGTTCTTGCCGTTGCCGCCGTTGCTTCCGGCGCGGGCATAGTCGGTGATGTACCAGCCGGTGCCCTTGAACTGCAGGGCGGGGACCGAAATCAGCCGCCGCACCCTGCCGCCGCACCCTTCATGCGTCTCCAGCGGGGTGTCGCTGAACTTCTGCATCACCTCGAAAACTTCCTGGCACTGGTCGCATTGATACTCGTACAGTGGCATTGCTGCTTCTCTCAAGCCCCCTTGTCGTGTGTGGCGCCGGCCTTCCCTGCCGGCGCGGCGGGCGGCGCAGCCATTGCCTGCGCCGTCTTGCCCGCAAGGATTTCCAAAGCCTTTTTCAGGACGGCATCCTCCTTGCGCTCGGGCTGCCGCAGATCCTGCGGCGCCGGCTCGCCCGGTGCGTCCTCGTCGAAAGTCTGCGGCTCGTAGTCGGCCACCTGATGCTGCGGCACCACGGAGGTCTCGCTGATCGCCTTGCCCTCCGGCGAGTAGTACTTCGCCACTGCCAGCAAAACCGCTCCGCCATCGCCTGTCGGGACGGCCTTGCGCAGCGCCGCGTCGCCGTAGGTGCGCTCGCCCACGATCTCCGCGCGCTTGTGCGCCGCCAGAGCCGCCGCAGCCACCTCCGCCGCGCCGGTCGTGCCGCGGTTGGTCAGCACCACCAGCGGGCCGCGGTAGATGGCCTTCGCGGCGTCGGCTTCAAACGTCTGCTTCCTGACCTTCTGCCCCTCCAGCGTGGCGATCGCTCCCTTGTCCAGGAACAGATTCGCCAGGGCGACGCCCTCCTCGGGCACGCTCACCGCCGAGTGGCGCAGATCGAGCACGAGCCGCTTCGCTCCTTTGGCCGTCAGCTCGCGAATGGCCGCCGCCACAGCCGCGGACTTGCCCTGCCGCAGATCCACCACGCCCACATAGCCCGTTTCGCCATCAAGCATCTTGGCCACCACTTCCGGCGGCGTCACGACTGCCCGCGTCAACGTCACTTTCACAGGCTCCGGGCGGCTCAGCCGCAGGACGGTGAGCTCCACAGTCGTGCCCGGCTCTCCATGCAGCAGCACGTCCGCGAACGCCAGCGGCATGTCGCGCGTCTGAATCCCGTTGATCGCTTCAAGAATGTCGCCCGTGGTCAAACCGGCTTTGTCCGCCGGCGAGCCCGGGATCGCGTCCACCACGCCGATCTCGTATCCGTACTTCCGGCTCAGGATCAGCCCCACGCCCGCGCGCGGGTTTTCCTGCGTCTTCAGATATTGCTTGTACTGATCCGCGTTCAGGTAGCAGGCGAATGGATCAATGGACACCAGCAGCCCGTTGACGGCGCCCAACGAGACGCTCTTCATATCGGGCTCTTCCACGTAGTCGGACTTGATCTTCGCCAACACCTCGGTCAGCACGTTCAGGTGCCGGTAGGGATCCGTGGAAGGCGTTGGACGGTTCTGCCCCAACACCACTCCCACCAACAACACCGCCACCAGAATGCCGGAGGCGGTCACCAGCACATTTTGAAATCGCCTGCTCATGTCGTCCTGTTCCTGCTTGCCCCGGTCGAGCGGGACGCCGGTGGCGTGCGCCGCGCGACTCCAGCCCAGTTTCCAGTATAAATCACTGCCACAACGTCCCGGATTCATTCCGTTGGACTTGCCGCCCGTCCGGGCGGTTGCAGGAAATCCCCCGTCCGGCGGCGTCTGGTGAAAAAAATTTCATTGCCCGTAGCCTAAATCCACGGGCATGGATTTTGTTTACTTGTGTTAAAATCTGCCGCATCTGGGCCAGTTCGCTGGGGCTTCCGGGGCTGTGATTGAGGCCGGGTCGCCGCAACCCCTGCGCTCGGAGGCGGAGCCGCACGCCTCTATGGATTTTCCCAGACAGAGGCGCCGCGGAGTCTTCCAGCCTGTCGCCAGCAAGGATCTCACCAAAGGAGCCTTTGGAAATGCACCTGAAAATTGCACCGGGTTTCGGTTTCATCGGCGCCCTCGCGTTGGTTGCTCTTGCCAGCCATCTGGCGATGGCGCAGGTCTCCAACGGCCGTATCGAGGGAGTGGTGACAGACCCCGCCGGAGCCGTGGTCCCGAACGCCAACATCACCGTGCGCAACAACCGCACCGGAACCACGGTCACCGCCACCACGAATGAGACCGGCTACTATCTGTTCCCTTCTCTGCCGGCCAGCAACTATTCCCTTTCGGTGGAGGCGCCCGGTTTCCGCAAGGCGCAGGTCGAAAACATCGAACTCAACGTGGCCGTCACCATCCGGCAGGACGTGCAACTCGAGGTCGGTTCGCTGGCCGAGAGCGTGACGGTGGAAGCCAGCGCCATCCGGGTGAACACTTCCGACGCGCAGGTGGGGCGCAGCGTCACCCTCCGCGACATTGACACCCTGCCGCAGCTGGCGCGCAACCCCATGGCGCTTGTGCCTTATACGCCGGGCGTCTCCATTGATCCCGGAGACAACTCGTTCTCCCGCGTCAACGGCACCCGGCAGGGCTCGAACAATACGCGTCTGGACGGCATTGACGCCAATGACGCCGTCGTGCCCCGCCTCGGGCTCTCTCTCACCGCATTCAACGTCGACTCCATCGAGGAGTTCCGCGTCATCACCAACGGCGGCAAGGCCGAATACGGGCGCAACGCCGGCGGGCAGATCGAGATGATCACCCGCTCCGGCACCAACCAGTGGCACGGCAACGCCTTCGAGTTCCTCCGCAACACCAAGCTCAACGCCAACAACTTCTTCAACAACGCCAGCGGCGTGCCCCGCCCCAAGTTCATCCAGAACACCTTCGGCGCCTCGCTCGGCGGGCCGATCATGAAGGAGAAGTGGTTCATCTTCGGCAACTGGCAGACCGTCCGCACGGCGCAGGAGGTCGTCCGCAACCGCACCGTCCTCACCAACGAGGCCAAGCAGGGCATCTTCCGCTGGGTGCCGCCCGGCGGCGGCTCCGTGCAGTCGTTCAACGTCGTCGCCAATGATCCGCGCGCCCTCGGCTTCGACCCCGCCACCAAGAAGCTGATCGACATGCTTCCGGCGCCCAACAACACCGACGTCGGCGACGGGCTGAACACCGCCGGCTTCCGCTTCAACAACCCTGCCGGCTTCGACACCCATCAGTTCACCATCCGCAGCGACTACAACCTGTCCACAACCCACCGCGTTTTCTACCGCCATAGCTGGTTCAAAAACGAATTCATCGATCAGCTCAACGGCGCCGACGCCACCTTCCCCGGCCAGCCGCAGGGCACGCAGGGCGGCATCCGGTGGGGCTTCTCCATCGGCTCGGACTGGTCCATTACCCCCACCACCGTGAACGAGCTGCGCGTCGGCTACCAGTCGGCCTCCGTCGATTTCCGCCGCCCCGCCCGCGTCGCCGGACCTCAGGTCCTGCCCAACTCCTACACGAACCCGATCCTGCCCAACTTCCCGCAGGGCCGCAACTCCCCGGTCATCGACCTCACCGAGAACCTCACCCTGCTCAAGGGCAAGCACACCATCAAGACCGGCTTCACCTTCAAGCGCACGCTCCAGTGGGGCTACAACGCGGCGGGCATCTATCCCAACATCAGCCTCTCCACGGCCAACAACAACGTCCCGCCGCTGTCGATCGGCCCCTCGGGCTCGGTGATCAGCTCCGCCGACCGCCAGCGCTTCGAGAACTTCTATAACGACGTCCTCGGCCGCGTCAGCAACATCACCACCACCTTCTACTCCGACCTGCAACAGTTCCAGCCCGCCGGCCAGCCGCGCGTCCGCAACACCTACTTCCGCGACTGGGCAGGATTCATCCAGGACGACTGGAAGATCACGCGCCACTTCACCCTCAACGTCGGCATCCGCTACGAGGTCTTCGGCTCTCCCACCGAGCGGGACCGCCTCCAGGGAACGCTCAAGCAGATCGACCAGATCGGCTATTTCTCGCAGCTGGACAGCACCGAAATCCAGCGCGCCTCCCGGTGGTTCAACACCGACTACAACAACTTCGCCCCGCGCATCGGCTTCGCCTGGGACCCCACGGGCAACGCCAAGTGGGCCGTCCGCGGCAGCTGGGGCATCTTCTATGACCGCATGATCGGCGCCACGGCGAGCCTCGTGGATGGCAACACGCCCGGCTTCGCCCAGACCGTGCAGACCTTCCCGAACACCGCCGCCGGAAGCGACGTCCGTGTGCGCGACAACCCGGCGCTTCCCGCCCCGCCGCCCGCGCCGCAGCTCCTGCTGCCGGCCAACCGCCAAACCTCCATCGTGGTCTTCGGCCCCAACCTGCGCACCGGCTACGTGCAACACTACAACCTCAGCATCCAGCGCGAGATCATGCGCAACACCATCCTCGACGTCGCCTACGTCCGCACCCGCGGCATCAAGCTCTTCAATTGGGTCGACGTCAACCAGCCGCGCATTTACGGCGACTTCCTCAACGCCTTCCGCGAAATCGTCAACTTCCAGCGCACCGGCGCCGCCCCGTCGGCGACCAACACGCTGGTGCGCATCTTTGGTACCCCGCAGGCGGTCATCAGCCGCCTCGGCGCCACCACCGTCCAGCAGCAGCTGGCCAACACGGCCGCCAACAACCTGGACCGCAACAACTACACCCTTTACGCTGCCGCCGGCATCTCGCCGTTCTATCTGCGCAACTTCCCGCAGTACAACCAGGTCATTCTGGGCACCCAGGACGGGGCGAGCTGGTATGACTCGCTCCAGATGAGCTTCCGCCGCACCATGGGCGCGCTGAAGTTCGAGCTGAACTACACGTTCTCGAAGTCGCTCGACAACGGCAGCGCCGATGGCAACGGCTTCACCGCCCCCATCGACAACTACAACCTCTCTCTGAACAAGGGCCGCGGCGTTGCCGACCGCCCGCATGTGTTCAACTGGTCCGGCACCTACACGCTGCCCATCGGCCGCGGCCGCCGCTGGCTGTCCGAGGCGCACCCGGTGGTCGACGCCCTGCTCGGCGGCTGGGACCTCGGCCTGCTCGGCGTCTGGCAGTCCGGCAGCGTCTTCTCCATGTCCTCCGGACGGCTGACTGGGCCCTCCACCGCAGCCACCTGGATCAACTACAACGGCGAGCGGAAGATCGGCTCGGTGCAGCGGCGGGACGGCGGCGTGTGGTTCTTCACCCCCGAGCAAATCGCCGCTCTCACGGCGGCCGATGCCTTCCCCGCCGCCGGCGAGATCGGCACCTCCGGGCGCAACACGTTCCGCGGGCCGCGCTTCTTCAACTTCGACACCTCCATCGTCAAGCGCTTCAAGATGCCGTGGGGCGAACAGCACCGCGTCACTTTCCGCTGGGAGATGTACAACACGTTCAACAATGTGAACTTCGGCCTGCCCGGCGCCACCATCACCACGCCGCAGACCGTTGGCCGCATCTCCAGCACCGTCGGCAGCGCCCGCGTCATCCAGGCGGCGCTCCGCTACGACTTCTGAGCGTCTCCTGTGCTCAGACTTGCCGCACGGCCCGAGGGCGACCCGGGCCCGGGCCGTGCGGCTCCTTTTTGCGCGGTTCCTGCCGGCGCCCGGTCCGCCTGCGATCAGGGCATCCGCCCCGCCAGTTCCGCAGCCAGCGCGGCCGCATCCCGCCCCTCAGCCACGTTGGTCCACCCGCCGATCCGGGCGCCCTTCAGAAAGAAACACACCCGCCCCAGAAACCGGTCCTGCGCCGCAAAGCCATCCACTTCGCCCTTCAGCGGCTCGTTGGGCGAAAACCGCTCTTTCAGCTTCTCGAACACGCCGCGCGCCGCCGCCGCTGACTCCTCCTCCACCACCACGGCGCGCCCGTATCCATACTGCGCCAGGTATCCGCGCCGCAGCATCCGCAGCCCCAGAACGCTCTGCGGCACCAGGCGCGGGAAACCCGGCTCCAAACCCTCCTTCGGGAACCACCCCAGCGCCGCCGGCGGATCCGTGCTCCCCGGAAGCCTCGACGCCCACTCGAGCGCCGCCTTCCGCAGCAGCTCCGTATGCTCGCCTTCCGGCTCCGCCGCGATCTCCGCGAAGTAGTGGCCCTTCACGAAGATCACCTTCCGCGGCGTCGCCTGCCCGCCCGCGCCGATCTTCTCCACCGGCAGCCGCGGATCCAGATTTCCCGTGAACATCCCGTAGGCATGCTCGGGCGAGGCAAACTCGCTCAGGTCGACGATCAGCGTCACCTGCCCCGCCTGACAGGTGACGCCGTGCATCTTGCGGAACCCGTAGAGGAAATACCCCTCCGAGTTGCCGTTCATGTACTCGTACAGCGTGTCCGTGTCGAACTCGCGCGCCTCGCCCTGCTGCTTCGCGCCCGGCACGATCGAGCAGTCCGGCTTTTGCGCGAACAGCGCAAGCGACGCCAGCAGCACTCCCCACAGCAGCCTCATGCGAACAGCTCCTGCGCCCGCGCCACCTGCCGCCTCACTTGCACGCCGTTCGGGCACCGCACCGCGCACACCGCGCAGTCCGAGCACCGTGCCTCGCGCACCCGCTCCGGCAGCAGCCGGAACTGATCCCGCCCCAGCGCGAACTCCCCGTAGCCGTCGGCGTAGGTCACATACCGGATCATGTCGCTCACAGGGAGCCCCTTCGTGCAGGCGCCTGTGCACGCGCCGCAAGAGCGGCAGTACACCGGGCGGATCATCTCCAGCTGTGCCGCCAGCAGCTTGCCGTCCGTCTCCGGCTGCCAGCCCGCCACCACGGCGCGCCAGTTCTCGTCCAGCTGATCCAGATCCAGGATCCCCGGGATCGCCGTGTGCACAAACGGGCGCCGCACCGCCCACTTCAACGCCGCCGCAAACGCGCCCGGGCGCGCCATCTTTTCCCGCATCGGATCGCCTTCCCGCAACCGCCGGTATCCGCCCGCCATCACCTTCATCGCCACGATCCCGATGCCCTTGTCCGACGCCTCCTTCATCAGCGGCTCGATCTTCTCCCCCATCGCGAAGTTGTAGCTCACCAGGATCACGTCCGTCCGCCCCTTGTCAATGAGGAACCGGAACATCTGCTCGTGATTCGCGTGGAAGCTCACGCCGCGGAAGCGCGCCTTGCCCGCCTTCACCGCCTCGTCCTGCGCATCAAACAGCTCATCCGGGCAGTCGGAGGGATTCGACCGGTTGTGCAGATACCAGACGTCGACATAGTCCGTCTGCAGCTCGCGCAGCGACGTGTCGAGGTGCGCCAGCGCGTCCGCCTTGTTCCGCGCCGGAGTCTTCGTCGTGATGTGCACCTTCTGCCGCCGGCTCTTCAGCGCCGCGCCCACCATCCGCTCGTTGTTCCCGTTCTGATAGCCCCGCGCCGTATCGAACCAGTTCACGCCCGCTTCGGCTGCCTGTTCGATCACCGACGCGTCCGTCGTCGTCATGCAGCCGAACCCCAGCACGGTCGGCTCCAGACCCGTCTTGCCCAGCTTCCGCTTCGGCATCTCGCCAGGCGCCGCCTTCAGCGAGCGCGGCCCAAGCAGCAGCGCTGTTCCCGCCAGAAATCCTCGCCGTGTCGACTGCATGAGATCCTGCCTCCTTTACAGAGATTCCGGTCTGAACATACTATACAACCAGAGGCGCAATTCATGGAGCACAACGTTACAAGAAGATCCCTTCTCGCCGCACCCGCCGCCCTGCTTGCTGCCCGCCGGCTGCCCGGCGCCCCCTCACAGGCGCCCGTCTCCCTCGTCCGGGGCGCAAGCCGACGCCAGAACATCCACGACGCGCTCCGGCTGCTCGACCGCGAGATCCGCCAGAAACTCGCCGGCAAGAAGTGCGTCATCATCAAGCCCAACATCGTCAACACCGCGCGGCAGCTCGCCTCCACGCACGTCGACGCCCTGCAGGGCATCCTCGACTACCTCGCCGACCGCTGGAAGGGCCCCGTCTGCATCGCCGAGTCCTCCGCCGGCTACACCACCGAAGGCTACGCCAACTTCCGCTATGAAGAGGCGGTCCGCGACCACAAGAGCATGAAGATCGAGTTGGTGGATCTCAACGAGGAAGGCCAGTACGAAGTGCTCCACATTCTGAACGGCGACCTCCACATCCAGCCCGTGCGCCTCGCCAAACGCCTGTGCGATCCGGAGGCGTTCGTCATCTCCTGCGGCATCCTCAAGACGCACAACACCGTGATCGCCACCCTCAACATCAAGAACATGGCCCTCGGCGCGCCGCTCCACTCGCGCCGCGGCGAGACGCCCCGCTGGAACGACAAGCGCGTCTACCACGGCGGCATCCGCCAGACCCATTACGACATCCTGCTCACCGCGCAGCGCCTGTGCCGCAATTGGGGCATCGGCGTGCTGGACGGCTTCGAAGGCATGGAGGGCAACGGGCCGAATTCCGGCACGCCCGTCGATCACCGCATCGCCATCGCCTCCACCGACATGGTCGCCGCGGACCGCATCGGCGCCGAAGCCATGGGCATCGACCCCGGTCATCTCGCCTACCTGCAGTGGTGCGGCGACACGGGCGTGGGCGTCTGGGACCGCGCGCGCATCGAACTCCGCGGCGAGCCGCTCGAAGCCGTGCGCCGCGAGTACCGCCTCCACGCCGACATCGACCGGATGCTCCAGTGGAAAGGGCCCCTCACCGAGCTGCCCCCGAAGCTCGGCTGACGCGCGCCCGCGGCGCGCTGCGGCATAATGCCGGAAGCATGGTTCGCCGCGAGTTTCTGGCTCTGGTGCCCGCAGCTGCCCTGGCCCAGCGGGGCAAGAAAAAGGAAGCGCAGATCCCGCCCCCGCCGCCGCCCCCCGGCGAGCGCGTCCGGCAGGCATTTCTGGAGATCGTCCGCGGATATCTGGAAGCCGCGCGCCGCACCTCGCCCACGCTCGCCGTCGTCGAGTTCCCGCAAGCCACCGTCACCAAGAGCTTCCTGGCGAAGTCCGGGTTGAGCGTCACCGGCGTCACCCGCATGCTGCCCGCACTCGCCGCGTGGGCTGCCAGCGGTCGCCAGCCGGATCTTGGCATCCGCCAGGCCCTCATTGCCGCCTTCGCCAATGGCACCGATCCCGATTCTCCCGACTACTGGCTCCCCTCGCCCGAAGACCGCCAGAACCAGCGGCAGGTGGAAGCCTCCATCGTCGCGTGGAGCCTCTGGACGGCGCGCGACATCGTCTTGCCCGCCCTCGACGCCCGTCAGGTGCGCAACGCCGCCGCCTGGCTCGCCTCCTGCTGCCGCGTGCCCGTACGCAACAACAACTGGGCGTGGTTCACCGCTGTCGTGCAGGCAGCCTGCCGCCGCTTGCGGGAAATCCGGCCCGAATTTTCCTTCGACGAGCGGTGGATGCTCGACGACCTGCGGGCGCTCGACTCGATGGCCGCCGGCAGCTCGGGCTGGTACAACGACACCCTGAAGGGCGCGGCGTTCGACTATTACAACTCCTGGGTATTCGCGTCGCATTTCCTGTACTGGAATGAGCTGGTGGGGCCGCTCTATCCGGAATTCCGCCAGAAATTCGCGGAACGGCTGAAGAGTTATCTGGAAATTGCTCCGTTCTTTTTCGCCAATCATGGCGGCCATGTGCTTTACGGGCGCTCGCTCATCTACCGCTGGGCCTGCCTCACGCCCTTCGTGCTCGCCTGGCGGCAGGGCCTGTGGCCGCACTCGCCCGGGCTGCTGCGCCGCCTGGTCGAGCGCAACATCCTCTGGCAATGGGACCTGGGCGCCTTCGACCCGGCTTCCGGAAAACTCCGCGAAACCTACACGCGCGAGGGCGCGCGCGACATCTGCGAGCCCTACATCGACGGCGGCCACCCCTACTGGGGCATGCAGGCGTTCGACTTCTGGCGGATCCCCGACGGCGACCCCTTCTGGACCGCCCCGCCCGAGCCCCTGCCGGTGGAAAAATCCGACTACGCCATCGCCATCCCCGAAGCCGGGCTGCTTGTGCGCGGCATCCGCGCCAGCGGGCAGGTGTGGATTTACAACGCGCTTTCGACGAAAACCGAGCCGCATTATCGGGACAAGTACAACAAATTGGCCTACAATTCCCACTTCCCGTTCGCCGTGAATCACGACCCGCGCCGGCCCACCCTGGACAACACGGTCCTGCTGCGCGATCCCTCGACGGGCGAGTGCGCCTGCCGCGGCGCGGTGGAGGAAACGCGCGTCGAGGCGGAGATCGTCGAGCTCGCCTACGAGATCCGCCTGGGCGGCGTCACCGCCCGCGTTCGCACGGCCATTCGCTGGCGGGGCGACTTCGAACTGCGCTCGCATTTTGTCACCGCCTCGGGCGAGGGGCTCGAGAAGCTGGAGATTCTCGAAGGCGGCGTCCCGCACACGGACCGCCCGGCGAGCCTGAATCTCGGCGCCATGCAGGAGTTCTTCCCCGAGGTGCACCTGAAGGTCTGGAACCTGCGCGGGTGGCGGGGCGCGCGCACCGAAGACCACGACGGCAGCGTGTGGTACGGAGCGCACAAGGTGCAGGTGGTGTGGGCGCCGCTCGCGCCGAAGATGAGTCTGGCGTCGCTGCGCTACACGAGCCCGAAAGCAGTGCCCAAGGAGAAGGTGGAAGAGGAGGCGCAGCGCCTCGCCGCCCTGTACCGCGGGCAGTGAGCGGCTAAAGTTCGCGCATACTTCCCCCGGCGCTTGCGCCGGGGCCATGATTTTGGCGTAGTTCCCCCGGCGCTTGCGCCGGGGCCGCATTGCATTCTTGCGTATTGGATTGAATCGTTCCCCTGGCGCTTGCGTCGGGGCCGCAGGGCTTGCGCTGTACGCATCGCGCTCCTTCTCGCGGATTCCGCCGGCGCTTGCGCCGGGGCTGCATTGCCACTGAGGCTCCTCTGAGGAGATGGGGACAGGCCTCTCTGTCCCGCCCCCGCACAGCTCATCCCCAAACGACCCGCCCACTCGTGGACAGAGCAGCCTGTCCCCATCTCCGCCCGGATCCCGTTTGCCCCTCCGCTCACAACTCCCGTGGTGCTCGCTTAAAGCCCGCATGCGATGCGCAGTTCCCCCGGCGCTTGCGTCGGGGCCGCATTGCCACCGTGGCTCCCCTGAGGACTTAGGTGGACCCCAAGGACTGGACAGTTTTCGCCCGTTTCTGAATACTACTGGGTCATAAAAGAAACAAATTGTGGTAGAATTGGTTCGTGCGAACCGCCCATCCGGGCCCTAGCCGGCAGGAAAAGCGCTTCGCGGCCTATTTGGAGGTGTTGGCCAGAGCCGCGGGGCA
>JBBFLJ010000014.1:0-95945 GCA_037481575.1 Bryobacteraceae bacterium | reverse complement strand
CTCGGCGGCCTCATGCCCAACCTCCTCTGCTCCCACCCCCCGTTCCAGATCGACGGCAACTTCGGCGGTGCCGCAGGCATCCTCGAAATGCTCCTCCAGAGCCGCTCCGGCCTCTCCCTGCCCGAAGAACCCGCCGCCGATGGCGCCGGCACGCTCCCCCTCCTCCACCTCCTCCCGGCGCTCCCCTCCGCATGGCCCTCCGGCGAGGCCCGCGGCCTCCTTGCCCGCGGCGGCTTCGAGGTCGATCTCCGCTGGGCCGGCGGCGAACTTCAGCACGCCGCCATCCGCTCCCCCCAGCCCCGCCCCTGCCGCGTCCGCTACCGCAACCGCACCCTCCGCATCCAGGCGCCCGCCACCCTCTCCGCCTCCAGCTTCGAACCCGCCTGACCCGCTTGCCCCGTGCCCCCTCCAGACCCCACAATGGCAGTGAACCCGCAGGGAGCCGACCCGTGCTGAAATCTCTCCCCGAATACGAAGAACTCGCCCGCGCCGCCCACGGCCACCTCTGCGCCGGCCAGGTCCTCGGCATCCGCATGGCCGTCCACGGCCTCACCCTCCTCGGCCTCCACGACCCCCTCGGCGTTCACCGCAAGCGCCTCGTCACCTTCGTCGAAATCGACCGCTGCGCAACAGACGCCATCGGCGTCGTCACCGGCTGCCGCCTCGGAAAACGGGCCCTCAAATTCTTCGATTACGGAAAAATGGCGGCTACTTTTTGCGATCTGGAAACCGGAAAAGCCGTTCGCATTTCCGCCCTCGAATCCAGCAAGGAGCGCGCCGCGGAACTCTTCCCCAACCTCGAAAAGCCCGCCCTCCAGCAGCTCGAGGCCTACCGCGTCCTCCCGCCGGAAGAGCTTTTCTCCGTCCAGTGGGTCGAGGTCCGGCTCCTGCCCCAGGACCTGCCCGGCTACAAAGGCCCCCGCGTCTTCTGCCAATCCTGCGGCGAGCGCATCAACTTCGGCCGCGAGGTCCTCTCCGAAGGCCGCACCCTCTGCCGCGCCTGCGCCGGCGGCGCCTACTATGATCCGCTGCCACATCACTGACCGCCGCTCTGCAGGCGGCACGGACGCCCTCCTTGCCCTCATCCGCCGCAACGCCCTCGCCGGCGTCGATTGGATCCAGATCCGCGAGAAAGACCTCGACGCCCGCTCCCTCGCCCTTCTCGTCGAAGAAGCCCTCCGCCTCGCCGCCCCGGCGAAAATCCTCGTCAACTCCCGCGCCGACGTCGCCCTCGCCTGCGGCGCCGCCGGGCTCCACCTTCCCGCCGGCTCGCCCCCGCCCTCCACGTGGCGCCCCATCTGCCCCCCGGGCTTCCTGATCGGCGTCTCCTGCCACACGATCGAGGAGCTGATCGAAGCCGAACGCGAGGGCGCGGACTACGCCCTCTTCTCTCCTGTCTTCCGCCCGCTCTCGAAGGACGATCCCCGCCCCATCCACGGGCTCGACGGACTCCGCCGCGCCTGCTCCGCGGTCCGCATCCCCGTGCTCGCCCTCGGCGGCGTCACCGCCGGAAATGCCCGCCTGTGCGTGGAAGCCGGCGCCGCCGGCGTCGCCGGCATCACCCTGTTCCAGTCTCTTCAAACGGAGTTTCAAACGAACGTTTAAAACGAACGTTTGTATAAAATTCACGATGCACGTAAACCGCTTTTCCGGACGCGCAAAAGATTACCTGAAAGGCCGCCCGCCTTACCCCGAGGCTGTCATCGACACCCTCGAACGCGAAGGCCTCGCCCCCGGCTCGCTCGTTGCCGACATCGGCGCCGGCACCGGCGCCGCCTCGCTCCTCTTCCTCCGCCGCGGCTACCGCGTCGTCGCCGTCGAACCCAACGACGACATGCGCGCCGCCGCCATCGCCGCAGGGATCGACGCGCGCCCCGGCACAGGCGAAGACACCGGCTTGCCCGCCGCCTCCGTCGACCTCGCCCTCTGCGCACAGGCCTTTCATTGGATGGATCAACCCCGCGCGTGGGCCGAGTTCCAACGCATCACCCGCCCCGGTGGTTTCATCGCCCTGCTCTGGAACAACCGCATCCGCTGCGGTTCGCCCTTCCTCGACGAGCTCGAACAGCTCCTGCACCGCTTCGCCCTCGAAGACATCGCATGGGCCGAACGCATGGAAAAGCGCCGTTGGCCCGGCATGCACGAAGCCGTCTTCCCCAACACGCACCGCCTCGATCTCGACTCGTTCCTCGCCCGCATCTCCTCGCTCTCGTGGATGCCCCGCTCCGGCTCCCCCGGACACGCCGAGATGACCGCCGCGCTGCGGGATCTTTTCCACCGCTACCAGCAGCGCGGCTTCGTCGAAATGCCCCACGAGTGCGTCCTTTATTGGACGCGCCGCCCCTGACGCTCAGGCGCTTCTGCGCGGGAACAGCCGCGCCGCATTCTGCGCGAGCAACAGCCGCGCCGTCTCCGCCGCCTCCGCCGCCGTGCACCACCCGCGCGCCACCTTGCCCGCCAGCACCTCCGCGATCCCCGCCCGCGCCATCTTCGCGTGCGCATAGGTCAGCTCGGCATAGCGGTAGTCGCCGCCGAAGCCCAGGATCTTGTTCGCCGGCACCGTCTCCAGCATCTCGTCCAGCGCCCGCCGCGCCCCCGCCGGGCTCAAAACCCACATCCAGCAAAAGTCCGCCGTTACGTTCGGGAACATCTTCGCCAGCGCCGCCACCTCGCCCGTCCACGGCCATCCCGTATGAAACAGGTCGAACCTCACCCGCGGATAGCGCACGAACAGCGGATTCAGCAGCCCCGGGCGCGTGTGGTCGAGCAGGCCCGTGTTGCCCGCCAGCGTCCCCGTATGCACCTGCACCGGCAGCCCGCGCTCGCTCGCCAGCGCCAGCACGTGATGAAACATGTGGTCCGACAACCGGCGCGGCGGCGCCGCCTGCGGTTCTCTCATCGCCAGCTCGAAATCCGCCTGCGCCTCGCGCTCGCTCACCACCGCGAACTCCAGCGGGCGCGAATACGCCAGCGTCGTCTTCAACGCCACCAGCCCTGCCGCTAGCGACTGCTCGAGCCGCTTCTCCATCGCCCGCTTCAAATCCCCCACGCCGTGAATCGCCACCCCCGTCGCCTCTTCCATCCGCTTCACCTCCGCCGCCTGCCGCACCGAGCAGAACCAGTCCAGCTTTCGCGCCAGCACGAAATACCGCGGATCGGGGCGCACGGGCTCGCCGCGCCAGTAATCGTCGAGCACCGCATAGCGGATCCGCGCCATCCGCTTCAGCACCCGCTCGTACAGCCCCGGACGGTTCGCCTCCGCGATCCGCTCGTTTGCCGTCTTCACGGACTTCGCGTCGAGATCCTCCACCCCGTAGATGTCCCGCAGCGCGATCCGAACCGCCTGCCCGTAGCCCGTGCCCCGCACGTGCCGCCACCAGGGTTCAATGTCCTCCCACCGCCGCGGCTCGCCCGTCATCCCCGCGCTGCGCAGATCGTCCGCCGCGTAGTGGCTGACCAGCGTGAACACGTCCGGCTTCAGCGCATACCGCTCTTCCTCGCTGAGCAGGTGCTCGTGCGAGGAAACAATCTCCATCGATTCCGTTTCTTCGAGAACCGCCTGCGCCGCCGCAGGCAGCGCCGCCGCCGTCCCGAGAAAATCGCGCCGCCTCATGGCGACACTATAGCGCCGCCTGCCCCTGCGCGATGTCCGGGCGCCACTCCGCCTTGCACTTCTCTTCCAGATATTTCTGGGGCAGCCGCCAATAGTGCGGGCATTCCGCACCGGGCAAGTCATACCGCAGCAGGCTGTTGGCCAGAACCTCCTCCGTCAGCGGCTTCACGTCCACCTGCCGCAGTTCCTGCTGCTGCAACTTGAACCTCGCCTTGAGCTGTTGCATGTAGCTCAGATAATGCCGCTGCCAGCTCTCGATCGACTGCGCCGGCGGCACCAGCACCCTCACGCGCCTCTGTCCCTTCAGCCGGAACGCCGCTGCCGCCACCGCGGGAATCTGATCCGTATCGCCGCTCAGCAGGTATGCGGTGTCGTAGTTGCCCGCAAAACCGTCCAGCAGCATCTCCACCGCGATGTTGACGTCCGTCTCCTTCTCCTCCCGCAGCCCCTGCGTCCCGCTCCGGTAATAACCGAACACCGTCTTCAGTCCGCGGATCTTCGACGCCGCGCGCAGCCACAGCTCGTACCTCGCGTGTTCGTCCTTCTTCGCTTCCACGCCCTCCGTCACCGGCGCCGTGAAGTAGCGGATCAGGTGCAACTGCGTGTCCGGATCAAGAAAGTGCCGCTCGACGAGCGCGCGGAAGTCGCACCAAACCAGCCCGGAGAGCGAAAATCCGCGCGTTTCCTGTCCCTGCTTGAAATAGTTGCGGACGCCGTAATAGAAGTTGAAGCCGTCGATGTAAAGAGCGGCGCGCCGCATGGCGGAATCACCCGGCGGTCATCGTCTCCGCATTCCACGTGCAGATGCGCCCCTCGTAATAGCTCGTGTTGCACAGCAACGCCGGACCTGCGGCGCGGAAGCCGAACACGGCATCCTCGAAGTGCGGCTTGCGCGTCCTCACCGCCTGAATGAAATTCGCCATATGGCGCCGGTGCGCGTCTTCGCCCGAAACGAAGCGCGTCTCGCCGCTCGCCTGCAGCGTCTCCGCCGTCACCTTCACCGGCGGATACTTCTTCCGGTACTCGCGCACGTACTGCTCCTGCACCGCCTTCGGGAACGTGTCGATGATGTAGCCCGGCTCGCGCTCCTTCGGATGACGGGTCAGCGTCACCGTGCGCACGTCCGTCGTGAGCGTCCCTTCGTTGCCGATGAAGCGGAACCCGAAATCCTCCTGCGGCTTCGAGCTCTTGAAATTCACCCGCAGCAGGAATGTGAACTCCGGATGCGCCGCCGTCTTCGGATATTCGATCACCGCATACTGCGCGTCCGGCGTCTCACGCCCGTCGCGCCAGTAGCGGATACCGCCCGTTGAATAGATCCGCGCCGGACCCAGCGCCCCGGTCGCCGTGTGCAGCCCGGTCAGCAGATGCACGTACAAATCGCCCGCCACCGCAGTGCCGTAATCGAGATAATTGCGCCACCGGAACAGCCGGATCGGCTCGAACGGGCGCTTCGGCGCGTGCCCAAGAAATCGGTCCCAGTCGATGTTCGCCGGCGAGGCATCGGGCGGAATCGAATATTGCCAAGCGCCCAACGCCGTGTTTCTGTCCAGCCACGCCTCCACCATGTTCAGCTCGCCGATCGCGCCCGCCCGGATCAGCTCCCCGATCTTGTGAAAGCTCAGCGCCGACGCATACTGGCTCCCCACCTGGAAAATCCGTCCGCTGCGCCGGTGCGCCTCGATCACTGCCTTGCCTTCCTCGATCTTCTGCACCATCGGCTTCTCGCAATACACGTCCTTGCCCGCCTCCAGCGCATCAATCGAGATCCGCGCGTGCCAATGATCGGGCGTGGCGATGATCACGGCATCGACGTCCTTCCGCGCCAGCACCTCGCGGTAATCGCGCGTCGTGAAGATGCCCGGATACGTCTCCTGCATCTTCTTCAGCCGCGAGTCGTAGACATCCGCCGCCGCCACCACGCGCACGCCCTCGTTCAGCAGCGCGTCGCGCACGTCGCCCTGCCCCATCCCGCCGCTGCCGATCAGCGCAATCTGGATCGTGTCGTTCGCCGAATATGCCATCGCCGCCTCCTACGCCTTCACCGCCATCGCTTCCGGATCCCACCGCACCGTCTTGCCGCTGAAATAGCTCGTGTTGCTCAGCACTGCCGGCGCCGCGGCGCGGAAGCCGAACACCGCGTCTTCCGTCACCGGCTGCCGCGTGCGCACCGCCTGGAAGAAGTTCACGTGGTGCTCGTACTGGTCGCTGTAGCCTCGCGGCGGCAGCCAGCGCTCCTCGCTCGCGCCCTCCATCGAAGCCGTCGTCGCCTCCCGCGGCGGATATTTCTTCCGGTGCTCGGCGAGGATCTTCTTCTGCGTCTCGCTGTCGAATGCGCCCGCGCTCGTGCCCGGATCGCGCTCGGGCGGCACCTTCGTCAGCGTCACCCCGCGGTCGATCGTCAACACGCCTTCGCTGCCCGTGAACCGGAAGCCCGAATTCTCGCCCGCGCCGTTGACGAAATTCACCCGCAGCGCCAGGTTGAACGCGGGGTGCGACTTGCCCTTCTCGTAGTCGTACAGCCCCACCATCACGTCCGGCACGTCTCGCCCGTCTTTCCAGTAGCGCAGTCCGCCGGCGGCGAAGATCCGCACCGGTCCCAACGAGTCCAGCACAAAATGCAGCCCGCTGAACAGGTGGACGAACAGGTCGCCCGCCACGCCCGTTCCGTAATCCTGGTAATTCCGCCAACGGAACACGCGCACCGCATCAAACGGGCGCTTCGGCGCATGACCCAGAAAACGGTCCCAATCGACCGTCTGCGGCGAAGCGTCCGGCGGAATCGGATACTGCCACGCGCCGAGCGCCGAGTTGCGGTCCCACCACGCCTCCACCATGTTCAGCTCGCCGATCGCGCCCGCGAGGTACAGCTCGCGCGCCTTGGCATAGACGGCGCTCGACACCCGCTGGCTGCCCACCTGCACAATCCTCTTCGTCCGCCGCGCCGTCTCGATCAGCGGCATGCCTTCTTCCACGCGCTGCACCATCGGCTTCTGGATGTAAACGTCCTTGCCCGCCTCCATGGCTTCCATGGCGATCCGCGCGTGCCAGTGATCGGGCGTGGCGATGATCACTGCGTCGACGTCCTTCCGCGCCAGCACCTCGCGGTAGTCGCGCGTGACGAACAGATCTTTCCCGTAGACCTCTTGCGCCCGCGTGAGCCGTCCCTGGTAGATGTCGCATACCGCAACCAGCTTCGTCCCCGGCACGCTCGCCGCCGTGCGTGTGTCCTCCGACCCCATGATGCCCCAGCCGATCGTGGCAAACTGGATTCGGTCGTTCGCGGACCGCGCGGCCTGTTCGAGTCCGGCTGCCTGCAAGCCGCCGGCCGTGACAGCCGTGGTCTTCAGAAAATGACGCCGCGTGGATGGCATATCTTCATTCTATGCGGCAGCCGCCAAAGGCGGGGCTGATGCCCGAATTCCGAAAAAGCGAGTGGATTTGCCTCGCCTATTTTGCCTACACGTCGGCCGTTGCCGCCGTGCACCCGCTCCCTCTCTCCGTTCGCATCGAAGTGTGGCTCGCCGATGCTGCCGTCTTCGCCGCCCTTGCGCTGCTCGCGCTGCCCGCTGTGGCGCGCCGCCCCGCGCTTGCCGTCGTGCGCGATTGGCTTCCCCTTGCCCTTATCCTGCTCGCCTACCGTCAGATGGGCTGGATGGCGCTCCCGCACGAAAACCGCAATTTCGAAAATTACTGGATTGCGCTTGACCGGCTTCTGCTGCACCGGTGGGGGCTGAAGCGCGCCATCGAATCGGCGGGCGCGCTGATCCCGAATCTGCTCGAACTCAGCTATCTGCTCGTGTATGTGATGCCCGTCGCCATGACAGCCACGCTCTATGCGCTCGGCGCACGCGCGAAGCTCGAAGCTGCCTACCGCATCGTTCTCTCCGCCACGCTCGCGACTTACGCGCTCTACCCGTTCTTCCCCAGCGAGCCGCCCCGCACTGTCTTCCCGGATGCCGATCTCCCGGTGATGAGCGCCCTGCGCGCCTTCAACCTTCGCATCCTTGGCGCCTATGGCATCCACATGAGCGTCTTTCCCAGCGGGCATTCCGCCGCCGCCTTCGCCTGCGCCTTTGCCGTGCGCCTTCTGCTGCCCTTGCACCGCCTCGCCGGCTGCGCCTTCCTGATTCTCGCCGTGCTCATCGCCGTTGCCACCGTTTACGGGCGCTACCACTTCGCCATCGACACTCTCGCCGGGCTCGGCATGGCGCTCGCCGCGCTTTTCCTGCACCGCGCCGTCTCGCGCCGCGCCGGCTGAGCCGCCGCTGTATGCTGGGAATACTCCGGCAAGCAGCATCCCGTCGGCCGCAGAGGAGCGTGGCCCGTGCTCGCGCCCGCAACATTTCTCATCATTCTGTTTTGGCCCGATCCTTCCGCCGAGGCAGTGCGCCGCGCCGGCGAACTCGGCGCTTCTGTGCTCGTGACGCCTCCTGCCGCCCGCGCGCCCGCCGCCCCGCAGGGCATCGAGGTCATCGCGCTGGTTTCCGCTGATTCCTCCGCCATCGCTTCCGCAAAGAGCGCCGGCTTCCGCGGCGTGATGATCGCCGCTCCCGCCGAAGAGACGGCGCTCCGGGCGCTGCTCAAAGAGCACGGCGCTTTTATCCGCTTCGTGTCTCTCTCCCCGGCGCAAGCGCACTGGAACGTCGCGCCCGCGCAAGCCGTCATCCGCGCCGGGCATTGGCCCGGCTTGCAGGCGCTCGACAGCGCCGCCGGCGCCACCGAGCAGCCCTGGATCAACGCCAACCTTCACCACTACTCCTGGCTGGAAGGCTTTTTCCCCCGCCGCGTCCCCGCGCTGGATTACGAACCTCCCGCAGACACCACGCAATACGAGGGCTCGGAAATCGCCCTCGCCGAAGCGTGGGCCTTCGGCGCCCCCGCCCTCCTCCGCCTGCCGCAGTCGTACCGTGAAGCCCTCGCCAAAGACGACCCGCGCGCCACTGCCGCATGGCAGCGCCTGCGCGAAGTCGCGGCTTTCCTTCGTGGTCTCGGCGCCGCGCCCCGCCGCCCCGCCTCCACGCTCGCCGTGCCCGTCCCGGAGTGGGACGAGGAGTTTGAAGAGATCCTCAACCTCGCCTGGCGCCAGCAGCTCTCCCCGCGCGTGTTTCCGCTCGCGGATTTCAAGCCGCCGCCCGGCTTGCGCCTCATTGCCGTCCCCAACCGCACGCCTCCGCCGCCCGTGCAGCAACGGCTTCGCCAGTTCGCCGCTGCGGGCGGCATGGTTCTGCTCGCGCCCGAGCCCGGCCAACCGCTCGAACCATGGTGGGATCATTCAGAGGAACCGGCCAGGCAAGGCACGATCACCGTCCACCGCACCGGGCGCGGTTCTGTTCGCGTGATGGACGAGCCTGCGCTGGATCCGTTCGTCTTCGCGCTCGACCTGCGGGAGCAGCTCGGGCTGGACAATCCTCTCCGCCGCGGGCTGCATGGCCTGGACGTCCGGATCTGGAACGCCTCAACTGTACTTCCCGTTTTGCGGCGGGCGCAAGACGGCACGTTGCTGGTGATCCTCATCGGATATGGCCGCTGGATCGATCACGATTTCCTCGCCGGCGCCCGTGGCCAATTCGGCTCTGCCCGTCTTGCGCAGCCGGGCGCTGCCGCCGCGCCGCTGAAACTGATGCCCCGCGGCGGGCGTGTAGAATGGAACCAGCCTGGGCTTCACCGAATCGCCGTCGTCACCCTTCAGGAGGCCGGTCGATGACTCTCTCCCGCCGCCAGATGCTGGGCGCTCTCGCCGCCGCGCCGGTTTCCGCCGCGCCCGCGCAATATTTCGGCCTGCACGACTTCATTGAACAGCACCCGAAGGCCGTATTCATCCGCCGTACGCGTGTCCCGCACAAGATGGACCGCGAGTCGAAACTCCGCGAAGGGCTCGAACTGGCGCGGCAGATTTTCGTCCCGAAGACGGAACCCGGCATCCCGCTCACGCACCGCATCGTGCTCAAGCCCAACATCACCAGTGTCCGCACGCGCAGCCGCCCCGATGAGGAAAACTGGGGCACCGGCACAGACCCGGATTTCTACGAAGGGCTCATCCTCGGCCTCAAAGAGCTGGGCCTGCGCAAATTCCACTCCGTGGAAACCAACCTTTACCACGCGTGGCACTACCGCGGCTTCATGGACATCCATGAGCGCCACGGCGTGGAGATGAACGAGACGGAGCAGAACTACCGCAGCCCGCGAGCCGAGCGCGAGATCGTGTGGTCGAAGGTGCCGGAAGGCGTGATCTATGACCGCATCCCGCACCACTGGCCTGTCAACGCCCCCGACACGTGGCTGCTGAACATCGCCAAGTGGAAGGGCCACTCGATGTGTCTGACGCAGGCGGTGAAAAACGAGCAGGGGCTCGTGTGCATGCCGTTCATCCGCTTCTGCCAGGGCATGCGCATGGTCGCCAGCGTCCCGGATGTGATGAAGCCGCACATGTGCCGCGATGCGGCGGAGCGCGTCCAACGCTACTTCGAAAATCACCTCCGCAACGGCTACCGGCGTTATCAGGCGCGCGCCGAGGACAACACCGTCAGCCCGCTGGCGCAGGAGATCTGGGCCCACAAGACGCTGGACAACCAGAGCGTGCTGAAAACGGGGCTCGCCATCATCGAGGGCATCTACGGGCGCGACGGCGACGGCTTCGGGCTGGGCAACGACTACCTGACCAACCTCGTAATGTTCTCGCGCGACAAATTCCGGCTGGATGTCATCGGCCTCTGGCTTGGCGGGCACGAGCCTGGAAATGTCTACCTCTACCGCATCGCCAAAGAGCGCGGCCTGAGCGACACGTTCAATCCCTGGGAGATCGACCTTTACGAATGGACGGACTCCGGCCCCGTTCCGCGCAAGCTGACGGATTTTCCCCGCTACGAACTGAAGAGCATCTATCTCCGCATGCCCGGCGAGCCGCTCCTACACCTTGCGAACGAGCCCGTGGATTATGAACGGTTGCAGTTCTGAAGCCGGATGCAGGGGATGACACGGCGCGCGCCTGTGGTTCCGCTACAATAAGCGAGGGCCGTGGGGAGCGAGGCGGCCATCCGGATTCTTCCCGCAGGCGTGCGGCTCGAGGAGCGTTGCGGAGCCGCAGGCTCTTGCCGAAGCCCGCGCGCGGAGGCGGGAGCGCAACAGTCATGAGCAGGCCGCAGATCAGCGTTGTGGTGCCGCTTTACAACAAGCGGCAGACTGTGGTTCCGTGCCTGCAGTCCATCCTGGCGCAAACCGAGCGGGACTTCGAACTGATTGTGGTGGATGATGGCTCGACGGACGGGTCGGGGGAGCTGGCGGCAACGCTGAGCGATCCGCGCCTGCGGATCGTGCGTCAGGAGAACCGCGGCGAATCCGCCGCCCGCAACCGCGGCATCGCGGAGGCGCGGGCCGACCTGATCGCATTTCTCGATGCTGACGATCTCTGGATGCCGGAATTTCTTGCCGCCGTGTCGTCCCTGGCGAGGCAGTTTCCCGAGGCGGGTCTGTTCGCCACCGGGCTGGGGCGCTGCTGGCTCGACGGCAGACCCGATCTTCTGGTCGGCGTCAAGTCGCCGGATGGAAAGAGCGGAGTTCTTGTGGATGACTATTTCAGCGCCGTGCAGGAAGGCGATTTCATCAGCTCCTCGAACGTCTGCATCCGGCGGAAGGTGCTGGAGTCCTGCGGCGGATTTCTGGAGGGCGAGCCGCTGGGCGCCGACATCGAGCTCTGGACGCGGATTCACTGGACCTGGCCGTTCGCCTGCCATCCGGAGGTGCTGGCCTGGTATTTCACGCCGCAGAACAGCGTACATCTGAGCCGCCCTCCAACGGCGGAACTTCCTTTGGTGGTCCGGCGTCAGCTGGCGCGTCTGGCTGAAGAAAGCCCCGCCCCCTTGTTGGCAGCGCGCGTCCGCAACTACACAGACTGGCAGCTGACCCGCCATGCGGACCGGCTCCTCTGGAACGGCGAGGCCGGGCTGCTGGACCGTTATCTGAAAGACGCGCCTTTCTTTTCCAAGGCCACAGCCCGGCGGTACAGGCTGATCGGCTGGACCGCCCGGCACATTTCCGTGGCCGCTGCCAAAGCGCTGCGCTGGGGGCCGGAGAAAGTCGCGCACGCCGTCTGGCCATCCTACGGCCGGCGCCGCGTGCTGGATGTCCGCCGCCGCGCCTGCTGCCACGTGTCCGCGGGGATTTCCGAAGGAGCGCGCGCGTGATCTGTCTTGCGGAGCGGCCGCGTCCGAAATGATCCGCGAATCGTTGCTGTACCTGTTGGCCGGGCTGGCGGCGCGCGCTGCCAGCTTTATCATGATCCCGTTCTATACGGCGCACCTCAGCCCTTCCGACTACGGGACCATCGAGCTGATCGAACTGGCCACGCAGGTGATCAGCCTGGCCGTCGGGCTGAACCTGTTCGGAAATTCCCTGATCCGCTTCTATCAGGGAGAAAGCTCTGCCGAGAGGCAAAAGTCCGTTGCCTCCACGGCAGCGATCGCCTCTGTAGCCCTGAACGCGGCCGCGACGCTGCTGGCGATCGGGCTTGTGCACCGGTTCGGGCCTGACTGGCTGTCTTCCCGTGAGGCCGCCGCGCTGCTGGAGCTGGCCCTGGCAGCGATGTTCTTCGGCAATGTCGGGGAGGTCTGCCTCTGTTATCTCCGGCTGCAGAAACGGGCGGGCACGTTCCTGGCCTATTCGCTGTTTGTGCTCGTATCGACGGTCGCCCTCAACATCTACCTCATCGGATTCCGCGGCCGCGGGGTTTTCGGATTCGTGGAAACGAAGCTTTTGGTTCTGGGGCCAGCCGCCCTCGCGCTGCTCGTGTGGATGTTGCGCCAGAGCGGGCTGCGCTGGAACACGAGGATGTTTGTCGAAATGGCGAAATTCGGCGTCCCGCTGATTTTTGCAAATGTGGCCTTCTTTTCTATCCATTTTTGCGACCGGTTTTTCCTGAATCATTACGCCACGCTGGCCGATGTGGGGCGTTATGCTCTCGCCTACAAGGCGGGGTTTCTGGTCACCTATCTGGTGGCCGAGCCGTTCAGCCGCGCCTGGAGCGTCCGCTTCGTGGACATGACCCGCACCGAGGGCTGGCAGGAGCGGTTCCGCATGGTGGCGAGGATTTACGCGGCGGTTCTTGCAGCGGTTGCCGTGATGCTTTCGCTGGCCAGCCGGGAGGCGGTGGAACTGCTGACCGCGCCCGCCTACCATGCGGCGGCCGCGGTGATCCCGATCGTGGCGTTCGCCTACGTCTTCCGCGAGATCGGCGACTATTGCCGGTACCTGCTGTACATCAACCTGCGCTCGCCGGTGGTGGGCTGGGTGAGTTCGGCCACGGCGGGCCTGAATCTGCTGCTGAACTGGCTTCTGATCCCGGCCTACGGGATGCATGGGGCGGCGTGGGCGACTCTGGCCACCTGGGCTCCGTATGCGGCGGTGCTGTTCTGGCTGGCGGAGCGGGACATCCGATGCGGTTTGCCGGCGGGCCGGCTGGCGGGCATTGCGATTTCCTGCGGCGCGTGGATGATTGCCGGGCAGTTTTTCAGCGCGGGCCCGATGGCGGCGCGGGTCGCGGCGGACGCGGTGCTGATGGCGCTGTTCCTCCTGTGGCTGTGGCGCTCAGGGATGCTTGCAGAGAGCGACAGGCGGGTGCTGCGGGAGAACGCATTGGCGGCGCGCGGCGCCCTGCAAAGGCTTCTGGCTTCCACGCGCCCGTGAGCGCGGCGCGGCGCGCGGCTGCCGGGCGGCGTCTCCGGTTTCAGCGCCGCTTGTGGGGGCTTTTCCGCTCGAGCGCGAGGCGCCAGCTCACGGGCAGCAGCTCGCCGAGCGCGGCGCCGATGCGGTATTGCCAGCCGGGGATCACGAAGAGCTTGCGGCTCTCGAGCCCCTTCAGGCTTTCCTCCACCACCCGGTCGGCGTCCATCCACAGCCACTTTGGCACCTTGTTGCGGTCCACGCCCAGAACGTCGTGGAACTCGGTGTAAGTGAAACCGGGGCAGAGCGCCTGCACGATGACGTGCGAGCCGAGCAGATCCAGTTCGATCCTCAGCCCTTCGGTGAAATCGTTCATCCAGCCTTTGGTGGCGCAGTAGCTGGTGTTGCCGCCGCTGCGCCAGAAGCCGGCGACGCTGCTGACGTTGATGATGGCGCCGCTGCCGCGCCGGATCATGCCGCCGAGCACCGCCCGCGTGAGCCGCATGGTGGCGAGGATGTGGAGGTGGACCATTTCCACCTGCCGCGCGTAGTCGGTTTCGTGGAAGAAGCCCAGGGTGCCGAAGCCGGCGTTGTTGACGAGCAGGTCCGGCGTGGCGCCGGATTCAATGCGCGCCGCGAGCCCCTCGGCTTCGGCGGGCTTCGCCAGATCGCAGGGGAAACATTCCACCTCGATTTTGTGTTTCTGTTCGAGCTCGGCTTTGAGCGCCTCGAGGCGGGCAATGCGGCGGGCGGCGAGCAGCAGCCCGAAGCCGCGCGCCGCGAGCTTGCGCGCGAAGGTTTCGCCCAGTCCGCTCGATGCACCGGTGATGACCGCGTATTTCATGGCCGGACAAGACGATCATCGCACGGGTGGCGGCTGCCGCGGGTTACAATACGGGTTCGATGGAGGCGCGCGCGCAGCACCTGCACACGTATTTCCTGTTCCCGTTCGCCGTGGACAAGGAAGCCGTGATGCACGACCATCAGCGCGTGTGGGAGAAGCAGCGGCTCTGGACCGCGGGGCTGGACGAGTGGATTCAGGACCACGCCATGGGCGCGGGTTCGCCGGTGCCGGGCAAGCTTGGGCGGTGGCAGCGGGACCCGTTCCGGCGTTTCGACATGGACTCGTTCGCCTACCAGGACATGGTGTTCTTTCACCCCTTCGTGCGCCGCGTGTTCTTTGACGTGGGCGAAGGGATCGCCGGAGGCGAAGGGGCGCCGGAGAACATGCTGCGCGTGTACTCGATCCCGCTGGCGCACCTCGGCGAGACCGGTCGGAAGCTGATCCTTTTCGCCGCCGATTCGCGGGGGCGCAGCGCGTCCGTGCGCGTGACGGATCTGCGCCTGTTCATGTTCGCCAACGGGATCGGAATTCTGACGATCGGCGTGGAGGCGAACGACATTCCGATCCCCACCGCGCTCTGGATCAACGAAATGATGCGGAAGGTGTATCCTTCCAGCGGCCGGCAGATCCGCGAAGGGCGCGTGCCCAACCACATCGAGCTGCGGCTGGAGGGGGGCGGCGAGACGCAGGTGCTTGCCGAGGAGCGCTTCACGCGGTGTGCGATGCGGGGCTACCTGCCTCCGCTGAGCCGCGTGATTCTGGAGCTGCTGTATTTCCTCAACTATTCGCGGCAGGAGTTCGAGCCGCTGCTGGACGAGCGCATGACGGTGTACTCCTACATGTCGGTGGATCCGGCGAGCGTCGAGCCGGACTTCGACCAGAGCGAGGAGTACGAGATGCTGATGGCGCGCTTTCTGTACGTGGACCGCTGGGGCGAGGGCTACCGCTACGACAGCGAGTTCACGCGCGAGGCGATGCGCCGGCAGGTGTACCGCCGCTGGGCCCATCAGGGCACGCTCTACGGTTTTTCGAGCTATTCGAACGTGACGCTGGTGATGGGGCGGTTCGACTGCGACGAGCACCAGCTGCGCGAGGGTTTCCTCATTCACCGCATGTTCATGTCGCGGTACTACCTGCAGGCGGTGGTGGCGCTGTTTTACCGCGCCACGCTGCTGGACTTCAGCGAGCGCACGGCTCTCGTCTCCCGCCTGCTGAGCCGCAAGTTCGGGTCCTACGACATCACGGAGGAGGACACGCGGCTGGTAACGCGGCTGATGGCGGAGTTTCAGCTGTTCTCCAATTACTGGTACTTCAGCGAGCTGGCCAACAAGGACGAAGAGATCGAGCACTTCCAGATGCAGTGCGCGGAGTTCCGCGTGCCGCAGATGAAGGCGGAGATCGAGCAGGAGATCGAGAAGCTGAACAACACGCTGGAGCGGATCTACCAGCAGCGCAACACCGAGTCGATCAACCGGCTGGCGATGCTGAGCATGATCCTGGGCGGCGGCGCGATGATCACCGGCTATTTCGGCATGAATTTCGGCCGGGAATTCGAGAAATTGTTTTTCTCGGGCGAAAAACTCGCGGGTCTTCATTACGCCTCGATCGTGGCGGTGACGCTCCTTGTGGTGGGTTCGGTGTTCTTCACGATTTTCCTGGTGGCGTCCAACTGGAGCGACTACCGCAAGATTCTGCTGCCCGCCAAATCCGACAAGCTGGAGAGCCTGCGCCGCACGGCAGGGTTCGGGGAAGAGCCGGAAGAGGAAGAGAAGGAGTAGCCGCGGGGCGTCCGCATTCAAAGCCCCTCGCCGAGGTAGCGCTCCTTGACTTCGAGGATGGTCTGTTCGGCGCGCGCCGGATCGATGCCGCTGCGGATCATGGCCTGCCGGGCCATCTCCATGCCGCCCTCGAATTCCGGCAGCACTGCGGAGGCGACTCCGAGGCGCCTGAGTTCGTCCAGGACGTGCAGCCGTGCGGCGCGGGCGATGACGGGCACCTGCGGCGCGATCCGGCGGGCGCGCTCGGCGGCGAGCTTGACCGTTTCGGCGCCGGGGACGGTGAGAATCAGCATACGGGCGTCTTTCAGCCCGGCTGCGCGGAGGATCTCCTCGCTTGTGACGTCTCCCCAGATGGCGGGAATTCCGTCCGAGCGCAGATCGTTGAAGATGGCGTGATTCAGCTCGATGACCACCACGGGCAGTCCTGCCGCCCGCAACACTCCCGTGACGGCGCGGCCGGAACGCCCGTAGCCTGCCACGAGGATGTGATCGTGCAGCCGTTCGCGCGGGACGTCCAACTGCCGGGCGGCGCCGCGGGGCGGAAAGCGCCGCCTCCACCAGCGGCCGAGCGGCAGCGCGAGCGACGCCACCGGGGGCGCGAGGGCGATGGACAGGATGGTGCAGGTGAGCGCGAAATCGTAGGCATCTTTTGAGAGAAATCCGCCGCGAAGCCCGGTGCGCGCCAGCACGAAGGAAAACTCTCCGATGTTGGCCAGGCCGAGCCCGATGATCCACGGAGCCATATACACGTAGCCGAACCAGCGCGCCAGCAAGCCGATAAAGAGGGATTTCGAGAGGGAAACGAACGCTATTCCGCCGAGAATTTTCCAGGGATTGTCGAGCACGGTCCGCGGATCGAACAACATGCCGACGGAGACGAAGAACATCAGCCCGAAGATGTCCCTCAGCGGCGCGAGTTCGCTGAGCGCCTGGTGGCTGAACTCGCTCTCGCTGAGGATGAGTCCGGCGATAAAGGCGCCCAGCGCGAAGCTCAGCCCCGCGAAGTGGGCGCCGAATCCCATGCCCACGCTGATAGCGACGACCGCCACGAGGAACATCTCGCGGGAGCCCCAGCGCAGGATGCGCCGCAGGAGCCAAGGCAGAAGCCGGGTGCCCAGAACGACCACCAGCGCGAGCAGCACGAGCGAAGCCGCCAGCGGGCGCAGCACAGACAGTGCGCCGCCTGCCCCTGCCTGCGGCAGCAGGACGAGCATCGGGATGACGGCGAGGTCCTGCATGACTAGCAGCCCGACCATGACGCGGCTGGCCAAGGTCCGGGTCACGCCGCGCTCGTCGAGCATTTTCACGACGACCATCGTGCTGGAGAGCGCGGTCATGGCCCCGAACCACACCGCCTCCGAGCTGTTCATGCCGAACAGCCGCTCGCCGGCGAGCCATCCCAGCGCGGCGCAGCCGAGGATCTGGAGAGGGCCGCCCAGCAGGGCTATGCGCCGCACCGCCAGCATGTCGCGGATCGAAATTTCCAGTCCGAGGCTGAACAGCAGCAGGGCCACGCCGATTTCGGCCAGCAGCTCGATGTCGCGGATCGACGACACGGTCGGCCCCGCGGTGTTCGGGCCCACGACCACGCCCGCCGCGATGTAGCCCACCAGCAGCGGCAGCCGCAGCAGGCGCGCCAGCACGGCGCCGGCCAGCCCGGCCACCACGATCAGCACGAAATCGGCGGCGATTCCCATGCGCTCGATTTATTGTGGCAAGCGCGGGGGGCTCACTTCAGCCCGTGGCGCTCGAGCAGCTCTTCGTCGGCGAGCAGCGCTTCGGTTGGGCCGTTGGCGACGATGCGGCCTTCATCGAGAATCAGCAGCCGCGTGGTGGTGCGCCGCAGGAAGGCGAGGTCGTGGCTGGCGATCAGCCTGGCGCATTGCAGGCGGTTCAAATGATCCGCGAGCCGGCGGGACGCCCGGGGATCCAATTCGCTGGTGGGCTCGTCGAGCAGAAGCAGGCCGGGCTCGAGAGCCAAGGCGACAGCAAGCGCGGCGCGCTTGCGCTCACCTGCGCTGAGCTGGTGGGCCGGTCTGTCTTCGGCATGGCCGAGGCCGCAGGTTGCCAGAGCCGCCCTTGCCCGGCGCAGCGCCTCTTCGCAGGGGACTCCGCGGTTTTCGAGCGGCAGCGCGACGTCCTCGAGGACGGATGGCAGGAAGAGCTGATCCTCGGGATTCTGGAACACGGCTCCGAAGGCAGTGCAGACCTCCACGAGGCCGCCGTGCGGGCGCAGCAGGCCCATCAGGCACCAGAGCAGGGTGCTCTTGCCGGCGCCGTTCGGGCCGGCGAGGCCGACGCTCTCGCCCGGGGCGATTTCGAGGGACACGCCGTCGAGCACCCGCCGGCGTCCGTAGCGGAAGACCAGATTCTCGACCCGCGCCGCCGCTGTCATCGCGCCAGACCATTCACGAGCAGAGAGGCGTAGAACCGCTCCGCGCGCCGCAGCGCCCTCGGGAACAGGGATGCCGCTGCCAAAGCCAGCGAGCGCCAGGCGACGCGCCGCCAGCGGTTAGGCGCCGCCAGTTTCCATGCCCGAAAAAGCGAGAGCGTTTCCTCGAAAAACACGCCCACAAAATGTCCCAGAAACAGAAAATACAGCGCGGAATTCCGCAAGAACGGCCGCCGCGCGGCACGCAGGAGGAGCCGCCCCCACGGGACGATGCGCGCGAGCGCCAGACCGGCTGCGGCCGCTGCGAGCATCCGCAAGGCGAGCCACGGCGGGCGGCGCGCCGCCAGCCATTCCGCAGCCGCCAGAATTGCCGCCAGCACGAGCAGCCCCGACCACGCCGCAGGCAGTCTCACGCCGGCTTCTCCGCCACGACCGCGTATTCGCCGCTCGTTTCCTCTGCCGCCAGGACTTTCGCGCCGAGGGAGGAGCAAAGCGCGGCGAGCTCGCGCGCCGGGGGCAGGCGGTCTTCCGCCACGGCGCCCCCGATGGCGGCATGCATGGCGTTCAGCGCATCGCTGCCCATCAGATGACCGACTGCCAGCCGCCCGCCCGGGCGCAGCACGCCAAGCAGCGCCTCGAGCGCCCTTCGTTTGTCCTCGATGTGCGGCAGCGCGCTGAAGACGATGACTGCATCGAAAAACGCCGGCGGAAAGGGCGGCGCGCAGATGTCGCCGCACACCATGCGGACCTGCGGGCGCGCGCCATGTTTGCGGCGGTTTTCGGCGAGCATGGCGGGCGCGAAGTCGAGCTCGACGATGAGCGCTGGCGGCTCGGGCAGGCGCAGGAGCGGTTCGACGAGGACGCCCGTGCCCGCGCCGGCATCGAGGATGCGGGGGCAGCGCGAGTCGACAATTTTCCGCAGAAATGTTTCTACTCGCGCGGCGGTTTCCGGCTGTCCCGGGAGCGAGTCCCAGGATGGGGCGAGGCGGTCGAACCATTCACGTTTCATCGAGCAGCAGGCCTCTGCGCCGCCGCAGCGCGGCCACGGCGAGCGGGGTCACCCCCAATTGAAGCACAACGCCCGGCAGCCCCTGGACCAGAATCGCCAGAGAGGCGAAGCCGGGAGGCAGGTCGAGCCACGCCGCCGCGGCGTAGGCGCCCGCGAGCGCCGTGGCCCGTCCTGCCGCCACCGACAGCGCTACGGAGAAAAGGAGAGGCAGCCTTGCGGTGAGCACCGCTGCGCCCGAGAGCACCGCGCCCTCGGCGCTCATGATGGCAGCAATGGGAGGATACAGCGGCGGCATGCCCGTGGCGAAGGCGGAGATCCAGGGAATGACGAGTCCTGTGCCGACAGCCCACGGCCAGCGGCTCAGATAGCCGTTCACGAGCAAAGGGAGCAGCATGGGCAGGAAGCGCGAACCGAGCCCCACGGCGTGAAACACCACGGGGAGTGCGAGCGCGAGCGCGCCCATGGCGGCGCTGATCACCATGGACCGAAGAGTGGCGGCAGGGAGAGGCATGGGTCAAAACTGGAGCGTCATGCCGCCAGCGGCGTTGACGCCCGGCATTACGTACCCCGGCAGGATTTCGTAGCGGCGATCGAGAAGGTTGTCGACGAGAGCGAAGAACGTCGTCCTGCGGCCAGCTTTCCAGGATCCCTGCAACGTGAGCAGCGGATAGCCGCCGAGCGCCGCCGTGCGGGCGGCGTTCGCATAGCGCCGCCCCACGACCATGGCAGACAGGCTGGCCGTGAATCTTCTGTTCTGGTAGTGCACCGAGCCGTTGAATTTGTTGGCCGGGATGAGCGGCGCGATCTGCCTAGAGCGCAGCACGCCAGTGCCGGCAGCGAGCATCCACGCGCGCGAAGGGCGCCACTGGGACTGGATGTCGACGCCGCGCAGAATGGCGCGCCCGGAATTTTCCAGCCGCAGGTTCGGGAACCGGCCGAGAGTGAGAATCTGGTTCGAAAGCGAGGAATAGTAGCCGGTCGCCCACGCGGTGAATGTGCGGTGGGGCTGGAGGTAGAGCGTGGATTGCCAATTCCACAGGCGCTCCGGCTGGAGAGCGGGATTCGGGGCGGGGAAGAGGTAGAGTTCGCGGATTGTCGGATTGCGGAATCCGCGGCTCACGGCTGCCGACCAGGATACGTGGGGAGAGATTCTTACGGTCGCGCTGGCTTCCGGAACGGACAGTCCTCCGTAAACGGAATGGCGGTGATAGCGGTATCCGGCGGCGAGGGAAACCCGCTGCGACGCCTGCCACTGGGCGCGCGTAAATCCGGCGCCTTCTTTCAGGAAATGCTCGCCGAAATTCAGTCTGGTTTTGACGTTGCGCGCCTTTCCGCCATAGTGGTTGAAGTCCCCGCCGGCGTCCACAGTCAGCGATGGATGCAGGAGGAAGGTCTGCATGGCGCGCACGCCGCGAGTGGAGTCCGTGGAGCGGAAGCCGTCCGTGATGAAGTGCCGCCCCCACGCGCCGTACTGGCGAATGTAGCCGTGCGAGCGGGCATATGCGTTGTTGAGGTTCAGGCTGTAGCCGCCCCTGCCGACGCGAGCAAAGCTGCCCTGGAGCGGTGCGAAGACCGTCCCGGGATCCTCGACATGAAAGAAGCCGTAACGGCTTTCGAGGGATCCCCTCCAGTGTTCGGAAAAATCGCCCCCGGCTGTGAAGGCCGCATCCGGATTGCGGAAATCTGAAGACGGCCTTTCCCCGGAGGTGCCAGAATATCCTGCGTTCAGGGAATAAAATCCCTTTACGAATTTCGCTGCATGGTTGAGGCGGTGCTGGGTGGTCCACCACGAGCCGAGAGAGGAGGTGAGCCGGGTCTGAAATCCAGCCTCTGGCCGGGCGGGGATGATCTCCACGGCACCGCCCATGGCGTTGGATCCGTACAGCACGGACGCCGGGCCGAGGGTGACGCGCACCGACGCAGCATCCGAGAGTGTGTACAGATCCGGAAGCGGGTGTCCCATGAGCCCCTGAAAATCCGGGCGTCCGTCAATCACGATGAGCACCCCCGTGTTGGGCGATCCGCCGATGCCGCGGACATTGACGGCGCCGGTGCCATTGGTGGCGATGCCGTAGCCCATGATGCCGCGCCGCGTGACAAACGCGCCGGGCGCCAGCCTGTCTATCGCATCGAGGACAGTGCGGGCGCCGGTGCTTTCGATCTCGAGAGCTGTTGTGGCGATCGTCTGCGCCGCCTCTGCGCCTGCCGCCCGAACCACGACGTCGACGGTGGTTCGCAAAGGGGCGGGCTCCAGAGTGACACGCGCCTCGCCGCCGCCCGGGGGAAGAACGATGACCTTCGGGGCGAAGCCGGGTGCGGAAACACGCGCTGAGCCGCCTGTCACCTCGACGACGGCATTCGGAATCACCGCTCCGGAAGGATCCACAACAACAATCTCCGCGGCGAGACACGGCAGAGACAGGACGAGCAGGCGGGCGACCGCGAGATTCCGGAGGCGCATGTCTGCAGGGTAGCACGATTTTGCAAAGCGTGCTACCCTGCAGGCCGCGGGCTGCTAGTTCTCCAGAACGACCCGGAAGCCGATGTAGTCGGGGCGCGACGTCACAGGCGCTTTTTCGTCGGCGGGCTGGTCGGCGCTGCCACCCATGACCTTCGGCTTGTTGTCCTTCCCGGCGACCCACTCTGCAGCGTTGCCGCCGAGGTCAAACAGCGGGTCCTCGCCCGAGCCGGGGAAGGATCCGACGGGCTTCAGGAGTCCGCCCGGACCGGCGTTCTCGACGAGGGGCGCGAGCCGCGCCGCGTCGTCGAAGTTCACCGTGTAGCCGGCCCAATAGTCCAGCGTGTTTTCCTCCTTGCTGCGTTTCAGCAGCCCGCCGAGTTCTTCTTCCGTTCCCAGGCGGTATTTGCGCCCGGTCTTCTTCGAGAGCCACTCGCAGTACTGCCGCGCCTTTTCGTAGGAGACTCCGGTGGCGGGGAACCGCTCGGTGCCGGGAGGGACCGGGTAGGAGGGGTCGAAGGCGCGAAATTGCGCCCGAGTCACTTCGAAGCGCCCGACGGAGATTGCGCCCCGGTCCACCGTTTCCGGGACTTCGCCCGCACGGCGCAGCCGCTCCAGGGCGGCCAAAGGAGATTCCGGGCGAAGGGAGGGATTGGCCTCCGGCGCCGTGCCGAAGAGGTGCCGGTCGAACCAGGCAAGTTCCTCCTCCACCTTGCGCTTCTGATGGACATATTTGCGCAGACTGTGGGCTTCGCCGGGGAAAAGGATGAAGCGCACAGGGGCCTTGCCGTAGTGCTGCAGGGCCCGGTAGTGCTGCCATCCCTGCTCGGTAGGCACCTGCCGGTCCTCTGTGCCGAAGAAAATAATGGTGGGGCTCGTCACTTTCGCCATCTGGAACAGAGGCGATTTTTTGACGTAAAAATCGGGGTCATCCATCGGAGTTTTGCCGAGGTAATACTGTTCGAAAGCATCGCCGAATACGGCATTGCCCCAGTCGCTTGTCCAGTTCACATCGCCCGCCCCCGCGCCCACGGCCTTGTAGCGGGCGGTTCGCACCGAAAGCTCGATGCTGATGATGGATCCGTTGGACCATCCCATCACGCCAAGTTTCTCCGGGTCTACCAAGCCCCTGGCGATGAGATGATCCACGCCTTTTTCGACGTCGATCCACTCCAGATCATTGTATTTGCCGCCGGAAATGGATTCGCCGAATTTGAGCCCGTAATTGGACGAGCCGTGATAATTCGGCTTCAGAATGAAGGCGCCCCTCTGGGCGAAAAGCTGGTGGGGATAGGCCCAGCTTTCGCGGAAGGCGTCGGGGTCATGCCCGTGGGGACCTCCATGGATCATGACCACGAGCGGGTATTTTTTGCCCGGTTGGTAGTTGTGCGGGTAGTAGAGAATTCCCTCGATTTCCTCGTCGAGGGCGCCCTTCCAGCGGATCACTTCCGTCCGTGCAAGAGTCTTCTTGCGGAAACCGGGGTTTGGCTCGATCCAGGCTTCTGCGTCCTGGAAGCGGCTGCCTTCCAGTCTTGCCGTCATGTAGACGGCTGGGGAGGAGGCGTTGGACTTCATCCATGCGATGCGCCCGCTGAAGGGCGAGCTCCAGACCTGATGGACGTCGGGCGCCTCCACCCACTCGCGCTTCCAGGAATTTCCGCTCTCGTAATAGCGCGCTACGCGGTTGCGCGCGCCGTTGGCGAGCAGCGCGACGAAGCCGTCTGCGGTAGCTGCGGGCGGGGCGGCGAGGGCGTTCTCCCAATCGAGGGGCACCTCCACGGGGCGCGCCTTTGCGGCTGCCTCGAGCGGCTCGGCGAGAGTCATCGGGAAGTGATAGAGCTTTGTGATGCTCGCGTTGAAGAGATAAGGATGCGTGGTGTAGGGCGCCGTGAAGTAGAAGGACTTTGAATCCGGTTTCCAATGGAAGGAGCGCGGGTAGAGTTTCTGGTCGTCGAACAGGGTGACGCTGCGGCCGGTGGGCAGGTGATGCAGCATGGTGGCGGGCTTGATCTTCTGGTTGTAGATTTCCGCGAGGCTGCGGTTGTGGATGGTGAGGGCCCACTGGCCGTCGGGGGAGACGTCGACGCTGGTGATGCGGTCCGTGTTCGACGTCAGGCGCTCCGGCTTGCCACCCTTCACGTCGACGCGGAACAGGCGCACGGGCGGCTCGTGCTCCTCGTCATCGACGACGCGGGAGGTGTCTTTCTGTTTTTTGATGCGCTGATCGTACCAGGAGGGGTCCTCGGGGGCGGCGACGGCGATGGCGTCGTCGGAGATCCAATCAAAGGCGCGCACGCCGCGCTCGAAGCGGGTGAGCTGCCATGGCTCTCCGCCTCCGGTGTGCATGAGCCAGACCTGCTGGCGGGGCGGATCGCCGGGGCCGGATGAGCCGCCGGATTCGCCTTCCTCGCCTTCCGCGCGGGGGGCGCGGCGGCTGGTGAGAAACGCGATCAGCTTGCCGGAGGGAGAGAATTTGGGGCTGGATGCGCTGTCGCGGCCGCGCGTCAGCTGCACGGCGCCCTCCTCGCCGAAGCGCTTCAGCCAGATGTGCGAGACCGACTCGCCCTTGTCCTTGTCGATTTTCGACTTCGTATAGACGCCCATGCGTCCGTCTCGCGACAGCTCCACGCCGCCGACGTGTTCTTGCAGCAGGATGTCGTCAACCGTCCACTTGTCGCCGGCGGCGGCGGGCAGGCACGCCAGAAGAACCGCGATCCACTTCCTCATACCCCTTCATTATGCGCACTGCGCCTCTCGCCGCTGCACGCCGGACCGGTATGCTGTGTGATAGCGCCATGCCGATGTACAAGCGTTATCTCGAATATCTGGTGACCGTCCCGCAGGCCGGGCTTTCGCTGGACATCTCGCGCATGAACTTCTCGGGCGCGTGGCTGGATTCGATGGAAGCCGAGATGCAGCGCGCCTACTCCGCGATGGAGGAGCTGGAGCGCGGGGCCATCGCGAATCCGGATGAGAACCGCATGGTAGGGCACTACTGGCTGCGCGCGCCGCACCTGGCGCCGACCGCGGACCTGCGGATCGCCATTGAATCGGCGCGCAGCCGGGTGGAGGAGTTCGCTGCGCGGATTCACGAGTCGTCCGCATTCACGGAAGTGTTGAGCATCGGCATTGGCGGCTCCGCGCTGGGGCCGATGTTTCTGGCCGACGCGCTCGGCCACCCGCGGCGCGACCGCATGCGGCTTCACTTTCTGGACAACACCGACCCTGATGGCATTGAGCGCGTGCTTGCGGCGCTGGAGGGCCGGCTGGACCGAACGCTGGTGCTGGTCATCTCCAAGAGCGGGGGCACGCCGGAGACGCACGTGGGGATGAAGCTGGCCGAGGCGGCCTTCGCGCGCGCCGGGGTGGCATTCGGCCCGCGCGCCGTGGCCATCACGATGCCGGGGTCGAAGCTGGATGTCTACGCGCAGGAAAACGGGTGGCTGGACCGGTTTCCGATGTTCGATTTCGTGGGGGGCCGCACGTCGGTGATGTCGGCCGTCGGGCTGCTGCCGGCGGCGCTGCAAGGGCTGGACACGGCCGGGCTGCTGGCCGGAGCGGCTGCGATGGACGAAGCTACGCGGGTGCGCGTGACGCGGCGAAATCCGGCGGCGCTGCTCGCCCTGATGTGGCATTACGCCACGGGAGGCAAGGGGCGCCGCGACATGGTGATCCTGCCCTACAAGGACCGCTTGCTGCTGTTCGGGCGTTATCTCCAGCAGCTGATCATGGAGTCGCTGGGGAAGCAGAGGGACCTGTACGGCCGGGTTGTGGAGCAGGGCATCACCGTGTACGGCAACAAGGGGTCCACGGATCAGCACGCTTACGTGCAGCAGCTTCGCGAAGGAGTGAACAACTTTTTCGTCACGTTCATTCGCGTTCTGGAGGACGGCGGGGATCCGCTGGAGCTGGAACCCGGCATCCGCGCGGGCGATTATCTGGACGGGTTCCTTTTGGGGACTCGCGAGGCGCTTTCGAGCAACGGGCGCGAGTCGATCACGATCACGATTCCGCGCGTTGACGCGCGCTCTGTTGGCGCGCTGATCGCGCTGTATGAGCGCGCTACGGGTTTCTACGCGTCGCTGGTGAACATCAACGCCTATCATCAGCCGGGGGTGGAGGCGGGCAAGAAAGCGGCGGCGGCGCTGCTCGAGCTGCAGAAGCGGATTCTCGCCGCGCTTGGAGCGTCGCCGAAGCCCGTGGATCAGATCGCCGCAGAGACCGGCGCGGAGAGCGAGGAGGCGGTGGCTCACATCCTGGAGCACCTGGCCGCCAACGGGCGCGTGCGCGCTTCGAAGAGCGGTTACAGTCTTTGAGAGCCTGCGGGCTTTCGAGACTCCCGCCGAAGTCACGGCTATCATGGGGAGAGGATGACCGCACCCGAGGCCGTCGCCACCGCATCGGCCAAGCTGCAGGCGCTGGAGGCCGCCCTGAACGCCGTTGTACGCGGCAAGCCGGAGGTGGTGCGCCTTTCGGTGGTGTGCCTTCTGAGCCGCGGTCATCTGCTGATCGAGGACGTTCCGGGAGTCGGCAAGACAACGCTGGCTCATGCTTTGGCGCGGAGCATCGATTGCGGATTTCACCGCCTGCAGTGCACGTCGGACATGCTGCCGGGCGACATCCTTGGGGTCACCGTTTTCAATGCGCGCACGGGCGAGTTCGAATTCAAGCGCGGGCCCATTTTCACGAACCTCCTGCTGGCCGACGAGATCAACCGCACGACGCCCAAGACGCAGTCCGCCCTGCTGGAGGCGATGAACGAACATCAGATCACGATCGACGGGGTCACGTACCCGATGGCGGAGCCGTTCATGGTGATCGCCACGCAGAATCCGGTCGAGCATCATGGGACGTATCCGCTGCCGGAGTCGCAGATGGACCGCTTCCTGATGCGGATCCGGGTGGGCTATCCGGACGCGGCGAGCGAGAGGGAGATCGTGCGCGCCGCGCAGCCCGCCACCGCGCCGGAGGTGAAGCCGGTGCTGAGCCCGGCGGAATTGCGGGAGATTCAGCGGGCGGTGGAGTCGATCCGGGTGGACGATTCGCTGGTCGACTACATCCTGGCGATTGTGGAACAGACCCGCACGCACGATCAGCTGGCGCTGGGCGTGAGCCCGCGGGGCGCGCAGGGGCTATACCGCGCGGCGCAGGCGCTGGCGCTGATCGAAGGCAGGGACTACGTGCTGCCGGATGACATCAAGCGCCTTGCGGTGCCGGTGTTCGCCCACCGGGTGGTGCTGAACCAGCGCAGCACGCTGATCACGCGCTCCACGGAAGTCTGCGAACGCATCCTCAACGAAATTCTCAAGCTCGTCGAAGTGCCCCTGTAATTCCGGAAAGCTGTCATGAAAACTGCCATCATCGGCCTGCCCATGACGGGCAAGACCAGCCTTTTTACGATTTTGACCGGCGTGCATGAGACCGCACGCACGGGCGCGATGGAGACGCGCGTGGGCGTCACGCGGGTGCCTGATCCGCGGCTGGAGGCCCTGGCGAAGGTATTTTCGCCGCAGAAGGTGACGCACGCGACGCTCGAGTTCATCGACTTTCCCTCGATCTCGCGCGAGGCGCTGCGCGAGCCTTCCTACCTGGCGAGCCTGCGGGTGGCAGACGCGGTGGCGCACGTGGTGCGGCTGTTCGAGAGCGACGTCGTGCCCCACGAGAAGGGCTCCGTGGATCCGATGCGGGACATCCGCGACGTTGACATGGAGCTTGTGCTGAGCGATCTGGCGGTGGTCGAGAAGCGGCTGGAGAGGCTCGAAAAGGACCGCAAAAAGATCAAGGATCCGGGCCTGGACCGGGAATTCGAACTGCTCACCACGGCGAAAGGGATGCTGGAAAACGGCACGCCGCTGCGCGGCTGGCAGCTGGAGGCGGACGATGAAAAGCGCCTCCGGGGCTTCCAGTTTCTCTCGCAAAAGCCGGTTCTGTTTGTCCTGAATGTGGGTGAAAATGACGCGGCACGGATGCCGGAAATCGAGGAGCAGTTCCGCCGGGAGCTGGTGACGGAGTCCAGCCGCACGGAGGTGGCTGCGGTCTGCGGCAAGATCGAGGCGGAGCTTGCCGAGCTGCCGCCGGAAGAGCAGCAGGAATATCTTGCCTCATACGGGCTGCCGGGCTCGGGGCTCGACCGCCTGGTACGCGTGATGTACCGCCTGCTCGGGCTGATGAGTTTTCTCACCGCGGGCGAAACGGAAGTCCGCGCCTGGACTGTTCCCGTGAATTCCACCGCGGTGAAAGCAGCCGGCGCGATTCACTCGGACTTCGAGAAGAAGTTCATCCGCGCCGAAGTGGTCCCCTGGGAGGCTCTGGTGGAGCACGGCGGCTATGCCGGCGTGCGGGAGAAGGGGCTGCTGCGGCTGGAGGGCAAGGATTACATCGTGAAGGACGGGGACGTGCTCGTCATCCGGCACGGCTGAGCGGGCGTTCAGTTGCTTCTGCGCAGCTCGGCGAAGAGTTCCCGGAAGCAGAGAACGGCCTCGGCTACCTGCGGGCGAGGCGTCTTGTCCTCGCCCAACCAGGCGCGGACAAAGGGCCCGAAGCCCACCCATGTGGTCTGGAGCATGCCGAGCATGCGCTCTGCCACCGGTTTGGCCGCGGTGGCGCGTGTGCGTCTCTGGATGTGCAGCTGCTCGAGCGCCACGGATGGCTTTCTCCACGGAGAGCTCACCACGCTCAGCCCCTGCAGCGCGAAGAAGGGCGCGGTGGGATGGGGCGCTTCGTAGTGCCAGTCGCAGATCACGACGTCCCGCGGGATGAGGTGGACCGCCCGCGCCGTGCCGTTTTCGGCGGCCTCCCACTTGCCGATTCCAGTCAGGTTGGCGTCCAGCAGACGGTCGCCCCAGATCCAGAGCCGGCCGCCGCGGCCAGCCACGAAATCGCGCAAGGCTTTGACTTCGCCCGCGAAGAGCTCCGCCCGGTCGCGCCCGCGGCACCGGGGGCAATCGTCCTCGCCGAGCAGGAAGACCTCGTCCATGCCGGCGTGAAAATCCTGCGCCGCGGCGGCGTCCATGAGTTCGGCGATCAGATCGAAAATCACCTTGTGCACGTCCGGATGGAGGGGGCAATAACTGCGGCAATAAATGCCTTCATTCTCGGGATATTTGCCCGGCGTTTCGTCGAATTCCGGGTGGGAGCGCAGCAGTCCGAACGTCGTCTTCGCCCAGGACTGGTGGCCCAGCAGGTTGATCATCGGGATCAGTTTCACTCCCGCCTCGCGGCATGCCGCGGCAAGCCGCTGGAGGTCCTCGCGCGTCAGCGCCGGCTCGTCCACGACCTCCTGGTGCGACTGGTAGCGGTAGCGGTAGTTGAACTCCAGAACGAGCGTATTGACGCCCTCCTTGGGCAGGGCTTCGCGGATGAAACGCAGAGCGAGCTCCATTTCGTCCGGCCGTGGCGCGGCGAGGTGAATTCCGCGCACGGGCAACGGCTCCGCGCTGGCCAACAGGGAAGCGGAGATCAGAATGACAAGGCGCCGCATGGCGCCATTCTATTCGAGCGGGCGGTAGACGGGGATCTGCGTCGCGGCAAATCCGGCCAGGCCGGCGGCAAAGGCCAGCCAGGCGAACCAGTCCCCGTGGCGCGTGTAAAAAGTTTGCTCTTTCAGGAAACGGAAGGGAAGGCGCCCGGCGTGAACTGTGTGTTCGGGGAAGGCGCCCCAAACCTGTCCGGAGGGATCGATGGAAGCCGTGATGCCGTCATTGGAGGGCCGCAGCAGCCACCGGCGGTTCTCCACCGCGCGCATGCGGGCCAAGAGCAAGTGCTGGCCACGGGCGGCGCTGCTGCCGAAGTAGCCGTCATTGGTCAGGTTCACGAGCACTTCCGCGCCGTCGGCAGCGAACTGCCGAACGTAATCCGGGAATGCGGATTCATAGCAGATGAAGGCGCCGATGGCCCGGTCATCGGCGTAGAGGACACGCGCTCCTTCCCCGGCGGCGTAGTCGCCGGCCTCGGAGGAGATCTTGCGGATCCACCGGAAGCCCGGCGGCACAAATTCGCCAAAGGGGACGAGGCGCGCCTTGTCGTAGCGTCCGGCCAGCCTTCCGCCCGAATCGAGCAGGACGGCCGAATTCATGGGCGCACGGTCCGCCGTCCACGCCACGGTGCCGAACAGGAAGGGCGCCCGCGCCAGGCGCGCCGTTTCGGTGGCTTCGTGGCGGAACTGCGGGTCGTCGTAATAGTAGAAGGGCGCGGGAACCTCCGGCCAAAGCAGGAGCGATGCCCGCGGACGAGAGGGATCGAGCGCCATTTCGAGCGTTCGCAACGCCATGCGGCGGGTGGCCGACCGCAGGACGTCCTCGTTCCACTGCGCGTCTCCCGCGGCATTGATCTGCACGGCCACCGCCTCGCGGTCGTATGCGCTTCGCCGCTCCACAGCCGGCAGGAGCCACAGGGCAAGCAAGGGCAGCAGCCAGGCGAGCTCCAGCCGCTTCCGCCGCAGTGCCAGCGCCGCCGCGGCGGCGCCGATCAGGGCGAAGGCGAACGAGAGCCCGTAGACGCCGGTCCAGGGCGCGAGCCGCAGAGGCACGGCCATGCCTGCTCCGGCGTTGCCGAGCACGAGCCATGCGAAGCCGAGCGGCCCGTGCATTCTTTCGATGCCTGTCCAGAGCGCGGCAACGGCGGGAGTCGCCCACCACCGGCGCATCACCGGTCCGGCGAGGGTGGCGAACACGGCGGTGTGCAGCCCCTTGGCTGCGGCGAACAAGGCCAGAGCCAGCCAGCTGAGCGCGGCGTTGAGGCCGCCATAATTGGCGAGCACGTCGCGGATCCAGTGGCAGACCAGGATCCAGAAGACGGCGCCGCTCAGCCAGCCGAACAGGAAGCGCCGCAGGGGCCGCGGCTCATGAGCCATGGCGAACAGCAGCGGCGTCAGCGCCACCGGCGCCAGCACATTCCAGCCCAGCGGCGGGAACAGGGAAGCCAGCAGCAGGCCGGTGAGCACCGCCCCGCCTGCGCAGAGGGCCGGCAGCCTCATCGCGGAAAAGCTCCCGCGTCAATATTTGACCGGATAGGCATTCGTCACGCCCAGCGCGCCCAGCTTGGCGCGGGCTTCCGCGACCTTTTCGTTGCCCTCCAGCGGGCCGATCAGCACGCGGCAGAGTTCGGGCGATTTGGGAGACGGCGTCACGTAGCCGCTGAGCCCGGTCTTGCCGATGATGAAGCTGAGCATGGCTTCGGCATCCGTCCGCTGCGTGGCCGCGGCTTGCAGGTAAAGCCCGGACGGCGGCTTTTCCACGTAGAGCCGCGCGGGCGGGGCAGCTGCGTTCTTCGGCGGCTCCTGACGCGTTTCGGCCGAGCGGGGCTCGCCGGCAGGCGCGGTGGCGGGCGGCGCTTCTTTTTGCGTCTCCTGCGGCGGGCTCACAGCGGCCTCGCTTTTTCCGGCGGCCAGCTGGATCGGCTCTGACTGCTGCGACTTGGTGGCCGCGGTTCCGGCCGTCCCCGCGGAGTGTTTCCCGGCCAGGTAGCCGAGGGAGAAAAAGAGCCCCATCAGCAACAGCACGATCACGAACACGGCGAGAATCTGCCTGTTGCCGAGCACAAGTTCAAATTCGCCTTCGTCTTTCACGGGCATCGACATTTGAATTTCCCCCTGCGGTGTTCCGGCGGCTCCGCACGGCGGCCGCGCGGGCTTCCAAGTGTTGAGAATAATCCCTCAGGCTTGCAGTCTACAAGACGCCCCCGCGCGGAGGCTGCACCGGGCAGGCGCCGCCGGCAAAGGGGCACCACTGGCAATCCTCCGCTTCCCGCACCGGAAATTCGCCGCGCCTTTCGGCTTCCTGCCACTGCCGCAGCACCTCCACCGCCTCGCTGATCTTGCCCGGCGAGACGTCCACGAGATGCGGCTGGCCTTCGCGCAGCGGGAAGAGCCACGCTTCCTTCACCTGGCTCGACTCGAGCTTCCCGAGCGCGGCTGCGTAAAGCCGCAGCTGCAACTCGTAGCTGCGCGTGCGGCTGCCGCTCATGTAGCGGTCGGTTTTGTAGTCGACGAGCACCGGGCCGTGGCCCTCGTCGAACCACAGGTCGATCTGCCCGCGTACGAGCGTGCCTTCCATTTCGACAAGGAAATCCATCTCCCGCCGGCACCGGCGCGCCTGTTCCGCGCGCCGTGCAAGATCGCTTGCCTCGAAGACCCGGGCAAGCTCTTTTGCTTCTTCGGAAACATCCGCGCGTGCGCCCTGCAGATAATCGTGCACCTCGGTTCCGAGTTCGATCGCTTCGCCTCCGCCCGCCGGGGGCAGCGGCCAATGGAGCACCGACTGCAGCAAGTAGCGTCTCGGACACCGTGCGAACGTCGCGAGTGCAGTCACGGCCACCTCGGAAGGCGGTTCGGCGGCAATCTCCAGCCGGTTTGTCACGACTTCCGAGGTCCCTGCGTTTTCGAGTTGCAGCGCGGGCGCCTCCGGCGCTCCCTGAATCCGCAGGATCGAGGCCAGCTCGTTTTCGTTGCTCTGCCCGTCCTCGCCCGGAATGTCCAGACCCAGTCCGTCGAGCACGAGCTTCGGCCATTCCTCCGTGCGGTTGCCAGAACGCGTGAACGCCAGAATCAGGCGCTCCTTGGCGCGCGTGAGCGCTACGTACAACAGCCTGTCCCGTTCCAGGTCGTCCTTTCGCTTGATCCTCTCGCGGGCGTCTTTCAGGATCCGGTCTTCGATTCTTTCCCCGCCCGGCGCCACCCACTGGAATCCGAGGCCGCATTCGGGATGGAACGCCGCGGGCAGGGATTCATTCCTTGCCCGCTTCTCGAGCGCTGCCACCGCGACGACCGGAAACTCGAGCCCCTTCGCCTTGTGGATCGTCATCAGCTGCACGGCGTCACCCGCCTCGAGCGCGGGCGCGTTGGCCTCCTTGGCCGAACTGCGCAGATTCTCCAGTTCCGTCACCAGAGCAGCAGGGTCCCGGCGCCCGCTTTGTTCCAGCCGGTCGACGAGGGTGAGCAACTTCTCGGCATTTCCCAGCTCCGTTGGAGACAATTGCATGGCGTAGCCAGTCTCATCCATGGCCCGCTGGAGCACCCCCGCCAGCGGAAGCGAAGCAGCGGCGCGCCGGCAGCGGTCCAAAAGCTCCAGTTCTTCCGGCCGTGCCAGAGCCTTTCTGACCCTGCGCTGGAACAGTTCCTCGTCGCTGATGCCGAAAAACGGGGAGCGGAGCACGGAGAACAGCGCGATTTCATCCTCCGGAAACGCCAATACCCGGAGGAAATTGACCAGATCCACCACCTCCTGCGCGTCAAAAAACGTATTTCCACCGGTGATGACGTAGGGGATGGAATAGCGCTTCAAAGCTTCTTCCAAAGGCGCAAAGGAGTTGGAATTCCGCACAAAGACGGCCATATCGCTGAAGCGCGCCGCGCGGCCTGCCGCACTTGCCAGGGGCTGACCGTACAACTGTGCCAGCCTTGCAGCGAGCCAAGGCATCACATCCGGCGCCTCGTCGCGATTGCCGGCCGTGGCTGCACAGTACACTTCCACGTAGGGCCGTCCGCTATTCCCATATCGGGCTTCCGGCTGAAACTCGTGCGCCTCAATTCCGGGCCGGCCGGTGCGCACCAGAATCCTTTGCACGGCCTCGAGAATTTCCGGGCGGGTCCGGTAATTCCGGGTCAGCCGGTCCACCACCCAGCCTTGCTGCTCGATCTCTGCCTGGAAATCGCGAAATACCTGCGGCTCCGCATGCCGGAAGGCGTAGATGGACTGGTTGACGTCGCCCACGGCAAAGAAGCGTCCCGGCTGGCGGATCTGGCGGAGAATTTCCCATTGCAGGGGATTGGTGTCCTGCAATTCATCCATGAGAATGTGCTCGAAGCGCTCCATTACGGCGCGCCGCGCCCCCTGGTTTTCCCGAAGGAGCCGAAGGGCGAATTCCTCGAGATCGGTGTAGTCGAGTGCGCCGCGCTGGCGGCGCATGTCGCGCGATTCCGCGTCGAACCTTCGCAAGATCTCCGTCAGCAGTTCTCGCTGCGAACTGTACTCCTCCATCACCCACGCCGCGAGGAGGCGATCTGCCGCCTCCCGCGCAGCCTTTACAGCCGCGTTGACGCCTTGCTCCGCTCCCTGGAGGTTGATGCTCTGCAAGCGGGCCGACAGCTCTTGCGGCTGAATGTTCCCCATCTTTGCCCGTAACTCTTGCAGCAATTCGCGCCTTGCCCGGCGCGCCGGAGTGTTCCCTTCAGCGCTGTGGATTGCCTTTTCGATCAGCTCCGAGATTTTCTGCCGCAGACTCTGCAAACTTCCATCCGCGGCAACTGGAGCAAGCCCCTCTTTCAGCTTTCCGGCTGCCCGCATCGCATCGTGCACCGCCAGCAGCGCGCCAGCCATGTCGGCTGCCGGCCAAACCTCCGCGAGGCGGAGGAAATCCGCCCTCTTCTCCTTCGCGATCTCGTCGAGCGTGCGCGAGATGGCCTCGAATCGGAGCGCCGCCGCCTCCACTTCATCCAGGACCTCGAACTGCGGATCGAGCCCCGCCTCCAGCGCATGCTCGCGGAGGATGGCGTGGCAGAAGGCGTGGATGGTGGAAATCTGCGCCCGCTCCACCTTCTGCCGAAGGTCAGGGCGTTCCGCAAACCGGCGTGCCAGCCTTTCTTTCAGCTCGTTGGCGGCTTTTTCGGTGAAGGTGATCGCGAGGATCCGTTCGGGATCGCATCCGCGCTCCAGCACCAGCCACGCGAAGCGCTCCACCAGAACGCGGGTCTTGCCCGAGCCGGGACCGGCGACCACGCAGACGTCCTGATGCTCGCGGCCGACCGCCGCCTGCTGTTCCTTGTCCAGGGATCCGGGAAAAGGCTGAGGATGTGCCATCTCTCCCCGTATTATCCCCGGAGGCGGGTCGCGTACCGCCGCGGGCGGGTCAGCCCCTGGCAGGTTCGCGGAACATGACAAGCAGCATCACGACTTCGGTCTTCGCGCGGATGGCGTGTTCGAGCCGCGGCGCCATGTATGCCAGCGCCCCTTCGCGCACCTGTTTCACGTCATCGCCAAGCTGCAGCTCCGCTTCTCCCTGCGCGAAATAGAGCAGCGCCGGCACCGGCGCCGTGTGCGCCGAAAGCTCCTGGCCCGGGGCGAAACAAAACTGAATGATTTTACTTCGGTCATCGGCATGCAGCGTGCGGCTCAGAATGCCATTCGGCGGCAACGGCGCATGCTGCCGCAGATCCTCGAGGAAGAAATATGGCTCATTCATTTTCCGTTCCCTCCTTTCGGCCGCTTCCGTCTTCCAAAGCGGTGATCGCCCCCGCCGGGCAGTGCGCCCCGCAGGCGGGCGTATCGAGGCTGTCACAGGAGCGGCAGCGCGAGGTGTCGATCACGATACGCTTTTTCACGCGCAGGACCGCACCGTCCGGGCAAATTGCCGCGCAGGACCCGCAAAGGGTACATTGGAGGCTGATCCGCAGCTTCACGGTTCCTCCCCATGGGCGAGCGCAAGCACGAAGCCTTCCGCAGCACGCCGCTGTTCCGCACGCTTCCGCAGGACGTATGCCTTCAGCTGGCTGCGCTCGCCGTCGAGAAAAGATTCGATGCCGGCGAGACGCTCTTCTACGAAGGAGACACCTGCGAGGGGCTGTACGTGCTGGGCGAGGGCACGGTGAAGATCTGCAAGACCAGCCAGACGGGGCGGGAAATCATGCTGGCGATGGAGACCGCGCCGTCTTCGGTGGCGGAAGTGCCGCTGTTTGACGAAGGCGACTACCCGGCCACCGTAAGAGCGATCACGCCCGTGACCGCTTATCTGATCCGCAAAGAAGATTTCCGGCGCTTCTGCCTGCAGCACCCTGAAGTGCCGCTGCGGGTATTCGCCATTCTCGGGCGGCGGCTGCGGCAGCTGGTCGGCTTGATCGAGGCGATCACCTTCGGCAGTGTGCGACAGCGGCTGGCGCGCCTGCTGCTGGATGCCTGGGAGCGCGGCGAGATGGAAACGGCTCCGCTGACACACGAGGAGCTTGCCATGCGGCTGGGCACGGTCCGCGAAGTGGTCAGCCGCAACCTCTCGCGCTTCCAGGCGGAAGGCATGGTCCGCATCGAGCGCCGCCAGATCGTGATCGCCGATCCGGAAGCCTTGCGCGCCGAGGCCGAAACCGAGTTCTGACGCGGCCGTCATCGCACTTTCAGTCTGCACGGTGCCCGTTCCCGCGTCCGTGACCCCGGTCACTGTTTCCCTGCCGCGGCTGCCCGATTCTGGAGAAGAATAGAGCAGCCCATGCGAGACTTCTCCGAAGCCCCGTTCCTCGTCATCTGGGAGGTCACCCAGGCGTGCGACCTCGCCTGCCGCCACTGCCGCGCCTCCGCGCAGCCGGAGCGCCATCCGGCGGAGCTCACGCGCGCCGAGGCGGAGGAGTTGATCCGGCAGATCCGGGAATTTGGCGATCCTCTTCTGGTCTTCACGGGGGGCGATCCCCTGAAGCGGGAGGATCTGTTCGACCTGCTGCGGATGAGCGTTGCAGCGGGGCTGCGCACCACGATCACGCCGAGCGCCACGCCGCTGCTCACCGGGGAGGCGGTTCGGCGCTTCCGCGACGCCGGCGTCGCGCGCATGGCGGTGAGCCTGGACGGCGCCGATGCCCCGCAGCACGACGGCTTCCGCGGCGTCGAGGGCAGCTTCCGCATCACGCTCGAAGCCCTGCGCGCGGCACGCGAAGCAGGGCTCGAAACTCAGATCAACACCACGGTGACGCGCCGCAATTTCCGTTCCCTGGATCGTATCGCCGCACTCGTCGAGGACAGCGGCGCCCGGCTGTGGAGCGTCTTTTTTCTAGTCGTCACCGGACGGGCGCAGCTGGAAGACGACCTGACGGCGGAAGAATACGAGCAGGTTTTCGAGTTCCTTTACCGGATCTCGCTGACCGCGCCATTCGACGTCAAGACGACGGAAGCGCAGCATTACCGCCGCTTCGCCGCCCGGCAGCGGAAGGCCTCCGGCGCCGCCCCCGCCCGCGCCTCCGCCGGCGCCATCGCCCGCCAGGCGGGCATCAATGATGGAAAGGGGCTGCTCTTTATCTCCCACACTGGCGAGATTTATCCCTCGGGGTTTCTGGAAATTTCCGCGGGAAACGTGAGAAATGTCCGCCTGGCGGACGCCTATCGCAACTCGCGGCTGTTCCGCGTCCTCCGCAACGCCGACGCTCTGGGCGGAAAGTGCGGCGTCTGCGAGTACCGCAACCTTTGCGGCGGCTCCCGGGCCCGCGCGTGGGCGCTTACGGGAGACTTTCTGGCTGCCGATCCGCGGTGCTCGTACCTGCCGCCAGCTTTCGCCGAGCCCGCATCTCCGATGCAATCGCGGAGCGCTCCTCCGGCGTGAGCAGCGCACGCGCGTAAGCCGTCAGAGCCGAGTCCTCGCTCGCAATGTGGCGCCGGTAGAGAGCCGCCAGCTCCTCCACCGCGCCGCGCACCGCGCCGCCGTTCTCCTGCCCGTCTTTCGCCTTCGAAACCAGCTTTCGCAGGCGCCGGTGGATCATTCCCGCCTCAGCATGATCGTGCTCCAGCCCTGCGAGAAACGTCCGCTCTCCGGCTTCCATCCGCGCCCGCAGGCGCGGGAACACGCTCTCTTCCTCGTCTTCCGTGTGCAGGGCGCCGCTCGTATCGAGGAACTCGAGCGCTGCTTCCAGCGCCGCCAGTGCCTCCTGGCGGCTCGAATCCAGCGCCGCGGCGGCGCGCTCCATTGCCGCAAGCCGCTGTTCGATCCGCCGGTGGCACGCCATCAGGAACTCCTCCACGTTCTCCGGGGAAGGCGCCGCTGCCGCGCCGAACAACTGATCTGCGGGAATCATGTTCCCATGGTGGCGGTGCGCTGCGGCAGCGCGCTGTGACCGCAGTCACCGGAGCCGGAAAGGCTCGAGCGCCATGCTCTCGGCGAACACGTCCTCGAATCCGGCTATCCCGGCGAGCTCTACGTGCTCCGCTGCCGCCAGAATCCGTGCCACCCGCTCCTCCCTCGTGGAGGGCGACAACAGCAGCATCCGGGTGCCGCGCAGGCTCGCGTTGCCCACAGGCTGAACCTCCGCGTCTTCCGGCAGCAGCCCGATGCGCCGCGCGCTGTCGGCGTGCAGGTAGTTGCCGAACGCCCCAGCCAGAAAGAGCTGCCGCGCGCCGCGCGCCATCAGCTTGAGCCCCGCGGCCATCGCACCTTTTGCGAGTTGCAGCTGGCGGACGTCGGATTGCGTGATCACGACTTCCTCCGCCAGGGCGATGTCGCCGCGCGCCAGCCTGCCGTTGCGCTGCACCAGCCCGAGATCCAGCGCCTTCGCCACCGCGTCCACCAGTCCGCTTCCGCAGATGCCGCGCGGCGCGCCGCCGCCGATCACATGCGGCACGAGGCGCCCGTGTTCGATCCGCACCGAGTCGATGGCCCCTTCGCAGGCGCGCATGCCGCAGCGGATCCTGCCGCCCTCGAACGCGGGCCCGGCGGCGGTGGAGGCGCAGCGGACGCGCGCGCGCTGCGCCGCCACGATCTCGCCGTTGGTTCCGATATCAAACAGAACATGGCAATTCCGTTTTTTGTCGAGCCGCGTGGCGGCGAGCCCGGCCAGCAGGTCGCTGCCCACGAAACCGCCCAAACAAGGGAGGAACACCGTGTCCGCGCCCCACGGAACCTCCGCCGCTTTCCACCTCTGCGCGCCTGTGGCCGGCGAAAGGAACGGCGCCGCCGCCAGCGGGGCTACGTCCAGACCGCTGAACAGATGGTGCATCGCCGTGTTTCCTGCCAGCAGCACCTCCGTGAGCTTGCGCCCTCCCGCCAGCCTGCCGAGCATCGCCTCCAGCTGCGCACGGATCACGCGTCCGAGCTCCCCGGGGTGTTTCAACTCGTGCTGAATGCGGCTCATGACGTCGGCGCCGAAGCGCGCCTGCGCGTTCAGCGCCGTTTCCACCGCTTCCACCTCGCCGGTTTCGAGATGGACGAGCTGCGCAGCGACGGTCGTGGTGCCGAGGTCCACGGCTGCGCCCCAACCGGGGCGCGGTTCCACCGGCACCTCCTCCTCGTCGGAGAGCACGCGCGCCGACCACTGCTCCACCTCGACGGTGACGGGCGCCGAAGCGTTTGCGCAGCAGGCGAGCCGCCAGCCCTCCCGCAGCTCGCGTTCGCCCAGCTGCTGCCGCATCGCGTCCGTGACCGGAATGTCGCCCTCGATCACGCGGACGCGGCAGCCGCCGCAGATGCCCTGACCCCCGCACGGGAATTCGACTCCCGCCTGCTGGAGCTGGTCAGACAGGCGCATGCCCGGCGCCGGGCGGAGGGTGAGTTTCACTGCCGGGAGCGCGCGAAGCGCGCCATCGCTTCCATATTCTGCGCCGGCGTGCCGCGGGGGGTTTCGCAGCCCGGACCCACGATGTAGGAGGGGCCTGCGGCGCGCCAGCACTCCTCCAGAGCGGCTTCCACCTGCTCCGGGGTCCCGTCGCGGAGCACGCGGACAGGGTCGATGTTGCCGAGCAGCACCTGCGGCTCCGGCATCGCCGCGCGGGCCTCGGCCATCGGCGTCAGGAAATCCAGGTCCACAATATCAGCCCCCGTTTCCCCCATTCCCTTTGCAATTTTCCGCGTGTTGCCGCAAATATGCAGCCGCACGGGAACCCCCATCGCCCGGATGGCGGCCACGAGTTTTTTCTCGAATGGGAGCACATATTGATGATAAAGGCGGGGGCCGACCAGGGACGCCGCAGCGTCTCCGATGCCGATCAGCGTGGCGCCCGCCTCCACCTGCGCGCGTGCGAATTCGATCTCGAGCCGCACGCAGTAATCGAACAGCGCCTCGACGAAGGGAGGGTCGTCGATGAAATCGAGCATCAGCGTGTTCACGCCGCGCAGATCCGCGCCGAGGGCGCACGGACCCTCCACCCAGCCCTCCACGATCAGCTCCTCCCCCGCCTCGTGCTTCAGCAGCGCCACGCCGTCGACGCGGTCCCTCATGCGGCTGCCCGGCGCCAGCGGATCGGGCAGCGGCAGACGGTCCAGCACGCTCTTCTCGTGCAAGACGGCGCGGCTCTCGATCACCGCCGGCGGCTGATCCTCGAACCACTCGATCGCGCCGCCCAAGTCCGCCGTCTCCCGCGCCGGGTCGGAGATGACGCTGACGTAATCGAAGCCGAAGCGGCGCGCCACGGCGAGCTGCGCCCGCGCCAGCACGCGGTGGTCGCGGGCGTAATCGCCATAGCGGACTCCCGCCACGTCGGCGGCGAACATCATCGTGATGGGCATCAGCGGCAGGCAGTCCGGCTGCTCATGCCGGATGCGCGCCAGGATGCGTTCCTTGCCTGTCACCGCGCAGCCTCCTTCCGCCCCCCGGTCATCGCGCCGCCTCCGGCGCCGGCTCGATCCGCACCACCGCGTCGTCGTAGGTGGCGCGAACCCGCTCGCCGGGCTGCACGAGCAGGAAGTCCTCGCCGCCCCACGCGCCGTTGACGAGCCTGCGGAACAGCTCGAGGCTGCCGCGGATCTTGCGGAATTCCCAGCCGTGTTCGGCGGCTTCCCAACGCGCCTCCTCCTCGAAGCGGCCGTCGGGCTCGAGTCCGGTCTCGATGTAGACGAGCCGCTGATAGGCGGAGCGGTAGCGGGTGAGTTCCGCGTACAAATACCGGCCGTTTTCCTCGCCGTATTTTTCGATCAATTTCTCGAGCGAAACGTCCATGCCGGTGGTGCCGTGGGTAAGCTGTTTCAGGCCTTTGCCACGCTCCAGCCAGCCCGTGGAGCGGTAAAAAGTGCCGGGGAATTCCTCGAAGAATTCCTGGTAGCGGGCGCGGCCGCCCATGAGCAGGGCGATGCAGTCGTGGGCGCGGGGCAGGACGAGCAAGGTGTGCCGCGCCCGGATGCCATCCAGCCCGTTGCCGCACAGCCCGTAGCCCAGCAAAATGGCGTCGTATGCGCCGGCGGGCACGGCGTCGATGCGCTCCTGGATCAGCTCCGCCATGCGCTTGCCGCCGAGGTCGTGCCAGCCCTTGGGCAGGAACTCCGCGTCCACCTGATGCGGCGAGCGCGCCACGGCGTCGCACATTTCGCGGAAGAGGACCTCGCAACTGATGAGCCGGAGCTTCATAGCCTTTCCTTTTCGGCGGCGAGGGCGCGGATGAAATCGGGCGTGGTTCCGCAGCAGCCGCCGACGAAGGCGGCGCCGGCTTCCCGCAACGGCGCCAGAAAGGCGGCGAAGTCTGCGGGCGGCGTCGAGTAGACGGCGCGCCCCTCGCGCCACTCGGGCATTCCCGCGTTGGCCTTGATCCACAGCGGCAAGGAGCAGGCGGCGCGCATCCGGGCGCAGATGGGGACGAAGCGTTCGATGCCCGCGCCGCAGTTGGCGCCCACGGCGTCGGCTCCCTCGGCTGCCATCTCCGCGGCGGCCTGCTCGGGCGTCACGCCTGTCATCGTGCGGTCGCGGTTGCGGCCGGTGTCGAAGGCGAAGGAGACGATCACGGGGAGGCCGGTGGAAAGAGCCGCGCGCAGGGCGATGCGCGCTTCTTCGAGATCGCTCATCGTCTCGATCAGAATCGCGTCCGCGCCCGCGGCGGCGAGCGCCTGCGCTTGTTCGAGGAACGCGGCGCGCAGCTCGGGTGGTGCGACCTCCTCCGCCGTCAGCATTTTTCCCGTCGGCCCGATGGAGGCGGCGACGCGCGCGCGCCCCGCGGCGGCGCGGCGGCTGATCGCCACGCCCGCGGCGTTGATTTCCGCGACGCGGTCTTGCATTCCTGCGGCGGCTAGCGCGATGCGGTTGGAGCGAAAGGTATTCGTGAGGATCACCTCGCTGCCCGCTTCCACGTACTCGCGCGCCACCTGTTCCACGCGGTCCGGGCTCGCGAGGTTCCATGCATCGGGCAGTGCGCCCGGTTCGAGGCCAAGCTCCTGCAGGCGCGTGCCCCACGCTCCGTCGGTGATGACGATGCCGCCGTGGATCCATTCCGCGAGCCGGGACATACGCGTCAGCCTGCCTGCGCGAACCTGCGGGCGAGCGCGACGGCGGCGGTGGCGTTCTCCCCGTAACCGTCGGCGCCGATCTCGGCGGCGAACTGCGCCGTCACCGGCGCGCCTCCCACCATGACCTTTACCTGCTGGCGCATGCCCGCCTTCTCGAGCGCCTCGATGGTCTTGCGCATGGAAGGCATGGTGACGGTGAGCAGCGCCGAGAGGGCGACGATGCGGGCATTGTTTTCGCGTACGGCTTCGATGAATCTCTCCGGGGGCACGTCGGCGCCGAGATCGATCACTTCAAAGCCGCCGCCCTCGAGCATGGAGGCGACGAGGTTCTTGCCGATGTCGTGCAGGTCGCCCTTGACGGTGCCGATGACGACGCGGCCTGCGGGTTCGGCGCCGCTGGCGGCGAGCAACGGGCGCAACAGTTCGAGCGCGCCCTTCATGGCGCGCGCCGAAAGCAGCAGCTCCGGCACGAAGTACTCTTCGCACTCGAAACGCCTGCCCACCTCGTCCATGGCGGGCACCATGTGCTTCGTGATGAGCTCCATGGGGTCGCAGCCTTCGGCGAGGGCTTCCTGCGTGACAGCCACGGCGGTTTTCTGATCGCCGTTGAGCACCGCGTCGTAGAGTTTTTGAAGGTCTGCCATGCGAGACTCCTTCGCCCGGCAGGCGGCGGAGAGTCCCGGCGCCGGGCAGGGCTGCGACAAGCGTATCGAAAACTCCGGATTGGGTCAACGCGGCGCGCCGAGCGCTTCGGCGAGCACGGCGTGAAGCTCCTCCGGGGTGAGCTGCACCGGATTGCCCTTCATGCTGCTGGCGCGGGCGGCTTTTTCGCACAGCCCGGGGATGTCGGATTCGCGGATCCCGTAAGCAGACAGCGGAGGGATGCCGAGCGCGGCGCGGAGTTGATCGAGCCAATCGGGGAGGGAGGCGGCGCCGGCGCCGCCGGGATCGAGGATGCGCGCGGCTTCTTCGTAACGCGCGAGTGCGGGGTTGTTCGGCTCGCGCGACTGGAGGGCGCGGAGGTTGGCGCGGGTGACGGGCGCGAGCAGAGCCGCGCAGACGGCGCCGTGGGGAGCGGGGAAGGCGCCGCCGATAGGCGCGGCGAAGCCGTGGACGGCGCCGAGCCCGGCGTTGGCGAGAGCCATGCCGCCGAGGAGGCTGGCAAGCGACATGCCGGTGCGGGCTTCCAGGTCGTTTCCGTCCTCGAAGGCGCGCCGGAGCGAGCGGGCGGCGAGGCGCAGCCCCTCGCGGCAGAGCATGTCGGTGAAGGGATTGGCGCGCAGGCTGACGAAGGGTTCGAGCAGCTGGGAGAGCGCGTCGAGCCCTGTGGCGGCAGTGACGTCAGGCGGCGCAGAGAGCGTGAGTTCGGGATCGACGACGGCGAGGCGGGGGAGCATCAGCGGGCTGCGGAGGCTGGCTTTCACGCCGTGTTCCGGAGACTGAAGAACGGCGTTGCGCGTGACCTCGCTGCCGGCGCCAGCAGTGGTGGGGACGGCGATGAAAGGCACGGGGGCGGCGCGGAGCGGCTGCGCGTTTCCGATGACCTCGAGGTAGTCGAGAACATCGCCGGGGTTGGCGAGCATGGCGGCGATGGCTTTGCCGGCGTCGATGGCGCTGCCGCCGCCGCAGGCGATGACGAGATCACAGCCCTCGCGGCGCGCGGTTTCGACGCCCGCACGCACGGTGTCGAGCGTGGGTTCGCCGGAGGCGGGGAAGGGCGTGCATCCGACGCCGAGGTTGTGCAGGTCGGCGACGAGGCGGGCGGCGTGGCGGGGCTTGCGCCCGGTGACGAGCAGGGCGCGCGAGCCGAAGGCGCGGGCGGCGGGGGCGATCTGGCTGGCGGCGCCGGCGCCGAAGACGATGCGCGCCGCGGTGGCGAATTCCCACATCATGCGCTCACCAGCCCTCGTCGGGAGGGAAGACGTTGGAGTACTTCACGCTGGAGCGCGGCTGCGCCATCATCGGGGCGACGGTGTCGCGCCACCTGGCGTAGTGGGCGGTCTCCTTGTGGGCGGCGGCGGCTTCCGGCGAGCGGTAGACCTCGACGAGGATGAACTTCGTGGGATCGTCGGTCTGCTGAATGACGTCGAAGCGGGCGACGCCGGGCTCGTTCAGGCTGGCGGAGGCGTTTTCGATAGTCGCCTGGCGGAAGGCTTCCACGGATTCGGGCTTCACGGAGACGTGGACATGAACGATCAGCATGACAGCTCCTTGCCGCGCGGGAGCGCGGATCCGTGTTCATCATAAGCGAACGGGCTGCGGGGCGCGCGGTGCAAGCGCATGCAGTTGTGATATCGTCTGTTTCGGACTTTCAGGAGCGATTTCCGATGAGCGTTCTTCGAGTGTTCCCGCTGGCCGCCGCTTCGCTGGTTCTGGCCGCGGCGGCGCCGCCGGAGTGGGACAACCCGGCGGTGACGAGCGTGGGAGTGGAGCCGCCGCACGCGACGATGATGGTGTATCCGGACGCCGTGACGGCCCGCACCTTTGATCCGGCGAAATCGCCGTGGAGGATCTCCCTGAACGGAGACTGGAAGTTCCGCGGCGTGCTTCGCCCGGCAGACCGGCCGGCGGGCTTCCACCTGCCGCAATATGACGATTCGTCCTGGCGGACGATGCCGGTGCCGGGCGTCTGGCAGATGCAGGGCTTCGACATTCCCATCTATACGAACTGGATTTATCCGTTTCCGCAGGACCGGCGGAAGATGCCTTCCCCGCCGTATGATTTCAACCCGGTCGGCAGTTACCGCAGGACATTCCGCGTGCCGGAGACGTGGAAAGGGAGAACGATTTATCTGCATTTCGCGGGCGTGGATTCGGCGTTTTATGTGTGGGTGAATGGCGAATTCGCCGGTTATAACGAGGACAGCCGCACGCCGGCGGAGTTCAACATCACGAAATTTGTGAAACCCGGGATGAACACGCTGGCGGTGCAGGTGTTCCGGTTCGGCGACGGCGCCTACCTGGAAGACCAGGACATGTGGCGGATGAGCGGCATCTACCGGGAGGTGTTCCTGTGGTCGACGGCGCCGACGCACGTGCGCGATTTCGAGGTGCTGACGGAGCTCGACGAGGCATACCGGAACTCGCGGGTGCGTGTGAAGGCGGAGATTCTGGAGCCGAAGGGCTGCACGCTGGAGTTTGAACTGCGAGATGCGGCGGGAAGAACGGCGGGCATGGCAAGCGCGGCGTGCGCGGAGAAGGTGGAGCTGGCGGTGGACGTGCCGCAGGCTCGGCTGTGGAGTGCGGAGATTCCCTATTTGTATGAAGGGCTGCTGACGCTGAAGGACGCGCAGGGGGCGGTGATCGAGGTGATCCCGCAGCGCGTGGGCATCCGCAAGGTGGAGCTCCGCGGGGGCAAGCTGCTGGTGAACGGGCGCGCGGTTCTGTTCAAGGGCGTCAACCGGCACGAGCACTCGGCGGAGACGGGCAAGGTGATGACGCGCGAGCTGATGGTGCGCGACATCGAGCTGATGAAGCGGAACAACGTGAATGCCGTGCGGACGTCGCACTATCCGAACCATCCTCTGTGGTACGAGCTGTGCGACATCTACGGGCTGTATGTGATCGACGAGGCGAACATCGAGACGCACCATTACGGCAACGGCGCGAAGGGGAATCTGCTGACCGAATCGCCGGAGTGGTCCAAGGCGTACCTGGAGCGGGTGCAGCGGATGGTGGAGCGGGACAAGAACCATCCCTCGGTGGTGATCTGGTCGATGGGGAACGAGAGCGGCGACGGGCTGAACGCGAAGCTCACCTATGAGTGGGCGAAGAAGCGCGATCCGTCGCGCCCGTGGCATTACGAGGGATCGAGCGCGAACGGCGGCGTGAATTTCGACATCAATTCTTTCATGTATCCGCCTCCGGCGCGTGTGGTGAAGGAGGCGGCAAAGCTGCCGGACAAGCCGCTTCTGTTGTGCGAATACGCGCACTCGATGGGGAATTCGACCGGCGGATTGAAGGAATATTGGGACATTTTTTATTCCGGCACGAACGCGCAGGGGGCGTTCGTATGGGACTGGGTGGATCAGTCCCTACGGGTGCCGGTGCCGCCGGAATACAAGGGCAACACGGCGGCTGCGAATTTCCTTGCTTATGGCGGATGGTGGGAGGACAAGAGCCGCGTTCAGAACGACAACAACTTCAACTGCAACGGGCTGGTAAGCGGCGACCGGACGCCGCACCCGGGGCTGGCGGCGATCAAATATGTCTACCGCTATTTGCACGCTTCGCCCGTGGACCTGAAACAGGGGCGTATCCGCGTGAAGAACTGGTTCCACTTCCTGAACCCGAAGGATTTTGCCGCGGGTGAGTGGAGTGTTTCGGCTTCGGGCAGGACGATTGCTTCCGGGCAGCTGCCGGCGCTTGACATCGAGCCGGGCGAGGAGAAGGAGTTCACGCTCGCGCTGCCGCAGGTTGCGCCCGAGCCTGGCGTGGAATACTGGCTGAATCTGAGCTTTCGGTTGAAGAGCGCGACGCGGTGGGCTCCGGCGGGGCATGAGATCGCGTGGGAGCAGTTTGCGCTGCCGGTGGAGGCGCCTGCGGCGCCGAAGGCGGATTTTTCGAAGGCGCCGAGGCTGGAGATCGAGCGCGGGGGCGCGTTGTATGTCTTGAAGAGCCCGGTCTTCCGGGCGATGTTTGATCCGGCGGTGGGCACGCTGGTCGACTACCGGTATCAGGGCGCGCTGCTGATGGAGCGCGGACCGTTGCCGGACTTCTGGCGGGCGCCGACGGACAACGACCTGGGGGCGTGGAAGGCGATGCGCGGGCGGATCGCCAATGATCCGGCGCAGAACTGGATGTTGTGGCGCGAGGCGGCGCCGCGGATGACGATTCGCGAGGCTGAGGTGGAGCGGATCGACGACCGCAGCGCCCGCATCCGCGTGAAGGCGGAGCTGTTCGGGATGGGCGGCGCCACGGCGGCGTGGACGCTGACCGTGCACGGGAGCGGCGACGTGATCGTCGAAATGCGCTACGAGCCGGGTTCCGAGAAGCGTGCGATGATGCCGCGGTTCGGCAGCGAACTGGTGCTGGCTCGAGGGTACGAGAACTGGGCGTGGTACGGGCGCGGACCGGCGGAGACGTACGTGGACCGGCAGTTCGAGCGGATCGGCGTGTACCGCAGCACGGTGGAGAAGGAGTGGGTGGAGTATTCGCGCCCGCAGGAGAACGGCAACAAGACGGGCGTGCGGTGGACGGCGTTCACCAACGCGCTGGGGGCGGGTCTGCTGGCGGCGGGGGCGCCGGAGCTGAGCGTTGCAGCGCGCAAGTACACGAAAGAGGACATGGAGCGCGCGGCGTACAGCTTCCAGATGCAGGCGCAGGGGCCGGTGTATGTGAACCTGGACTTCAGGCAGATGGGCGTGGGAGGGATCGACAGCTGGTCGGAGAATGCGCTGCCGATGCCGCCCTACCGGATTGATTCCGGGCAGGCGATGTCTTTCCGTTACCGGCTGTCGCCGGTTTCCGGGCCATTCGAGCGGAAAACGAGGGAGGTTTTCTGATCCATGAGACGAATTTCCCGCCGCGAGGCGATGCGCACGGCTGTGCCGGCGGCAGCGCTGTTTGCGGCATGCAAGACCGCAGAGAGAGGAGCAAAAGGAACCGTGACTGTACAGGAATTCGGGAAAATGCCGAACGGAGAAACCGTGCAGCTGTTCACGCTGAAGAACAAGAACGGGATCGAGACGTCGATCACGAATTACGGCGGCATTATTGTGACGCTGAAGACGTTCGACGGCAAAGGGCTGCTCGCGGACGTGGCGCTGGGCTTTGACACGCTGGAGCGGTATCTGCAGCCGCATCCGTATTTCGGGGCGATCATCGGGCGTTACGGGAACCGGATCGGGAAGGCGCGCTTCACGCTGGACGGGGTGACCTACACGCTGGCGAAGAACAATGGAGAGAACTCGCTGCACGGAGGCAACGAGGGGTTCGACAAGAAGCTGTGGAAGGCGCGCACGGAGTCCGGCGAGCAGGGGCAGACGCTGATCCTCGAATACACGAGCCCGGATGGAGAGGAGGGCTATCCGGGAACGCTGCGGACGGAGGTGCGCTATACGCTCTCCGACGACGATTCGCTGCGGATTGATTACCGGGCGGCCACGGACAAAAAGACGGTGGTGAATCTGACCAACCACACCTATTTCAACCTGGCAGGGCAAGGACAGGGGGACATTCTGAATCACGAGATTGAAATCCGTGCGAGCCGGTTTACGCCGGTGGATGCGGGGCTGATTCCGACGGGCGAGCTGCGCAGCGTGGAGGGCACGCCGTTCGATTTCCGCAAGCCGCGGCGGATCGGAGAGCGAATCGACGCCGACGACGAGCAGATCCGTCTTGGCGGAGGTTATGACCACAATTTCGTGCTGGACCGCGAGGGTGAGGGGCTGTCGCTGGCGGCGCGAGTGGTGGAGCCGGCCACCGGGCGCGGGCTGGAGGTGTGGACGACGGAGCCTGGGATGCAGTTTTACACCGGGAATTTCCTGGATGGCACGATCACGGGCAAGGGCGGGAAGGTGTATCCGCGGCGCTCGGGATTCTGCCTGGAGACGCAGCATTTTCCGGATTCGCCAAACAAGCCGGAGTTTCCGTCGACGGTGCTGGAACCGGGGCAGGAGTACCGTTCGACGACCGTGTGGAAATTCGTGACCGTGCCGCCGAGGAAGTAGCGCTCATCTGAGATTGCGCTCCAGTTCCTGGGCGAGGAGCGCGGCGCGGCGGGAGAGTTCCGCTGCGGCGGCGAGATCGCGGGCGCGCATCTGCCCGGCCTGCTGGAGGAAGGCGCGGATGCGCGCCGCGAGGTCTGCCTGTTCGCGCGTGAGGCGGCGCCCGCGGATGCGCTCAAGCACGCCGCGGGCGGCTGCCGTGTTCGCGGCGAGCTGGCGTTCGAGCTGGCGGGCGACGTCCGCAGGCAGGACCTCGCCGAGGCGGATTTCGGGGGCGGCGGGCGGTTCCGGCTGCGCGGGCTCCCCGGCTTCGGGCTTCGCCGGGGGCGGAGCAGGACGGCGGCGGACGGGCGGCGGGGGCGGGAATCCTCGGAACGAGGAAGGCGGCGGCGGAAGAACAGAAACGGCGTCTTTTGTTTCAGGGACCGCGGGCTCTTCAAGCAGGACGAGGGCGGGCACGAGCGGGGGCGGGGGCGTAAAGACGCGCAAAGGGCGGGCAGGAACGGCGGGTGCGGGGGCGCGGCGGGCGCGGCATCCGCCCGCAAGGAGGGCAGCGGCGAGCAGGAGCGCCGCGACGTTGCGGGGCGTCATGCGGGCACCTCCGCGGAGAGGGGCAGGCGGATGCGGAAGACGGCGCCCGAGCCGGGCTCGCCGCCGATCTCGATGGCGCCGTTGTGGAGCTGGATGGCGCGGTAGGTCATGGCCAGGCCAATGCCGGTGCCGTTCTGCTTGGTCGTGTAATACAGGTGAAAGACTTTTTCGCGCAATTCCGGAGGAATTCCGGGGCCGGTATCGGAGATTTCGAGGAAGGCATTTTCGGCGGATTTTTGCAGGCGCACGGAGAGTTTTCCGCCGGAGGGCATGGCCTCGAGGGCGTTGCGGAGGATGTTGAGGAGGGCCTGCTGGAGGAGGCCGGAGTCGCCGCGGACGGGGGCGGGGGAGTCGAGTCCCTCCTCGCTGATGAGGACAGAGTGCTGGCCGGCTTCAGGGCGGACGAGATCGAGGAGGCGGCGGATGAGGGCGGCGAGGTCGAGGATTTCGGTTTGCAGTTCGACGGGGCGGGTGAAGTCGAGGAAGGTGCGGACGACGCGGTCGAGGCGGACGATTTCCTGGGCGATGACATCGAGCTCAGGCTGGGCTTCGGGCAATTCAGGGAGGACGCGGGAGCGGAGGAGTTCGAGGCGGAGGGCGATGGAGTTGAGGGGGTTCTTGATTTCATGGGCGACGCCGCTCGTGAGGCGGCTGATGGCAGCGAGGCGGGAGGTGAGGTTGAGCTGATCCTCGACGATGCGGCGTCCTTCGGCGTCGCGAAGGCGGAGCAGGGACGCGCCGTGGGGGAGGGGATCGAAACTGACGAGAAGGCGGCCGGCGCGGACCTGTTTCACGGGGGTGCGGGTGAGGAGGGGCTGGGCCAGGACAGAGCCGACGGGGCCTTCGGGAGGGAACAGGTCGTGGATGTGGAGGCCGGCGATCTGGCTGCGGGAAAGTCCGAGGAGGTGCTCGGCCGCTTCGCTGGAGACGACGAGGCGGCCCTGGGCATCGAACAGCAGAAGGGATTCCTCGAGGCCCTGGATCATGTGCTCGACGCTGTGGCGGAGCTGTGAGGCGCCTTCCTGCGCGCCGCGGAATTGCTCGCCGAGCAGGCGGAGCTTTTCCTGGACGGCGGCGAGTTCGCGGGAGGAGGGCGGTTCGGAGAAGGGTTCCGGTTCGCCGCTGCGGATGCTGTCGATAGTGCGGCTGATCCGGTTCAGGGGGAGGAGCGCGATCTGGGCGGTGAGGGAGGCGATGCCGAGCGCGAGAAGGAAGAGGGGGAGGGAGGCGAGGGCGGAGCGGCGAACCTCGGGCAGGATGGCATCGCGGAGCAGGACGGAGGAGACGAGGACCTGAATGGCGAAAACGACGCGGCGTTGGGCGGGATTTTCCGGGAATTCGACGCCCAATTCGACGCGGTTTTCGTAATCGATCTGGCTGCCGAGGACGGCCTGGAATTTGTCGACGGGGCCGAGATCGAGGAGATTTTTCAGGGGGAGGCGAGGCTGGAGGAGCTGGCCTGTGCGCGCCGGGTTGGAGGAAGCGAGAATCAGGCCGCGGCCATCGGCGACAGAGATTTCCACGATGGCGCGCGTCTGGGCGAGGGTGGAGGCGAGCAGGGCAGGGAGCTCGGGATCGGATTGAACGGCTTGCTGCCATTCCGCGATGCGTTCGTCGAGGGTGGCGAGGTGGGCGGATTCGCGGGTGCGCTGCTGGGCGCGGTCGAGGACGTAGCGCTTGACGAACTGCGCGGTCATGTGGGCGCGGTCGCTGGAGTGCTGCAGGGAGATGGAGATGAGGTTGTGGAGTTCGACGAGAATGAGCGTGAGGGCGACGGCGGCGACGAGGCCGACGGTCATCAGAATGACGCGGGCGCGGAGGGACACGGATCACTCTCCCTGCGGGCGGGCTCCATACTCGCGGAGCTTGTTGAAGAGGGTCTTCTGGCTGATGCCGAGGATGGCGGCGGCGCGGGTGCGGTTGTTCCCGGTGTGGCGCAGGGTGGCCTCGATGAGGGCGCGTTCGGCCTGATCGATGGTGGCGCCGATGGGGATGCGGACTTCGCCGGTGTCCGCGGCGGGGGCGTCTGCGGCGGCGGGGCGGGGCTGCGGCGAGAGGAAGAGGAAGTGGCGCGGTTCAAGCAGGCCGCTGCCGGCGAGGATGACGGCGCGTTCGAGGGCGTTGCGGAGCTCGCGGACGTTGCCGGGCCAGGGGTGTGCACGGAGGGCTTCCAGGGCGGAAGGGGAGAGGCCCTCGACGGCGCACTGATGGCGCCGGTTCAGTTCGTCGATGATGGACTCGCAGAGAAGCGGGAGGTCGCTCAGGCGCTCGCGGAGCGGGGGCATGCGGATTTCGAAGACCTGGAGGCGGAAGTAGAGGTCTTCGCGGAAGCGCCCGGCGCGGACTTCCTCCTCGAGGCGGCGGTTGGAGGCGGCGAGGAGGCGGACGTCGACGTCGATTTCGCGGCTGCCGCCGAGGCGGCGGACGCGGCGCTCTTCGAGCACGCGGAGAAGCTTGGCCTGGGTGGAGAGGGGCATCTCTCCGATCTCGTCGAGCAGGAGCGTGCCGGTGTGGGCAAGTTCGAAACAGCCGCGGCGGCGCTCGACGGCGCCGGTGAAGGCCCCTTTTTCGTGGCCGAACAGCTCGCTTTCGATGAGGGTTTCGGGCATGGCGGCGCAGTTGATGGCGACGAAGGGGGCATCGCGGCGGGGGCTGAGGCGGTGGAGGGCGCGGGCGGCGAGTTCCTTGCCGGTGCCGCTTTCGCCGGTGATCAGGACGGTGGCGGAAGTGGGGGCGACCTGGCGGATGAGGGAGAAAATCTCCTGCATTTGCGGCGAATTTCCGACCAAATCGCCGAGAATTCCGCGGGAGGAGAGCTGTCGTTCGAGGGATTCGCTGTATTGGGCGAGGCGGCGCTGGGCGACGGCGCGCTCGAGCAGGAGGCGCAGGGCGCCGGTCTGGAGGGGTTTTTCGAGGAACCAGAAGGCGCCGAGATCGTGCACCATGCGGATGGCGGTTTCGATGTTGCCGAAGGCGGTGAGGACGATGGCGGGCGGGGCGTTGCCTTGCTCCTTGAGGCGGCGGAGGAGTTCGGCGCCGTCCATGCCGGGCATCATGAGGTCGGTGATGATGACGTCGGCTGGGAAATCGCGGAGCCGGTCCAGCGCTTCAGCGCCATCGGCGGCGGTGGCGGCGGAGTAGCCCCACGCTTCGAGCATCGAGGCAAGGGCCGTGCGCTGGTTGACTTCGTCATCGACGACGAGCACGCCGGGTCTGGCAGTGGGAGCCATGGTTTCATTACCGACTATACAGGCGGCGGCGGGCCAACTGTTTGGGGTGGACTGGCGGGCGGGATCGGAGCGGAGATGGGGACAGGCTGCTCTGTCCACGAGTGGGCGGGGCGTTTGGGTGTGGGCAGTGCGGGGGCGGGACAGAGTAGTCTGTCCCCATCTCCTCATCGGGGGTGGCGCGCAACGGAGGCAGCGCGGCCCCGACGCAAGCGTCGGGGGAACTGCGCAATCCGCAAGCGCTAGCAAGGCCATGTGGCCCCGACGCAAGCGTCGGGGGAACAGGGCAGGCAACGCGGCCCGGGCGCAAGCGCCGGGGGAACCGCGATTTTCCAGCTCTCGCTCAGGCGCGGCGGGAGCCGCGTGCGAGGGGAGCTTTTTGGGGAAGCGGCTGCGTGGCGGCAGCGGACCGCGCCCACAGGCGGACGGGCGGGTCGAGCATTTCGGCCATCGCCTGCACGGGGATGCCCTCGTCTTCGCGGAAGAAGCGGAGGCAGCCGTTTTCTTCGTCCCAGTCGACGCGGACGAGGTCGCCGCCGCGGATCTGCTCGGTGGCGATGAGGTTCGACAGCGGCTGGACGAGCATGCGCTCGATGGAGCGCTTCAGGTGGCGTGCGCCGTAGCGGATGTCGATGCCGTCCTCGAGCAGGGCGTCCTTGGCTTCGTCGGTGAGGCGGAAGACGAAGGCGCGCTCGGGGCTCGCGGTGAGCACGCGCTGCTGGACGAGCCCGAGTTCGATGTCGAGGATGCGGCGCAGCTCGGCGTCTCCCAGCGGGCGGAAGACGACGATCTTGTCGAGCCGGTTCATGAACTCGGGGGTGAACTTGCGGCGCGCGGCCTCGATGCCGCTGCGGTGGATGCGCCCTTCGAGCCGGGGGTCGGGCGGCAGCTGGGCGAGGGCGCGGAAGCCGAGCTTGGGGCTCACCAGCGACTGCATCTCGGAGGCGCCGAGGTTGGAGGTGAGGAAGATCATGGCGCGCGAGAAGTCCACCTTGCGGTTGTCGCCGAGAGTGAGCGTGGCCTTGTCGAGGATGCCGAGCAGGAGGTTCCAGAGCGCGTCGGAAGCCTTTTCGATCTCGTCGAAGAGGACGAAGCTGAGCTTGACGCGGTCGGTGTGGTACTGGTTGAGGACCTCCTGGCTGAGCAGGGGATGGGTCTCGCGGTGGCCGAGGTAGCCCGGGGGCGAGCCGATCAGCTTGGCGATTTCGTGGCTGTGCTGGAACTCGCCGCAGTCGATCTTGATGACGGCGCGGGAGGTGCCGACGAGGGTCTCGGCGGTGGCTTCGACGATGCGGGTCTTGCCCGTGCCTGTGGGGCCGAGGAAGAGCAGGTTGGCGACGGGCCGCTGGGGCGGGCAAAGCCCGGTGAGGTACATCTGATAGACGTTGACGATCTGCGCGATGGCCTCGTCCTGGCCGACGACGAGGGAGCGGAGGCCGGCCTCGAGTTCGGCCGCCTCACGCCCCGTGCGGCAGGGGTCGAGCAAGGCGGGGGAGGTTGCCGCTGCTCCGCCTTTGCCGTTCGATCTCCTTGCGAACGGAAAACGCCGTCCATCGCCGGGCGCCGGCGCCGCCGGGGCCGCCGCGTCCACGACTCTCATTGCATCGCCCAAGTCCGTTTCCTTTCCCGCGCCCGCGCTTCTACTTTTTCGGGGGCCGCGACGGGCGCATTTCCACCAGGCTCACTAAAGTTCGATCCGGCATGGCGAGCACGGCCGCCACGGCCTGGGCCACGTCTTCCGGGGCCATTTTCCAGTCCGCGGCGCCGCTGTGCCCGAAGCTCGTGTTGACGCTGCCGGGCAGGATGCAGGCGACGCGGATGCCTTCGTGGCGGTGGTCCAGCATCATGGCTTCGCTCATGCCGACGAGTCCGAACTTGGAGGCGTTGTAGGCTGCCCCGCCCGCAAAGGCGTTGCGGCCGGCCAGGCTGCCGATGTTGACGATCCAGCCTCCGCCGCGCTGCCGCATCCGCGGGATGGCGTGGTGCGAGCAGTGGTAGACGCCTCCCAGGTTCGTCTCGATCACCAGGTTCCACTCCTCGGGACCGAGCGCGGCCACATCCTTGAACACGCCCACGCCGGCGTTGTTCACCAGGATGTCCGGCCCTCCCATTTCGAGGTCCATCCATTCGAACAACTCTCGAACGGATTCCTCACTCCGAACATCGGCGGCGCGGCCGCGGATTTTTAGGGTTTGTGACGAGAATCGCTGGCGCAGCTGGAATTCGGCCTGTTCGACATCGGCCTGGCTGCGGGCGCAGAAGGCCGTGGAGGCGCCGGCCTCGAGCAGCATTTCAACGATGGCGCGGCCGATGCCGCGCGTGCCGCCGGTCACGAGCGCAGTTTTTCCTCTGAGATCAGGTTGCATAGTGACATCTTGCCACTGGCCGCGCGCGGCGGCGCCCGGCGGCCGGACGCTATACTCGAAGCAGGCCGCGTTCGTGGCGGCCTGTCCTGGTTCTCGCTGCCCATGCCCGATCTGAGCCTGCTCTGGCTGCGCGCCGCCGCACTGCTCTATGCGGCGGCTTTCGTTCATCCCGTGCTGGTGCTCGTGCGCCGCCGTCCGCGCGAGATGGGCGTCTCCGCAGCAGCATTCCAGACAGCGGCGGTGCTGCATTTCGTCTCGATCGCCGAGCGCAGCATCGCGCTGGGGCAGCTGGCGGCGAACAACTTCTTCGAAACCGCGTCGCTGTGCGCGCTGTTGCTGGCGCTCACGTATCTGTTCATCGACTGGCGGTATCACTTCGACGGCTTGTGCGTGTTCTTCTTTCCGCTGGTGACGGTGCTGGTGTGGATCGCAGCTGCGGGCGCCTCGACGCCGGCGTGGGAGCAGCAGAACCTGCGGGGCGCGCTGCTGGCGGCGCATATCTTCCTGGTGCTGGCGGGCATCAGCGGGCTGCTGGTCTCGGCCACCGGCGCCATCTTCTATCTGCTGCAGGAGCGGCGGCTGAAGCGGCGGCACGAGAACGCGGGGTGGTTGTCGCGCCTGACGCCGGAGCGGCTGCCGCCGCTCGAGACGCTGGACGGGCTGATCACGGCGGCGATGAACATCGGCTTTGTGGCGCTGACGCTGGCTGTGGGAGTGGCGAGCGTGTGGGCGTCGGCCGAGTTCGGCGCGCGCTGGATCGGCAAGCCGGCGATTCTCATTTCGCTGGCCACGTGGACCTTTTATCTGCTGATGGTGGTGCTGCGCACGTGGGCGGGCTGGCGCGGGCGGAGGGCGGCGCTGCTGTCGCTGGCGGTGCTGGTGTTTGCGGCGCTGACGTGGGCGGCCCACATCGGACTGCGCCCGCTGCTCGAGCACTGATGGCGAGGCGATGATCCCGATCCTGCTCACCGGACTGAACCACAAGACAGCGCCGGTGGAGGTGCGCGAACGGCTGGCTTTTGCCGCGGCGGAGCTGCCGGAAGCGCTCGGCGCGCTGCGCGCGTGTCCGGGCGTCGAGGAGGTGATGCTGCTGTCGACCTGCAACCGGGTGGAGGTGCTGGCGCACGGCGGGGAGGCGGGCGCGCCCGAGGCGCAGCCGCTGATCGAAACGCTGGCGCGGCTGCGCGGCATCGAGGCTGCTGCCGTGGCGCCGCACTTTTACACGCACGCGGGCGAGGCGGCGGTGCGGCACCTGTTCCGGGTGGCGTCGAGCCTGGACTCGATGGTGCTGGGCGAGCCGCAGATCCTGGGGCAGCTGAAGGAGGCGCATGCGGCGGCGCGCGAGCTGGGCGCCGTGCAGGCGGGGCTGGAGGCGGTGCTGGCGCGCGCGTTTGCGGTGGCCAAGCGGGTGCGCAACGAGACGGCGATCGGCCGCAGCGCGGTGAGCGTCAGCTATGCGGCGATCGATCTGGCGAAGCAGATCTTCGGCGACCTGCGCTCGAAGCACGCGCTGCTCATCGGCGCGGGCAAGATGGCGGAGCTGGCGGCGCGGCATCTGAAGCGCGCCGGCTGCGGGCGGATCTCGGTGACCAACCGGACGCGGGCGCGCGCCGAACAGATGGCGGCGCTCGTGGAGGGCGAGGTGATCGACTACGGCGGGTTCCGCGAGCGGATGCACGAGATGGACATCGTGCTGGCGAGTTCGGGCGCCACCGGGTATCTGATCACGAAGGACGAGATGAAGGCGGTGCTGCGGCGCCGGCAGAACCGTCCGGTGTTTCTGATCGACATCGCCGTGCCGCGCAACATCGACCCGGCGGTGGACGAGCTGGAGAACGCCTATCTGTACGACATCGACGACCTGGGGCGCGAGGTGGAGGCCAACCGCAGGGCGCGGCAGCGGGAGGCGGAAGAGGCCGAGCAGATCGTCGAGGAAGAGGTGCGGCGGCTGCTGGAGCGGTTCCGCACCCGCGAGGTGGCGCCGGTGATCGTGAGCCTGCAGCAGCGGCTGGAGGAGCTGGGGCGCGAGGAGCTGGAGCGGTGGCGGGGGCGGCTGGGCGCGGCGGGCAACGGCGGGGAGGCGCTGGAGGCGTACACGCGCTCGCTGCTGAACAAGGTGGCGCACGGGGCGATGGTGGAGATCCGGCGCGCGGCGGCGGGGCCGGAGGGCGACCGGATTCTGGGCGTGATCCGGAGGATCTTCCGGCTGGAGGAGCGATGAAGCTGCGCATCGGGAGCCGCGGCTCGCAGCTGGCGCTGTGGCAGGCGCGGCGGGTGGCGGAGCTGTTGGCCGGGCTGGGCGTGGAGACGGAGATCGAGATCATCCGCACGACGGGGGACCGGATTACGGACGTGCCGCTGGCGCGGGCAGGTTCAAAGGGGCTGTTCACGAAAGAGATCGAGGAGGCGCTGCTTGAGGGGCGGATCGATCTGGCGGTGCATTCGCTGAAAGACCTGCCGACGGAGCTGCCGGCAGGGCTTGTGCTGGCGGCTGTGCCTGAGCGGGAGTCGCCGTTCGACGCGATGGTGGGGCGGCGGCTGGACGAGCTGCCGAGCGGGGCGCGCGTGGGCACGTCGAGCCTGCGGCGGGCGGCGCAGCTGCGGCGGCTGCGGCCGGATGTGCGGATCGAGGACATCCGGGGAAATCTCGACACGCGTCTGCGGAAGCTCGACGAAGGGCGGTATGACGCGATTGTGCTGGCTTCCGCCGGGCTGAGGCGGCTGGGCTGGGGCGGGCGGATCGCCGAGCTGCTGGAGCCGGAGCGGATGTGTCCGGCGGTGGGGCAGGGGGCGCTGGGGATCGAGACGCGGGCGGCGCCGGATCCGGCGTTCGAGATCTGCTCGCGGCTGGACAACCCTGCCGTGCGGGCGGCGGTGGAGGCCGAGCGCGCGCTGCTCGAGTCGCTCGGGGGCGGCTGTCAGGTGCCGCTGGGCGCCTATGCGGAGTTGGAGGGCGGGCAGCTGCGGCTGCGGGCGGTGGTGGCCGATCCGGAGGGCAGCGCCGTGTTCGAGTGCGTGGAGACGGGCCCTGCCGGGCAGCCTGTGGAGCTGGGGCGGCGCGCGGCGGAAGCGCTGCTGGCGGCGGGGGCGCGCGGCGTGGTGGCGCGGGTGAACCCGCACGCGCTGCCGTTGCTGGGGCAGGTGGTGGTGGTGACGCGGCCGCGGGGGCAATCCGGAAAGCTGATCGCCCGGCTGCGGGCGCTGGGGGCGGACGTGGTGGAGATGCCGCTGCTCGAGTTCCGGGCGCTCGAGTTCGATCCGCCAGACTGGGATTCTTACGATTGGGCGATTTTCACGTCGGCCAACGGGGTGGAGTTTTTCTTTGCGCGGGTCGAGCCGCGGCGCGGCCCGCGGATCTGCGCTATCGGGCCGGCGACGGCGGCGGCGTTGCGGGCGCGCGGGCTGGCGCCGGACTTGGTGCCAGAGGAACACATGGGGGAGGGCGTCGTGGAGGCGCTGCGCGGGGCGGGAGTGGAAGGGGCGCGGGTGCTGCTGGCGCGCGCGGAGGAGGCGCGGGACGTGATCCCATCAGAGCTGGAGCGGCTGGGCGCGCGGGTGGACGTGCTGCCGGTGTACCGGACGGTGGCGCCGGAGGGGCTGGAACAGAAAGCGCGGGAATTGTTTGCGGCGGCGAAGCCGCACTGGGTGACGCTGACGAGCGCCTCGACGGTGCGCCACCTGCTGCGCGCGGTGCCGCGGGAGTTGCTCGCGGGGGTGCGGATCGCCACGATCGGTCCGGTGACGTCGGCTGCCGTGCGCGAGGCGGGGCTGGAGGTGGACGCGGAGGCCAACCCGTACACGGCCGAAGGGATGGCGGCGGCGATGGCGGAGCGGGCGGCGAGGGGCCGCGAATCTTAGTACCAAGGTACTACGCCATTTCGGAACTTCCGCGCTATTGTCTTGTCACGGACGCAAGGGCAAGCTGGAGGTGGAGAGATCAAGAGCCATGACGCGATTCCCCATGGATACCCCGGAAGCCGAGCCTGTCCGCTCAGACCGCCGGCGCACGGACCGGTTCCCGTTGCAGTGCGAGCTGGTTTACCGGTTGAGCGGGAAACGCCTGGGACAAGAGCTGGGCTCGGGCAGGACGATCGACATGAGCAGCGGCGGCGTGCTGTTCCAGTGCGACCGCGAACTGGTGCCGGGCAAGCGGATCGAGATGGCGATCAGCTGGCCGGCGCAGCTGGACAACCGGTGCAGCCTGAAGCTGATTGCGCGCGGCAAGGTGGTGCGCTCGTCGGGCAACCGGGCTGCGGTGGCCATTCAGCAGTACGAATTCCGCACCATGGGCAAGCACGGGCTGGCTCTCTGACGGACGGTTTTCTCCCTTTCTCCTTGTCCCCGTGAAGCGGACCCGCGAGGGTCCGCTTTTCTTTTCGAGCGTGCCGGGGCGGATCACGCGCCGGAGAGCCTGGGGGCGAACCATGCGATGGTGCGGCGCAAGCCTTCCTCGAGGGGCACGCGGGGTTCCCAACCGAGCAGGAGGCGCGCCTTCGTGATATCGGGGCGGCGGCGCTGCGGATCGTCTTCGGGGAGGGGCTCGAAGCGGATTTCGGACCGGCTGCCCGCGAGCCGGCGGATGAGGAAAGCGAAGTCGAGGACGGTCCTCTCCTCCGGGTTGCCAAGGTTGACGGGCAGGGGTTCACTGCTGCGGCTGAGGAGGACGAGTCCTTCGACCAAATCATCGATGTAGCAGAACGAGCGGGTTTGCGAGCCGTCGCCGTAGACGGTGATCGGCTCGCCGCGCAGCGCCTGGCGGATGAAGTTCGGGACGATCCGTCCATCGTCGTGCTGCATGCGCGGCCCGTAGGTGTTGAAGATCCGGGCGATGCGGGTGGCAAGGCCGTGCTGGCGGTGATAGGCCATGGTGATGGCTTCGGCGAAGCGCTTCGCCTCGTCGTAGCAGGAGCGGGGGCCAACGGGGTTCACGTGCCCCCAGTAGGTCTCTTTTTGCGGGTGCTCCTGGGGGTCGCCGTAGCATTCCGAGGTGGAGGCGAGCAGGTAGCGCGCGCCTTTGGAGGCGGCCAGATCCAGGAGGTGGCGGCTGCCTTCGGCGCCGGTGCGGAGGGTTTCGATGGGGTGCGCGAGGTAGTCCTTCGGGCTGGCGGGCGAGGCGAGGTTGAAGATCAGGTCGAGCGGGCCATCCACGGAGAGAGGCTCGGTGATGTCGTGGCGGAGGAACCGGAAGCGCGGGTGGGCGTCGAGGTGGGCGAGGTTGTCCGGCGAGCCGGTGAGGCAGTTGTCGACGCCGAGGACCTCGCAGCCTTCGCCGAGCAGCCGGTCGCAGAGATGGGAGCCGATGAAGCCGGCCGCGCCGGCGACGAGGATGCGCAATGGGGTCCTCCGAAATTTTCATTGTAGGGGGCGGATCGGCTAGAGTGTCAAAACAGCGGCTTCCATGGCGGCCATGCCTCTGCAGACAACGCTTTTCGTCCTTGCCTGCCTGATTTCCGCGGCGGTTTTCTGGCGCCGGTTGCGCCCGGTGGTGCAGGCGGTCCTGCGCTCGAAGCCGGATGCGGATTTCCGCCTGCAGCCGCTGGGGCGGCGGGTGCGGCGGTTTGTGCGGGAAGTGGTGTTGCAGGAGAAGGTGATCCGGCACCGCCCGTGGGCGGGGCTGGCGCATGCGCTGGTGTTCTGGGGCTTTTGCGCGTTTGCGCTGGTGACGCTGGACCATCTGGCGGCGGGCGTGGGGCTGTCGCTGTTCGATCCGCACGAGGGGGGCTTCGGGCGCGCCTATGGGTGGGTGGCGGCAGGGTTTGCCGTGGCGGTGTCGGCGGCGATCACAGGGCTGGCGGTGCGGCGGTTCGTGGTGCGCCCGAAGTGGCTGGGCGAGAAGGTGTCGCTGGAGTCCGGGGTGATCGCGCTGCTGATCCTGGTTCTGATGCTGACCTATTTGGCGGACTTCCTCTGGCATCCCGAAGCTGGCAGCATGGAAGAGCGCGCCCTGTGGTGGGCGCACACGCTGGCGCTGCTGGTGTTTCTGCCGCTGATCCCGAAGACGAAGCACCTGCACCTGATGCTTTCTCCGGCGGCGGTGTTTCTGGCGCGCGAGCCGTTCGGGAAGGTGCCGCCGCTCGAGGGCGAGGACGACTTCGGGTTGGTCACCGGGCGCGACGTGACGCGGCGGATGGCGCTGCAGGCATTTTCCTGCGTGGAGTGCGGGCGGTGCCAGGAGCACTGTCCGGCGCACAACACGGGCAAGGAGCTGAACCCGAAGCAGATGGCGCTGGGGCTGCGCGCGTTCTTGCGGGAGCACGGGGGCGGGGCGGACGCGCCGCTCGCGGGGCCGAATCTGAGCCTGGATGCGGCGTTTCAGTGCACCACTTGCGGGGCGTGCGAGTATCAGTGTCCGGTGGGCGTGGAGCACCTGCCGCTGATTCTGGGGCTGCGGCGGGGGGCGGTGAACACGGGCGCGTGGGAGGACGAGTACGGAGCGCAGCTGTTTGTGCGGCTGGAGCGGCAGGGCAATCCGTTGGGCATGGCGGCGTACGAGCGGGACCGGTTCATCCAGAAGAACGGGCTGCCGTGGTTCGACGGCTCGCAGGAGTGGTGCCTGTGGCTGGGCTGCATGGGCACCTACGATCCGCGCGGCAGGGAAGCAGTGCTGGCGCTGGTGCGGGTGCTGCGAGCGTCGGGGGTGACGTTCGGCGTGCTGCGGAAGGAGAAGTGCTCGGGCGATGCGGCGCGGCGGCTGGGCAACGACCTGCTGTTTCAGCAGCTGGCGGAGTTCAACATCGCGCAGTTGCAGAGTGCCGGGGTGAAGAAGATCCTCTCGGTTTGCCCGCATTGCGTGCGCACGATCGATGTGGACTGGCGGGAATTCGGGGCGGAGTTCGAGGTGGCGCATCACTCCGAGTGGCTCGCCGCACATCTTCCGGCGGGGCGCGCCGGAGGAGAGTCGACGGTCTTTCACGATCCCTGCTATCTGGGACGTTACCGCGGCGTGTACGAGGCGCCGCGGCGGGTGGCGGCGCTGGCAGGGGAGCTGAAGGAGGCGCCTCGGAGCGGGGAGCGCGGCTTCTGCTGCGGCGCGGGCGGCGGGCTGGTGTTTCTGGGCGAGGAGCGCGGCACGCGCGTCAGCCACGTGAGGGCGCAGGAGCTGGCGGCGACGGGGGCGAAGCAGGTGGCGGTGGCGTGCCCGTTCTGCAGGACGATGCTCGAGGACGCGCTTTCGGCGGCGGGCGGAGCCGGGGCGCCGCGGGTGGCGGACGTGGCGGAGATCGCGGCGCGGGCGCTGCCTGCGGAAGAGTGACTCGGGGTGCGGGTGGTTTGCTTGCAGGGGCGTGCCTGCGGGGCGGACAAGGTCCCCTGTAGCATGGTGAATTCCCGATGAAATGGATTGACCCGCGCCGTCCCGGATATGCGTGGCTGGTGGTGGCGCTGCTGGTGCCGGTGGCGCTGCTGAATTATCTCGACCGGCAGATGCTGGCGTCGATGAAGTTTTCGGTGATGCAGGACATCGCCGATATCGGCAGCGAAGCCAACTGGGGCAAGATCCTGGCGTTCTTCAAGTGGACGTATGCGTTCCTGAGCCCGCTGGGCGGCTGGCTGGCGGACCGCTTCAGCCGGCGCCATGTGATCGCCGGGAGCCTGTTTGTCTGGAGCGCGGTGACTTGGGCGACGGCGCACGCGACGACGTTCGAGCAGCTGCTGCTGACGCGCGCCGTGATGGGGATCAGCGAAGCGTTCTACATTCCCGCAGCGCTGGCGCTGATCGCAGACTACCACCTTGGACCCACGCGTTCGCGCGCCGTGGGGATGCATCAGATGGGCATCTATGCGGGCGTGATCCTGGGCGGGTTCAGCGGCTACGCGGCGGATCATCCGGCGCTGGGGTGGCGCTGGATGTTCGAGATCTGCGGACTCGCCGGCGCGCTGTACGCGCTGCCGCTGTTTCTGCTCGTGCGCAACGCGCCGGAGCCGCAGACGGGTGCGGAACCACGGGCAGGGCAGGGAAGCGCGCTGCGGGAGCTTGCGGGAAACGTCTCGTTCCTGCTGCTGGTGCTCTATTTCACGCTGCCGGCGATGGCGGGCTGGATCGTGCGCGACTGGATGCCTGCGATTCTGAAGGCGGAGTTCGGGATCGGGCAGGGGAAGGCGGGCGTTTCGGCGACGCTGTTCTGGATGGTGGCGGCGATCGGCGCGGCGCTTGCGGGCGGATGGCTGGCGGACCGGTGGACGAGGAGGAACCGGCGGGGGCGCATTTATACGAGCGCCATCGGTGTGCTGCTGATGGCGGTGGCGATGATGGGCGTGGGCTATTCGCCGCAGACGGGCGTGCTGGCGGTGGCGGTGCTGTTTCTGATTCTGTTTGGCGCGGGATGGGGATTCTTCGACACGAACAACATGCCGATCCTGTGCCAGATTGCGCGGCCGCATGCGCGGGCTACCGGATACGGGATCATGAACCTGGTGAGCATCAGCTGCGGCGGCGTGGCGGACTGGAGCTTCGGGCTGCTGCGGGACCGGGGCGTGCCGCTGCTGGCGATCTTCGGGATCTTCGCCGCGGTGACGGCGCTGTCGGTGACGCTGGTGCTGATGATCCGCCCGCGCTATGCGGACAACGGCGGGGCGGCGGCACATTGAGTCCGCGCAGGCGGCAGAGCAGACCGCGGCTGAGGCGCGCCCGGATCTGCGCCGCGGCTACTGGCGGAGCGAGTAGCCTGCGGCGGTGAGGGCCTCGATGATCTTGGAGCGCACCTGGGCGACTTCGTCGCTGGACAGGGTCCGGTCCGGGGCGCCGAGGGTTATGCGGAAGGTGAGGCTCTGGCGGTCTTCGGGCAGAGGCTTGCCGCGGTAGGAGTACAAGTAGGCGACGCGCTCGCAGAGGGGGCCGGCGGCGCTGCGGATGAGGGCGGCAAGCTCTGCACACAGGACGCGGAGTCCGGCGACGACGGAGAGATCGAATTCGCTCGACGGGAAGCGGCGCGGGGGCTGGTATTTGACGGGCAGCGGCCCGAGGGCGAAGAGGCGGGCGAGGTCGACGTCGAGCACGGCGGCGCGGCCTTGCTCGATGAGGCGGGGGTGGAATTCGAAGAGGCGGCCGAGCGTTTCGCCGCGCCACTCGATGGCGGCGGCGCGCGCCGGATGTTCAAAGAGGCGTGCTTCGGCGGGGCGCGCCTCGCAGCCGGGCATCAGGCATTCGGCGAGGCGCTTCAGTTCGAAGAGGCCTTCCTGACCGTCGCCGCTGCGGGAGTAAATGGCAGCGGCGAAGTGCGGGATTTCGTCAGGGAGTTCCCGGCCCTCGCGCTTATGGATCTCGACGCCGATTTCGAAGATGCGGAAGGAGGAGTAAAAACGCGAGTTGTCGAGAATGTTTTTGTGGATGCCGGGGACGAGGCTGGGCCGGAGCAGCGTTTGTTCGACGGAGATGGGGTTGGCGACGCGCAGCAGGGCGGCGGGATCGAAGCCGAAGCGCGCGGCGGCTTCCTCGCTGAGGAACGAGTAGTTGGAGACCTCGGTGAAGCCCTGCGCGGAGGCCATCTGGCGGACGGCGTGGTGGAAGAGGCGTTCCTGGTTGATCCACGGGCGGCGGGCGGGCAGCAGAGGGGCTGCGGGGGGCACGGTGTCGTAGCCGACCATGCGGCCCACCTCTTCGAGGAGATCTTCGCGGATGGAGATGTCGCGCGTGGCGCGCCATGAGGGGACGGAGACGGAGAAGACGCGCGGCGCGGATTCGGCGACGGTAAAGGAGAGCGATTCGAGGATGCGGCGGACCTCGGCGGGCGAGATGGAGCGGCCGAGGCGGCGTTCGAGCCAGTCCAGATCGAGCTGAATGGGGGGCGGCGGGGGCGCTTGCCGCCAGGAGTCGACGAGCCCGCCGACAAGGCGGATGCCCGGGGAGACGAGCTGGAAGAGTTCAATGGCGCGGGCGAGAGCGCGGACGGTGTTGACGGGGTCCTGCGCCTTTTCGAAGCGCATGGAGGCGTCCGTGCGCAGCTTGAGGGCGGCAGAGGTGAGCCGGATGGAGGAGGGCTCGAAGTTGGCGCTTTCGAGAACGATTCTGGTGGTGGAGCTGCTGATGGCGGAGCCGGCGCCGCCGATGACGCCGGCGAGGGCGACGGCGCCGCGCAAGTCGGCAATGACGAGATTGGAGGGGGAGAGCGTGTAGGACTGGCCGTTCAGGGCGTCGAAGGATTCGCCTTCGAGGGCGCGGCGGACGATGATGGTGTCGCCGTGGAGGCGGTCGGCGTCGAAGGCGTGCATGGGCTCGGAGAGCTCGGCCATGACGTAGTTGGTGACGTCGACGATGTTGGAGATGGGGTTGAGGCCGATGGCTTCGAGGCGCGCCTGGAGCCAGAGGGGGGAGGGGCCGACGGTGACGTTTTCGAAGACGAGCGCGGAGTAGCGGGGGCAGAGGTCGAAGTCGCGGATGTCGACCTTCCAGGCTGGGGGCGCCGAGGGAATGAGGTCGAGGTGGACGGGATCGGCGAGGGGGAGGGAGGAGAAGGCGGCCACTTCGCGGGCCATGCCGAGGTGGCCCCAGAGGTCGGGGCGGTGCGTGAGGCTCTTGTTGTCGACTTCGATGATGTGGTCGACGGGGCAGCCGGGGAGGGGATCGCCGGGCTGGACGCCTTCGAGTTCGAGGATGCCGGCGGAGTCTCGGTTCAGGCCGAGCTCGGCGCCGGAGGCGAGCATGCCCTGGCTTTCGACGCCCTGGATGATGGCGGTGCGGACGTGCTTGCCGCCGGCGACCGTGACGCCCGGGGGAACGAAGGCGGTCAGGAGGCCGGGGCGGCAGTTGGGGGCGCCGCAGACGACTGTACGATGGCCGTATTCGGGGCCTGCGTCAACGACGGCGCGGACGTTGCGGGAGCCTTCGATGGGCTCCACCGAGAGAACGCGGGCGCAGACGACGGCCTCGAGCCACGGGGCGAAGGGCTCGACGCCCTCGCACTCGGCGGTTTTCATGGTGATGAGGCGCGCGAGGTCGCGGGGCGCGAGGTCGAGACCGGGGACGAGCTGGCGAAGCCAGTTACAGGAGAGCTTCACGGCAGAACACCTCTAGAACTGCTGGAGGAAGCGGAGGTCGCCCGACTGCAGCAGGCGGATGTCGTCGATCGAGTAGCGCATCATGACGAGGCGGGTGAGGCCGAGGCCGAAGGCGAAGCCGTTCCACTCGTCGGGGTTGATGCCGCCGGCGCGGAGGACATTGGGGTGGACGAGCCCGCAGGGGAGCAGTTCCACCCATCCGCTCTGCTTGCACACCGGGCAGCCCTGGCCCGAGCACAGCAGGCACTGGATGTCGAGCTCGAAGCCGGGTTCGACGAAGGGGAAGAAGCCGGGGCGGAGGCGGACTTCGACGCGGCGGCCGAAGATGGCTTCCAGCAGGGTGGTCATGAAGTAGAGCATGTGGCCGATGCTGACGTCGCGATCGATCATCATGCCCTCGAGCTGGTAGAAGGTGTGTTCGTGGCTGGCGTCGACTTCTTCGTTGCGGAAGACGCGGCCGGGGGCGATGATGCGCAGCGGCGCGCCGAAGCGCTCCATGGCGCGGATCTGCACCGGAGAGGTGTGGGTGCGGAGGACGTGGCCGTTTTCCAGCCAGAAGGTATCCTGGGCGTCGCGGGCGGGGTGCGTGGGCGGAATATTGAGGGCGTCGAAGTTGTGCCATTCGGTTTCGACTTCAGGCCCGTCGACGATGGCGAACCCAAGGCTGGTGAAGAGATCTTCGAGTTCCTTCTGGATGCGGGTGAGGGGGTGGAGCGATCCGGGGCGGACGCCGGGAGCGGGCAGGGTGAGGTCGAGCCATTCGGCGTCGAGGCGGGCGCGGAGAGCCTGCTCTTCAAACCACGCGGACTTTTGCTGGAAGCGCTCTTCCAGGGTCCGGCGGACGGTGTTCAGCAGGCGTCCGACCCGGGCGCGGTCCTCCGGGGGGAGCGAAGGGAGTTCCTTGGCGGCGATCGTGAGGGCGCCCTTGCGGCCGAGGAATTCGACGCGGACCTGCTCGAGGGCGGCGGCGTCGGGCGCGGCATCGATGGCGGCGAGGGCGCGCGATTCGATGTCAGCGAGCGTGGATTCCAGCATGCAGGTGAAAACACCAGAATAGCAAGGCGGGGGGAGAAGGCCGGGCCGGCGCGATCCTCTCCGGGTTCCCCCGACGCTTGCGTCGGGGCTGCGCTTGCAGGGAGGCTAACGGGGCAGTGCAGGGGAGCCAAGAATCATCCAGAAAACATGCCGGCCAGGCATTGACGCCGCGGATCATGTTTTAAGGGGGCGGCGGTGGATGGCAGTGGAGGGGAGTTCCATCGAGGGAACAGCACCAAACGCAGGCTGGGCGAGCAACGCGGCCCCGATGCAAGCGTCGGGGGAAATGCGAAGGATGCGCGGCCCCGATGCAAGCATCGGGGGAACAGGGCGTACAGTGCGGCCCCGGCGCAAGCGCCGGGGGAACTGCGCCAGTGCAGCGCAAAACGAAAGCAACGGGAGCAAACGCGGCCCCGACGCAAGCGTCGGGGGAAATGCGAAGGATGCGCGGCCCCGATGCAAGCATCGGGGGAACAGGGCGTATAGTGCGGCCCCGACGCAAGCGTCGGGGGAACAGGGCACGCAGCGCGGCCCCGGCGCAAGGGCCGGGGTTTTCGTGGCAGGGCCCGTGGGCGCGGATTCGCCCGTGAGTCTTCCAGGGATTGATTCCAGGGCAAATCGGAGGCAGGGCTCCGTGGCTGGTGCTGTTGCCCCGCACTTCCCTTCGCGAATTCCCCCGACGCTTGCGTCGGGGCTGCGCTTGCAGCGAGGCTTACGGGGCAGTGCAGGGGGGCCAAGAATCATCCAGAAAACATGCCGGCCAGGCATTGACGCCGCGGATCATGTTTTAAGGGGGCGGCGGTGGATGGCAGTGGAGGGGAGTTCCATCGAGGGAACAGCACCAAACGCAGGCTGGGCGAGCAACGCGGCCCCGATGCAAGCGTCGGGGGAAATGCGAAGGATGCGCGGCCCCGATGCAAGCATCGGGGGAACAGGGCGTACAGTGCGGCCCCGGCGCAAGCGCCGGGGGAACTGCGCCAGTGCAGCGCAAAACGAAAGCAACGGGAGCAAACGCGGCCCCGGCGCAAGCGTCGGGGGAACCGCGCAGAGCAAGCGCCGGGGGAAGTGGAAGAGCCGCACAAGAATCGAGTCGATCCCGACCCGGACTCCATGAGATGCGAGCCGCCTGTCACGACCATTCGGGCTGCTGCAGGGGCCTTTCAGCGGGAAGCGGAGCGTTTGCGCGGGCGCGAGGCGGGCGAGGTCCGGCGGATGGTTTTCTGGGCGGAGGCCCACTGGCCGAGGCGGTATTCGCGGCGGTAGCCGGCGGTGAGGTTGGAGATGACGACAGTGACCGAGCCGCTGGCATCGACCGAGTAGCTCTCTTCGATGAGCTGGCGGGCGGCTTCATGGCTGCGCTCCACGGGCACGTTTTGCAGGTCGGCGACGGAGGCGAGGCGGGGATCGAAGGGGAAGCGGATCTCGTCCCATGGAGTGATGTCGCCGGCGGGCTCGCCCGAGGGGGCGCGGTGGGAGCACTCGAGATAGCGGAAATGGCCGATGTTGTGGGCGGGGAAGTAGCGGCGCGTGCGGGTGAGCGGCGGGGCGCCGGGGGCGGGCAGTTCGAGGCCCTGTTCGAAGAGGGGATCGAAGACGATGACGCGGCCTTCTTCGGCCTCGCGCCAGACGCCGAAGAAGCGGGTGAATCGTTCGCGCAGGATAGCCGGGGCGTGGGAGGAAGACTGAATGGCGAGACCGATGGCGGTGGCGGCGCGGGTGTAGGCAGAGCGGCGGACGCGGCGTCCGAAGCGTTCGCGCAGCATCCGGCTCACGAGGGGGAGTTCGCTGGCGCCGCCGGTGACGTAGAGGGTGATGGGGGCAGACGAGGGGGCGCGGTCGAGCAGGTCGGCGGTGGCGTGCAGCGTTTCTTCGACGAGGGGCGAGAGCTGATCGTAAAAATCGGCGACAGGGACGGGGATGACGGGCCAGCCGGGGCGGACGCGGTCGAGGTCGATCATCAGGCGGCGGGTGTTGGGGTGGAGGGATTCCTTCTTTTCGCGGCATTCTTCGAGCAGGAGGAATTCCTCGGCTTGCGAGAGGGAGTCGCGTTCGGAGGCGAGGCCGGCCTTTTCGAGGGCAAGGGACGCGAGGACGTCGTCGAAGTCGTCGCCGCCGAGGGTGGGGATGCTTTCGGTGGCTTCGACGATGTGAGATTCGCCGTCGCGGAAGACCAGCGAGGCATCGAAGGTGCCGCCGCCGAGATCGTAGACCAGGATGCGCTGGGGGGCGGAGAGGCCGGAGGAGTCGAGCCGGTGGGAGAACTCGATGCTGGCGGCGGAAGGTTCGTTCAGAAGGCCGAGGACGTGGAATCCGGCGGCGCGGAAGGCTTCCGTGGTGAGGAAGCGCTGGTTGGAGTTGGCGTTGGCGGGGACGCCAAGCAGGACCTCGAGGGCCCCTTGGCCGCGGCGGGGCAGGGAAGAGGAATGCAGCAGGGCGTTGTGGAGCCAGCCGAGGAGTTCCTCGAGAAGCGTGGCGAGGCGGACGGTGTGGCCGGCGAGTTCGACGAGGGTTTCGGGGCCGGAGCAGGAGAGGACGCGTTTGATGGAGCGAAGGACCGTGGCGCCCTCCGAGCCCTGGGCGGCCCAGGCGTCCCAGCCGTAGAGGCGTTTGCCGTCCTTGAAGGCGATCAGGGGCGGGGCCCATTCGCGCGCAGCGCCGTCGGGGCACTCGAAGGAGATCACCGGGTAGTTGCCGCGGTCGGCGGCAGCGGCCACGATGCGTGTGGTGCCGAAGTCGATGCCGAGGCGCATGATTACATTCAGGGTAACTCTGCAGGGCAGGGAAAGACAGGGCTCAGGCGGCCGGAAGGGAGAGCGTGAAGGTGGAGCCCTGGCCGAGGCGGCTGGAGACACGGACGCTGCCGCCGAACAGTTCGGCGATGTGCTTCACGATGGAGAGGCCGAGGCCGGTGCCGCCGGCTTCGCGGGAGCGGGCCTTGTCGACGCGGTAGAAGCGCTCGAAGATGCGGGGGATGTCTTCTTCCGGGATGCCGATGCCGTGGTCGATGACGTGGATCTCGATCATGCCATCCACGCGGGAGGTTTCGACACGGACTTCGGAGTTTTCGTGGCTGAATTTGACGGCGTTGTCGAGCAGGTTCACGAGCGCCTGCTCGAGGCGGAAGCGCAGGGCGCGCACGGACCACGGAGCGGGGGAGGTGATGATCCGGACCTGACGGAGGCGGGCGGCGGACTCCACGGTGCGGACGACAGTTTCGATGACGGGCTGGAGGGGAACGGGTTCGGCGGGCTCTTGCGCGGGGCGGTGCTGTTCGAGTTCGGAGAGCACGAGAAGATCGGAGGCAATGTTGTTCAGGCGGATGGCATTGGCGCGGATGATTTCGAGGAAGCGGCGGTTGTGGAGCGAGTCGTCGATGGCGCCGTCGAGCAGGGTTTCGGCGTAGCCGCTGATGGCGGCGAGCGGGGTGCGGAGTTCGTGGGAGACATTGGCGACGAAATCGCGGCGGACGCGCTCGAGGCGTTCGAGTTCGGTGACGTCGTGGAGGATGGCGAGGACGCCTTGCTGGCGGTTCAACTCGAGGGGCTTGGCCCAGAGTTCGTAGCTGCGGCCGGGATTGGCGGGGAAGGAGACCTTGGAGCGGACGGTTTCGCCGCGTTCGAGGACCTGCCAGAGGGGATCGAGGAGGGCGGGATCCGGCGCGATCTGCTCCAGAGGGGTGTCTGGTGCGGGGGCGGAGGAAACGACGACCGCATCGAGGAATGCCTGGTTGCAGAAGGTGACGCGGAGGGAGGAGTCCACGGCGAGCACGCCTTCGCGCATGCTGGAGAGGATGGCCTCGCGGCGGGCGGACTCATTGCGGACGAGTTCGACCATTTCGAGGAGGTTTCCGGCCATGCGGTGCAGGGAGGCGGCGAGAGCGCCGAGCTCGTCCTTGCCGGAGTCCGGCGGGAGCGGAGCGGAGTCGAAGCGCCCGGCGGCGAGATCCTCGGCGGCGGACTGGATGCGGTGGATGCGGCGGGTGAGGGATCGCGTGTAGAAGTAGGCGGCAGCCAGGACAGCGACGGCGAGCAGGATGGTGGCTCGAAGGATGCGCGAGCGGTTGGCGGCGACAGCGGACTGAATGGCGGCGAGGGGAGCCGCGAGGCGGAGCAGGACGGGCTGGCCGTTGGCGAGGCGGGCGGGGAGGGCGAGATAGAGGAAATCGGTGTTGACGCTGGTGGAGTGGCGCTTGGCGACGCCGAGGCCCGTGCGGAGGGCATCGCGGATCTCCGGGCGCGTGGCATGGTTCTCCATGGATCCGGGCTCGCGGCGGGATTCGGCCAGGACTGCGCCGCTGGCAGAGTCAACGACGGTGACGCGGGCGGAGAGAAGCGCGTCGGTGCTGCGAACCCATGAGGCGAGGCGGGAGGGAGGGAGAGACTCGAGTTCGCGGGCGAGGAGGCGGGCGGAGACGTGCAGGGAGCGCTGGACGGCGGACTCCTCGCTCTGCTGCGTGAAGCGGGACATGAGGAGATCGGTGAGTCCGCCCATGGCGAAGACGAGGGCGGAGGCGCCGATGAGGAGCTTGCGAAAGAGAGGGCTGCGGATGGTGCGGGTGCGGCCCGGCATGGGTTCAGGCTCTACCGGTGAGCCAGAAGATCAGGAGGAAGCTGAAGGCGCCCACGAGAGCGGACATGGGGATGGTGAGGATCCATGCCCAGAGGATATTGGTAGCGAGCCCCCACCGGACGGCTTTGAGGCGCTGGATGGAGCCTACGCCGGCGATGGCGCCTGTAATGACATGGGTGGTGGAGACAGGGACCTTGAGGTAGGTGGGAAACAGGATGGCGATGGCGCCGGCGGTTTCGGCGCAGAAGCCGCCCCGAGGTTTGAGCCGGGTGAGGCGGGCGCCCATGGTGTGGACGATGCGCCAGCCTCCGCTCATGGTGCCGAGGGCGATGGCGGCGTGGGCGGCGAGGACGACCCACCACTGCACATCGAAGGTCTTCAGGAAGCCGGAGGCGACCAGCACGCTGGTGATGATTCCCATCGTCTTCTGGGCGTCGTTGGCGCCGTGCGAGTAGCTGAAGAGTCCGGAGCTGACCAGCTGGAGGCGGCGGAACCAGACGTCCATGCGCCGGGGCGAGGAGTGGCGGAAGAGCCAGAAGACGAGCACCATCAGCAAATAGCCGAGGGAGAGTCCGATCATGGGGGCGAGGAAGATGAAGAGGATCGTGGAGATCCACCCCGAGGGGACGATGGCGTCAAAGACGGAGAGCCAGCCGCGGGTGAGTCCGACCTTGGCCATGGCAGCGCCGGCGTAGCCGCCGATGAGGGCGTGGGAGGAGCTGGAGGGCAGTCCGTAATACCAGGTGAAAAGGTTCCAGAAGATGGCGCCGATCAGTCCGGCGAGGACGACCATTTCGGTGACGAGCTTCAGGTCGACCATGCCGGCGCCGACGGTCTTGGCGACGCCGGCTTCGTGGAAGAACAGCAGGGGGATGGCGGCGATGAAGTTCCAGAATGCCGCCCAGAGGACTGCCTGAAACGGGGACAAGACGTGCGTGGCGACGATGGTGGCGACGGAGTTGGCGGCGTCGTGGAAGCCGTTGATGAAATCAAAGACGAGCGCGACGAGGACGATGAAGGAGACCAGAAGAAGGGCGGAATCCATGACGAGCTGTGATCAGCCGTTCTTGACGATGACGTTTTGCAGGGCGTCGGCGACGTCTTCGCAATAGTCGGTGGCGGATTCGAGGTATTCGTAGATCTCCTTGAGCTTGATGAGCGTGATCGGATCTTTTTCCTGCTCGAAGAGGTCGGCGATGGCGGCGCGGATCAGGTGGTCGGCCTGATCCTCGAGGCGGTTGATTTCGATGGCGTGCTCGAGGAGGGGCTGATCCTCGGCGAGCGCGGCGAAGGCTTTTTGCAGGACGATGGCGCAGTTTTCCAGGATGCGGCTGACCTCGATGACAGGCGTGGGGATGACGGGGATCTTGTAGGCGACCACGCGATGGGCAGCCTCCTCGAGGGCGTCGAGGACGTCGTCCATGTGGGAGGCGAGCGAATGGATGTCCTCGGGGTCGAGCGGGGTGATGAAGGTCTGGTTGAGGCGGGTGAAAACTTCGTGGATGATCTCGTCGCCCTTCTGTTCCAGGCGGGCGATGGCGACCTCGGCTTCGCGCATGGTGGAGGCGCCGTTTTCGACGGCGGCGCGGAAGGTTTGAGCGGCCTGGTGGATCAGGCTGGCCTGCTCGATGAAAAAGTGAAAGAACTTTTCGGTACGCGGAAGAAGCCTCATGTGCGTTGCCGATCTTCCGCCGCGCGGCGGAGGGTGCAAGCCGCGGGGGGAAACTGAATTATCGCAGATGCACCGCCGGGGCGGTCAACGGGAAACAGATTACAGTTCGGTGAAAGCCGGGTCATGCAGCACAGGAAGCGGAGAAGACGCCGCGGCGGAATCCGCGGCTTCCTCCTCCGGCTGGAAGAAGCGTGGATCGAGCAGGCGGCTGGTTTCGATGTTGCCGAGCGCGTTGAGCAGGGTGGACTTCAGATGGGGGTGCTGCTGCTCGAGCTCGTCGAGGATGGTGCGGAGCGAGCGGCGGACGGTTCCGGTTTTCAGCGAGCAGCCGCAAGGAATGACGGGCGCGCCGGAGGCTTCCGCCCACGCGCGGGTCAGGTCTTCGGTGACGTAGAGCAGGGGGCGGATGAGGCGGAACTCGCGGCGGCGGGACCATACGACCGGGGGCAGGGCGGCGAGGCGCCCGGTGAACATGGCGTTGCGGAGGAAGGACTCGCAGAGGTCGTCGGCGGTGTGGCCGAGGGCGATGACGTTGGCGCCGAGTTCGCGTGCGAGGGCGTAGACGGCGCGGCGGCGGAAGCGGCTGCAGAGGTCGCAGCCGTGATCGGGCTGTTCGGAGAGAAGCCGGAGCGAGGGATTGTCGGCGCGCAGCGTCCACGCGACGCCGTGCTCCTGCATCCACTGTCGGAAGGGCTCGATGGGGGCGAGGAACTTGCCCTGATCAATGGTGAAGGCGCAGAGAGAGAAGCGGACCGGGGCGCGCTTTTGCAACAGCAGAAGGGAGGACAGCAGGGCGAAGGAGTCCTTGCCGCCCGAGAAGGCGACGGCCACGCGGTCGCCGTCGCGGATCATCTGAAAGCGCGCGATGGCCTGGCCGACGCGGCGCAGGATGGCTTTTTCGAGCTCCAAATTTCTATTGTATTGTTTGTGAGCCCGGCGCGAAGGACGGCTTGGGAAGCGCTGGCGCGCGTGGAACGCGGCGCCAAGAGCGATGAGGCGCTGCTGGAGGCGGCAAAGGGGCTGGAGAGCCGGGACGCGGGGCTGGCCACGGAGATCGTCTATGGCGTGCTGCGCAGGCGGGCGCAGCTGGACTGGCTGATCGGGCGGGCTTCGTCGCGTCCGGTGGAGGAGCTGGATACGGAAGTGCTGCGGGCGCTCCGGATGGGGGCGTATCAGCTGCGCTTCCTGAGCCGCGTGCCCGCGCATGCGGCTGTGGGGGAGAGCGTGGAGCTGGTGAAGCGCGCGCGGCGGAGCTCCGCGGCAGGATTCGTCAACGCGGTGCTGCGGAAGCTTCCGCAACTGCCGGAACGCTGGGACAGCGAGGAGCTGGAGTATTCGATGCCCGGGTGGCTGCTGGAGCGGTGGAAGCGGAATCTGGGCGAGGAGGATGCGCGGCGGGCGGCGCGGGCGGCACTGGAGCCGCCGGAGCGAGCCGAGCTGGACGGGATTCCGATGGACGAAGGCGCGCAGACGATTGTTCCGCTGCTGGAGTTGAAGCCGGGCGAGTGGATGCTGGATGTGTGCGCGGCGCCGGGCAACAAGACGCGGCAGGCGCTTGAGTGCGGGGCGCGCGTGGTGGCCTGCGACGCAAGCTGGCGCCGGCTGCGTGGGCTGCTGGCGGACTGCCCGCGCGTGCTCGCGCGGGCCGACGAGGGGCTGCCGTTCGGGGCGGTGTTCGACAAGGTGCTGGTGGACGCGCCCTGCACCGGCACGGGGACGCTCGGGCGGAACCCGGAGATCCGGTGGCGCGTCACCGAAAAGGAGATTGCGCGGCAGGCGAGGAGGCAGGAGGCGATCCTGAAGGAAGCGTTGCGGTGCCTGAAACCGGGAGGGCGGCTTGTGTATGCGACGTGCTCGCTGGAGCGGGAAGAGAACGAGGACGTGGTGGAGCGCGTGGCGGGCGGGCGCGTGAAGCGGACTGTGCTGCGCGTGCCGGGGCGGGAGCGCGGGGACGGATTTTTCGCGGCCGTGATAGAGTGAGAGCCTGGAGATGATCGAGATCCTACCGTCGCTGCTGGCGGCTGATTTTACGCGGCTGGGGGAGCAGATCGAGCAGGTGAGCGCGGGCGGGGCGCGGATGCTGCACTTCGACGTGATGGACGGCCATTTTGTGCCGAACATTTCGTTCGGGCTGCCGGTGCTGGAGTCGCTGAGGAAGAAGACGCGGCTGCAGTTCGACGTGCATTTGATGATCGCGGACGCGGACCGCTATGCGGCGCGGTTCGTGGAGGCGGGGGCGGATCTGGTGAGCGTGCACGTGGAGGCGTGCCCGCATCTGGACCGGACGGTGCGGGCGATTCAGGCCGAAGGGGCGCGCGCGGGGGTGGTGCTGAATCCGGCGACGCCGGTGGGGACGCTCGAGCACGTGCTGCCGCTGGTGGACTACGTGCTGCTGATGAGCGTGAATCCGGGATACGGAGGGCAGAAGTTCATCCCGTACGTGCTGGACAAGGTGCGGGCCCTGCGGCAGTGGAGGGCGCGCGAGGGGCTGGAATTCGCCATCGAGATCGACGGGGGCGTGACGGTGGATAATGTAGGTATGGTGGCCGAGGCCGGCGTGGACTGGGTGGTGGCCGGCACGAGCGTACTGGGCGCAGCCGACCCCGCGCAGGCGTTGCGGGAGATGCGCGAGGCGGCGGAGAAGGCGCTGGAGCGGCGGGTTTGACGGCCGGCGCCGGGCTGGGACAGAAGAGGTGAACGGCAAGATGACGCGACACTGGACAGGAAAGGCGTGGATGGCGGCGGCGGCGCTGGCGGCGCTGCTCGTGGCGGGCGGCTGCCGCGGCAAGCGTTACGAGAATCCGATCACGCAGGACACGCAGCAGCCTGACAAGATCCTCTTCGACAAGGCGATCAAGGACATCGAGAAGGGCCGCTACGAGGTGGCGCGGCTGACGCTCAACACGCTGATGAACACCTACGACACCTCGGAGTATCTGGCCAAGGCGAAGCTGGCGATCGCCGACTCGTGGATGCGCGAGGGGGGCTCGCACGCGCTGGCGCAGGCCGAGGCCGAGTACAAGGATTTCATCCTGTTCTACCCCACGCTGGAAGAGTCGGCCGAGGCCCAGATGAAGATCTGCGACATCCACTACCGGCAGATGGAGAAGCCGGACCGGGATTCGACGCACGCGCTGCGGGCGGAAGAGGAGTGCCGGCAGGTGCTGACGCAATTCCCCAATTCGCGGTTCGCGCCGCTGGCGGCGCAAAAGCTGCGCGAGATTCAGGAAGTGCTCAGCGAAGGCGAGTACCGCGTAGGCGCCTTTTATCACCAGAAGGGCTCGCTGAGCGCGGCGTCGAACCGCCTGCAGACGTTGACGGATCACTATCCGCTCTATAGCGGGGCTGACCAGGCGCTGTGGCGGTTGGGCGACAGCTATCTGCGCATGGGCCCGCGGTTCCGGCAGAAGGGGATCGCCAGCTACCAGCGGATCGTGCGCGAATATCCGTTGAGTCCGCTGGTGGAGCAGGCCAAGCAGAAGCTGCAGGAGCTGGAGGCGGAGATCCCGGAGCCGGATCCGGTGGCGTATGCGCGGATGAAGTACGAGCTGGAGAACGCCACGAAGAAGAGTTTGTGGGCGAAGATGTGGGGGCCGTTTTCGAAGTCGCCGGACGTGAGCCGGGCGGCCAAGAGCGGGCAGCCGGCGATGGAGCGCCTGCGTCCGGGCTTGCCGCCAAGCGTGCCTGCAGCGGCAGCAGAAGCCGGAGTCACAGACGTGACGATCTCCACGGAAACGCCGGCTTCGAGCACCGCGCTGGACACGCTGCCCGACGCACGGCAGAGCGCGCAGCAGGCGGGCGGGCAGGCGCCGTCGCAGGGCGCGGCTGCGAGCGCGCCGCAAGGGCAGGGGCAGGCGGAGGCGCCGGCGAAGCAGGATGGCAGGAGCGCGGCGAAGCCCAAGAACGGGGGCAAGGCGAAGCCGAACGGCAAGGAGAAGAAGTAGGCTTGTGACGCCGCCGGTTCGCGTGCTGCTGGCCGATGACAGCCCTCATGCGCAGCGGATGGGGGAGCGCATTCTGCGGGAAGAGGGCTACGAGGTGGTGACGGTGGTCGACGGCGAGGCCGCCGTCGCGAAGCTCGACGAGGTGCAGCCGGACCTGGTGCTGGCCGACGTGTTTCTGCCGCAGAAGTCCGGCTACGAGCTGTGCCGTTACATCAAGCGGCACGAGACGCACCGGCATGCGGGGGTGGTGCTGATTGCCGGGCTGCTGGAGCCGGTGGATGAGGAAGAGGCGCGGCGGGCGGGGTGCGATGCGGTGTTGAAGAAGCCGTTCGAGGCTTCGGTGGTGCTGGAGACGATCCGTCCGCTGATCGACCGCGCGAGATTCGCGCGCGGGCTGTTCGGCGACAGCGTGCCGGCGCCGCCCGAGCCGGAGCCCGGCGCCGCGGCGGCAGCGCCTGTCAGGGCGCAGATCGATCCCGAAGCGGTGCGGGCGGCGGTGACGCTGGCGCTGGACCGCAGCCTCCCGGCTCTGGTGGAGGAGATTTCCGAAAAGATTCTGATTGCGCTCGGGCACTGAGCGGGCGCGTCTCGACGGAGGATACGAGCAAGCGGCAATGCCGGACAACAGTTTTGACATTGTGTCGAAAGTGGAGATGCCCGAGGTGGTGAACGCCATTCAGCAGGCGATGAAGGAGATCGGGCAGCGCTACGACCTGAAGGGCACGAAAAGCCACATCGAGCTGAACGAAAAAGAGCGGAAAATCGTGATCTCGTCGTCGGATGATTTTCACCTGAAAGCGGTGATCGAAATTCTGCAAGGGAAGCTCGTGAAGCGCGGCGTGCCGCTGAAGGCGCTGACCTACGGGGCGGTGCAGCCGGCGGCAGGAAGCACCGTGCGGCAGGAGATCACCCTGCAGCAGGGCATCCCGGTGGAGAAGGCGCGCGAGATCGTCAAGGCGATCAAGGAGACGAAGAAGAAGGTGCAGGCGTCGATTCAGGGCGATCTGGTGCGTGTGTCGGGCAAGGACCGCGACGTGCTGCAGGAAGTGATCGCGATGCTGCGGCAGAGGGACTTCGGCATCGACATGCAGTTCACGAATTACCGGACGAACTGAAGATGGCGCGGCGGATGGAGACGCTGTTTCTGCCGGGGCCGGCCGGGCGGCTGGAGGCGCTGCTCGAGGAGCCTGAAGAGGGCGCGCCGCGGGCGGCGGCGCTGGTGCTGCATCCGCATCCGCTGGGCGGCGGGACGATGCACAACAAGGTGGTCTACCGAATGGCGCGGGCGCTGCGGCGGCGGGGCGCGGTGACGTTGCGATTCAACTTCCGCGGCGTGCACCTGAGCGAGGGGCGGCACGACAACGGGCGCGGCGAGGTGGACGACGCGCGGGCGGCGAAGGCGTTCCTGATGGATCGCTACGCGGGGCTGCCGCTGGTGGTGGCAGGGTTCAGCTTCGGCTCCCGGGTGGCGGTGCAGTGCTGGGAGGGGGCGCGGCGCGTGATCCTGGCGGGTTTCCCGACCATCTACCGGCAGTTCAGCCTGCTGGACGCCTGTCCCGTGTTGCGCGTGTTCGTGCAATCGACGCAGGATGAATACGGGCCGCGGGAGCAGCTGGAGCGCGTGTACGAGCGGCTGTGGGGGCCGAAGCGGATCTACTGGGTGGAGGCGCGGGACCACTTCTTCGCCGGGGCGCTGGACGAGCTGGAGCGCGTGGTGGGGGAGGCGGGTCTGCCTGTCTGAGCGCCGGGCGGGCCGGTCTTCGGGAGTCCGGGTCCGAAACTGGCATATCAGGCCTATACTGTAGGGAGAATGAGCCTGTACTTTGCCGCCGGATCGCCCACAACGGATTTCACGCACGAGGAGCTGAAGTCGGCTGTCTTCAAGACGCTGGATGCGCTCGGGCCGCGCCGCCGGGTGCTGGCGCTGCCGCCGGACATCACGCGCGTGCATTCGCGGGCGGGCGAGATCACGCGGCTGGTCTATGACTACTACGGAGACCGGCTGCAGGCAGTGCTGCCTGCGATCGGCACGCACGTGCCGATGACGCCCTCCGAGATCGAGCACATGTTTCCGGGGGTGCCGCAGCCGCTGTTCCGCGTTCACGACTGGCGCAACGGCATCGTGACGCTGGGCGAGGTGCCTGCCGAATACGTCCGGGAGCAGTCCGGCGGGCTGGTGGATTTTTCGTGGCCGGCGCAGGTCGACAAGCTGCTCGTCGAGGGCGGCTTCGACCTGATCCTTTCCATCGGGCAGGTAGTGCCGCATGAAGTGATCGGCATGGCCAATTACACGAAGAACGTCTTCGTGGGCACCGGCGGGCGCGAGGGGATCAACAAGAGCCACTTCCTCGGCGCCGTCTACGGGATGGAGAAGCTGATGGGGCGCGCGGACAACCCGGTGCGGCGGGTGCTGAACCACGCCGCGGAGAAGTTCGCGCGCCATCTGCCGATCGTCTACATGCACACCGTGGTGAGCAAGAATGACGCGGGGAAGCTGGCCATCCGCGGCTTCTACGCGGGCGACGACGACCGCTGCTTCCTGCAGGCTGCCGATCTCAGCCTGAAGGTCAACTTCGTGATGATGGACCGGCAGATCCGCAAGGCGGTCGTCTATCTCGATCCGGGCGAGTTCCGCAGCACGTGGCTGGGCAACAAGGCCATCTACCGCACGCGCATGGCGCTGGCTGACGATGCCGAGCTGATCGTGCTCGCGCCGGGCGTCAAGGAGTTCGGCGAGGATCCGGGGATCGATCAGCTGATCCGCAAGTACGGCTACGTGGGCACGCCGCGCGTGCTGGAAGCCGTGAAAAAGAACGCGGATCTCGCCGCCAATCTCAGCGCCGCCGCGCACCTGATTCACGGCTCCTCCGAGGGGCGTTTCCAGATCACGTATTGCCCCGGGCATCTGACCCGCGAAGAGATCGACGCGGTCAACTTCCGGTACGGAGATCTGGAAGTGATGATGAAGCGCTACAATCCGGCCAAGCTGAAGGACGGCTGGAACGTGGTGGACGGGGAGGAGATTTTCTACATTTCGAACCCTGCTCTGGGATTGTGGGCGTGGCGGGGGCGGTTTGAGCAGTAGCGCGCCTGCGGGTGCCGGGGCTTTATTGCCGCGCTTCAGTTTGTGGCGGGCGTGTTTCCGCCGCCGCTTTGCGAGCGCCGGTTGAGGCGGGAGCTGGCGAGGGCGAAGGTGGCGGAGAGGGCGAACCAGGGCTGCCAGTGGGCGAGCGGGCCATCCTGGATGAAGAAGTTGCCGGTGAAGCCGAGATCCTGGCCGAGGCGCCACACCGACAATGCGAAGCAGACCGCGGCCAGGGGGCTGAGGATGGCAGCCAACCCGCCTTCGATCTCCTGCTGGGTGAGCGGAGGAGGCGGCGGGGCGGGCGCGCGGCGCTTCCGCGGTTGCGAGCGTTTCCAGCGAAGTTTCACCACCATGGTGCCTTGGAGAGCCCAGTTGTTATAGAGTGAATTGGGTCTACACCCATCTCTTGGATTATCGGCTCGAAAGGAACGGTTCTTTATGAGCAAGTTGAAAGTAGCTGTCATCGGCGCGGGCTTCATGGGCAAGACCCACGTGGAGAACCTCCGCCGGCTCGGATTTGTGGAAGTGGCTGCGGTGGCGGGGATTTCCCAGGAAGAGGCGGACCGCTTCGCCAAGGCATACAACATTCCCAAAGCGACGGGGAATTACAAGGAGATTCTGGCCGATCCGGAGATCGTGGGCGTTCACGTCTGCACGCCGAACGCGCTGCACGCTCCGGTTTCGAAGGCTGCCCTGAATGCGGGCAAGCACGTGCTTTGCGAGAAGCCGCTGGCGATGTCGGCCCAGGAAGCCAGGGAGATGCTCGACCTGGCCGAGAAGAAGAAGCTTCATCACGCCACCAATCACAACCTCCGCTATTATCCGGCCGTGCAGCAGGCGCGGGCGATGATCGCCCGCGGCGACCTCGGCGAGATCCTCGTGGTGCAGGGGACCTATTCGCAGGACTGGCTCCTCTACGACACGGACTTCAACTGGCGCATCCTGAAGAAGCACAACGGGCCGCTGCGCGTGATGGGCGACATCGGCTCGCACTGGATGGACATGATCCAGCACGTCACCGGGCTTTCGATCACCGCCCTCTGCGCAGACCTCAAGATCGTCCACAAGACTCGCAAGCAACCCAAGGTGGCGGTGGAGACCTTCGCCGGCAAGACGCTGAAGCCGTCCGACTATGACGAGGTGAAGATCGACACCGAGGACTTCGGCATGGCGCTGCTGCATCTGGGCGACACCTGCCGCGGCGCGTTCACGGTGAGCCAGGTTTCCGCCGGCTGCAAGAACCGCTTCGAGTGGATGGTGTGCGGCACCAAAGGCAGCGTGGCGTGGAATCAGGAGCGGCCCGACGAGCTGTGGATTGGCCGCCGCAATGAGCCGAACCAGATCATCATCAAGGACGGCAGCCTCTACTACCCCGAAGCCGCCGCCTATGCCGACTATCCGGGCGGCCACAGCGAAGGCTACGACGACAGCCACAAGCAGCTGTTCAAGCGCTTCTGGTCGCGGGTGCTCGATCCGTCGCTGCCGGTGGAATATCCGACGTTCGCCGACGGGCTGCGCGGAATGCAGCTGCTGGAAGCCGTGCTGGAGTCGCACAAGAAGCGCGCATGGGTCAAGTGCGCGCCCGCCCGCTCCGGGCGGAAATAGCCGCTTCCATTCCTGCTCGATTCCGGGCTGCCGGCTCCACTGCGGGCTGGCAGCCCGTGCTGTTTTTGCTCCGCATTTCCGCGCCCCGGGAAAGGCGTCGGCCGATTTCCGGGGGCCGCTTTTGGAGCGCGAACCATGCAGAAGGAACGCCGGCTTGGCAGGCGGGTGCCGCGTGAGGGGTGGAGTTTTCGCGGGACGTTTTCGGCCGCGGGTTCGGCCGACGCTTGCGCCGGGGGGATGGCACTGGCAAAGCGGCCCCGGCGCAGGCGCTGGGGGAACAGCGCAGGGCGCGAGCCCGGTTCTAGTGCGGGGAAGCGAGGCGACCATTGCGGCTTCACCGAAGGTGCGAAGGTGAGGGGGCTGCCGCAGCGCTGCGCTGCTTACGGTGGATGTCTGCCTACGGCTTGCAGGGTTCCCCCGACGCTTGCGTCGGGGCCGCATACCGGGGCGCAGCCTGCGGGGCGGCGTTGAGTGGGAAAGCGACGCTTCGGAAAGTCCCAGATCTGGGCGTCGACGGGCGGTGGGTGCTGCGGAAGGGCATGGACGGTGCTCAAGGCCCGGATACCCGCCTTTCTGGAATCGCCCGCGGCGGGGGAGTTCCACCGCGGCCCCGGCGCAGGCGCCGGGGGAACAACGCTGGCAAAGCGGCCCCGGCGCGAGCGCCGGGGGAACTACGCAAGGGGCGCGGGCCCGGCGCGAGCGCCGGGGGAATCCCATTTTCGACGGTGGCGCCTGCACCCCTGCGGCGGGGAGCGGCGGTTCTACCGCGCGGGGAAAGCCGGAGCGGCGTGCCCGTCGCCTCGGGGATCGGCGGCGGCGAAGCGCACGCCTGTTTTTGCATCGATCCCCGCCACCGCGCCGCGGCCCATGTTCATCGAGTAGTCGAGGCGTAGCTCGACTATGTGGCCCATCGCCCGCAGCGCCTCCACCGCGGCGGCGGGCACGCGTCCTTCCAGTTGCAGGTCGCAGCCCTGCGGGCCAGCCTTGGTGAAGCGCGCCGCCTCGAGCGCCGCCTGCGGGTTCATCCCGTAGTCGGCGAGATTCGAGACGAACTGCGCGTGGGCCAGCGGCTGGTTGGCCCCGCCCATGATGCCAAAGGCCATGGCCACGCCGTCTATTTCCAGAAAGCCCGGAATAATCGTGTGAAAACTGCGCTTTCTGGGCTTCAATTCATTCGGATGACCGGCGGTGAGCACGAAATCGCTGCCCCGGTTTTGCAGCAAAAATCCGGTATTTTCCGGGCTGATTCCGGAGCCCCAGGCGGCGCGGATGCTCTGGATCCAGCTCACGATGTTGCCCTCGGCGTCGGCTGCGGCCAGGTAGGTGGTGTCCGATTCGCGCGGCTGCCCGTGCCGCACGTCGCAGCGGGCGCGGCGCGGATCGAGCTGAGCCGCCCGCTGCCGCGCGTAGTCCTTCGACAGCAGCCCGGCGAGCGGCACGCGCGCGTGGCGCGGGTCGCCGTTGAAGGCCATCAGGTCGGCGTAGGCGAGCTTCATCGACTCGATCTTCCAGTGCAGCGCCTCGGCTGACAGCGGGCCGCCCGGCGGCGCCGGGAATTGCTCCATGATGTTGAGCATCAGCAGCACGGCCAGCCCCTGCCCGTTGGGCGGCAGCTCCCAGACGCGCCATCCGCGGTAGGTGGTCGAGATGGGCTCGACCCATTCGGGCTGAAACTCCGCGAGGTCTTCCGCCTCGATGCGCCCGCCGTGCTTCCGGCTGGCTTCGACGATCGCCTGCGCGATGGCGCCGCGGTAGAACGCCGACGGTCCGTCCTGCGCAATCAGCCGGAGCGTGCGCGCCAGAGCCGGGTTGCGGTGGATCTGGCCCGCCGCGGGCGCCGGGAGAAAGACGCGCGCGGCTTCCGCGGACTCCTTCACGCGCGGCGAGTCCCACAGCGAGGCGATCACCTCATGCACGGGGTGGCCTTGCTCTGCCAGATGAATGGCGTCTTCAAAGAGGCTTTTCCACGGCAACTTGCCGAAGCGCTGATGGGCGGCGTGCCAGCCGGCCACGGCGCCGGGAATCGTGACCGAATGGATGCCCGACGCAGGCATCGTGCTGTGGCCCTGAGAGCGGAGCCATTCGGCGGAAAGCCCGCGCGGGGCCCATCCGGAGGCGTTGAGCCCTTCGAGCTTGCCGGTGCGCCCGCTGCGGTGGATCAGGAACAGGTCGCCGCCGGGGCCGCACATCATGGGTTCGACGACGCTGAGCACGGCATTGGCGGCGATGGCGGCGTCCACGGCGGAGCCGCCGCGTTCGAGCACGCGCACGCCGGCTTGCGTGGCAAGGGCGTGGCTGGTGGAGATGACGCCGTGGCGGCTGAAAACGATGGAGCGGGACTGGTTGCGGTCCTGGGAGAAAGCCATGGCAGCAAGAAGGAGCAGCAGACTGGCAAGCCTCACGGCTTCTATTGCATCACGGACCGGCAGCGCCCGGAGGCGCCGCGCCGTGGTAGTCTCGCTTCGAGCGTGCGCGCCGGCGCAAGGACCGCACCATGCAGGAAGAAGAGCTGAGAGAGATCCGGGAGAGGATGGACGCGCTTTCGCGGGCTCTGGCGCGCTTGAGCGGCCGCGTGGCAGAGCTGGAGGCACGCCTTGGTGCGGCGCCGCCGTTGCCCCCGTTGCCGCAAGAGCCCGCGGCTCCCGCAATGCAGGAGGCAGCGGCGCCGCTCCTTCCAGAGCCTGCGCCTGCCGCGGCAGCGCCCCCGCCGCTGCCAAGCGGCTTCCCATGGTTGAGAGAGGCAGCGCCGGAGAAGAGGGGCAACCCCGGGGAGGCCGTAGAGAGCGCCGAAAGCTGGTTCGGACTGACGTGGCTGAACCGCCTCGGCGTCGTGACGCTCGTGCTCGGCGTTGCGTTCCTGTTCAAGTATGCGGTGGACAACGAGTGGATCGGGCCGGGCGGGCGCGTCGCTCTGGGGCTGCTGGCCGGTCTCGCGGCAATGGTGGCCGGTGAAGCGCTGTCGCGCAAGGGGCAGCGGATCTTCGCCATGGGAATCACGGCTCTGGGCATCAGCTTGTGGTACGTGGCATGGTACGCCGCCCACGGGTTCTATGCTCTGTTGACGGCGCCGGTGACATTCTTCGCGATGGCCGCCACCACGGCAGCGGGCGCATGGCTGTCGCTGCGCTACAACGCGGCGGCAATCGCCCTGCTTGCGCTGACTGGCGGATACGCTACGCCGCTGGTGCTCTCCACCGGGCGCGACGCGCCGTGGGTGCTGTTCCCGTATCTGCTCCTGCTGATCGCAGGCGCCGTCTGGGCGGGGCGCAGGCGCGGCTGGGGCGCCGTGGAGTGGCTCGCGCTTCTGGGCGGCGCCTTCGTCTTCTCCCTGTGGTTCGCGAATCATTTCGAGACGGCCAAGCGGGCGCCGGCGGCGTTCTTCGTCCTTTTCGCCTGGGCGCTGTTCCTTTTCGCGACCTCTGTTCCCGTGCGGCATGTCGCGCAGTTGGCGGCTTGCGCCGGACTGGCGTGCATCTTCCGGCCCGATCCGGGACCGTTTTTCGCCGCAGTCTTGCCCGTGACGGCGGCCGGTCCGGCGCGCGGCGCCGCGGGCTCGGCGGCAGCGGGATTCTGGATCGCGTTCTGGATTTCCGCTGGCCAGCAAAGTCCCGGGGCGTTTTTCTGGCTAAATTTCACGGGAATTGCCACCGCATTTTTGATCCTGCATGGGTGGGTTTTGCGGCGGATTTTTGCAGGCCGGGACGGGTTCCGTCCGGCGGATGCGGCCCTGCTGGCCGCCAACGGCGCGGCGTTCTACGCCACCGGCTACGCGTGGCTGCGGCCGGAGCATGAGGCTTGGATGGGACTGTTCACGCTGGCCATGGCTGGCGTGTTCGCCGCCACGGCGTGGATCCTCCGCGCCGCGCCCGCGGCGCCGGTGGCAGGCGTGCTGGCCGCAGGATTCTTCACGCTCGCCATCCCCGTGCAGCTGGGAGGCTGGCGGGTGAGCGCAGGCTGGGTGCTGGAAGCAGTGGCGCTCGCTCTGCTCGCGCACAAGACCGGGCGCCGCCTGTGGAATGTCGTGGCAGCCGGAGTTCTGGCTCTGGGTTTGATCCACGTCGCGCTGGCAGACGCGCATCTGGAAACGGCGAGGCTTTTCCTTCACCCGAGGTCCTTCGCCATGGCTTGGGCGGCGCTGGGATGCTGGACCTGTGCGGCGCTGCTGCGGCCCCGGGCGCTGGCGGCGGCGAGTTATATCGCGGGCCACGCCGTGCTTCTGGCTGCGCTGCTTCTCGATGCGGTCGATCAGATCGCCCGCACCGCCGCCCCGGAGGACGTTCGCGCCGCTTCCATCGTGGGCTTTTCTCTCATCGTGGCAGCCTACGGGGTGGCGCTGGTCGGGATGGGAGTAGCCCGAGGAGCGCGGCTGGACCGTCTGCTGGGCCTAGTGGCGTTGTCGTTCGTGGTCCTGAAACTCTATGCCTACGACGTCTGGCAACTGGGACGGCTCTTCCGCAGCGCGGCTTTGGTCGGTCTCGGGCTGTTGCTGGTGGCAGCCTCCTACGCCTACTCCCGGCACCGCGAGCGGATGGCGAAGCTGCTGAAGTGACGCTGCGTGACGGGGCGCCGGCCATGCGGTCCGGCGCCCCGGCTTGACGCTTGCGCGCCGGCTTACTTCGAGTGGATCACGATGCTGCCTCCGGAGATCACTTGCGGATTGGCAGCATCGATGTCATCCGATGCGCTCGGGACGTTGTCGTAAACGACGACTCCGCTACCGATGTCCCAGATCTTGATCCGGAACTTGTCCAAGCCCCCGCCGCCGGGCATCTGCCCGTCCGTGGCTGTCAGCAGGAAGCCGTAGTTGCCCTGGCCGTTGATGGTTCCTACGCCCTTGAATTGGGCTTTTGGACCGCTCACGACCAGCCACTGGTAGGACGAGCTCTTGAAGTTCATGCCGGCGGCGTGGAATTGGAATTCCGTGTTTCCTTCAGGGACATTCGCTCCCTTGCGGTACCGGGAGAAGAAACCGAAGGTTGCTTTGCCCGTGAGGGCCGGGTTGAGCCGGTACGCCCCCAACGGGGAGTCGATCCAGCCGCCGCCGGTGACGAACCCGGCGCTGGGATCGTAGATCACCACGTACTGGAAGGTGTAAGTGCCGGTGCCTCCGTCCTTGTCGGTCACGGTGATCGTCACCTGATAGACGCCCGCTGCCAGGAACGTCCGGGAAGCCGTGCAGGTGCCGTTGCCATCGGTCTCCGTGACCGTGCCGGACAATTCGCCTCCGCCGTCATCCCAGTTCACCGTGCAGGTGTGTGTGTCGCGCTTGCCGGGATCGGTGAACGTCGCCGTCACGGTGAGAGTGGTTCCGACCGGCCACGGGTCCGCCGTCAGACCGGTGACGGTTCCGATCGTCGGGGCAACGTTGTTCACCGTCAGGCTTGCGGTTCCAGTGCTCCCCAGATGCTGCGCCGACTCGGGGAAGGTAGCCGTGATCGTTGGTGTGCTCGGTCCGTCGATCGCCTTCAACGTGACAGAGCAGGACGCGCTGCCGCCGCTCCCGCTCAGGGTGCAGGAGGAGGCAAGGAATTGGACCACGGTGCTGGGGCCACTGAAGTTCACCGTCCCCGCCGGCGTGATCTTCGGACCGGCAGTTTCGATGTCCTCGACCGTCGCCGTGACCGTGACCGTGCCCCCCTCGTCCACCGAACTGGAGGCAAGCGTGACCGTGGTCCTCGAGCGGCGCTTGTTGACCTTCAGCGTCTTGGTGTCGCTGCCGGACTTGTGGACGGGGGTTTCAGCGAAGTTCGCGGTGATCAAGTAGTCGCCCGCGGCGGCGGCGCTGGCGGTCGTCGTGCATTTCGCCGCGGCGGCGTTCTCGCTGTCAGGCGTGAGCGAGCACGTGCCGAACGTGACACCGGTGGGAATGGAAGTGAGGGTGATGTCGCCCGAAGGCCTCTGCTTGGTGCCCTGCGAGATGTCCTCGACTGTGACCGTTACGGTGCTTCCCTGCCCGATGACCACTTCGCTGGGAGACAGAGACAGGCTGACCTGCACGTCGCGCTTGTTGACCTTCAGCGTCTTGGTGTCGCTGCCGGACTTGTGGATCTCCGACCCGGAGTAGTTGGCCTGGATCTCGTAGTTGCCTGCGGCGGCGGCGCTAGCGGTCGTCGTGCACTTCGCAACGCCAAGGCTCACCTTGCTGAGAGTGCAGCTGGGGAACGTGACGCCGGTGGGGTTGGAAGTGAGGTTGATGGTGCCCGAAGGCGTCTGCTTGGTGCCCGGCGACGTGTCGGTGACGGTCACCTCAACGCTGCTGGTTTGCCCGATGACCACTTCGCCGGGAGACAGCGTGAGGCTGACCTGCACTTCGCGCTTGGTCACCTTCAGCGTCTTGGAGTCGTTGCCCGCCTTGTGGACGGTGGTTTCAGCGAAGTTCGCGGTGATCGAGTAGTCGCCGGCGGCGGCGGCGCTGGCGGTCGTCGTGCACTTCGCGACGCCAAGGCTCACCTCGCTGAGAGTGCAGCTGGGGAACGTGACGCCGGTGGGGTTGGAAGTGAGGTTGATGGTGCCCGAAGGCGTCTGCTTGGTGCCCGGCGACGTGTCGGTGACGGTCACGGTGACTTCGCTCTCCTGCCCGATGACGACCTCGTTCGGAGACAGCGTGAGGCTGACCTGCACGTCGCGCTTGTTGACAGTGAGTGTGGCGGTGGAGCTCGTGGCTTCTCCGCAACTGTTGCTGACCTTGACGGAATAGCTGCTGCGATTGTCCGTGAACGCCACGTTGGAGATTGTGTAGCTGGAACCTGTGGCTCCATCAATTGAAGAGCCGTTCTTCAACCACTGGTAAGACAGGGGGCCCGTGCCCGTGGCAATCACCGAGAACGTGACAGAGTCGCCCACCAGGACTGTCCGGCTGGCCGGGTGCGCCGTGATCTGGGGAGCCGTACACGCTGCCTGGACCACGAGGGTGCCGTCGCCTGTGGCGAAGTCAGAGGCAGAGGTCGCAGCTTTGACAGTGAAGGTGTACGTGCCCGCGGGCGTCGCCCCGGTTGTAGTGAGCGTCAGGGTAGAAGTCTTGCTATTATCCTTAGGTTCGAGTTCGACCGGATTCGGAGAAAAACTCGCCGTCACTCCGGCAGGCAGGGTAGTCGTGATGGAGAGAGCGGCAGTGAAGTTTCCAGAAGAACCCGAATCTGACCCCCGGTTGACCGTGATCGTGTACGTCGCCGAGCTTCCCGCGGTGACGGTATGGCTCAAGGGGCTGATGCTCACGGATCCCACCTTGGGCGAGTCCGTGAACGTCCATGTGGCCGCGGTTCGCCCCGTGGACTGCTCCGTCGCCACAAGCTCGAAGGTCTGATAGGCGTCTTCGCGCGTCATGGCGAAGGCATTTTCCAGCAGCAGGCGTCCATCCGACCCCGCCACCGGGGCTGCTTCTCCGGTCCGTTGCCAACGCACTGCGCCGGTGGCCACATTGCGGACCACGAGGTCGACGCGCGCCCCGGCGAGCCAGTTTTCTCCCAGGATGGTGACGGACTCGCCCGGGGAGTAATCCGTCTTATCGGTGCGGATCGTCGGCAGGTCCGCGCTGTAGACTTCCTGGCTGGTGGCGGCGCGCGCCGAGCCGCCCGCCATCACCACCTTGCCGCTCATGGCGGCGCCGGCGGCGCCGGCAACGGCGGCGGCGATCTGAGCCATCGGCTCATAGGAGTCTCTCCAGGGAACGTACAAGCCGGAGGAGGGGAGCGGCTCGCCCCGCCACGTGCCGCCGAAGATCAGGACGCTGTTGTTGTCCGGCACGCGCAGCGCCAAGTGGCCGCGCCGGGGCATATCCATGGGCGCGGCAGGCGCTGTGCGGCCATCCGCAGGGTTCCAGATTTCGGTGGATGCCAGCTCTTCCGATCCGTCGAAGCCGCCCGCGAGGAAGACACGGCCGTTCAGCAGAGTGGTCGCCGTGAGTCCCGCACGGGGCGCCATCATCTGCCCGGCAGGAGACACGTCGCCGGTGGATGGATCAAAGAGTTCCAGCGTGGCCAGCGAACGCGCGCCGCTGCTGCCGCCCGCGATCAGGACACGCCCGTCGCGGAGCACAGCGACGGCGTGATCCTTGCGGGCTTCGGTGAGGGTGCCGCGCGCCGTGGAAAAGGTGCGCGACTCCGGATCGAAGACCTCGATCGTCGGGATCAGGGCGCCGGCGGACTCGCCGCCCGCCACGACCACGCGCCCGTCCTTCAGGACTGCCGCCGCCGCGCCAGCGCGCGCCATCGACAGCCAGCCGATGGGCTGCCAGGTTCCCGTGGCGGGATCCAGCAATTCGGCCGAAGCCGAAGCCGCGCCACCCCGGGTGACGCCCGCGGCCACCAAGACGGATCCGTCTTTCAGAACGGCGCACACGTGGCCCGCCCGGGCGAAGGTCATCGGCGGCGCGGGTTCGGAGACGCCATCCGCGCGGAGGAACTCCGCGCTCTCCAGAATGCCGGACTCGTTCCGTCCGCCGGTGACGAGCACGCGCCCATCGGGCAGGGTGACCGCGCAGGCGCCGGCACGGGCTACCGTCAGGGCGCCCGCCGCGTCCCACCGGCTGACCGGCGTTTTGCCGGGTGCTGCCCAACTCCATTGACCCGCGCCCGACAGTGCGATGCAGAGCAAAGCTGCAAACCGAAAGGAAGAAATTCCAGATTTCATCGGCTTACCTCCGAACACTCTTCGATGTTGGCCAATATGTCCTTGCCGGCGGACTTCCCTGAAGAAGTTCCATGCAAGCAGCGTCGTACACACGATGCTTGACAAGGAGTATAAAACTGCCGGAGCCGAAAGCAGCGGGTTTTTGCACCAAAAAAGTAATGGAACCAAAGGACTAAGGTGCGGGGCCGCGTGCACCGGATTCGCTGGTCCGGAAAACGTTTCCGCGCGGATCAGATGAAAAACACTTCACGGTTTTTTGCGCAGACAGGTGTTCCAAACTGCCTTGACAGGCGGTGATCGGATTCCGATGCCGCTCCGGCTTCACTGAAATATGGAGATCGTCAACGATGGATTCCATGGGAACCCGATTTTATTTATCTGACGCCCGGCAGAGTTTGCGCTCCTGATGTTGAAAAGATCAACAGGGATGATTTCCGGGATGGAGCGCCTGCCACCCCGCTTTGGAGCGGGATCGGGTTGTGCCACCGGGATCCGGCCGGTGCAGGGGCAGGCGGGAGGAGCAGGGTCCGCACACAGGCAGCTTCCGACCGGCTCTCACAGGAGCGCCGCGGCGCTTGGGTCTGCGGGATCTGACGGACAAGCCCACCCGGATCCGGCGGCAACGAAGTGTCTGTTTCCGGATGCGTTCTGCCTCCGTTCTTCCGGGCGCCGCCTGCGCCTGCGGTTGCCGAATGACGGGAACGCCTGCGCGGTGTAGCATATCGGCATGCCGGGCTTTCTCTGCGTGGACCGGGGCGTGGCCCTGCCGCTGGGCGCGGAATTTCTGGAGGACGGGATCAATTTCGCTGTCTACAGCAGCCACGCCACGCACGTATGGCTGTCGCTGTTCCGGCCGGGCCGCGAGTCGCCTTTTCATGAAATTGCGCTGGATCCGGGCGCGAACCGCACGGGCCATATCTGGCACATCTGGATCAGCGGGCTGCCGCGGGACGTGCTCTACGCGTGGCGCATGGACATGCGCCCGAACCCGAATCCCGCCATTCACCGCTTTGATCCTTCGAAATACCTGCTGGATCCCTATGCGAGAGTGCTTGCGGGCGGGGAGCAGTGGGGCGTGGCGGCGCGGCGGCTGTGCGGGCTGGTGCATGACCGCTTCGACTGGCGCGGCGATCAGCCGCTGAACACGCCGCTGGCGGAGTCCGTGATCTACGAACTGCATGTGCGCGGCTTCACGCGCCATGACTCGTCCGGCGTCTCTGCGCCGGGCACCTACCGCGGGCTGACGGAGAAGATCCCCTACCTGAAAGAACTGGGCGTGACCGCGGTGGAGCTGATGCCGGTGTACGAGTTCGAGGAGGCGGATACGGACCGCGTGAATCCTCTCACCGGAGAGAGGCTGCTGAACCTGTGGGGCTACCATCCGATCGGCTTCTTCGCTCCGAATTCCGCTTACGGATCGGTTGCCGCGCCGGGCGCGGCGGTGACGGAATTCAAGGAAATGGTCCGCGCCTTTCATGATGCTGGGATCGAGGTGATTCTGGATGTCGTCTTCAATCACACGGCGGAGGGCGACGAGCGCGGGCCGACGCTTTCCTTCCGCGGCCTCGACAATTCCGTGTATTATTTGCTCGACTCCAACGGGCGGTATCTGAATTTCTCCGGCTGCGGCAACACGTTGAACTGCAACCATCCGGTGGTGCGGACGCTGATCAACGACTGCCTGCACTACTGGGTGATGGAGATGCACGTGGACGGCTTCCGGTTCGATCTGGCGAGCATCCTCGGCCGCGGGAAGACCGGCGAGCCGCTGCCCGATCCGCCTTTGCTCGAGCGGCTCGCCTATGATCCGGTGCTGGCGAACACGAAGCTGATTGCCGAAGCGTGGGATGCGGCGGGGCTGTATCAGGTGGGGACGTTCCCTGCCTGGGGCAGGTGGGCGGAGTGGAACGGGCGCTACCGCGACGACGTGCGGCGCTTCGTGCGCAGCGACGCCGGGCTGGTGCCGGCGCTGGCGGAGCGTCTGAAAGGCAGCCCGGATCTTTATGCGCGCAGCGGGCGGCAGGCGCAGCACAGCATCAACTTCGTCACCTGCCACGACGGCTTCACGCTGGCGGATCTGGTCAGCTACAACCACAAGCACAACGAGGCCAACGGGGAGGACAACCGCGACGGGGCGGACGAGAATTTCAGCTGGAATTGCGGCGTGGAGGGGCCGACGGACGATCCGGAGATCCTGGCGCTGCGGCGCCGGCAGATGCGGAACTTCCTGATCCTGCTTTTTGCGAGCGGCGGCGTGCCGATGCTGCTGGCGGGCGACGAGTTCGGCCGCACGCAGCGGGGCAACAACAACGCCTATTGCCAGGACAATGAAACCGGATGGGTGGACTGGAGGCTGGCGGAGACCAACCGGGACCTGCTGGAATTCGTCCGGTCGCTGATCGCCTTTCGGAGGACGCACGAGGTGTTCGGGCGCATCGACTGGGCGACCTCGTCCGGGCGCGAGCATGCGGAGGTGCGGTTCCACGGCGTGCGGCTGCATCAGCCGGACTGGAGCCACGATTCGCGCTCGCTGGCGATGGAAGCGCGCTGGAAGGACGAGCGGATTTTCCTGATCGCCAACGCGTACTGGGAGCCGCTCGAGTTCGAGCTGCCCCGCGATGCGCAGTGGAAGGCCGTATTCTATTCGGGCGGGGAGCCGCCGGAAGCCGGAGCCTCGGTTGTGGTGGGCGGACGGTCGACGCTGCTATTGGCCGCCGGGGATGCGCAGCGCAGCTGAGCCGGAGGGTTCCGGCAGCGGCAACCCGGTCTCAGCCGGGGCGGGCAGAGTTCGGGTTGTCTGCGGCCAAGAGCGGGTAGCAAGGCGGCGCAGGGATCCATGGCAGGAAGCCTGCGGCATGGGGGAAAGCATGCAATGGCTCGATGACGACGGGATGGGAGGAATTCGGTCAGGAGGGGTGGTACGCCCGGCAGGATTCGAACCTGCGGCCTTTTGCTCCGGAGGCAAACGCTCTATCCAGCTGAGCTACGGGCGCGCCTGACTTCTATGATAAGCGGAAATGCGGCCGGAGGGGAACAGGGGTTGGAGCGCCGCCGCAGGGAGGCGGGAGGAGCCGGGACAATGGCTGGCGCGGGGGGCAGACCGGCGCGGCGGAGCGCCTGCGATCCGCCAGAGCACGGACGCACGATGCCACGCGGGGAGCCGCGTTGCCGCGCCGGTGATCGAAACGCAGAACCCCGGGAAGGCTCGCCCGCGGCGGCGCACAGCATCGCGCCGGGAAAACTTGCCCGCGCGGGAATCTTCAGATCGCCCAGCGCCAGACGTTGGCGCCCACGGTGAAGCCGGCGCCGACGGCGGCGAAGAGCACGATGTCGCCCTTTTTCAGCCGCCCCTGCTGCCACGCTTCCGTGGTGGCGATGGGGATGGTGCCCGAAGTCGTGTTGCCGTAACGCTCGATGTTGATCAGCACGTTCTCCTCGCTGATGCCGAGGCGGTTGGCGGCGGCGAGGATGATCCGGCGGTTGGCCTGATGCGGCACCATGAGCTTCACTTCCGAGGGCCGAATCCCGAGCTCCTCGAGCAGCTCCGCCGAGATGTCGCCCATCTTCTTGACGGCGTACTTGAACACCGCCTGCCCCTCCTGATGGACGAAGTGCAGGCGCTTGTCCACGGTCTCATGGGAGGGCGGCATGCGGGAGCCGCCGGCGGGCATGATGAGCAGGTCGCCGCCGGAGCCGTCGATCTCGTTGCGGAAGCCGAGGAAGCAGGGCTCGCCCTCTGCGGCGGGCTCCACCAGAAACGCGCCGGCGCCGTCGCCGAAGAGGACGCAGGTGGCGCGGTCGGTGTAGTCGATGATCCGGCTCATCGTGTCCGAGCCGATCACGAGCACCTTCTTGTGGGTGCCGCAGCCGACCAGATGCGCCGCGGTGGTCAGTCCGTAAACGAAACTGGAGCAGGCGGCGACCAGATCGAACCCCCAGGCGCGGCGCACGCCGAGCTTGTGCTGGACGATGCAGGCGGTGGAGGGGAACATGTAGTCGGGCGTGACGGTGCAGAGGATGATGGCGTCGACGTCCTCGGCCGTGGAGCCGTGGTTGGCCAGCGCCGCTTTGGCCGCCTCGATGGCCATGTCGGAGGTGGCGATGTCGGGGTCGGCGATGTGGCGTTCGCGGATCCCGGTTCTCTCCAGGATCCACTCGTTGGACGTATCCACCATTTTCGCCAGATCATCGTTGGTCAAGACCCGCGGCGGCACCCACGCGCCGACCGCGCTGATTTTCGCTGGTAACAACGAACCTCCTTCGCGCCTGCCGCGCGCACGGGCGGCAGGCATTCAGCCGTCTCCTTGCAACGGACGGAAAACTCTAAAACTATGCTATTCAGGGAGAGGGATGCAACTGCTGCCTGCTGAAGTCGCTCCGGCGCCCGAATCGACAGAAGCCATCTTCCGCAGGGTCTATGCCGCCCTTTCGCGGAGCGCCCGCGCGCCGGAAGTGCGCCTGCTGGTCCGCCCTTACGTTGCGACGATGGGGAAGCTGCGGCTGGTGGAGGGCGTGCTGGAGCTGCGCCTGAGCGAGCTGATGGCCTCCGCGCCGGCCACAGTGCGCGAGGCGCTGGCCTGGATCCTGCTTTCGCGCCTGTTCCGCCGGCCCCCGCCCGCGCACTGGGTGCGGCACTACCGGCAGTATCTGAACCGGAAGGACGTCCGCCGCGACCATCAGGCTCTACGCGCCGCCCGGAGCCGGAAATACATTTCCGGCCCCCAAGGCCGGTGCTACAACCTGGACGTTCTGTTCGACGAACTCCGCGACCGCTACTTCGGTCCGCTGTTTCCGAAGCCCCTGCTTGGGTGGAGCCGCCGCCCCTCGCGCACGCTCCTCGGGCATTACGATCACGTTCACAACGCCATCGTGCTGAGCTCCTGGCTGGACCGCCCGGAAGTGCCGCAAATGGTGGTGGAATACGTGCTCTTCCACGAGATGTTGCACATGAAGCATCCGGTGGAGCACCACCGCCACCGCCGCTGCGTGCACACGGCCGCCTTCCGCGCAGAGGAGAAGCGGTTCGAACAGCTGGCGGAAGCCAAGGCGTGGCTGCGAGGCCAGAGGGAGCCGGCCGGATCAGAGGCGATTGATCCTGAACTGTAGGCAGCCCGGCCGGGGTGGTGTGAGCGAGGCTGGCCGCGGATTGCGCCTCCGGGCGCGCCTGCAGGTTGCGGTGCCGGAAGGCTCCTTCTTCCGCTATCATGCCTGGAATCGGACATGACGCCCTGCCTTCGCGTGCGTTGGAGCTCTTTTCCGGGCCGGCCCCCGTCCCGCCGGACTCTTCTTGTTGTCGGCCCGCGCACTTGGACCACGGGTTTGCGCCCCGGCGGGAGAATCCGGCTCGCCCGGTTCATTCCGGTTCGAAAAAGGCAAGCGGAATGACGGGACAAAAAAGAACCTTGTTCCTCCTGCTGGCGCTGGCAAGTGCGGGTGTGCTCATCAGCGGTTTCATCGCGGCCATGGGGCCGGTTTTGCGCACGGGCGCCAACGACTTCGCCGCGTTTTACGCCGGCGCCACACTGGCGGGGAGTGGCCGGATCTACGATGTGGAGCCGCAATATGCGCTGCAGAAACAGCAATTCGGCGCTTATATGCCCGCGGTGACTTTCATCCGGCTTCCGTTTTATGGCTCTGAGCAGGAATCCGACAGAGCGGTTGGGGTGACGGAAGTTGGTGTGCTGTCCAGCAGGTAGACTGAGAGGGCTTTGAGAGACTCAGACTGGACGAAGATCTTAGGCTGGCCCGGCTACCGGGTGTACCGGCACGAGGTGAATGAAAAAGAGAAGACATTGATGCTCTGGGTGCGCCGGAAGCGCGGGAATCAGGTGGTGATTTGTTCAGGCTGCGGCCGGCGTTGCAAGGAGATCCATGAAGTGGTGGAGCGGTCGGTGCGCGACCTGCCCTGGAGCGGGTACCAGACGACGG
>JBBFLJ010000013.1:34429-96745 GCA_037481575.1 Bryobacteraceae bacterium | reverse complement strand
GGCGTTGGCGCTGGCAGTCCCGGAGCCGATGTGGCTCGTTGTGCCGACCCATGTCACGCTGTGGCCAGAAGCGGGAAGGGATTGATGCAAAGGCGAAGTGCTCCGACTCTATCCCGACGCCATGGCGTCAGACGAGACAGAACGGACGGAGTCTGCCTGGAGATCAGACTCGACCGATGTCATTCACTGTTCCGCTTCCCTATGCTGCCGGTCAGGTTCGAATCCCGATTCAATTTTCAGCACGGGGTACCGGGTGACCGATGTAAGGGTGTGAGGGAATTGGTGGACCTGGAGGGATTCGAACCCTCGACCTCTTCCATGCCATGGAAGCGCGCTCCCAACTGCGCCACAGGCCCACGGGTCTTTCTTCACTATAGCATGGCGCACGGCTGGCTCCCGGCCGGGATCGGGTAGCATGAGAGATCATGATCACACGCGAGCAGGCCTGGGAGATTGTCTGCGAGTTCATCCAGAACGACGCGCTGCGGCGGCATTCGCTCGCTGTGGAGGCGTGCGTGGCTGCATATGCGCGCAAGTTTGCGGCGGAAGGCAGGGATGGCGTGGATCCTGAAGTCTGGAGCGTCACTGCGCTGCTGCACGACTTCGACTGGGAGATTCACCCGCAGGCGCCGGATCATCCGGTGAAGGGCGAGGCGATCTTGCGGGAGCGCGGGGTGCCGGAGGTGATCCGGAGGGCGATCCTGTCGCACGCCTCCTACACCGGGGTGCCGCGGGAGTCGCTGCTCGAAAAGACGCTGTTCGCCTGCGACGAGCTGGCCGGATTTCTCACTGCCGTGAGCTACGTGAAGCCGACGCGCTCGATTCATGAGGTGGATGCGCGCAGCGTGCGGAAGAAGATGAAGGACAAGGCGTTCGCGCGGGCAGTGAGCCGGGAGGACATCGTCAACGGGGCGGCGGAGCTGGGCGTGGATCTGGACGAGCACATCGCTTTCTGCATCCGGGCGATGCAGGAGCGCGCGGAAGAGCTGGGGTTGCAAGGGAGCTGGGGGCAGAACAACGCCGCTGCCACCACGAGCGCTTCCAAAGAGTCCGAGCCGGCTTCCGGGAGCGGGCAGAGCAGCGCAGAGTCCTGACCCGCTGGGCGGCGGCGCAAGCGCGGGTTGCGAATCCCTGCGGGCAAGCACACGGGCCGCCGGCCACTCGGCAGCCTGAGTGTGCACACGCGCGCGGAAAGTGAAGCAGGCCTTGAGGGACACGCCCGGAGCTGTGCCGCGAGGCGGTTGCGGACGGGCCTCGGGCGAAGGTGCTGCGGAGCGAGGTCAGTCGCGCGTGGAGCGCTCGAGGAAGACCCGCAGTCGGTGGCTGCGGCTGGGGTGGCGCAGCTTGCGCAGGGCCTTGGCCTCGATCTGGCGGATGCGCTCGCGCGTGACGGCGAAGTGCTGGCCGACTTCTTCCAGCGTATGTTCGCTGCCGTCGTGGAGGCCGAAGCGCATGCGAATGATTTTCTCTTCGCGCGGGCTGAGGGTCTTGAGAACCTCGGCGGTCTGCTCGCGCAGATTGAGGTTGATGACGGCTTCCGAGGGCGAGGTGATGCGCTTGTCGACAATGAAGTCGCCGAGGTGGGATTCTTCCTCCTCGCCGACCGGGGTTTCGATGGAGATCGGCTCCTGGGCGACGCGGAGCACGCGGCGCACCTTGTTGACGTTCATGTCGAGGCGGCGGGCGAGTTCCTCGGTGGTGGGTTCGCGGCCAAGCTCCTGCTGCAGCAGGCGCTGCGTGCGGATGATCTTGTTGATCGTTTCGATCATGTGGACGGGGATGCGGATGGTGCGCGCCTGGTCGGCGATGGCGCGCGTGATCGCCTGGCGGACCCACCATGTGGCGTAAGTGGAGAACTTGTAGCCGCGGCGGTAGTCGAACTTGTCGACCGCCTTCATGAGTCCGATGTTGCCTTCCTGGATGAGGTCGAGGAAAGCCATGCCGCGGTTGGTGTAGCGCTTGGCGATGGAGACAACGAGCCGGAGATTGGCCTCGATGAGCTGCTTTTTGGCCGCGTCGGCCTCGTTTTCGCCGCGTTCGGCGAGGGCGAGGGTGCGGCGGAGCTCGGTGCAGGTGACGCCGAAGGAGCGTTCGAGGGCGGCAAATTTCTGGCTGGTGGCGCGGAGTTCGCGCTTCAGGTCGCGAACAGCGGCGGAGCCCTGTGCGGAGGCTTCCTCGATGGCGCGCTGGAGGCGGGCGATTTCGCGTTCAAGGGGGGTGATCTGATCGAGGGCGGCGCGCACGGTGGAGGTGAGATGGCGCCACGTGGCGGAGGAGAGCTGCATGTCCCGGATGGCGCGGGAGGTGGAGACGACGAGCCGGGCCAGCTCCCAGCGCGTGGAGCGGAAGAGCTTGAGCTTGGCGCGCGGCATGGCGGTGAGCTTGTTCCGGAGCTGATGGATCTTGCGGAGGTTCTTCGACAGGGCGTCGATCTGCTCTTCGAAGGCGGACTGGAATTTCTCGACGTTGTCGTCGGAGGCCATCAGTTCCGGGATGGCGAGCACGTCGCGGAGCTGCCGTTTGCCGTCGCGAACCTCGGAGGCGATTTCAAGGATCTGGCGCATGACAAACGGGGAGCGCGAGAGGGCGCGGGCGGCCATTTTCTGGCCGTGCTCGATGCGGCGTGCGAGCTCGATTTCGCCTTCGCGGGTGAGCAGGCTGACCGACCCCATTTCGCGCAAATACATGCGCACGGGGTCATTGGTTCTTTCGGAAATATCGGCGAAATCAGCCTCGGCAAGCTCTTCTTCGCCGGCGTCTTTTCTTTCCTCGATGCGGGGCTCTTCGAGCAGATCGACGCCGGCTTCATCGAGCCCGGCGAGCAGGTCTTCGAGATTCTGGCCTGAGGACAGGTCGTCGGGCACGAGTTCCGCGACGTCGTCATAGAGGACGTAGCCCTTCTCCCTGCCCAAATCGATGAGCTTCTGGAACCGGCTGTAGCGACCCTCGGTTGCCACGGTAACCTCGACGAGCGACCCCTCGATTTCGCGTCCTCTTTATCCTACACCACCGGAAGTAGCGCGTCTGCCGCGCTCCAACCGGCTGAATTCTTCCAGAAGGCGCATGGCCTCCTCGACATTTCCGCTGCGTTCCGCCTCCTGGATGCGGCGGCGGAGGCGGCTGCGGCGGGCTTCTTCTTCGGCGGCGGCGAGCTTGCGGACACAGGAGACCGCAAGCTCGGTCGAGTAGCTTTCGCCGAGCGTGTCGTCGGCGAGAACGAGAGCGGCGAGCCGCTCGCGAGCCTCTTCGCGCAAGCGCGCCTCGAGAGCGTGATAGGTGAGAGGCTCGCCGGCGGCGGTGATGCGGCGGATGGCTTCGAAAATTTCGTGCGAAGGCGACGATTCGAGCACGGAGAGTTCGCCGAGCAGGGGGGCGATTTCGGCCCGCGCCTCGGCGTCATGCAGCAGGGCATGCAGGAGCAGGACCTCGTTGGGATCCGGAAGAGCGGCCTGGGACGCGCGGATCTGCTGGCGCCGCTCGGCGGCCGCTTTGCGGAATTCATCGAGCACGACGCCCGGCTCCATGTGCAGGTATTCGGCGACGTCGTTGGCGACGGCGAGGCGTTCGAGGCGGTCGGGCATGCGCTGGATGGCGGGAAGGAGGAACTGGAAAGCGGCGACGCGCCCTTCGGGCTTGCGGAGGTCGAAGCGGGAGCGCGCGCGGTCGGCGAGCCAATGAAAGTAGCTGCGCGCGTTCTGCAGGGCGGCCACATATGCGGCGGCGCCGTTCTGGCGGACGAACTCGTCGGGGTCGAGGCCGCCGCGGAGTTCGAGCACCTGCACGCGGACGCCCTCTTCGAGCAGCACCGGGATGTACTTTTCGGTGGCGGCAGCGCCGGCGCTGTCGGGGTCGAAATTCAGGATGACTTCGGGCGCGTAGCGGCGCAGGCTGCGGACCTGGAGCGGCGTGAGGGAGGTGCCGCAGACGGCGGCGACATTCGGCACTCCGGCGGCGTGAACTCCGATGGCGTCCATGTAGCCCTCGACCAGCACAGCGCGGCCCGCCTGCTCGATGGCCTTGCGGGCGCGGTTCAGGTTGTAGAGCACGTGGCTCTTTCTGTATATCGGCGTTTCGGGCGAATTCATGTACTTGGGCTGGTCGTCGGGGGCGAGAGCACGGCCGCCGAAGGCGATGAGCTTTCCGGACTCGGAGTGGATGGGGAACATGAGGCGGCCGCGGAAGCGGTCGTAGAGGCCCGAGCCGTCGGTGCGGCGGAGGACGAGGCCGCTTTCTTCCATGAGCTCCGGCGGGAAGCCGGCGCGCTGGAAGGCGCGAACGAGCGTCTGGCCGGAGCGGTCGCTGAGGCCGAGGCCGAATTCTTCGGCGACGGCGGGCGAGACGCCGCGGCGGGCGAGGTAGGAACGGGCTTCCTCGCCTGCGGGGGAGTGGAGAAGCTCGCGGAAGAGCCGCGCGGCGATTTCGTGCATTTCGAAGAGGGCGGCGCGGCGGCGGGTTTCTTCGTCTGTTTCGGCGCCGTGTTTGGGGAGGGGGATGCCGTGGCGTTCGGCGAGGAGTTTGACCGCCTCCCAGAAGGTGAGGCGCTCGATCTCCATGACGAACTTGATGACGTCGCCGCCGGCGCCGCAGCCGAAGCACTTGTAGAACTGGTGCGTGGAGTGGACGGAGAAGGAGGGAGTCTTTTCGTGATGGAAGGGGCAGAGGCCGGTGTAGCGCGGGCCCGAGCCGGCGCGCTTGAGCCGGACGTAGTCGCCTACGACGCGGACGATGTCGACGGACGACTTGAGCTGGTCAACGAAATCCATGCCCCGCCCGGCGTCCTCCGGCCTTTTATTATCGCGCCCCCGGACGGGCGCCGGGGGCGGCGCCGCGGACGGCGAGGAGCGACTTGGGCAAGCCGAGGAAGCGTTCGCGGAGGATCTGCGCGTCCGGGAACAGCTCCCGCATGCGAGCGGCGTCGAGCAGCTCGACTTCGTCGGTGCAGTGGCGGAGGAAGAATTCGCGCTGGTCGGCGGGGACGCGCGCGGCAAGAGCCCACAGCGAGAGGCGCGGGGCGAGCGTGCGGCGCCACTCGCGCGGCAGCCAGTGCAGAAAAGGCGTGTAGAGATGGGGTTCGACAGGGCAGGCGGCGTCGGGCGTCTGGACGAAGTAGCGGCGGCCGGTGCGGCGGATTTCGGCGGCAAACCGGGCCATGGCTTCCGGGGAGCCGAGGTGCTCGATCACCGAGTTGCTGAAGACGAGATCGAAGGACTGGTCGGGGAACGGCAGGGCGGCGCCGTCGCCTTCCACATACAGGACGCCGGGCGGGACGGGCTCGCGGGCGCGCGGCTGGTTGAGAATGACGAGGCGGGGGCGCACAGGGCAGAGTTCCCAGATGGCGGGAGTGCCGCCGACATCGAGGACGAGCCATTCCGGCCGGATCTCGAAGAGGCGCGCGAGCAGGCGCATGCGGCGGCGGCGGAAGCGTGCGCCGACGCGTGCGAGAGCGCCAAGGGCGTCCATGAAGGGTAGTGTAGGCGGAAGCAAGGGGCGGGCGGCTGGCGCCGCCGCATCCGCCCGGGGCCGCTGAAACAAGAACGACCCGGATTGTTCCAGAGGAACCGGCGACGCGGAAACGGATCCGTGCGACAATGTGCGGCGTGGGCGCGGCCACCAAAGCGGAGCGGAGCGGGGCGCCGCTGATCCTGCATGTGATGTGGGGCTTTGAGACGGGCGGCGCCGAGATGCGGCTGGTGCGGCTGGCCAATGCGATGGGGCGCCGCTTCCGGCACCTGATCCTTCCGGTTTCGGGGCGGGCGTCGGCGCAAAGCGGATTCGAACCGGGCGTGGACTGGGAGATTGCCGAGGCGCCGCGGAGGCTTTCTCCGGCAGGGTTCGCGCGGCTGGTGCGGGAACGGAAACCGTCGCTGGTGCAGACCTACAACTGGGGAGCTTTCGACGCGGCGCTGGGATGCCTGCTGGCGCGCGCCTGCCCGCTGATCCACACGGAGGACGGCTTCGGGGCGGATGAGGCGGAGGGGTTGAAGCTGCGGCGCGTGCTGGCGCGGAGAGCGGTGCTGCGGTTTGCGAAGCGCGTGGTGGTGCCTTCGCGGACGCTGGAGTGGATCGCGCTCGAACAGTACCGGTTGCCGGCGCGGATCGTGCGGCGGATTCCGAACGGAGTCGACTGCCAGCGGTTCCGCCCGGGAAGGAACGATGCGCTGCGGAGGGAACTGGGCATCGGCGAGGAGGAATTTGTGACGGGCACGGTGGGGCACCTGCGTCCGGAGAAAAGCTATGATCTGCTGCTGCGGGCGTTTGCGGCATCGGGGATCGAGGGCAGGCTGGTGATCGCCGGGGAAGGGCCGGAGCGGGGGGCGCTGAAGAGGCTGGCGGGGGAGCTGGGCTTGAGCGGGCGGGTGCTGTTCCCGGGCGTGGTGGATCCGGCGCCGTGGTACCGGATGTTCGACCTGTTTGCGATGTCTTCGATGACGGAGCAGATGCCGCTGGCGCTGCTGGAGGCTATGGCGACGGGGCTGCCGGCGCTGTGCACGGATGCGGGCGACACGGCGTGGATGCTGGAGCAGGCAGGCGAGCCCGCGATCGTGCGGCGCGGCGACGTGGAGGGCTACGCGGCGGCGCTGAGGAAGTGGGCGGCGGACCCGGAGTTGCGGAGGGAAGCGGGCGCGAGGAACCGAGCTCGGTGCGAGCGGGAGTTTTCGCTCGAGCGGATGGTGGAGCGGTGGCGCGCGCTGTACGAGGAGTGCCTGCCGGAGCGCTGATCCCGGATCAGGACCGGGCGGTCGCGCCGGACCAACGCTCGCGGAGCGCCGCAATAGCGCGGCGGAGGAGCCTGAAGATTTCCACAGCGAGCCACGCGAAGATCAGCAGGAAAATCAGCGCTGCCGACAGCGTCAGCAGCGGATGTGTGAAGGTGAGCCAAAGCAGCGCGGGGACGGTGAAATCGCCGGCGAGGCTGAGCAGCCAATTGGAGAAGGGTTCGGGGCTGTGGTTGACGGCGAAGCGGATGGCGGCTTTGGAGGCGTGCGCGGAGAGAGCGGCGCCGCCGGTGAGCAGGGCGAGGGACGTGCGGGCGGCGGGATCGAGGGTGGCGAAGGCGGCGGCGCCGAGCATGGCGGCGCCGACGGGGCGGATGAAGGTGTGGACGGCGTCCCAGAAGGTATCGAACCAGGGAATCTTGTCGCTGATGAACTCGGCGACGTAGGCGACGGCAGCCGCCGCGAGAACGGCGGGGTGGGCGAGGATCTCGAGCCCCTGCAGGGACGGGGGCAGGTGGAGCCAGCCGAGGCGGATGGCGAGTCCGAGTCCGAGCACAGTGGCGTAGAGCCGGAGTCCGGCAGCGATGCCGCCGCCGAGAGCGAGGGCGAGAGTTTGCAAGGGATCCATGGATTCCTCCGCCGGTGTCACTCAGGATACGCAAAACGGTTGGCCGCGGTTCGGCCCTTGGATATGCTGGGACGCATGAAAACGGTGTTGGCGTGGGCCGGAATGTGCGTCCTGGCAGCTGCCGCATGGGGGCAAGTGGAAGTGCGCGCGGGGCTGCCCGCGGGGCAGAACACGCTGTATGCGGGCAACCGGGCGCCGCTGCGGGAGCTGCCGCTGGTGAAGCTGCCGGCGGGCGCGGTGGAACCGGGCGGGTGGCTGGGCGAGCAGCTGAAGCGCATGGCGCGGGGCTTCAGCGGGCGGCTGCCCGAGTTGAGCCAATATTGCCGGCGCGAGGGCAATGCGTGGCTGGATCCGCGCGGGCACGGGCGGTTCGGATGGGAGGAGCTGCCGTACTGGCTGAAGGGCTATATCGAGCTTGGCTATGTGTTGCGCGATCCGCGCATTCTGGGAGAGTGCCGGCAGTGGGTGGAGGCGGTGCTGGCGTCGCAAAGGGAGGACGGCTACTTCGGACCGGCGGCGAACCTGGTGGGCGAGCACACGCTGGGGCGGCTGGAGGCGCTGGACCTGTGGCCAAACATGGTGATGATCTACGTGCTGCGGACCTACCACGAGGCGACGGGCGACGAGCGGGTGCTGAAGTTCCTGCTGCGCTATTTCCGGTGGTTCCACAGCCAGCCGCTCGAAAACCTGCTGCCGGCGAGCTGGCAGAAATTCCGCGGCGGCGACAATCTGGATCACATTTACTGGCTCTATTCGCGCACCGGAGAGGCGTGGCTGCTGGATGCGGCGCGCGTGAATCACGAACGCACGGCGGATTGGGCGGGAGGGATTGCGTCCTGGCACGGGGTGAATTTCGGGCAGTGCTTCCGCGAGCCGGCGCAGTATTTCCAGCAGACGCGCGATGTGCGCTATCTGCGGGCGGCAGAGCGCATCTACGAGACAATGATGCGGCTGTACGGCAACGGACCGGGGGGCGGGTTTGCCGCGGACGAAAACGCGAGGCCGGGTTTCCGCGGACCGAGGCAAGGAACGGAGACCTGCACGTGGGTGGAGCTGATGTTCAGCCACGAGATGCTGCTGGGGATCACCGGAGATGCGAAGTGGGCGGAGCGGGCGGAGGAGATCGCATTCAATTCGCTGCCCGCCTCGATGACGGCGGACCTGCGGGGGCTGCACTATCTGACGGCGCCGAATCAGCCGCAGCTGGACCGCAAGAACAAGGCTCCGGCGATCGACAACAGCGGCGACATGTTCAGTTACAACCCCTATGGATACCGTTGCTGCCAGCACAACGCGGCGATGGGCTGGCCGTATTTCGCGGAACGGCAGTGGATGGCGACGGGAGGCAACGGGCTGGCAGCGGTGTTCTATTCGGAGAACACGGTGCGGGCGCGCGTGGGGGCAGGCGAGGAGGTGACGGTTCGCGAAAGCACCGAGTATCCGTTCGACGGCGTGGTGCGGATGACGGTGCATGCGCGGCGGCCGGTGCGGTTTCCGCTGGTGCTGCGGATTCCGTCGTGGGCGCGCGGGCCGAAGCTGCGGGTGAACGGGCGCGAGGCGCGGCTGCCGGAGAGGAGCGCGTGGGCAACGGTGGAGCGGGAGTGGAGAGAGGGGGACACGGTGGAGCTGACGCTGCCGGCGGAGATCGAAGTCCGGCGCTGGCCGCAACAGAAGAACGCCGCGTCCGTGCATTACGGGCCGCTGGCGTTTTCGCTGAAAATCGGGGAGGACTGGCGGGCTTATGGCGGCGAGGGGGACTGGAAGCAGTACGAGGTATTTCCGGCGACGCCGTGGAATTACGCGCTGGAGCTGAAGGCCCCGATGCGGCTGGAGCGTGCCAAGGCCCTGGCGGCGCAGCCGTTCGAGCCGTCAGCGGCGCCGCTTCTGATCCGCGCGCGCGGCAGGCGGGTGCCGGAGTGGCGGCTGGAGCCGAACGGACTGGCCGGGGAAATTCAACAGAGCCCGGTGAAGACGGAGGAGCGGGAAAAGGAGATCACGCTGATCCCGATGGGCGCGGCGCGGCTGCGAATCACGATGTTTCCGGTGGCAGGCGGGGAAACGAAGTGGCAGGAGAATGCGCCCATTGTACTGGCATCCAATGCGACGCACGAGGATCCGCCGGACCGGGAGGGATTCCGTTTCGGCGGGGCGCGGGGCACGGTCGAATGGATTGAGTACCGGTATCCGTGGCCGGGCAGGTTGCGGAAGGCGGAGCCGGAGTGGGCCGCGCCGCCGGAGTCTTGGCGCGTGCTGGTGATGACGGGAGGCGAATGGAAGGAATGGGACGGGAAGGAGGCCGAGACGCAGGCAGTGCGGCTGGAAGCGAAGCTGGCACCGCGGCGGGGAGCGGAGCTGAAGCGGTGGAGAGTGGAGCTGGTTCAGCGTAGAGTAGAGAGGGAGAACCCGGAATGATTCAACTTGGATTTGTCAGCGCGATCCTGCCGGATCTGGATCTGAAGCAGGTGCTCGAGTTCGCCGGAGAGAGCGGTTTCGATTGCGTGGAGGTGATGTGCTGGCCGGTGGGGAAGGCCGAGAGGCGCTACGCCGGGGTGACGCACATCGACGTGAACGGATTCACGAAGAGCAAGGCGCAGGAAGTGCTGGGGCTGTGCGAGGAGACGGGAGTGGGCATCAGCGGGCTGGGCTATTATCCGAACCCGCTGGCGCCGGATCCGGCGGAGGCGCGCGTCTATGTGGAGCACCTGAAGAAGGTGATCCGCGCGGCGGAGCTGCTGGGCGTGGGCGTGGTGAACACGTTCATCGGGCGGGATCCCTCGAAGACGGTGGACGAGAACTGGCCGCGTTTCCTGAAGACGTGGAAGCCGCTGGTGAAGTTCGCGGAAGACCACGGGGTGAAGATCGCCATCGAGAACTGCCCCATGTTTTTCACGAGGGACGAATGGCCGGGGGGGAAGAACCTGGCGACGTCGCCGGCGATCTGGAGGCGGATGTTCGAGGACATCCCGTCGGCGAACTTCGGGCTGAATTTCGACCCGTCGCACTTTGTCTGGCAGGGGATGGACTACGTGAAGGTGCTGCGCGAGTTCAAGGACAAGCTGTTCCATTTCCATGCGAAGGACGCGCGCGTGGACCGGGACAGGCTGAACGAGGTGGGGCTGCTGGCGTACCCACTGCAGTACCACACGCCGAAGTTGCCCGGGTTGGGCGAAGTGGACTGGGGCAGGCTGTGCTCGGTTCTGGTGGAAGTCTACGACGGTCCGGTTTGCATCGAGGTGGAGGACCGGGCGTATGAAGGGAGCCTGGAGATGCGGCAGGCGGCGCTGTTGCAGAGCGGCGGCTATCTGGCGCAATTTCTGCCGTAGGAGAGTTGAAAAAGCGTACTTCGGCGTCATGCAACAGGCACGCACGCTATAGTACGCTGGGAGTGAGGTCTGAATCAGATCCGGAGGTCTTTTAGATGCTGCGCACAATCCAGCAAGCAGTGACGTGGGCGGCAGTCTGCGCGGCGAGCGCGGGACTGGCGAGCGCCCAGATGGGAACGTTCATGGGCAAGGTGGTGGGCGAGGATGGCAAGCCAGTGCAGGGCGTGATCATCAAGATCGAACGCAAGGACATCAAGGGCAACTGGCAGACGAAGACGAACAAGCGGGGCGAGTGGGTCTACAGCGGAATGCCGATCGGCGGCACGTTCACGATCAGCTGCGAATACAACGGGCAGGTGATGGACGTGCTGAACGGAGTGCGCAGCCAGATGGGGGATCCGGTGGAGCTGAAGGACTTCTGCGACCTGCAGAAGATCATGGCGAAGCGCAAGGCGATGGAGGCGGCGCAGCAGACCGGGCAGGTCTCGCAGGAAGTGCTGAAGGAGATGACGCCGGAGCAGCGCGCGGCGATGGAGAAGCAGCTGAAGGAGCGCGCGGCGCAGATGGCGCGGAACAAGGCGCTGAACGACGCCTTCAACGCGGGCTATGCGGCGCTGCAGGCCAAGGACTATCAGACGGCGGTGGAGAACCTGCAGAAGGCGGGCGAGATCGACCCGAAGCAGGTGGCCGTCTGGGTGCAGCTGGCAGCGGCGTATGACGGGCTGTCGACGACGAAGACCGGAGCAGAACGCGACGAAGCCTTGCAGAAGGCCGCAGATGCCTACGTGAAGGCGCTGGAGCTGCAGCCCGGCGACGCGGGGATCCACAACAACTACGGGCTGGTGCTGGCGAAGCTGAAGAAGTTTGACGAGGCGACGGCGGAGCTGGAGAAGGCGACGGCGCTGGATCCGCCGGGCGGCGGCAAGTACATGTTCAACCTGGGCGCGGTGTACATCAACACCGGGCAGGTGGAGCCGGCCGCGGCGGCCTTCAAGAAGGCGACGGAGCTGGATCCGAAATATGCGCCGGCGTGGTTCCAGTATTGCAGCGCGCTGAGCGGCAAGATGACGCTGAAGCCCGACGGGACGCCGGTGCCCCCGGAGGGCATGCGCGAGGCGTGCGAGAAGTACCTGGAGCTGGAGCCCAACGGGCCGAACGCGGAGGCGGCGAAGGGCCTGTTGCAGCTGATCACGGGCAAGATCGAAACGACGTACGAGAACCCGGAGGCGAAGAAGCCTTCGAAGAAGAAGAAGTAAGCCCGGCGGCAAGCCACTTGCGAGGGCGCCCCGCGGGGGCGCCCTTTTCGCTTTGGGTGCCAGAAGCGCCATGATGCGACTGCTGATTTTTCTGCTGCTGTTCATTCTGGTGGTGCCGCTGATCCGGATCTTCGTGGGGGCTGCGGCGCGGGCGCTGTCGGAGTTTCTGGGGCGCGAGAGCAAGCCGAGGCGGCCGGAGATTGGCGGCAAGCTGCACCGGGATCCGGTGTGCGGCGTGTATGTGAGCGGGCAGGCGGCGGTGAAGCGGGTGCGGGGCGGCGAGACGCGCTACTACTGCTCGGAGGAGTGTGCGCGGAAGGACAGGCTGGCCTAGCGGCGGGGACAGCGCGGCCTGACTCGGGAGCGTGCCGGGTGCACCCCCAAGGGAATCCCCGGCCTTTCACTCCGTCGGCGGGGGGGACAAGCTCGAAGATCCCGGCGGTGGCATCATAGCCGCATCACCTGCACCCGATGCTGATGCGGGTGCGGTGCTGCTCGTGCTGCTCACTCGCTGCCAGCACAGTTCCACCAGCACTCTGGCAGCGCCCATGCTGTTGGCACCGTCCGCGTGCGCTTCACACACGGATTCCCCCGACGCTTGCGCCGGGGCCGCGGTCGCCGCCGCGCCTTCAGCGAGGGTGGCTCTGCAACGAAAGGGACACTCTCAACGAAAGGGACGGCCTGATCCGGCTCTTTCGCGAATAGAACACCCCGGAAGATGCACCGTCTGTACAATTCGCTGACGTGGTCACCTTCAGTGCGGGAACCAGGGCGGCGTAGCGTGCGCAAGCCGACTCGCGACCTCTGATGGATGGCTCCGCAAGGGCGCAGCGGCCGCATTGCTGGCCGGGTTCCCCCGACGCTCGCGTCGGGGCCGCGCTCTCCATTGGCCGGGGCGATCGTTGAGAACAACCATGCAAACAGGGAAACGCCACCGGCGATGGCGGCAGGTCGGTCCCACGCGGTGGCCGCACGGGCGAAACGCCAGAAACGCGGCCCCGGCGCAAGCGCCGGGGGAACTCCGGATGGAAAGAGGCGCGGGAGCCGCTTCTGCGGCATACAGCGTGGCCAGGCACGAGCAACGGGGGAACCGGAGTACTGGCGCACGCCCGTCGGCGATCCTTGCAGTGCGTCCTCGCCTCGAGCGCCGCGGAGCGAACGGGCAGTCCGGCAGATTTGCCCGCTTTCTCGAGTTTCCGCTTCCCTGGTGCTCGCCGCAACGAAGGTGGCAGATCAGGCCGTCCCCTTCGCTACTTGAACAATCCGTAAGACGCACCGTCCATGCACCGTGCTGAGGGGGCACGTGCGATGCCGGAAGAAAGATGGCGCCGCGTGTGCTAGCCGACGTGTGCCCTCTCATGGATCGCCACGCACGCTTGGGCGGCCATATTGGCTGCCGGGTTCCCCCGACGCTTGCGTCGGGGCCGCGCTCTCGCAGCGGCCGGAAGCGATCATTGGGAACAACCACCCAACAGGGCAGCACCAGAAATGACGGCAGGTCGGCCCCACGCGAGGCGGCACGGGGGCAACGCCAGAAACGCGGCCCCGGCGCAAGAGCCGGGGGAAATTCGAATGGAAAGCGGTGCAGAAGGGCTTCTGCGGCCCTGAGCGAGGCCCCGAGAGGAACGTGGGTGACCGAGCATGGAACCAGCGCAATCCCGCGAGCAACGCAGACAGCGTGGCCCCGACGCAAGCGTCCAAGGAAACCTGGATCGAAGGCCGCACGGGCACACTTCAACTCTGGCAGCGCGGCCCCAGCGTAAGGGCCGGGGGAGCCAACGCAGCGAGCAAAACTGTGGCGAAGGCACAGGGATCACCGGCGCCGCGGGAGAGGCGCGGAGGCTCCCGAAAAAACCGCAGGGCGAGACGTTGACTCCACGATCGAAGGCGGAGAGGCGACATGACGGCGGCAGGGCGGGAAAGCCCGGTGGTGTTTCTTCAAGCGTCCCTCCAGGCGCGCAAAGACGAGCGAGAGCAATTCTGGATGCATCGCGCCGTCTAGCCGGGCCTGCTTTTGGCCGACTCGGGAATCTCAGCGCAGGTGGCGAGGGCCTGAGGCGCAATCACAGGGTGGGCGATCCGATCGGAATTGGAATCGGAAGACGAGATGCAAAAAGCCCGCGGCCGCGCCACGGGGGCGCGGCCGCAGGCCGGAGGTGGTGGTCAGCGAGAGATGGATCAGTAATCCATGTCAGGCCCGTGACCGCCGCCGGCCGGAGCGGGCTTCTTCTCCGGGATCTCGCAGACCATCGCTTCGGTGGTGATCATCAGGCCGGCGATGGAGGCTGCGTTCTGCAGGGCGGTGCGGGTGACCTTGGTCGGGTCGATGACGCCCGCCTCGACGAGGTTCTCATACTCGCCGGTCTGGGCGTTGAAGCCGAAGTTGACGTCGGAATTGGCGAGGATCTTGCCGACGACGATGGCGCCCTCGTAGCCGGCGTTGGCAGCGATCTGGCGGACCGGCTCCTCGCAGGCGCGCTTCACGATGTTGATGCCGATCTGCTCGTCGCCCTCGCCCCGGATGCCGTCGAGCACGCGGGAAGCACGCAGCAGGGCGACGCCGCCGCCGGGCACGATGCCCTCTTCGACCGCAGCGCGGGTGGCGTGCAGCGCGTCCTCGACGCGAGCCTTCTTCTCCTTCATCTCGGTCTCGGTGGCCGCGCCGACCTTGATCACAGCCACGCCGCCAGCGAGCTTGGCGAGGCGCTCCTGCAGCTTCTCGCGGTCGTAGTCCGAGGTGGTCTCCTCGATCTGGGTGCGGATCTGCTTGATGCGGCCCTCGATCGCCTTCGGGTCGCCGGCGCCGTCGACGATGGTGGTGTTGTCCTTGTCGACCACGACGCGCTTGGCCCGGCCGAGGTCATCGAGGCGGACGCCCTCCAGCTTGATGCCGGTCTCCTCCATGATGGCCTTGCCGCCGGTGAGGATGGCGATGTCCTCGAGCATGGCCTTGCGGCGGTCGCCGAAGCCGGGGGCCTTCACGGCGCAGACGCTCAGGGTGCCGCGCAGCTTGTTGACGACCAGCGTGGCGAGAGCCTCGCCCTCGACCTCTTCCGCGATGACGAGCAGGGGCCGGCCGGAGCGGGCGATCTGCTCGAGCAGCGGCAGGAGGTCCTTCATGTTGCTGATCTTCTTCTCATGGATCAGGATGTAGGGCTCCTCGAGCACCGCCTCCATGCGGTCGGGGTCGGTGATGAAGTAGGGGGAGAGGTAGCCGCGGTCGAACTGCATGCCGTCGACGGTGATCAGCTCGGTGTGCATCGTCTTGGACTCTTCCACCGTGATCACGCCGTCCTTGCCGACCTTCTCCATGGCCTCGGAGATCTTGTTGCCGATCTCGGTATCGCCGTTGGCGGAGATGGTGCCGACCTGGGCGATCATGGAGCCGGAGATGGGCTTGGAGAGCTTCTTGATCTCCTCGACGACGGCCTCGACGGCGCGCTCGATGCCGCGCTTGAGAGCCATGGGGTTGGCGCCGGCAGCGACCGCCTTGACGCCCTCGCGGTAGATGGCCTGGGCGAGGATGGTGGCGGTGGTGGTGCCGTCGCCGGCGACGTCAGAGGTCTTGGAAGCGACCTCGCGCACCATCTGGGCGCCCATGTTCTCAAGCGGGTCCTTCAGCTCGATCTCCTTGGCGACGGTGACGCCGTCCTTGGTGATCGTGGGGCCGCCGAACTTCTTCTCGATGACGACGTTGCGGCCCTTGGGGCCGAGGGTGACCTTGACGGCGTCGGCGAGCTGATTCACGCCGCGCAGGATGGCCTGACGAGAGCTTTCGCTGTAAACGATCTGCTTGGCTGCCATAGTCTTCTCTCCTCGTCTAGAAACTCTTTCCGAAACTTACTTTTCCAGCACGCCGAGGACTTCGTCCTCGCGCAGGATGAGGAACTCCTCGCCATTGATCTTGATGTCGCTGCCGGAGTACTTGCCGAACAGGATCCGGTCGCCCACCTTCACGTCGAGAGGAACCACGGTGCCGTCCTCGAGGCGCTTGCCGCGTCCGGCGGCAACCACTTCGCCTTCCTGGGGTTTCTCTTTTGCCGTGTCGGGGATGATGATGCCGTTCTGCACCGTCTCCTGCTGCTCGATCCGGCGAACGACAAGCCGGTCATAGAGCGGACGAATCTGCATCGCTTTGCTTCACCTCCACGAGTTGTATCGAGTCGCGTTTCGGCGCGAAGGATCTCGATGGAGCCGGAGCGGCTCCTCGCACCGTCCACAATTATTAGCACACTCGGGCGAGGAGTGACAAGTGGTGTTTGTAAATAATTCATTTCAATCGAGATTTTCTGATCGACTCCAAACGGCAGGCAGTCCGAATGGCATCAGAAAAGCCGGGATTGCAAAGAAATCTGAGTCAGAATGACTCAACTCACGGCTCCCCGGCAGCCGGCGTCGCGAGCCGGTCCGGGCTTGGCGGGGCGGTGCTATTCTGGCGGTATGCTGCGGCGGGTTCGCTGGTTGTTGCTGGCAGCGATGGTCGCGGTGGCGGGCGGCGTGGGGTGGGTGTATTGGCGGGAGCGGGTGGCGCGGGAGCAGGCGCGGGAGGCGCCTCCGCCGCCGCTGCCGCAGAACACGGCGGCGGTGGCTTCGCAGTGGGAGTACGAGATCAAGAGCGGCGCGCAGTCGCGGATCCTGGTGCGGGCGGAGCGGTTCGAGCAGGTGAAGGAGCCGGCGGAGATCCGCCTCGAGGGGCTGGAGATGGAGATCCGGCAGCTGGAGGGGCCGCGGTACGACCTGGTGAAGAGTCCGCGGGGGACGTTTCGTCAGAAGGAAGGGTTCCTCACAGCGGAGGGGGAGGTGGAGATCACGCTGGGGCTGACGCGCGGGGCGGAGGATGTGCCGGGGCGGGTGATGCGGATCTGGACCTCGGCCGTCTCGCTGGATGTGCAGAGCAACCGCACGTGGACGGAGAAGCCGGCGCGATTCGAGTATGGAGCGGCGCGGGGGCAGTGCGTGGGGGCGTCGTTTGATCCGGGCACGCGGGAGATCGTGATGGAGGCAGAGGCGGAGATGGAGTGGGCGGGCGGGGAGGGCAAGCCTCCGCTGCGGGTGCGGGCGTCGAAAGTCATTTACAAGGAAGCGACGGCGGACGTGATTCTTGTGGCACCGTCGCGCCTGGAGCGCGGCGGTTTCGAGCTGCGCGGGCAGGACGCGTTCGTCAAGCTGAACGAGGAAGGGCAGCTGTCCCACGTGCAGACGACCGGGGCGGCGGGGACGGACCGCATGCCGGGGCGGCGGCTGGATTATGAGGCGGGGGAATTGATGGTCTTTTTCGGGGAGAAGGCGGAGATTCGCAAGATCGAGGCAACGCGGGGGGCGAAGCTGGTTTCGACGACGGGTGCGGGAGTGACGGAGGTGACAGCGGACCGGCTGGACCTGGAGTTTGCGGAGGGGAAAGAGGGATCCGAGCTGCAGCATGCGCTGGCAATGGGGCGAGGGCGGGTGCAAAGCCGTCCGGCGGCACGGAAAGACAAGGCGGGGGAGGCGGAACGGGTGCTGGAGAGCGAGGTGATCCACCTGGCGATGCGGGCAGGCGGGGAGGAGATCGAGAGGGTCTGGACGGAGGCACCGGGGCGCATCGAGTTCCGCCCGGCGCGCGCCGGGGAGCCGTTCCGGGAGGTGCGGGGAGAGCGGTTCACGTTCGACTATGGCGCGCAGAACGCGGTGGAGAGGTTCCGGGCGACGAAAGCGGAGACTCGCACCGTGAAGCGGGGCAAAGACGGCAAGCTGGTGGAGACGAAGACGAGAAGCGATGATCTGCTGGCGCGCTTCGACCCGAAGACGGGGGAGCTGGAGGAGATGGAGCAATGGAACGGATTTCAGTATGAGGAGGGGCCGAGGCGGGCGTCGGCGGAGCGGGCGCGGTATGAGCCGAAGACGGAGCGCGTGGAGCTGCGGGGTGGGGCGCGGGTGTGGGACGGGACGGGGGTGACGGCGGCGCCGGTGATCGGGATGGATCAGAAGCAGGACGTGATGACCGCCGAGGGCGGAGTGAGCGCGGTGTTGCAGCAGCAGGGGAAGGGAGGAGGGCTGATCGAGGAAGGGGAGCCATTGCGGGCAACGGCGGAGCGGATGCGGGTGGAAGAGGGCAACAACCGGATTCTGTTCGAGGGCAATGCGGTGTTGTGGCAGGGCGAGATGCGCCTGCGGGCGCAGAAGGTGAGAATCTTGCGAAAAGAAGAGCGGCTGGAGGCAGAGCAGGAGGTGGTGGCGGAGATCCCCGATGCGAAGGGCGGAGCGAAGGGGGCTGGGGCGCAGCGGGTGTCCGTCGTGCGGGCGCCGGCGATGGAATACGAGGGGAAGGCGGGGCAGGTGCGCTTCACGGGCGGCGTGCGGCTGCTTCGACCGGGGATGACGGTGGACTCGCGAGAGCTGCGAGGTTATTTCCGGCAGGAGGCGGCGGGCGGCCGGACGGAGACGAGGCTGGAGCGGCTGGAGGCGGAGCAGGGGGTTGTGATCGTGGAGCAGGCGCGAGGAAGGAAGCGGACGGGGCGGGGCGAACGCGCCGAATATTTTCTGGAAGAGGAACGGATGGTGTTGAGCGGGGGCAATCCGAGCGTGGAGGACGCGCAGCGGGGGATCACGCGGGGTGCGGTGATCACATGGTACGGGCGTCAGGACCGGATGATCGTGGATAACGAGGGGGGCGGGCCGGCGGTGAGCCGCGTGAAGCAGAAGGGGAGCTGAACGGGGCGTTGCGGGGAATGCGCCGGGCCGCATAATAGGAGACGGTGAACGGGATTCCGGACAACGGCAGGCGCGTTTTGCGAACGGAGGAGGTGAGCAAGACCTACCGCAAGAGGCGCGTGGTGGACAACGTGAGCGTCAGCGTGGCGACGGGGGAGGTGGTGGGTCTGCTGGGTCCGAACGGGGCGGGCAAGACGACGACGTTTTACATGATCGTGGGGATGGTGTCGCCGGACGGGGGACGGATTTTTCTCGACGACCGGGAAATTACGGACCTGGCGATGTACGAGCGGGCGCGGGCGGGCATCAGCTATCTGCCGCAGGAGCCGTCGGTGTTCCGGCGGTTGAGCGTCGAGGACAATCTGATGGCGATCCTGGAGACGCTGCCGCTGCGGGGCGAGGAGCGGCGCAGGCGGCTGGAGGAGCTGATCGAGCAGATGGGGCTGGAGCCGGTGCGGAAGAACAAGGGGTATGCGCTCTCGGGCGGGGAGCGGCGGCGGGTGGAGATTGCGCGGGCGCTGGCGATCGAGCCGCAGTTCCTGTTGCTCGACGAGCCTTTTTCGGGGATCGACCCGATTCAGGTGCTGGAGCTGCAGAAAATCATTTCGGATCTGCGGCGGCGGGGGATCGGGATTCTGATCACGGACCACAACGTGCGGGAGACGCTGGCCGTGACCGACCGGGCCTACATCATCAATCAGGGGCGGATTTTCCGTGCAGGGACTCCGGAGGCGCTGGCGCTGGATCCGGAGGTGAGGCGAGTGTACCTGGGGGACAATTTCCAGTTGCCGGGCTGAAAAAATGCGCGGCAGGCAGGTTTTTCCGCAGGGATGGAAACGGGGGCGGGTGGAGTATGATGGGGGCAGATGAGCCTGATTTCGCAGCGCCTGCAACTGGGAGTCAAGCAGCAGCAGATCCTGACGCCGGGGCTCGTGCAGATGGTGACCGTGCTTCAGCTGAACAAGCTGGAGCTGCGGGAGAAGATCACGCAGGAGATCGCCTCCAATCCCGTGCTGGAGGTGAGCGAAGAGGCTGAGGAGCTGACGCCTGCGGAAGTGCAGGCGATGCTGGAAGCGGAACGGGCGCCGAACCCGAGCGACACGGAGGTGCTGGCTGTGACGATCGCTGCCGCGGAGGAGGCGGCGGCGGAGGCAGGCGAGCGGGTTTCTCCGGAGGAGGCGGGGGCGGAGGGCGGCGCCGGGGAGGCGGCTGCCGAGGAAGAGCCTGCGGCGGCTGCAGCGGAGAAGGCGGCGGACGCTTTCGAGCAGGTCGACTTCGGGGACTACTTCGAGGAATGGATGGACCCGGGCTTCCGCACACAGGCTGCGGAGGATGCCGAGAAGCCATCGTTCGAGCTGTTCCTCTCGGCGCCGGTGACGCTGAGCGAGCACTTGCGGCAGCAGCTGGCGCTGGTGGTGCTGGAGGAGGAGGTGCGCGCGGCGGCAGACGCGATCATCGGCAACCTGGATGAGACGGGCTACCTGTCCGTGCCGCTGGAGGAGATCGCGGCGAGCGAGGGCTTCTCGCGAGAGGCGCTGCAGCAGGCCCTGGATGCGGTGCAGAGGCTGGATCCGGCGGGCGTGGGGGCGCGTTCGCTGCAGGAGTGCCTGCTGTTGCAGCTGGAGAGCCGCGGAGGGCGGGGCGGCGTGGCGTGGCAGATTGTCGAGAATCACCTGAAGCTGGTGGAGTCCCGTAGCGTGAAGGAGCTGGCGCGGCTTCTGGGGCGCCCGCAGGAGCACATCGAGATTGCGCTGGACGTGATCCGGCATCTCGATCCGAAGCCGGGGTTGAAGTATTCCGGGCCCGGCGCGCGGCAGGTGGAGCCGGACGTGTACATCTTCAAGAACGGGGACGAGTACGTCATCCAGATTGCCGATGAGGATCTGCCGCCGTTGCGGATCAACGGCAGCTACCGGAGGCTGCTGGAGCCGGGCCAGGGGACGGACAAGGAGACGCGGAATTACATCAAGGAGCGCTATCAGTCGGCGCTGCAGCTGATCCGGAACATCGAGCAGAGGCGGCAGACGATCCTGCGGGTGTGCGAGGCGATCGTGAGGCGGCAGAGGGAGTTTCTGGAGAACGGGATCGACTCGCTGCGGCCGATGATGATCAAGGAGGTGGCTGAAGAGATCGGGGTGCATCCCTCGACGGTGAGCCGGGCGGTGGCCAACAAGTACGCGCACACGCCGCAGGGCGTATACGAGCTGCGGTATTTCTTCTCGGAAGCGGTGCAAGGCCCGTCGGGCAGCTCGATTCCGCTGCTGACGCTGAAGCGGATGGTGAAGAAGATGATCGAGGAGGAGGATCCGCGGAAGCCTCTGACCGACGATCAGATTGCGACGGCGCTGCAGCGGCAGGGCATCCAGGTGACGCGGCGCACCGTGGCCAAGTACCGGGAGGATATGAAGATTCCCTCGACGCACCATCGCCGCGTGAAGGACTGAACGCGAGTCCTTGGCGCGGGCGGAATCGCGCCGGGAATGGAAAGGCAAGTCCATGAGGATCACATTCAGCGGGAAGCAGGACAAGCTGACTCCATCGCAGGAGCGCAAGCTCGCCATGGCGTTCGCGCGCCTCTCGAAGCTGCTCGAGCGGCGCGGCGAGAAGGGAGCCCAGGTCATCTTGACTGAAGAGCGGCACCTCCGCCATGCGGAGGTGCGTGTGAACTTTTACGATCACGCGCTGTTCGGGAAGGGATCGGCGCCGGATCAGTTCACGGCGATCATGGATGCCGTGGAGAAGGTGGAGAAGCAGGCGCTGCGGCTGCTGGAAAAGAAGCGCGAGCTGAAGCGGTCGGATTCGCCGCGGAAGAAGGCGGCGCTGGAGGCGGCGGAAGCCGTGGAGGCGCCGGAGCCTGCGAAGAAGGGGAAGAAGGCCCGGGCGGAAGCGGCCGAGGAGGAGGAAGTGTTGCGCCCGGCGCGGGTGGTGAAGGCTTCCTCGCGCGCCAACGGCAAGCCGATGACGCTCGAGGAGGCGATGCTCGCCATGGAGGACGGGCGCGACTACCTGCTGTACCGCGACGCGGACACCGACAAGCTGCAAATCCTGATCCGGCGGAGCGACGGCGCGGTGGATCTGGTGGAAGCCTGAAAACCGATGGCGGCACGCGCGGCTGCGCCCGAACTGGCGATCATTACGGGTTTGAGCGGTTCGGGCAAAGGCACCGTGCTGAAGACGCTGGAAGACCACGGCTACTACGCCGTGGACAACCTGCCGCTGGACCTGATCGAGAAGTTCGCCGAACTGACGCGGGATTCGCCGAAGATCCGGCGCGCGGCGCTGGTGGTGGACATCCGCGAGCGCGAGCAGCTGCACCGGCTGCCGGAGATCGTCACGAAGCTGCGCGGGCAGCTGCGCACGCGCCTGCTGTTCCTGGACGCGGATGACGAGGCGCTGGTGCGCCGCTACAGCGAGACGCGTCGCCCGCACCCGCTGGGCGGCAGGCGCAGCGTGTTGCGGAGCGTGCAGCTGGAGCGGCAGCAGCTGGCTCCGATCCGGGCGATGGCGGACTTCGTGCTGAACACGAGCGAGCTGAACGTCCACGAGCTGCGGAAGAAGGTGGTGGAGACCTTCTGCACGCCGGAAACCGGCAGGCTGCAGATCTATGTGATGAGCTTCGGCTTCAAGCACGGGGTGCCGCCGGAAAGCGACCTGGTGTTCGACGTGCGGTTCCTGCCGAACCCGAACTGGGTTCCGGAGTTCCGCAAGCTCACCGGGCGGCATGCCGCGGTGGCGAGCTACGTGCGGAGCTTCCCGCAGACGCGGGAGTTTCTGAACAAGGTGACGGAGCTGCTGCTGTACCTGATTCCGCACTACGAGGCGGAGGGGAAGAGCTATCTGACGATCGCATTCGGGTGCACCGGGGGCAGGCACCGCTCGGTGATGATCGCGGGCGAGGTGCACCGGCGGCTGAAGAAGGCGGGGTTTTCCGTCCGGGCAAGCCACCGCGACATCGGAAAAGAGTAGCCGCCGGGGCCGCATTCATGCGGCTGTTACAATAAGGGCAGGGCTGCGAGCGGGCAATGCCTCTCCTCCATACGATCGCCGACGAGATTTGCGAACTGAAGAAGCACCGCAACGCGATTCTGCTGGCGCATCTGTATCAGGATGCGGAGATTCAGGAGCTGGCAGACGCCGTGGGCGACAGCCTGGAGCTCGCGCGGCGGGCGCAAAGCTTCGACGGCGAGGTGATCGCCTTCTGCGGCGTGTGGTTCATGGCGGAGACGGCAAAGATCCTGAACCCGTCGAAGACGGTGATCGTGCCGGATGCCGATGCCGGGTGCAGCCTGGTGGATTCCTGCACGGCGGAGCAGCTGCGGGAGTGGAAGCGGCGCCATCCGGATCACGTGGTGGTGAGCTATATCAACACTTCGGCGGAGGTGAAGGCGGAGAGCGACATCATCTGCACGTCGCGGAACGCGGTGAAGGTGGTGGAGTCGATTCCGCCGGACAAGCCGGTGCTGTTCGTGCCGGACGTGAACCTGGGGCGCTACGTGAAGGAGCAGACGGGGCGGGAGAATCTGACGCTGTGGCAGGGCGCCTGCATCGTGCATGCGACGTTCGCGGCGCGGAGGCTGACGGCGGCGAAGATGGAGCACCCGGAGGCGGCGGTGGCGGCGCATCCGGAGTGCCCGCCGGAAGTGCTGCGGATGGCGGATTTCATCGGCTCGACGTCGGCGATCGTGGACTGGATCGTGGCGCATCCGGGGCGGGAGTACATCGTGATGACGGAGAGCGGCGTGCAGCACCTGCTGAAGAAGCGCGCTCCGGAGAAGCGGTACTACTTCGTGCCGAACGAGCAGTGCAACTGCAGCGAGTGCCCGTACATGAAGCGCAACACGCTGGAGAAGCTTCGGGACGCGCTGGAGCGGCTGGCGCCGCGGGTAGAGCTGGACGCGGACGTGATCGAGCGGGCGCGCCTGCCGCTCGAGCGAATGCTGGCGCTGCGGTAAACTTTCCCTTGAGCCGCTGCGCAGCGCCGCCATGGAACCCACCGGAACAGCCCTGATCGACGGCTACGGGCGCCTGCATGACAATCTGCGCGTGAGCGTCACGGACCGGTGCAACATCCGGTGCTTCTATTGCATGCCGGAGCAGGATGTCACGTTCGTGCCGCGCGCGGAGATCCTGTCGTTTGAGGAGATCGAGCGGTTCGTGCGCATCGCCGCGTCGCTGGGCGTGACGAAGGTGCGGCTCACCGGGGGAGAGCCGCTTGTGCGGCGCGACCTGCACGTGCTGGTGCGGCGGCTGGCGGGGATCGAGGGCATCCGGGACATCGCGCTGACGACGAACGGGGTGCTGCTGGCGGAGCAGGCGGAGGCGCTTCACCGCGCCGGGCTGCGCCGGCTGAACGTGCATCTGGACACGCTCGACCGCGGGCGGTTCCGGCAGATGATGCGGCGCGACGAGCTGGGTCGCGTGCTGGAGGGGCTGGAAGCGGCCAAGCGGATGGGGTTCGCGTCGATCAAGATCAACGCGGTGGCGGTGAAGGGGCTGACCGAGCCGGACGTGGTGCCGCTGGCGCACTTCGGGCGCGAGCACGGCTTTCAGATCCGCTACATCGAGTTCATGCCGCTGGACGCGCAGGGGCTGTGGGACAAGGGGCGCGTGCTGCTGATGGAGGAGATGCTCGAAATGCTGGGGCGGGAGTTCGGACCGCTGGAGGCGGTGCCGGATCCGGATCCGCGGGCGCCGGCGCTCGAGTACCGGTTCCCGGACGGGCGCGGGACGGTGGGGTTCATCGCCAGCGTGAGCCGCCCCTTCTGCCTGAACTGCAACCGGATCCGGCTGACGGCCGACGGGCACCTGCGATACTGCCTGTTCGCGCTGGAAGAGACCGACGTGAAGAGCCTGCTGCGGAGCGGCGCGGGGGACGACGAGATCCGGGACGTGATCCGGCGGACGGTGGCGAAGAAATGGCTGGGGCACGAGATTCAGCAGGCGGGCTTTGTGCCGCCGCCCCGGCCGATGTACGCAATTGGAGGCTGATGAAGTTCCGCGAGCGCCTGCCCGCAGCCGGGGCGCTGTTGCTTTGCGGGTTCTTTGTGTGGGCGGGGCTGCTGTTCCTTCCCTACCCCGGCGCGCAATATGACGAGTTGCTGTTCCTGAACGGCATCCTGCGGCCGGAGGTGGCGGAATCCTGGATCCGGCTGCCGGGGCTGGGGCGGCTGCCAACGATGCAGATGCAGTACCTGGGGACGTTGAAAGCCCTGGTATATGCCCCGGTGTTCCGGATCTGGGGCTTCAGCGACTGGGCGCTGCGCGTGCCCGCGCTCGTGCTGGGGGCGGCGTCGGTCTGGTTGTTCTTTCTGACGATGCGGCGGGCGGGCGGCGCGGCGGCGGCGCTGGCGGCGACGGCACTGCTGGCGACCGACGCCTGTTATTTGCTGACTTCCGTGTTTGACTGGGGGCCGGTGGTGCTTCAGCATCTGTGCCTGACGGCTGCGCTGTATGCGCTGGTGCGCTTCGGCGAGCGGTGGGAGGCGCGGTGGCTCTTTGCCGGGGCGTTCCTCGCCGGGCTGGGCGTGTGGGACAAGGCGCTGTTTCTGTGGACTCTGGGAGGTGCGGCGGTGGGTGCGGCGCTGGTGTTCCCCCGCGAGCTGCTGCGAGTCGCGCGCGACCGGCGGCTGGCGGGCGCCGCGGTACTGGGCTTCGTGATCGGGGCGGCGCCGTTTCTGCACTACAACGTGACGAGCGGCTTCCGTACGTTTCGCGAGTCGGCCAAAAGGGACGAACTGCGGAACGCCCTGATGAAAGCGGTGGTGCTCGACCGGACGCTGGACGGGGGCGGGCTGTTCGGCTACCTGGTGCGGGAGTCGTCCGAGGGGCCTCCCGCGGATCTCACGGAGCGCGAGCGGTGGTTTCTGACGCTGGGCGAGCGGTTGGGCATGCCGCGGCGGAGCTGGCAGGCGCCGCTGCTGGTTGTGTCTCTGGCGGCGGCGCCGGTGTTGAACTGGCGGACCCGGCGGCGCAAACTGGCGCTGTGGGCTGCCGTCGCCATCGCGGTGGCGTGGGCGCAGATGGCCTGGACGCGCGACGCGGGCGGCAGCGTGCATCATGCGATCCTGCTGTGGCCGCTGTTTCACTTGCAGGCAGGGTTGTGCCTTTCGGCGGCGCTCGAATCGTGGGGACGGAAGGCGAAGGTTTTTGCGCTGGCGGTCTTCGGTTTTTGCGCGGCGTCGAACGCCGCGGTGCTGAGCACTTACATGGCGCAGATGATCGCCTGCGGGCCGTGGCACGTATGGACGGACGCTTCCCGGGCGCTGGTGCAATACCTGGAGGCGCAGCCCGGGCGGGCGGCGTTCGCGGCGGACTGGGGCATCCTGCACGAAGTGATCTTTTACGGGAAGAACCGGATCCCGATGATCGGCGACGCCGACGGGCTGGTGCTGCGGGCGGGCGAGGATCCGCTGGCGGCGAAGCGGCTGGAGGAGGCGCTGGCCGATCCGCGGCAGCTGTTCATCACGTTCACCGAAGGGCGGGACGTGTTTCCCGACACGCGGAAGAAGCTGATCGCGTTCGCGCGCGAGCGGGGGTATCAGTGGCGCTCCGTGGCGCTGATCGCCGACCGGCACGGCGTGCCGATGTTCGAGATCCATGAATTCACCAGATGAGGCAGCGCCCTTCGGGGAGCCTGTGCCGGTGGAGACCGGCGACGTGCTGGACCTCCACGCGTTCGCGCCAAGGGATGCGAAGGCAGCGCTGGAGGCGTGGCTCGAGGAGGCGCGGGCGCGGGGCTGGCGGCACCTGCGGGTGATTCACGGGCGGGGCATCGGGGTGCAGCGGGAGATGGTGCGGAGGGTGCTGGCGCAGTGCGAGTTCGTGGAGTGGTTCGGAGACGCGCCGGCGGAGGCAGGCGGCTGGGGGGCGACGGTGATCACGCTGCGGGCTGGCGCGGGCGGCGAAGGGCGAACACCGCCTCCAGAGTAAGCCACGAGGAGGCGATGACGAGCAGGGGCGCGGTGTAGACGCCGGGGATCGCCTTCTCCAGATAGAACGCGAAGGCGAGCTTGGCAGCCCCATACAGGAAGGCGATCTCCGCGTACACGATGGCGAACCAGACCACCCACCGGGCGGGAGCGGCTGCGAACCAGACGAGCCCGTAGAGGGCGGCGAGGATGGCGATCCATGCGCCGAGCCACGCGGCGAAGGTGAAGGTGGGCATCCACGTCCACAGGAGCATGTCGCGCAGCGACATGGCGAGTGGATTGTAAAAGGCCAGGTAATCGCGGAGGGCGCCTTCGGCGACGTGCAGGGTGAGCGCGAAGGTGAGGGCGAGCCAGGCGTGCGAAAGCCGCGAGCGGCGCAGCGGCATGAGGGGACTCCCGCATGGCATTGTATGCCCCGCTGGCGCCGGGAAGCAAAACGCGCGAGGATGTGCGGGGAAGGCGGCGATGGCGCGCAAGAAGCGCGGAGTGTTGCGGGCAGGCACGAGCGGCTGGTCGTACGGGCACTGGCGGGGAGTGCTGTATCCGCCGGAGGCGAAGCCCGCGGAGTTCTTCGGGCACTATGCGCGAGTGTTCCGGACGGCGGAGATCAACTCGAGCTTCTACCATGCGCCGCGGGCGGAGACATTCCGCAAGTGGGCGGCGGCAGCGCCCGACGGGTTCGTGTTTGCGGTGAAGGCGCACCGCTCGGTGACGCACGAAGGGCGGCTGGAGGGGGTGGAAACAAAGTGGCACGCTTTTGTTTCCAATGCGCTGGAGCTGGGCGGAAAGCTGGGGCCGTTGCTGGTGCAGCTGCCGCCGTCGCTGCGTTGCCGGACGGAATTGCTGGAGGCCTTTCTCGATCAGCACCGGCGCGCATTCGGCGACGCCGTGCGGCTCGTGTTCGAGTTCCGGCATGCGAGCTGGTTCGAGGGCGGCGCGGCGGAGCTGCTGCGCCGGCACGGGGCGGCCATGGCGATTGCGGACAGCTCGCGCTACCCGCGGGCGCCCCTGGAGTGCGCCGGGCCGTTCGCGTACCTGAGATTCCACGGCCCCGGGGCGCTGTTCGCGTCGAGCTACTCCGACGAGCAGCTTCGCGAATGGGCGCAGCGCATCCGCGAGTGGCTGGCGCAAGGGATGGACGTCTACGCGTACTTCAACAACGATGCGGAGGGATGCGCGGTGAGGAATGCGCTGCGGCTGCTGGAATTGGCCGGGACTTGACTCCGGCCCGGAGCCGCGGCGGCGCCGCTCCGGGCCGGGAAGCGGAGCGGATCAGACGGAAGGTTCCTTCTTCGGACCGAGCGGGTGGTTCTTGCCGTCGCCTTCGTAGGCGGGGCGCGTGGAGGCGCGGCGCGTGCGCTTGCGGGCGGCAGGGTCGTAGAGTTTCAGCTCTCCCTGGCGGTAGCTTTCGCAACCGAGCATCACGGAGACCATGATCTGGTGGGCGAGTTCGGGGCCGAGGACGGGCGTCTTGCGGGTGCGCATGCACTCGAAGAAGTTGTCCGTGTGCCGGCGGTTCATTTCACGCTGGGCGTTCTTGAACTCGAAGGTGCGGGTTTCGGTAGAGCGGTTGAGGGCCTTGGCGACGAACATCTCGGGCGTGACGATGACGCGGTCGTTTTCGACGACGATGGTGCCGGAGTGGCCGTAGATGGCCTGCGGGAGGTAGCGGTTGGGCGCGCTGTTGGCCATCGAGCCGGCGACCATGATCAGGAAGTTCGGGTATTCGATGAGCATGGCGAGGGTGTCGGGCACCTCGCGGTCCTTCTGGACGTAGATGCCGCCGGCGCCCGAGACGCGCGTGGGATAAGCGGGGCCCATGGCGAAGAGCATGGGGCCGACGCGGTGGTAGTAGAGGTCGCTGGCGATGCCGTTGGAGTAGTCCCAGTACTTGCGCCAGCGGAAGAAGCGCTCGGCGCTGAAGGGGCGCCTGGGCGCCGGGCCGAGCCAGCGTTTCCAGTCGATGGTTTCCGGAGAGGCTTCCTCGTCGATGTAATAGTTCCACTCGCCAGCGACGGAGTTGCGGCTGTAGGTGGTCTGCCCCCAGAGAACCTCGCCGATGGCGCCTTCGGCGATCAGCTCCTTGACTTTGTGCCAGCGGGCATCGGAGAGGAACTGGCTGCCGACCTGGAGGACGCGGTTGTAGCGGGCGGCAGCCTGCATCACCTGTTCGCTCTCGTCGATGGTGAGGGTGCTGGGCTTCTGCAGGTAGACATCCTTGCCTGCGGCGAAGGCGTCAATGGTCATCTGGGCGTGCCAGTGGTCCGGTGTGGCGATGAGGACGCAGTCGATGTCGGGGCGGGCGAGGAGTTCGCGGTAGTCGATGTAGATGTCCTTGTCCTCGAGTTTGGAGATGGCCTTGGCGCGTTCGCGGTGCCGCTGGTAGACGTCGCAGACAGCGGCGACCTCGATGTCCTTGTCCTCCTCCTGCTGGCGGACGAAGGCGCGCAGATGGCCGGTGCCCATGATGCCGACGCCGATCATGCCGACGCGGATGCGGTCGTTGGCGCCGAGCGTGCGAGAGGCGCTGCGGGCGGAGATGGAGGGCTTGATCTTCTTCGCCTGCGCGGAGCGCGCCGCGGCGAGAGAGCCTGCGGCGGCAAGGAACAGGCGGCGGGATTGCGTGTTTTCCGTGCTCATGATGGAGAAATCAGAACCTCAAATTTATGTTTCCACACGGCGCGCCGCGGCGTTCCACTTCAGCCGGCGGCCGCTGCGGAGCGAATCGAGCGCCATCGACAGGACGATGACGGCGGAGAGGCCGGCTTCGACGGGCGCGTTGGGTTCGCGGCGGGTGCGGAGGCAATCGAGGAAGTTGCGGATGTGATCGCGCGTCGCGGCCGCGAACGAACCCGGCCGGTTCTCCTCCCGTTCAGGCGTGAGTTCGGGGTCTTTGGTTTCGGGGTAGATGCGGAAGAACTCGCGGCCGACGTCGAGGCGGGCGCGGTGGCCATGGAACTGGGCGAGCTGGTCCAGCCGCGGGTGGTAGCGCATGGCTTTGTAGCCGAGCGTGAAGACGGCGAAGTAGTTCTCGGGGTACTCGATGAGGATGGAGGCGGTGTCTGTGACTTCAGCGCCTTCGAGGTTCACGCGCCCCCCGGAACAGGTGACGGCGAGAGGGGCGGAGGAGTTCATAAACCAGTGGAAGAGGTCGACCATGTGCGCCGCCTGGCCGATCAGCAGCCCGCCGGAGTAGTCGAAGTAGTAATACCAGTTGAAGAAGCGCACCGGGTCGAGCGGTCGCCGGGGCGCAGGGCCGAGCCACTGTTGCCAGTCGAGTTCGCCTTCGAGCGTGCGGCGCGTGAGCGAAGCCTGGTGGTTCAGCCACCACGAGTTGACGAGGCGGACGTCGCCAAGGCGGCCGGAATCGATGGCGCGCTTGGCTTCCATGAACAACGGAGCGCTGCGGCGCTGCGTGCCCACCTGCACGATGCGGCGGGTGCGGCGGACGGCATCGACGACCTGAAAGGCTTCTTCAATGGTGTGGGTGAGCGGTTTTTCGACGTAGACGTCCTTGCCCGCCTCGACAGCGTCGATGACCATGCGGGCGTGCCAGTGATCGGGCGTGGCGATGATGACGGCGTGGAGGGAAGAGTCTTCGAGGAGGCGGCGGTAGTCCTTGTAAGCCCGGGCGCCCGTGCTGGCGGCTTTGAGCCCTGCGTCGAGGTTGGGCTGATAGACGTCGCAAACGGCGGCGATCTCGGCGCCGATCTCCTTGAACTCGGCGGTAAGGAGGCGTCCGCGGCCGCCTGTGCCGATGACTCCTGCGCGAATCCGGTCCGGCGGCTGAAGGAATGCGCCGGCGGAGCAGAGAAAGGTGCGGCGCTGCATGGGCACAGTCTATAACGGGCGCGGAATCCCGGTTTCACCGGAACGCCTGCGCCACAGAGTCCGCGAGGATGTCCGGGACGAGGTGGCGCCACGGTTCGCCTGCGGAGATGCGGCGGCGGACTTCGGTGGAGGAGACGCCGTCGAGGGAGGCGGGCACCATGAGCGTGTGGATGCGTTCGCGCAGATGGGCGGGCGGACGGAAGGGCAGCGGGCGCGGGGCGACGAGGAGTTCGAATTCGTCGAGTTGCTTCTCGACCGGCGGGAGCGCGCCGTAGTCCCATGCGAGGATGCGGGCGGCGGCGTCGCTGCCGCAGACGAGGAAGACGCGCGTGGCGCCCGCGGCGCGCGCCTCGCGCGCCATTTCGAGGAAGAGCCCGCCGTCGCTGACGGCGGCGGCGAAGCGCGGATCGAGCCCGGCGAGAGAGCGGATCCACTGCACGCGCTGTTCGAAAGGAGCGCCTTCCAGCGGCTTGTGGGGGAAGGCGCGAGGCAGGACGAAGACGGCGCGGCGCGCCCACGCGAGAGCGGCGCGGGCGAGTTCCAGATGGGCGCGGGTGGGCGGATTCCACGCGCCGGCCAGCAGCGCCGCGGATCCGGCCATGTCCCCGGCGAGCACTTCCATGCCATCATCGTAGCGAGATGAAGATCCGGGAAGTCGAAGCGCTGGCAGTGTCGATTCCGCTGCCCTCTCCGGTGGCGGATGCGGTGCGGAGGATCACGCACCGCGACCACCTGATCGTGAAGATCCGCACGGAGGATGGCGTGGAGGGGCTCGGCTTCGCCCTCGGCTACGACGGCTCGCGGGCGATGCTGGCGCTGATCGACGAGATCTACCGTCCCGTGCTCCTGGGCGCGAATGCGCTCGAGACAGAACATTTGTGGGCGGAAATGTACCGGCAGTCGATTCAAGCGGGCAGGCGCGGGGCGGCGCTGCGGGCGATGAGCGCCATCGACATCGCGCTGTGGGACCTGCGCGGGAAGGCGGCTGGCATGCCGGTGATGGAGCTGCTGGGCGTGCACCGGCGAAGGATGCGCTGCTATGCCACGGGCGGCTATTACCGCGCCGGGCAGACGATCGAGGAGCTGGTGCGCGAGGTGGAGGCAGTCGCCGCGCAGGGATTCACGGCGGTGAAGCTGAAGGTGGGCGCGCTGAGAGCGGCAGAGGACGCGAGGCGCGTGGGCGCGGTGCGGAAATCGCTGGGGGAGGAGTTCGACATTCTGCTGGATGCCAACGGGGGCTGGAAGAACGCCCCGGAGGCGATTGCGGCGATGGCGCGGCTGGAGGAGTTCCGCCCGTACTGGATCGAGGAGCCGGTGCGGGCGGACAACGTGGCGGCGATGGCGCGGATCGCGGAATCGATCCGGACGCCGGTGGCGACGGGCGAGCTGGAGGCGACGCGGTGGGCGTTCGCGGAGCTGGTGGAGCGGCGTGCGGCGTCGATCCTGCAGCCGGACGCGACGGTGTGCGGCGGGGTGAGCGAGTGGCTGAAGATCGCGCACATGGCGGCGGCGTTCGATATTCCGGTAGCGCCGCATTATCACTGGGACATTCACACGCAGTTGTGCGCGTCGCTGCCGAATGCGATTTTCATCGAGTACTTCCCGGCGGCGAGCGGCGTGAAGATGTTCGATGCATTGTTGAAGGAGCCGATGCAGCCCGTGGATGGATGGATCGAGCCGAGAACGGCGCCGGGGTTCGGGATCGAGCTGGACGATGAGGCGGTGGCGAGGTACCGGATCGCCTGAGGCAACAAGCGCGGCGCGGAGCACATCATAAAGGCAGGAGAGGAGCGGAATGTTCACGTGGATTTGTCCGGTGTGCGGGGCGGAGGTGCCGCCCTCGCAACAGGAGTGCCCGCGTTGCCTGGAGCGGAAGAGGGGCGCGGCGGCGCCTCCGGCGGCGGGTCCTGTGCATCCGGTTTCTGCCGCGCCCCCGCAGCCGCAGACTGCCTGGGCATCTGCCGCGGGAGCTTCACCGCAGGCTCCGCCTGCCTGGAGCCCTCCGCCTGCCGTACAGTCTGCCGGGGCTGCCGCACCAGACGCAGCGCCGCAGGGCTGGGCGCCCGCTGCACCCGCCATGCCCGCGGCGCAGGAGCAGCCGGTGTATGTGATCGGCGCCCCGGCGCAGCGGCGGGCGATCCCGGCGTGGCTGGCGGCAGTGCTGACGCTGGCAGTCGTGGGCGGAGGGCTGTTTTTCCTGTACCGCTATCTTTCGGAAGGCAGCGGAGCGAGGGAGACGGCCAAGCAGGCGGCGCCCTTCGAGCGGCCGCAGCCGCAGGGCGCGGCGCACCCGTTCGCGAAGTATCTGGAGGTGACCGGCATCCGGATGCTGGAAGGTTCGGACAAGAAGCTGATGGTGCGGTTCGTGGTGGTGAACCATGCTCCGGCGGAGCTTTCGCGGATCCGGTTGCGGATTTCGCTGGAGACGGCGAATGCCGAGCCGGGCGAGGCGGTGATTGCGGTGGTGGATGCGAGGCCGGGCACGATTCCCGCGCACGGGATCAAGGACATGGAGGCGCCGCTCGTGACGGCGCTGAAAGTGTACGAGCTGCCCGACTGGCAGTACGTGCGGGCGCGGGTGGAGATCATCGACGAGAAATAGCGCCGGCGAGCGCGCGGCGCTGGGCGCGCGTCCACAGGCAGCCGGAATCCGGCGGCGGGGCGCCGCCGAGGAGGGCGAGCGCAAGGCGCGCCTCGAGGGAGCAAGGCTCGAGCGCGAGAGCGCGGGCGAGTTCGGCGAGGGCTTCCTCGGAGCGGCCAAGGGCGAGCCATGCGAGGGCGCGGCCCGTGTGTGCGGCGTGCGAGCGGGGATCGAGGCTGAGGGCCGTGTCAAACTCGGCGAGCGCTTCCTGTGCGCGCTGTGCGCGCAAGAGCGCGCGGCCGGCGGCGAGAGGGAGGCGCGGATCCGAAGGCGCGTGGCGGCGCGCTTCGGTGATCAGTTCGAGCGCCTGCGGAGCGGGCAGGTGCGGGACGAGAGCGAGAGCGGGAGCAGGCAGGCGCGGAGCGAGGCGCACGGCTTCCATGCCGAGTGCGACGGGGTCCTGCCAGAGCCGGGAGTAGTTGAACGAGAGCAGCGCAAGCGCGGCGAGATAGACGGCAGACAGACGCACGTCGGCGTGCTCGAGCATCAGGGCAAGGAACGCGCACAGGGCGATCAGGGGGAGGGCGAGGCTGCGGGCGCCCTCCGCGGCAGGAAGGAACCAGACGGAGGCGAGCAACAGGACGGCGGAGAGAAGCCATGCGCCGAGAGCATGGCGGCGTCCGGCCGTCCAGGCGATCCACGCGGCGGCAGCGACGGCGGCGGCGGCGAGAGCGGACTCGAGCGGCGCGCCGCGGAGGTCGGGCCAAGGCGTGAGCCCGAGGGGGAAGAGCGCGAGAAAAACGGTGCGAAGCGCAAAGATTCCCAGCGAAGGCCATTCCGCGGCGGCCTGATGCCAGACAGGGCGCAGCGCTGCCAGCCATGCCGCAGCGCCGGCGATGCCGAGCCAGAGGAGCCGCCTGCCACCTGCGGCGCGACCCGCGAGGAGAAAGAGCACGGGCGGGATGGCGGCAGCGGCCGGATCAAAGAGCAGCGCGGCAAGCGCGAGCACAGTGCCGGCGCGCGTGCGGCTGCGAAGGAACGCCTGCGCGGAACCAAGGGCGAGCACGGCTCCGGGCAGCGTGGCGGCGAGTTCCGGCAAGGCGAGCGAGTCTGCATGAAGCGGGTGCAGGGCGTAAAGGAGCACTGCAAGGTGGGTGGCGCGAGGGGTGAACAGTGCGGGCAACAGGAAGGCAAGAAGAACGCTGGCGGCGGCGTGCAGTCCGAGAGCAAGTGCGGGGGCGGACCATGGGGGCGGCGCCGCAGAGTGGAGGAGCCACAGGAGGGCGGCGGCGCCGGGGCGGGCGAGCCATTCGAGGCGGGGAGGCGTGTCTGGCAAGGGAGGCGCAGGAAGCCCGAGCAACGGAAGGAAGGCGAAAACCGAAAGAACCGCGGCGGCAATGCGAAGACGCAATGCTACCATGTTAGATCGGCAGCGAGGACCGGATGGCAAAAGCAGCCACGCCGCGCAAGACGGACACGAAGAAGCAGAAGAAAACAGCGGCGGACATCCGCCGGAAACCGGCTTCGGGATCGCGGGGCGCCCCGGCGGATGCGGGGAGGGTAAAGGCGATCCTTGAGGCGCTCGACCGGCTGTATCCGGATGCCACGTGCGCGCTGCATCACCGCAACGCCTGGGAGCTGCTGGTGGCGACGATCCTCTCCGCGCAGTGCACGGACGAGCGGGTGAACATGGTGACGCCGGCGCTGTTCGCGCGCTATCCGACTCCGCAGGCGATGGCGAAGGCGCGGGTGGAAGATGTGGCGGAAATCGTCCGCTCCACGGGATTTTTCAACAATAAAGCGAAAAATATTGTGGGCGCGGCCAAGAAAATCGTGGAGGAATTCGGCGGGGAAGTGCCCCGGGAGATGGAACAACTGCTTACCGTGCCCGGGGCGGCGCGCAAGACGGCGAACGTGGTGCTGGGCACGGCTTACGGAATCGCTTCCGGAGTGGTGGTGGACACGCATGTGACGCGGATCGCGCAGCGGCTGGAGCTCACGCGCGAGAAGACGCCGGAGAAGATCGAGCAGGATCTGATGCGGCTGCTGCCGCAGGACCGGTGGATCCTGTTCTCGCATCAGGTGATCCATTTCGGCCGGAACATCTGCAAGGCGCGGAAGCCGGAGTGCGGGCGGTGCCCGCTGGAGCGGATTTGCCGCGCGCCGGACAAGACGCTGCCGTGAAGCGGGCGCGGTGGATTCTTTTGCTGGCGCTTCTGCAAGCGGGGTGTGCGCGGCTTCCCGCGCCGGTGCCGCCGCCTGCGCGGAGGGGCGCGCTGAATGATCATCCGGCGCATTACGCGTTCCTGCGGGAGCGGGCGGCGGATGCGCGCATCGTGGAGGGAGTCGACAGGGAGATTCACGACGACTGGCGCTGGGCAGGGCGGCGGGCGGTACTGCGCTTTGCCGTGGATGAGACACAGGGCATTCAGTTCCGCGTGGTGATCATCGTCCCTCACGAGTTCGTGCAGGCAGGGGGCAGAAGGATCGAAGTGCGGATCGGGGGCAACCCGCTGGGGGGGATCGACGCAAGCCGCGCCGGCTATATCGACTGGAAGCAGCCTGTGCCGGAAGAGTGGCTTGCGCCGGGCAAAGAGATTCGGGCGGAGCTGGTAGCGGACGCCGAGTGGATGCAAGGCAACGAGCGGCGCGGCTACATTCTGGGCAGCGCGGGTTTCACTCTCTAGGGGAAGGCGATGCCCAAGGCGCTGTCCGTGCTGTTCGGGGCGGGATTCACGGTGCTGTGCGCCTGGGCATTGGGGCGGATGGCGCTGAAGCGGGCGCGGATGGAGCTGGCGCAGGGGGAGCGGCAGGTGCTGGCGTTCGTGTGCGGCGCGCCGCTGCTGAGCCTGCTGATGACAGGGCTGTGTGCTGCAGGGGCGGTGTATGACGCCGTGTTGCTGGCTGCGGGCGTGCTGATTCTGGCGGCGGCGTGGAAAGACGGAGCGTTCCGGAGAGAGGAGGGCGAGAGGCTGGAGGCGCTGCCGCGTCCGTGGCAATGGCTGTTTGGCGCCGTGTTCTCCGTTTATGCCGGCGTGGCGCTGCTGGCGGCGATGGCGCCGGAGATCAGCCCGGACGGAAGCGGCTATCACCTGGGGTTTGTGTCGCGCTACTACCGCGAGCACGGCTTCGTGCGGATCGACACGAACATGTATGCCGCCCTGTCGCAGGGGCTGGAGATGCTGTTCCTGATGGCGTTCGCCTTCGGGCGCCACTCGGCGGCGGCGTTGGTGCACTGCGCCTTTTATCTGGCGCTGCCGCTGCTGATGTTGCGCTTCGGGCAGAGGATCGGCAAACCGGCAGCGGGTGCGGCGGCGGGGCTGTTCTTCCTGTGCGCGCCGGTGGCGCTGATCGACGGAACGAGCGCCTACACGGATGCGGCAGTGGCGTGCGTGGCGTTCGCGGTGGTCTACCTGACAGAACGCGAGGCGCCGCCATGGCTCACAGGGATGATGTGCGGCTTTGCCTACGCGCTGAAGTACACCGCGTTTGTAGCGGTGCTGTATCCGCTGGCGCGGCATGCGTGGAGAAAGCAATGGCGCGCGGCGGCGGTGCTGTGCGCGGCGGCGGCGATCACGGCGGCGCCGTGGCCGCTGCGGAACTGGATTTACTACGGGAACCCGGCGGCGCCGCTGATGAACCGCATCTGGCCCAACGAGTTTGTGCATGCGAGCTTCGAGCAGGAGTACGTGGAGCTCATGCGGCGCTACCCGGAGATCGAATCCTACGCTCAGCTGCCGCTCGAGCTGACGGTGAAGGGGCGGCTGCTGGCCGGTTTCTGGGGGCCGCTGTTCTTGCTGGCACCGTTGGGGCTGCTGGCGCTGCGGAGCGCGGCGGGACGCCGCATGGTGGCGGCAGCGGCGCTGTTCGGCGCGACGTATTTCGCCAACGTGGGGGCGCGCTTCCTGATGCCGGCGGCGCCGTTTGTGAGTTTTGCGATGGCGCTGGGGCTGCCCGCGCCGCTGCTGCCGTTGCTGGCAGGGGTGCACGCGGTGGCCGGATTTCCGGACATGCCATCCAGGTACATGGAAGCGCCGGGGTGGCGGCTGGCGAAAATTCCGTGGCGCGCGGCGCTGCGGATCGAAGATGAACAGGAGTGGCTGGCGCGGCAGTCGGACGGATACCGCGCGGCGCGCCTGGTGGAAATGCTGACGCCGCCGGGGGCGCTGGTGCTGGCGTTTGCCTCGATTCCGGAGAGCTACACGACGCGGGAGATTGCCGTGGGCTTCCAGAGCGGGCGTGGAGAGCGGCTGCTGGATCTGATCCAGGCGGCGATGTACAGCGACATGCGCCCGGTGAGGGAGGCGGTGTTCCGCATGCCGCGGCAGCGCCTTTCCGCATTGCGCGTGGTGCAGACCAACACTCCGCGGCGCGGCGATGAGCGGGAAAAGGACCTGTGGAGCATCTTCGAGATGCGCGTGTTTGCGGGCGGCAAGGAGATTCCGCCTTCGCCGGGGTGGCGGATTTGGGCGCAGCCGAACCCGTGGGGTGCAGGGCTCGCGTTTGACGGGATCGCTGTGACGCGCTGGAGGAGCTGGGAACGGATCCGGTCGGGGATGTTTTTGCTGGCGGAGTTTGGCGGCGCCGTGGAAGCGGACGAGGTGCGGCTGCTGATGAGCGAGGATCAGCGCGGCGTGAGGATGCGGCTGGAGGGCCAGCCCGCAGGCGGCGGGTGGCGCGAGCTGAGCGGGGAGCCGCACTGGCAGGGCTTTCCCGTTCCGCTGACGCTGCGGCGAATGGCGATGCAAGAAGTGCGGCGGGGCGGCGTGACGCATCTGCTGGTGCGGGAGTCCGACCATCAGTGGGAGGATCTGTCGCGAAACCGCAGGGCGTGGGGGATCCGCGAATTGGGAGCGGTGGACGGCTATCATCTGTTTCAGTTGGAATAGAGAGATGCCGAAGTACTTCCTGGGCGTGGATGGCGGGCAGTCGTCGACGACGGCGCTGATCGGGGACGAGACGGGAAAGGTGCTGGGGCAGGGGCGGGGCGGGCCATGCAATCACGTGGCGGGCGATCAGGCGCGGGAGAGGTTCCGCACCGCGATCGGAGGCTGCGTGAAGATGGCGGCGGAGGAGGCGGGGCTGGCGCTGGAAACTCTGGAATTCGAAGCGGGCTGTTTCGGGTTCTCGGGCGGTCCGGCGGACAAGGACGCGCTGATCGCCGAGATGTTCCGGCTGAAGAAGCGGATTGTGACGCACGACGCGTGGATCGCGCTGACCGGCGCGCACGCGGGGCAGCCGGGGATCATCACGATCGCGGGGACAGGATCGATTGCGTTCGCGCGGAATGCGGAAGGGAAATTTGCGCGCGCGGGCGGCTGGGGGTTCATTTTCGGCGACGAGGGGGGCGGCTTCGACCTGACGCGCCAGGCGCTGCGGGCGGCGCTGCGGATGGAAGAGGGGTGGGGACCGCCGACATTGCTGCGGCAGAAGCTGCTGGAGGCGACCGGAGCGCGCGACGCCAACGAACTGCTGCACCGCTTCTACACGCCCGAATATCCACGCCCGCGGATTGCGGAGCTTTCCCGCGTGGTGGAACAGGCGGCGGAGGAGGGCGACGACGTGGCGGCGGACATCCTGATGGAAGCCGCTCAGCATCTGGCGGGGCTGACGATGGCGGCGCGCATGCAGGTGTTCACTCCGCAGGATCATGTGCGTGCGGCGCCGATCGGCGGAGTGTTCAAGTGCGCGCGGCTGTATGAGGAATTCCAGCGGCGGGTGGAACGGGGCGGAAACACCGAGGTGCATCCGCCGCGGTTCGGACCCGCGGCGGGCGCCCTGCTGGAGGCATACCGGGCGGCTGGGCTGACGGTGGAGCTGAAGGGCGCGCCGCAGGAGAAGTGAGGCGCCGGAGGCCCGATTCCGGATGCTACCATCTGGATGAGGTCCTCATCCCATGCCGAAACTCTCCATTCGCGATCTTGATCTTCAGGGCAAACGCGTCTTCATGCGCGTGGATTTCAACGTTCCGCTCGCCCCGGGTGGCCAGGAAATCACGTCGGACAAGCGGATCCGGGCGGCGCTGCCGACCATTCAGTACGCCCTGGAAAAAGGGGCTGCGCTGGTGCTGGCATCGCATCTGGGGCGCCCCAAGGGGAAGCCGAACCCGGAGATGAGCCTGAAACCGGTGGCGCAGCGGCTCAGCGAACTGCTGGGCAAGCCTGTCGCCATGGCGCCGGACTGCGTGGGCGAGGAAGTGGAAAAGATGCTGCCGAAGCCGGGCGAGGTGCTGCTGCTGGAAAACCTGCGTTTCCACCCCGAAGAGGAGAAGAACGACCCGGAGTTTTCGAAGCAGCTGGCGAGGCTGGGCGACGTTTACGTGAACGACGCCTTTGGAACGGCGCACCGCGCGCATGCCTCCACGGTGGGCATCATCGAGTTTCTGAAGCCCGCCGCGGCCGGCCTTTTGATGGAAAAGGAGCTGGAATATCTGGAGAAATGCACGGCGAATCCGGAGCGGCCGTGCGTGGGAATTCTGGGCGGAGCGAAGGTTTCCGACAAGATTGAAGTGATCGAAAACCTGCTGAAATTCGCCGACCGGCTGCTGATTGGCGGCGCCATGGCGTACACGTTCCTGAAGTCGCAGGGCAAACCCGTCGGGAAGAGCCTGGTGGAAGATGACAAGCTGGAGCTGGCCAAAGGGCTGCTGGAGAAGGCCGGCGACCGGATTCTGCTGCCCTGCGATCACATCGTGGCCGAGGTCCTGGAGGAGAATGCGCCCTCGGAGGCGGTGGAAGAGATCCCCGAGGGCAAGATGGGCCTGGACATCGGGCCGAAGACGCGCGAAGCCTACGCAGGCGTGATTCGCACCGCGAAGACAATCATCTGGAACGGGCCGATGGGCGTCTTCGAGAAGAAGCCCTTCGATGAGGGCACAGTGGCGGTGGCGAAAGCCGTGGCCGAGAGCGGCGCGCTTTCCGTCGTCGGTGGCGGCGACAGCGAGAAGGCGGTGAAGGCAGCCGGCGTGGCGGACAAGATCAGCCACATCTCGACCGGCGGCGGTGCCTCGCTCGAATATCTGGCCGGACTGGTGCTGCCCGGTGTGGCGGCGCTGTCCGACAAGTGAGCGGATTTCCGGTTTGCCGGGCGGAGAGGAAGGCTCCGCACGGTCCACTGGCTGACGGGCAGCCGCACGGCGGCTGCCCCATTTGTTTCCGTCACCGGATGTCAGGCAAGAGAGGCCGGCGGATCTGGATGAAAGGGGCAGGGTTGCTGCCCGCGCTGGCGTTGCTGTGCGCCGGTTTGGCATCTGCGCAGACGGAGACGCAGCATGCCTTTGACGGAAGCATCAAGCTGGCCCGGCGGCTCGACGTGGTGCTGCACGCGAGGGTGCGGACGCAGCCGGGCTTGCTGGGTTTTTATCAGGGGCGGCTGGGGCCGATTTTCGAGTACAGCGTGAACGGGCGCTTCACCCTGATTGCCGGGTATTATTACGCGCGGCAGGAGAATTCCGAAGCGGATTACATCGCCGGGCACCGCTGGTTTGGCGGCGGGGAGGTCTCGTTGTGGAGTTCCAAAGCATCAGAAGCCGATGCGCGCGCGCTGGCGGAATGGTTTGATCTGGCGCAAGGCAGCGATTACAGCCGTTACCGCTTCCGTTTCCGCGTCAGCGGAAAGCAGAAAGCGGCTCCATACGGAAGTGTGGAGAATTTCCTGGACGCGCGGGGGTGGCGGTCGACGCGATACGCCGCAGGGCTGAGAGTGGGCGCAGGCGCCCGGGTCACCATGGATTTCGGCTATTTTCTGGAACCGCGGCGGGCGGATGTCGGAAGGACGCGGCACATGTTCATGACAGGAGTGCATTGGCGTTTCGGCGGAAGGCGGCTGCCCGGTTCGGATTTGTGAGTCGAAAGCTCGAGCGCGTCAAAAACGGCGGCGGAGCTTGAGCGTGAAGCCGCGTCCGAGTGCGTCGATGCCCCAGCCGATGCCGCGGTAGTTACGGTCGCCGAGATTGTACGCATCCAGCAGAAGGTCGGTGCGCGAGTCGAGCGGGGCGCCGAGGCGGAAGCCGAAGACGGCGTAGCCCGCGATGGCGGTGAACATCGGAGCGGAGCTGGCGCTGCCGAGCACGCGCTGCTGCACCTGCGCGAGGGTTTCCCCCGTGGCGGAGAGTGTGACGCCGTCGGTGAGCCCGCGGACGCGCGCCCCGCGAGTGAAGAAGCTGGCAATGTTCGAGCGGGAACGCGCGGCGCCAATCCTCCGGTCGGAGAGGGCGAGCGAAGACAGGCGCGACTGCCGCATGGCGGCGTCCGCATAGGCTTCGACGTAGAGGCGGAGGTGCGCCGGGGCGTAGCGCAAAGAGAGCCGCCCTTGCGGCGCGGGAATGCCGGGCTCGATGTCCGGCGGAGCGCCGGTGATGGAGTCGGCGGCGCGGGTCCACGTCCACGTCTGCCGCAGGTTCCAGGAGTCGTGAATGCGCCACTCGAGGGACTGTTCGATGCCGCGCAGGCGCGCGCCACCGTAGTTGGCGCGAACCAGGACGGGATTGGTGGCGGCGGGCACGTAAACAGCGCCGCTTGGCAGCTGCGCAGAGATGATCTGATCGCCGAGAGTGAGCCCGACGGCGCCGGGCGGAAGGATCAGCGTCTGGGAGACGATGGTGTTCGAGAGGCGGGACCAGAAGGCGTCGAGCCCGACGCGGAGCCGCGAGGAACGCAGCGTGAAGCCGTAGTCGATGCTGTCGCTCGATTCCGGGCGGAGCTGTTCGACCGGGTGCCCGGTGGAGACGGCGGAAGCGGATGCATCGGATCCGATGAACCCGCCGAGATGGGCGATGGCGCTGTAAGAGGCTTCGTAGTTGCCGTTTCCCTGAAGGCCGAGGGTGCCGAGATCGGTCATGGCGGGCGCGCGAAAGGCGCGCGCGTAATTGACGTGGAGCCAGAAGGGCTCGGCAATCCGGAACGTGGCGCCGGCGCGGCCCGAGAGGGCGTTGGCGGCCAGCGAATCGTCGGGCCACAGGGGTCTGCCGGCGACGGAGGGCGCAGAGGAGGACCGTGAGAGATACGAGGCGCCGCCGAAACGGAGGGCGCCCGTGAGACGCAGCCGCGGGAGGTTCTCGGGCTCCCAGGCGTCCTGCACGAAGACGCCGTAGTTGAAATAGCGTGCGCCGGAAGGGATGCGCGGGCGGGAGAGGGTCACGGCGCCGGTGGCGGGGCTCCAGGTGAAGGCAGGCGCGCGGCTGATTTCACGGTAGCCTTCGGCGCCGATGTGGAGCGAGTGAGTTCCGAGGCGGCGCTCGGCGGAGAGCTGCAAGCCCCAAACGGACATGCGCTCGTACTGGTGCGTGATGGACTCCGCCGGGTTGCCGTTGCCGCCCTGGTTGACGCGTTCTTCGCGCTGGGCGTTGTAGCTGAGTGAGGCCGAGGCGCGGTCGAAGGGGCGGGCCGAGAGTGAATGGAGACGGACGTAGGCGAAGTCCTCCATGAGATTGCGCAGGTCGGCGATCAGGTTTCCGTCTCCGCCGATGAGCTGGTCGAACCGCTTCGCGCCGTCTTGCTGCCCGCGGTCGAAGTGCGCGGAGAGGCGGAGATTTTCGGTGATCGCAAACTGCGTTTGGAGGCTGCCGCCGTATTGCGTGAAGGCGGTGTCCGGCAGGCGCGAGTAGAGGATGGAGGAGGGCAGCCCGAGGAAGCGGGTCACAGCGCTGCGGGAATCGATGCTCCGCCCCGTGCGCGCGGTGTTGATGCGGCGCGCGGCAAGGTAGGCAGACAGAGAGAGCCGGCGCGAGGAGAACGCTGGATGGAGCTGCGAGCCGAAGCCGCGGGTGGCCGAATCGTAGAAAGCCGCGCTGGAGGCGGAGAATGAGGGCGAGGGCGAAAGAGGGGCCGTGCGGCTGATGACATGGATCGCGCCGCCGACGGAGTCCGATCCGTACTGCGCGCTGTTGGGACCGCGGAGGATCTCAAGGCTGTGGATGGTCTCCGGCTCGAGCAGGTTGAAGAAAGTGCTGACGCCGCCGCGCTGCGCGGAGGTGGTGAGACGGATTCCGTCGCGGTAGAGGCTCACATTCTTGCCAGTGAGTCCGCGGACGAACAAAGCGCCCATGGCGGGCGCGGTGCGCTGCTCGGAGACGCCGGGTTCGCCCGTGGCTGCTTCTGCGAGTGTTCTTGTGGCTTGAACCTCGATCAGCGTGCGGTCGAGCAGCGTGGCGCGTTGCGGCGTGCGGTGCGGCTGGAGGGGTTCCCCGGATTCAGCGGAGACAGTGATCTGGTCCAGGCGCGGGCGGAGGGTCAGGGTGATCTCGAGGCAGGTTTCGCGATCCGGGCGCAGGACGACGGTGCCAGCCCACGGGGCGAAGCCGGGTTTGGAGACTTCGAGCAGGAAGGAGCCGGAGGACGCTGTGGCAATGTGGAATCCTCCATCGGGTCTTGTGCGCTCGACAGCGATATCCGCTTGAGAAGAGCGCAAGCGCACCACGGCCTGTTCGACAGGGCGGCCGGAGGGATCAGAGACAATTCCAGAAAGAATCGCCAGACAAACCGGGAACAGACCCACTGCAGCCTTCCAATCAGGAACTCCTTCGATTATGATACGGGGCCAGCCGGGTCCGGCCTCTCCGTTCCTGCGTGGATGGCCCTCCCGGAGGATCGCAAAGGGGTGGATCGATGCAGAAAAACACAGGCCTCAGGGCGCTGCAAGGCGCGCTGATTTTTTTGGCGCTGGCAGCCATGATCCTGCCGGCGCAGGTGACCACAGGGACGATCTTCGGGACGGTGACGGATCAGCAGGGCGCAGTGGTGGCCGGCGCTTCTGTCACTGTCGTCAACGAAAGCCAGGGAACCACATTCACGCGCACGACGGATCAGACGGGGACCTATATCGTGCCCTTCCTGATTCCGGGCACGTACCGCGTGACGGTGGAGCAGCCGGGGTTCAAGCGCGCCGAACAGCGGGACGTTGTGGTGACGGTGAATGCGCAGGTGCGCGTGGATCTCGTGCTCACCGTGGGCAACGTGACGGAAACGGTGGAGGTGACCGCCGCCGCTCCGCTGGTGCAGAGCGCAAGCGCAGAGACGGGGCAGGTGATCGAGCAGCGGGCGGTGCAGGAGCTGCCTCTGAACGGACGCAACTTTGCGCAGCTTGTCTATCTGGCGCCCGGCGTGACGCCCGGGCAGGCGGGGGAGAACCTCTCGGGGGCGTCCACGTTCAACCCGCGCGCTGCCTCGAACTACAATCCGCTGGGGCAGCGGGCGAACGCCAACGGCTGGTTGATCGACGGCATAGACAACAACGAATACACCTTCAACACGGTGATCGTTCAGCCGTCGCTCGAATCGGTGAGGGAATTCAAGGTATTGACAGGCGCCTTTTCGGCGGAATTCGGACGCGGTGCGGGCGTGGTGAGCGTGTCCACGCGTTCCGGCTCGAACGACTGGCACGCGACCGCATTCTGGTTCCACCGCAACATCGTGTTCGATGCGCGGAACTACTTCCAGTCACCACAGGCGCTGCCGAAGAAGCTTCCCTTCCGCCGGCATCAGATGGGACTGGCGGGCAGCGGGCCGATTGTCCGCAACAAGCTGTTTTTCTGGGCGGATTACGCCGGCCAGCGGGAGGTGCGCGGCCTGGATTACCTGAACACCGTGCCCACGGATGCCGTGCGGAACGGGGATTTCAGCGACTTCCGCACGCCTGCGGGAGCGCTGATCCAGATCTTCAATCCGTTCACCACCCGCGTAAACCCGAACAATCCATCCGGGTTTCTCCGGGATCCGTTCCCGAACAACACGATCCCCGGATCTCTGATCGGGCAGGTCTCGCGCAACGTGGCGAGCGTGTATCCGCGGCCGAACCTGGCAGGGAATTTCAACAACTACCAGTCTGCGCCGGAACGAAGGATCAAGGACAACCAGTACACGGTGAGACTGGACTGGCAGGCTTCGCAAAAGGACTCCGTCTTTTTCCGCCTCGCGCAGCAATGGTACGATCTGGACGCGCCGCAGGGGCAGGCCAACTGCTGCCTGCCGACGCCTCCGGAAGCGGCGCAGAGATTCAAACTGGGGCCGTTCGTCGCTGGCATCCAGTACACGAGGCTGCGCACGCACGGCGGCGCCTTCAACTGGAGCCGCGTGTGGTCTCCGGCCATCGTCGGCGAGTTCCGCGCCGGCTGGGCGAGGACCAATCCCTCCACGGTGCATTCGGACTTCGGGATCCCCGCGGCGGAATCCCTGGGCATCCGGAATATCAATCTCACGGACAACTCGACCGGCATTCCCACGATCAATGTCACGGACTTCACGGGGCTGAGCGGCGGTCCGAGCTTCCTGCCCGCACGGCCGAAGCAGGTGAACTACCAGACCGACTACAACGTGTACTGGACCGTGAACCGGCACACGCTGAAGTTCGGCTACCACGTGGTGCGCCGGGATGTGTCGCCGTTCACGAATGCGGACACGCGCGGGCAGTTCACCTTCGGGCGGGGCTTCACCATGGATCCCGTGTCGCGGACCGGCGGCACCGGCTTTGCGACGCTGCTGCTGGGGCTGGTTCAAAGCGGGCAGCGGGGCTTCCTGCTGGGCGTGCCCGGACTGCGCGCGTGGGAGAACGCATGGTTCTTCCAGGACGACTGGAAGGTGAATTCGCGGCTGACGCTGAATCTCGGCGTGCGGTACGAGATCTTCCACCCGGAGACGGAAAAGTACGACCGCATGACCAGCTTCGACCTGCCGAAGCTGATGTTCGCCTACGCCAACGAGGGCGGCTACAGCCGGACGCTCCGCAACACGGACCTGAACAATTTCGGACCGCGTTTCGGACTCGCCTTTGACCTGTTCGGCGACCAGAAGACGGTCCTCCGCGCCGGATACGGACTGAGCTACTTCCCCGAGCCCTATTCCGCCTCCAGCATGCTGACGCAGGGGCCGCCGCACCTGTTCAGCGAAAGCTTCAGCCTCAGCGATTTCCTGCTGGATTACTCGACCGTGCCGCGCATCGAGCAGCCGTTCGGGCCGCTGGTGCCGCTGAAGCCGCAGTCCACTGCGGAGATCAATGCCCGCCGGCCCGTCGTACGCGGCTACTCTTTCAACAACCAGACGCAATATGCGCAGACATGGACGTTCAACATCCAACGGCAGATCACGCGGGAGTGGATGGCCGAGATTGGCTATGCGGGAAGCCGCGGCATCAACCTGCTGTACGGCTTCAACCACAACGAAGTGCGGCTGGGTGCAGGTTCGGTGGAGGACCGGCGCCCGATCCAGGCGCTGCGCAACATCCCGAGCGTGCTGATCTTCGAGCCGATGAACATGAGCACCTACCACGGACTGATCACCAAAGCGGAGCGGCGCTTTGCGCAGGGCTTCCAGCTGCTGGCCACCTACACGTGGGGCAAGAGCCTGGACTATGGCGGCTCGGTGGCCAGCGGCGGCGGACAAACGGGCGGACCGCTGACAGTGACCTGCATCAAGTGCTACCGCGGCGCCTCCGGTTTCGACGTCAAGCACCGGGCCGTCATCAACGGCCTCTATGATCTGCCGTTCGGCAGAGGGCGGCAGGTGAACATCGACAACCGCGTGGGGGACCTGATCCTCGGGGGCTGGCAGCTGGGAGGCATCATCACCGCGACCACGGGCCGTCCGTTCAACGTCGGGCTGCGCAACGGCGTGAACAACGGGGCCCCGAGCTGGCCGGACCGGATCAAGGACGGCCGGCTTGACAACCCCGATCCCTATTACTGGTTCGACGCCACCGCTTTCGTGGCGCCGCCGCCAAACAACTACGGAAATGTCGCCCGGGGCGTGCTGTATTCCCCCGGCGTCGTCAACATCGACATGAGCGTGGTGAAGACGTTTCCGATCACGGAGCGGCTGAAATTCAATTTCCGCTTCGAGGCATTCAACCTGTTTAACACGCCCTACTTCGGGTTCCCGGACGCATCGATCGGTTCGCCCACGGTGGGCCGGATCACCTCGACGGTGGGCGACAACCGCAGCCTGCAGTTGTCGGGGCGGATCACGTTCTGAGAATCCGGGCAGACCGGATTCGCATGCGGCGGGGTGCGGCAAACGCGCCCCGCCTGATTTATGCGCATCCCGCGGGGCGCAGCCCGGCGGCGCCTGCGCCGTCTGGCCGAGAATAAAAAGAGCACCCTGCACGGGCCCGAAGCGCTTCCATCCACAGCCGTTCCGGGCGCATCCGAAACAGGGAACACTTGAGCTTTGTCCGCGTATTAAGGAACAGCATGCAGAAAGGATTGTCTGCGTCGAGGGCGGCAGTGGCCGCCGTTACGGTTGTTGCGCTGCTTCATGGACTCGCCCCGGCAGCTCGGGGACAGACGGCTGCGAGGCTGGAGCCGCCCAAGGGCGGATGGGGCGCGTTGACGCGGCCCTACCAGGCGCGCACCGCTCCGCCGATCCGGCTGGTGAATTCACCGAGGCTGGAGTCGCTGATCCGCGCCGGAAACCTGTACCTGTCGGCGCAGGACGTGATTGCGCTGGCGATCGAGAACAATCTCGATGTCGAGGTGCAGCGCTATGGACCGCTGCTGGCGCGGGAGGTGCTCCGGCGCGCCGAGGCGGGCGGCGTGTTGCGCAGCGTGGGCGCGCCGGTGGCGCCCGGACCGCGCAGCGTCAGCCTGCAGGGGGTGACCGCCACAGCGGGCGCCGTCGCTGCGGCGGGAGCAGGAGTCGGCTCCGGCGGCGGCATTCTGACGCAGCTCGGCCCTCCGATCCCCTCGCTGGATCCCAACATCACGGCGGTGGCGTTCTTCTCCCACCAGACCACGCCGCAGAGCAACACGGTGCTCACCGGTACGACGTCCCTTGTGCAGGACGCCCGCGTCTACCAGCTGCAGATCTCGCAGAACTGGGCCACGGGCACCAGCGCGCAGCTCGGCTATTCCAGCCAGCGCCTGAAGGTGAACAGCCTGTTTTTCAGCCTGAACCCGTTCACGCAGGCAAGCCTCGACCTGCAGATCACGCAGAACCTGCTGCAGGGCTTCGGCCGCAGCGTGAATATGCGCAACATCCTGGTGCAGCGGAACAACCTCAAGGTGAGCGATCTGCAGTTCCGGCTGCAACTGATCGAAACCGTCTCCGCGGCGCTGAACCTCTATTGGGACCTCGTGAGCTTCCACTACGAAGTGCGGGCGCGGCAGCAGGCGGTGGAGACGGCGCAGAAGCTGCTGAACGACAACAAGCGCATGGTGGAGCTGGGCACGCTGGCGGAGATCGAGGTGACGCGCGCCGAAGCGCAGCTCTACGCGGCGCGGCAGGATCTGGTGGTGGCGCAGACGAACCTGATGCAGCAGGAGGTGATCCTGAAGAATGCGCTGAGCCGCACGGGCGTGGCCTCGCCGGAGCTTGCCGCCGTACGGATCGTGCCGCTGGACACCATGGTCAAGCCGGACGACGAGCCGTTGCCGGATCTGGAGAAGCTGGTCGCCGAAGCGCTGGAGAAGCGCCCCGAGATCCAGCAGAGCCGGCTGAACCTCGAGAGCAACCGCATGAACCTGGCGGGCATCAAGAGCTCGCTGCGCCCTTCGCTGCAGGCGTTCGCTCAGCTCACCAACAACGCTCTGACCGGCGACCTGACCACGCTGGGCGCGGTGGCGGGCGTGCCGGAGATCTTCGTAGGCGGCTACGGAAACCTCTGGAAACAGATTCTGCGGCGAAACTTCCCGAACTACTCGGCGGGCTTTTCGCTGAACATTCCGCTGCGCAACCGCGCGGCGCAGTCCGACTACGCGGCGAGCCTGCTGGAGATCCGGCAGAACGAGTTGCTGCTGCAGAAGAACATCAACCAGATCCGCGTGGACGTGCAGAACGCCGTGATCGGGCTGGAGCAGGCGCGCGCCCGGTATGAAGCGGCAGTGAAGGCGCGCGAGCTGGCCGAGGCGACGCTGCGGGCGGACCAGAAGAAATACGAGCTGGGCGCCACGACGGCGTTTCAGGTTGTGCAGGATCAGCGCGACCTGGCGGCGGCGCAGAGCGCCGAGGTGCAGGCGATGGCCAATTACAGCCACGCGAAGATCGCGCTGGACCAGGCTCTGGGACGCACGCTGGAGGTGCACCGCATCTCGGTGGAGGAGGCGCTGCGCGGGGAGATGACCGGGATTCAGTCGAAGGCGCCGGAGGAGGTGCGGCGATGATGCGGGTCCGGCAGGTGGAGGCCGCCGGGCTGGCGTGGCTGATGCTGATGCCCGCCGCGTCGGCGCAGGTGCGGGCGGGCATCGAACCCGTGAAGCCGCAGGCGAGCGTTTTCCTGCGGCCCTATCAGGCGCAGACCGTGCCGCCGGCGAGGCTCGCCAACTCGCCGCGTCTCGCAGGTCTGCTTCGCGCCGGGCACTTGTATCTGACAGTGCAGGACGCCATCGCTCTGGCGCTCGAGAACAACATCGACGTGGAGATCGCGCGCTATGCGCCCGTGCTGGCGCGCGTGCGGCTGACCCGTGCGGAAGCGGGCGGCGCGCTGCCCGGCGTGCCGAGCGCAGCGGCGCAGGCAGGCGCGGTGGCCAGCGGGCAGGGCGTGCTGGGCACGCAAAGCGCGGCGGGCGTGGCGGGCGGCGGCACGGAGCGGGTGAGCCGCGGGGCGGGCAATGCGCAGATCACGCAGCTTGGCCCTGTGACGCAGAACCTGGATCCCATCGTGCAATCCACCACCACCTATGCGCACCGCAGCATCCCCCAGCCCAACGCCGTGCAGAGCCTGACGCCGGTGCTCGTGCAGGATCTGGTGAACACGTCTTATTCGATCCAGCAGGGGCTGCTCAGCGGCGGCAACTTCACCCTCAGCCTGCGCGGCAACTGGCTGGAGGAGAACGCTCCCTCCAACCTGCTGAACCCGTCCTGGGCGACGACGCTGTCCCTGAGCGTGCAGCACAACCTGCTGCAGGGATTCGGGCGGGCGGTGAACGCGCGCACGATCACGGTTTCGCGCATCAACCTGCGCACTTCGGACGAGCAGTTCCGCAACCAGGTGATGAACACCGTAGACGCGGTGCTGAACGCCTACTATTCGCTGCTGGCATCGGGCGAGGAAGTGAAGGCGCGGCGCAGCGCGCTGGAGACGGCGCAGCGCTTCCTGAAAGAGAGCCGCAGGCGTTACGAGCTGGGAGCGCTGGCAGGCGTGGACGTGCTGCCGGCGGAGTCGCAGGAGGCGGCGGCGCGGCGCGACCTGATCATCGCCGAGACGACGCACGGGCAGAACGAACTGCGGTTGAAGAACCTGATCAGCCGCAACGGCGTGGCGGATCCCGAGCTGCGGGCGGCGAAGGTGGTCCTGCTCGACACGCTTTCGGCGCCTTCCGGCGAGAAGCTGCCAGAGCTGCAGGCGCTGCTCGAGCAGGCGCTGGCGCGGCGCCCGGACGTCCTGGTCCGCAAAGCCGGGGTCGAGTCCGCCGAGGTGAATGCGCTTGGCACGCGGAGCGCGATTCTGCCGCGGCTCATCGCGTTCGGCACAACCACGCAACAGGGATTGGCGGGCACGGGCAGGACGGTGACGCAGGTGACGCCCGGGCAGCCGCCGCGGGTACAGCAGCCTGACCCGTTCTTCGTTGGAGGATTCGGAAGCGCGCTGGGCCAGAGCTTCCGCCGGAACTTCCCGTCGATCAACGGCGGCGCGTTCTTCCAGGCGCCGCTGCGGAACCGGCAGGGAGCGGCGGATCAGGCGATCGACGAATTGCAGCTGCGGCAGTCGGAGGTGCAACTGGCGCAGTTCCTGCTTCAGGTGCAGGCGGACTTGGCCAATGCGCTGGCAGCCGCCGAGCAGGCGCGGACGCGCTGGGAGGCGGCGGCGAAGAACCTGGAACTGGCGCGGGCGCTTCTGGCGGCGGAGGAGAAGAAGTTCGCCGCAGGCGTGGCGACGCCTTTCGAGGTGGTGCAGCAGCAGCGGCAGCTGGCGCAGGCGGAGGCCGCCGAAGCGGCTTCGCGGGCTGCGTGGCATTCCGCCCGGCTGGCGCTGGAGCGGACGGCCGGAACAACGCTGGAGACCTACGGCATCTCCCTCGATGAGGCGAGGCGCGGCGAGGTGGCGCGGCAGTCCGCGGCTCCGCCGGCCAGCGAAAACAAATAGAGCTGGATCTGGTTGAAACATTTTCAGCAAATTTTGTTGCTTTCTGGCGGGAATCGCGCTATCCTGAAGCCAGCCAGGAGACCGGGACGGATCTATCCACTCTCCTCGCCTGAGGCCCACTCCGCCTCGTCTTCTTCCAGCAGGCCGGCCTCCCCGCACAGGGGTTGCCGGCCCGTTTTTTTCCGTGCCTCATGCGGCTGCCGACGGGCTCTGCTGTCCGAAGCTGTGGCTTCCAGCCCCAGTGCTCCGGGCGGCCTCGAGCGGGCCGGATCCGTTCACACATCAGGAGAGGGAACTCCAGCTGTCCGCTTCCCCCCGGCCTTTCAGATGCAGGGCAACGCTCCAGGAGAAATTCCTGCACTTCGGCCTGGAGACTGCTATTCTGCTCGCAAGCTTGGAGCCCATGATTCGGAGGGCTCCCGGCGTGAAAGCCCGGGGGTGAATGCGTGAGCGGCGCGGCCCGGACGCGAGCGCCGGGGGAACCGTGCCGGCAAAGCCGGCCTGATGCTCGCCCCCGCGCCGCGTCGCTTCCGTCGAGTCTCCCGCACTCGCGCAGGGACCGCTTCGCCTGAGCTGCTCCTGCGGCCGCTTATGCCGCAGCCGCCCCGTCAACGCTGCCAACGTGTGACTTGCCCGGTTCCCCGGCGCTCGCGCCGGGGCCGCGTCACCCGCGCCTCACGCAGGGCGCAGCCCTGACGAATTCCCGGAAGGTTTGCGTCGGGGCTGCGCTGCCCGCATATCCGCCGAAGGGGACGGCCTGATCTGCCACCTTCGCTCAGGCAAGCACTACCGAATGGGGGCCCCCCGAAAACAGGCAAATCTGCCATGGGGCCCAGCTCGCTCCGCGGAGCTCAGGCCGAGCTCCGCACCGCGGGGATCGCTGGTGTTGTGTCGGGAGCGCAGTTCCCCCGACGCTTGCGTCAGGGCCGCGTCGCCGGCGCCGCACGCATGGCGAATCCCTGACGAATTCCCGCGGGGCTTGCGTCGGAGCCGCGCTCGCTCTGCCAGTTGGAGTTGCGCGGCGTTTTCCGCTGGTGACTTGGCGCTCGCGCCCGGGGGCGTCGACTGCATACCTGCCGAAGGGGACGGCCTGATCCGCCACCTTCGCACAGGCGAGTACAACCGAAGCGGAAACTCCCGAAATAATACGAGAATCATCCACACCGCCCCAACTCGTCGCGCGCGCTCAAGCCGGGGCCGCACCGCCGGGATCGCCGCCGTTGTACCAGGAGCATAGTTCCCCCGACGCTTGCGTCGGGACCGCGTTGGCACTGTTGCTTTTTGGCTGGCTGCACGAGGGCCGACCGGTGGGTGTCGCTCACGGTTCAGCTCTGTTTCCAGAGTTCCTCCCGATGATTCCATCAAGGCTGATGTGAGAACGCGCCCATGCGGCTCCGATGCGAGTGTCCGGGGAACGCCTGCGAAAGAGAGGCTGAGGAACACTGCAGCGCCGGCGCCAAATCAACGGCGCAAGGGCCTCGGGAACCGCGCGGGACGCGGGGCATCCGGGGCAGCGCTGTGGCAGGGTATTTCGAACCTGTGACTCGATTCGGCGTCGATCGGGGACGTGCCGGACGATGACGAGACTTGCCCGCAGCGCCCCAATGAAGCGCCAATGGCTCGGCCGGAGATTTCCGGGAGTGACTGCAACGCTCAGGTCACGATCGCGTTTGGGCGGCACTTTGGGCCGCGGTCAGATCTGCGGGTGTCGGCAAGATGGGAAGCGAAGGTGCCATATCAGGCCGTCCCCCTCGAGCCTTGGCCCGAAAGAGGCGGATCAGGCTGACCCCTTCGGAAAGGGAGCATCCCCGGCTGAGCGGAGGGCGGGAGCGGGCGGATGTGGGCAAACCATAGCCGGGCCATGCACCGTGATCCGAATTCCCTCCGGATTCCGGTTTCCTATGCAATGGAGCATCGGCTGCGGAACAGCTGCATGCGAAAGCGGCTGGCCCGTGCGTCCGGAATTCGGGAGCAAGGAGCGATGACGATGGGACGAATCCTGTCACTGGGCTTGTTGGGGTTTGCGCTTCTGCGTGCACAGACGTTTCCGCCGGAGTTCCGGACCGAGGATGCGACGGTGGTGTCCAAACTGAGCTCCCTGCTGGATGCGAGAGCAGGGTTCGGAACTGCCGGAGGCGGGCTGGAGGGGCTCGTGTCCGTCCCGGCAAACCGCATTTACAGGCAGATGGACTCCCAGGCAAGAGCGGCAGCGCTGCAAGCAGCTTTGCCCCTGGTGAAACAGATCGTGATGTCGGACGCAGTCCTGGGACCGCACGACCAGAAGATTGCACGGGAATACGGCGCCGTCAATCATGGACTGCGTCTGCCTCCGCCCGGGCCCGATCCTGAAGCGCGGCTGGAGGAGATGCAACGGCAAATCGACGCCAATCCTGCCGTCCTGGGAAACGAGAAGTTCATGCAGGAATTCCTCGATCTGCAGCAGAAGGCAGGCTCCGAAGGGCTGGAGACGTTTCTGGACCAACTGCTGCCTTTCTTCACCAAGCCCCTCGAGGAAGCGAAGGCAGACATCCGGAGGCATCGCGACATCCTGGCCAACGTATCACCCTCGTCCAGGCAGTGCTTCGACGCGGCAGCCGCGCACGAGACGGCCAACCCGGAGCGCTTCCGCCTCCAGGCGTTTCGATGCGCGGCCAACGGTTATCTGGAATCGTACGGGAAATCGCTGTCCGAGGCCGAGGCAGACAAGGTGCGCAAAGAGCGGGCGCAGCGGCTCTACGACCGCCACTGCGCCAAGGCGCTGGTTCGCGGCGCGCTCGAGGAGTTTCTCCAGACCGCCAGGACGGTGGATTTCGACGCGCAGACGATCACGAAGGGCGGCAGGCAGGTCTTCGTCGATCCCAAGTACGAGAAGCGCAACAATCTCTGGAAGCTGATCTACCGCAACGGCAAGGAGCCTACCGCCGTGGCTGTTCAGTTCGCACAGGCCTGGTTGAACGAGCTGCAACCGCCCCCGCCTGCTTCACCGTCCGCGAAGCCTGCCCCGCCGGCAAAGGCTTCTCCGGCAAAAGCTGCGGCCAGGAAATAGGCCGGAACATCCGTGCAGGGCAGTCCACCCGTGAGCCGGGATGCTGCCCCGAGGCAGACTTCTGCCAGCCGGGCACGTGTAGCGCAAGCAGTGCAATTTGGAATGCCGGAACGGCGCTCCCCCGCCCCGCCTAGCTTCTGGCGAAGTACAAGTGCACGGCGCGCTCGAGTTCTGCCTTGGTGATCTGCACCGGGCGGTTCTCGTACTGGCAGATTGCAGTGATGATGTTGACGATATCGAGGGGGTAGCAGGCGCGGAGCTGCGTGCGCCCGTCCGAGAGGCACAGCTTGCGCAGGTATTCGGCGCTGTCGTAGTCGGCGGGCACGTTGCGCGTGCTCACCACGCGCTGGAAGATCATGTCGAACACCTGCGGCTGGACCGGCTCGATCTCGATTTTGTTCTGGATGCGGCGCAGGAAGGCCTCGTCGGCAAGATCGGAAGGATCGAGGTTGGTGGAGAAGACCACCATCAGTTCGAAGGGGATCTGGAACTTCACGCCGTAGCGCAGGGTGAGGTAGTCGACGCGGCGGTCCAGGGGGACGATCCAGCGGTTCAGCAGATCGCGCGGGCTCATCAGCTGGCGCCCGAAGTCGTCGATGATGAAGATGCCGTTGTTGGCCTTCATCTGCAGCGGCGCGGCATAGATGCCGGAACTCTCGTCAAGACGGAGCTCCAGCATCGAAGGGATCAGCTCGCCGCCGACGACGATGCACGGGCGCTTGCAGAGCACCCAGCGGGGGTCCACGTCGGGATCGTCGAGCTCCACGCGGTGGTGAACCACGGGGTCGTACAGGCTGATGATCTGGTTGTCCACCTCGACGGCGTAGGGGATGTAGACGGCGTCCTCGTAGACGCGCAGCATGCGCTCCGCGATCGACGTCTTGCCGTTTCCCGACGGCCCGTAGAGAAAGATCGAATTCTGCGAGATGAGGGCTGGGCCGAGCTGGTCAAGCAGGCGGTCCGGGACCACAAGGTCGGAGAACGCCGCGCGCAGCGAGCGGCGGTCGATACGCACGCGAGCTGCCTGGCGCTTGGTGGCAGCCGTATAATCGCGCAGCGAGACGGGGCAGGCGCCGGCGTACTGCGAGATCTGGAAACGGTCCGCCGCCATCTGCTTGCCGGCCTGGGTCAGCACGAACTGATAGTCGTTGCCAATCATCCCCTTGACCTCGACGATCTGCTGCTGGCGCAGCTGGCGGAAGACCTGGTCGATGATGGCGATGGAAACCCGCAGGGACTTGCTGAGGCTCTCCAGCGTGCTGAAGCCTTCGATCAGGGTGCGGCGCAGGAACAGATCGATAACCAGGGACTGAGGCACGCCCAGTTCGTCGAACGTCTGGGGAATCGGCGGGGCGAACGCCGTCCGCGGTGCAGCCAAGGAGGACATCACCAAAGAGATCGGCAGGAGCGGAAGCAGAGTTTAGCCTGAAGCCTGCACGCTGCGGCCGGCCGGGACGTCAATGGATTCAGAGCCGTGCTCCAGAAGTGTGTCATCTGGCTGGCGGTCGCCTTTACGGCAGCTCTGGCGCCCATGCCCGGAGCTGACAGGGCAGCGTCCCTGTACGAGGCGGCGCGGCGTGCCGAACGGCGCGGCGATCTCGTGGAGGCGTATCTGAAGGCCTCGCAGGCAGTGGCCCTGGCGCCTCATGCCGCCGAATACTGGAACTACTCGCAGGCGTTGCGGACCCGGGCGCTGGCGGCGCTGGCCCCTTCGCCGGCACAGGCGGTTGCCCCCCAAGCCTCTGAAGAAGCCACGCTGGCGCCGGAGTTCGTCATCACGGCCGAGGAGCTTCTGCAAGCCCGGCAGCTGCGGCCACCGCCGCTGCTCGAAGGCGACGAAACCGTGCAGAGCTTCCGTCTCCGCGAGCCTGCGAAGCGGCTGATCGAACAGGTGGCGCGCGCCTACGGAATCGATGTGGTGTTCGATCCCGACTATTCGGACGGCCCGCCCATCCGGTTCGAGCTGGCCCGCGCCGGATGGCGCGAGGCGCTGCGCGCGGCGGAGGCGGTGACGGGATCCTTCTTCGTCGCCCTGGAACCGCGCCGTGCGATGGTGGCCAAAGACACGCCGGAGAAGCGCCGGCAGCTGGAGCCGGTGATGAACCTGCTGGTGCCCCTGCCGGAGACGCTGAAGGATCAGGATGTGCAGGAGGCGGTGCGGGCGGTGCAGACGGCCATGGATCTGACGAAAGTCGGCATCGACCTGAAGCGCCGCCTCGTCCTGTTCCGGGACCGTGTGTCGCGGCTGCGTCCGGCGGTGCTGCTGTTCGAGCAGCTGGCGATGCAGCGGGCGCAGGTGACGATCGAGGTGGAGCTGATCGCCATCACGGACCGGTCGGATCTGAGCGCGGGGCTGCGGGCAAGGTCCTCTTGGCCGCTCGCCTTCGCCGCCAACCCCACGCCATTCGCCTTTCAGCCGCAGACAGACCCTGCGCGGATGGCGGTCTTTGGCGGAGGCGACACCCGCATCGCCATCACGGTGATCGATGGCGAACTGTTCGCCGCGCTTGCGCACGGGCAAAGCCGCACGTTGCAGAGGAGCCTGCTGCGGACGCTCGACGGAGAACCGGCCACGTTGCAGCTCGGCGACCGCTACCCGGTTCTCACGGCCGGGTTCTTTGGCCCGTCGGACGCCGGCGGGTACCGTCCTCCGCCCACGGTGAATTTCGAGGATCTCGGCGTGACGCTGAAGGTGACGCCCCGGGTTCACAATGCGCGGGAACTGACGCTCGAGATGGAGGCGGAGTTCAAATCCCTGACCGGCGAGGCGTTCAACGGGATCCCCGTCATTTCGCAGCGGCGCTTCGCGTCGCGGCTGCGAGCCGCATTTTCCGAGACGGTGCTTGTGGCGGGGGTGGGCAGCGAGTCGTTCGCGCAGAGCTGGAGCGGGCTGCCGTTGTTATCCCTGATGCCCGGGCTGCGCAGCGGCAGCCGGGCGCTGGAACGCACGCAGCTGCTTCTGGCGGTCCGCCCCAGGCTGGAGAGCCTGCCTCCGGTGGAGAGTCCCGTGTGGACCCTGCGGACAGGGAGCGAGGCGCGCCCGCTCACCCCGCTGGAGTGAGTGCTGCGTTCCCGTGGAATGCGATGATGGTGGCTTCGGCGGGCGCGGCGCCGCCAGGCGCGCCTGCCTCGCGGAGGTGCAACCGATGTCCAAGATGCTTGAGGAGATCCGCCAGCAGCCGGAAGCGCTGGAGAGAACGCTGCGGGGAGGCCTGCGGCAGGCGGAGGCATTGCGCCGCCGCTTCGAGCAGCAGCGCCCGCGCCTTGTGGTGCTGGCAGCGCGCGGCACCTCGGACAACGCGGCGCAGTTCGGGCGCTATCTGATCGAAATCACCACGGGCATTCCCGTCTCGCTGGCGGCGCCTTCGGTCTCCACGCTCTATCACGCCCCGCTGCGTCTGGAAGGCGCCCTGCTGGTGGGAATCTCGCAATCCGGAGAATCCACCGACACCAACATCGTGCTGGAGGAGGGACGCCGCCACGGCGCCTGGACTCTTGGCATCACCAACGAGGCCGGCAGCAGCATGGCGAAGCTCTCCGAGCACCTCCTGCTGGTTCGCGCGGGCAAGGAGAAGAGCGTCGCCGCCACCAAGACTTACACGGGCCAGCTGATGGCGTTCTACCTGCTGGCACGGGCGCTGGGAGCGCCGATCGAGGTCCGCGACCTGGAAACCCTGCCCGCTGCTGCTGCGGCGGCGCTGCGGCTGGAGCAGGAGGTGGCTGCAAGAGCCGAACGCTACCGCTTCATGGATCACGCCGTGGTCGTGGGCCGCGGGTTGAACTACGCAAATGCCTTCGAATGGGCGCTGAAGCTGATGGAGACTTGCTACATCGTGGCGGAGAGGTTCTCGCAGGCCGACCTGCTGCACGGCCCGATCGCCATGGTCGGCCGGTCCTTCCCCGCCTTTCTCTTCGCCCCGTCCGGCGTCACCTGGCCCGGGATGCGCGCCCTCATCGAGCGTCTCGGCCAGATTCAGGCAGAAACGCTGGTGGTGACGGACCGCTCCAACCGGGAAGCGCCCCGCGAGGCAATCACCCTGCCCTCACCGCCGGGCATCCGGAAGAAATCCGCTTCCAGCCTGCCAGAGGACGTTTACACCCCGATCCCCTACATCATCCCTGCGCAACTGTTTGCCGCCCATCTGGCTCGAGTGAAGGGGCTCAACCCGGACCAGCCGCGCGGGTTGTCCAAGATCACGCAAACCGTCTAGCGGATACCCTGTTCCGGAAAAAGCTTTTTCATCGTACTTTATTGAAACAAACAGATAGGGATATCTGTAACATATTGCCTTGTAGCAGGTTGCAGGCTCATAACCCCTTGACACCCATCGCAACGTATGATTAACTTCCGGTCATCCGGCTCCCGCCGGAAACCCAGGTTTCAGGAGGTTCCATGCACGCAACCAGGAGGCTGATGCTTGTTGCATCGGCATTGGCGCTGCTGCCCCTCACGTTATTGGGACAGCTCGCCACGGGATCCATCGCGGGTTTGGTTACGGATCCGAACGGCGCGGTAGTGCCCGCGGCAAAGGTCGTTGCTACTGACGTGGCACGGCAGACGAAGTATGAAGCGATCACTTCCGAGGCAGGCGTCTACGTGTTCCCGACGCTCCCGGTGGGCACCTACACGATCAGCGTGGAGGTCACCGGATTCAAGCGGCTCACCCGCTCGGGCGTGGAAGTGCGCGTGGCGCAGCGGCTTGACCTCAATCTGCAGCTCGAACTCGGCGACGTTCAGCAGACGGTGGAAGTCACCGCTGAAGTTCCTGTGTTGGAGGCCACCACCAGCGAGCGCGGTCAGAATTTCTCGCCCCAGTTCATGGACAACCTGCCGCTGTTTACAGGCGGCATTCGCAACCCTCGCGTCTTCGTTCAGTACATGCCGGGCTACACGGCGGGCTTCGGCGAAATGTCAGTTTCGGGATCCGGCGGGCGCGCGCAGGAAGTGATGGTGGACGGCGGCTCGCTCACCATTCCTGAATCCGGCGGCACGGTGTTCAACTTCCCCTCGGCGGAGATCTTCGGCGAATTCAAACTGCTCACCGGCACCTTCAGCGCGGAATACGGGCGCTTCGGCGGCGGCGTGGAGATGTACGTCAGCAAGAGTGGCGGCAACTGGATCCACGGCACTGCCTTCCACAACATGCGCCGCGACATCTGGAACGCCAACAGCTGGCAGTTCAATTCGCTGGGGCGCGCACGCCCGAAGGAGCGGTTCAATGAAACCGGCGGCGCCATCGGCGGCCCGGTCTACATCCCCAAGGTTTACAACGGCCAGAACAAGTCGTTCTGGTTCTTTACCTATACGAAGGATATCCGTCCGGCCTCGCTCAGCTTCCCCGTGTTGACCGTGCCCACGGCCCGCATGAAGCAGGGCTTCTTCGACGAGCCGGGCGTGCCCACGATCTACGATCCGCTGACCGTCAGCGGCGGCGTCCGGGCGCCGTTCCCCAACCAGCAAATTCCGCAGTCGCGTTTCAGCCAGGTTTCCCGAAACCTCCTTCCGCTGATCCCCGATCCCAACGCGGCGCGGCTCGCCCAGAACTACAACTTCGTCTCCACCAGCGTCTTTGACCGGACCATCTGGAGCCTCAAGCTGGACCACAACTTCTCGCCCACCCAGCGCGCCAGCTTCTTCCTGACGCGCGAGGACCAGATCCAGGACGATATCACCAACTTCCCCGGACCCATCGGCAACGGCCTGCAGAACGGCCAGAAGCCCTGGAACGTCCGCTTCAACTACGTCATGAGCCTCAAGCCGAACCTGCTGGTGGTGACCAACATCTCGGCCTCTGCCACGCGCCAGTACTGGCGCAACCCGCAGCAGCGCGGCTGGGGTTCCCGGCTCGGCATTCCCGGCCTCTCGGGCGACTGGGATGCCATGCCGCGCATTCAGTTCTCTGGCGCGGCCGGGCTCTCGCCTTACGGCGTGCAGGATGGCAAGGTGGACAACGGCGGGCAGGACAACGACACCTTCATGGTCACGCAGGGCTACACATGGCTGCGCGGGCGTCATGAGGTGAAGTTCGGATGGGATGCGCGCTGGCTGCAGACTCTGGGCCGCGATTACGCCGGCGCCAACGGGCGCTACGTCTTCAACCGCCGCCAGACGGCCATGTCGCTGGCCACTACCGGCACCACCGGCCACGAGTTTGCCAGCCTCCTGCTCGGCGCGGTCGATCAGGCGGACCGCGTGGTTCCGCCCGTGCTCTTCGACCCGATCAAGTATCGCTATGTCGCCGGCTATATCCAGGACAACTGGCGCGTCACCGACAGGCTGACTCTGAATCTGGGCATGCGCTATGAGGTGCCGATCGGCTGGCACATCCCGAATGGCTATTCGACCTTCGATCCGCGCGTGGCCAACCCCGGCGCTGCGGGCAGGCCGGGCGCCTACATCTTCGCAGGGCAGGGCGCGGGGCGCACCGGAACCTTCCGCACCTTCCCCACCGACTGGAGCAACGTCGGGCCGCGGGCCGGATTCGCCTTCAAGCTGTTCGAAAAGACCGTCCTTCGCGGCGGCTATGGCATCTACTACCAGACGCTCGGCAACGGCGGTTGCGGCTGCCGCCTGGGCTTCTTCGCGCAGAATGCGCTGGAGAGCGACGGCTTCAACCCCGTGCTCAACTGGGACGGCGGCATTCCCATCCGGCCCGGCTACAGGCCTCCGCCGAACCTCGACCCGACCATCGCCAACTTCCTCAACGCCGATTACATGGGGCCGACCTTCGGCAAGGCGCCGCGCATCCAGACCTGGAGCTTCAACATCCAGCAGGAGTTCAAGAACTGGCTGTTCGATATCGCCTACCAGGGCAACCGCGGGCGCTTCCTGAACTCCACCGTGGACATCAACCAGCTGCCGGTCAGCTTCCTGCAGCTCGGTTCCTTGCTCGGACGTCCCATCAACAGTCCGGAAGCTGTGGCGGCGGGCATCACCGAGCCATATCCCGGCTTCATCACCAGCTTCCAGGCTGCCAACGCGGGCCGCATCCCGTCGGTGGCGCAGGCGCTGCGCCCGTATCCGCAGTATCTGTCCGTCTACAGCCGCAACGCCGGCGTGGGCCGCACGTGGTACGACTCGCTCCAGCTCAAGGTGGAGCGCCGCTACGGCGCTTTGCAGATGCTGGGCACGTACGTCTGGTCGAAGTCCCTCGGCCAGGCGCACTTCCGCCAGATCTTCTCGCAGTTCGGCACGGCCACGCCGCAAGACTACTACAACATCCCGGACGCCAAGAGCTACATGCCCTTTGACCAGCCGCACGTGGGCACCCTGCTGCTCACCTACACGCTGCCGTTTGGCAAGGGCAAGAAGTGGCTGGGCAACACCAACCCGCTTGTGAACGCCCTGGTGTCGAACTGGACGCTGAGCTCGGCGCACCGCTGGGCCAGCGGCAACCTGATCCAGATCGTCACCCCGGGCAATCCGCTCGGCTCTGGCGTGATCTTCGCCGGGCAGACCAAAGCCGTGCAGGTCCAGGGGCAGCCCGTGCGCACGGGCATCGACCGCACGTCGCTTGACCCGAACAATCCCGCCACGCGGTGGCTGAACCCGGCCGCGTGGCAGCCCGCCGCGCCGTTCACGCTCGGCACGGCGGCGTTCTTCCACACCGACTTCCGCAACCCGCCGACGTTCTCCGACAACATCGGCATCGTGAAGAAGACCACCCTGTGGGAGAACGACAAGAACCCGGTGACGCTCACCTACCGCGCCGACGCCTTCAACGCGTTCAACCGCACCAACTTCGGCGGCATCGTGGGCACCATCGGCAACGCCAACTTCGGCCGGCCGACAGGACCTCAGCTCGGCCCGCGCCTCATCACCATGGGCCTGCGGCTGGAGTTCTGATTCCGGCGCGAAGGTTCCGGCTTCTGGCAAGGCCCGGGGCAGCCGCCCCGGGCCTTTCCTTTGCTGAAGTTCACGTTGTGATATAACACGAGATTCGCAGGTCTGTTTTATGGCCCTCCATTTCGTCGATTACCTTGTGCTGGTGCTCTATTTCGGCTTCGTGCTCGGCATCGGCTGGTTCCTGCGCAAGCACGTGCGCACGAGCAGCGAGTTCCTCACCAGCGCCCACTCCCTGCCACTCTGGATCACATCCCTGGCATTTCTGGCGGCGAACATGGGGGCGCTGGAGATGATCGGCATGTGCGGCTCCGGCGCCAAGTACGGCATGCTCACCTCGCACTTTTACTGGGTGGGCGCCATTCCGGCGATGCTCTTCGTCGGCGTCTTCATGATGCCGTTCTATTACGGCAGCAAGGCGCGCAGCGTGCCGGAATACCTGAAGCTGCGCTTTGACGAGAAGAC
>JBBFLJ010000013.1:0-34419 GCA_037481575.1 Bryobacteraceae bacterium | reverse complement strand
GCCCTCGGCATTCTCTTGCAGGCGATCTTCGGCTGGAGCTTCACCTTCTCCGTGCTGATGTCGGCGGGCATCGTGCTGGCTTACACCTACCTGGGCGGGCTGTCGAGCGCCATTTACAACGAGGTCCTCCAGTTCTTCCTCATCGTCGCCGGATTTGCGCCGCTGGCGATTCTCAGCGTGCAGAAAGCCGGCGGCTGGGAAGGAATCGCGCAGCGGCTCAGCCCGCAGATGACGCAAGCCTGGCGGCACCTCTCCAGCCCGCAGGACAACCCGATGGGCGTGGAGGTCTTCGGGCTGATCATGGGGCTCGGCTTCGTGCTCAGCTTCGGCTACTGGTGCACGAACTATCTGGTGGTGCAGCGAGCCATGGCGGCGCGCTCCATGACGGACGCGCGCAACACGCCCATCGTGGGCGCGTTCCCCAAGATGTTCATCCCCTTCATCGTCATCGTGCCGGGCGTGGCGGCGGCGGCGCTGGCGCAGATGGGCTCGGGCTACTCGATCCCCCTGAAAAACGGCGGGCCGGACTACGACAAGGTGCTGTTCAGCCTGATGGCGCAGTTCTACCCGAGCGGCATGCTGGGCGTCGGGCTCACCGCGCTGGTTGCCAGCTTCATGAGCGGCATGGCGGGCAACGTCACCGCGTTCAACACCGTCTGGACCTATGACATCTACCAGAGCTATATCCGCAAGAACGCCCCCGACTCGCACTACCTCTGGATGGGGCGCATGGCGACCATCTTCGGCACGGGGCTCTCCATCGGCGCAGCCTATCTGGCGACGCAGTTCAACAACATGATGGACTTCCTGCAGCTGATCTTCGGCTTCGTCAACGCGCCGCTGTTCGCCACCTTCCTGCTGGGCATGTTCTGGAAGCGCGCAACCGGCAACGGCGCGTTCACCGGTCTGCTGACCGGCACTGCCGCTGCGGCGCTCACCTACAGCCTGACGCTCGCCGAGGGCAAAGGAGGCTGGCTCGGCGTGCTGTACGAGTTCCCGTCCTCGATGGCGCAGAACTTCTGGGTGGCGATCAACGCCTGGACCGTTTGCTTCGTCGTGACGATCGTCGTCAGCCTGTTCGGCAAGCCGCGCCCGGACGAGGAGCTGGTCGGCCTGGTCTACGGCGTGACGAAGCACGAAGCCGAGCCGGCTGTCTGGTACAAGCGCCCGGCGATGATCGCCATTCTCGCCGCCGTGCTCTGCCTCGGGCTGAACCTCATCTTCTACTAGGGAGCCTGCGATGCTCGACTTGCGAAAACCCGCCGGCTGGTTCTTCCTGCTGCTCGGATTGATCCTGAGCGTGACGGGCCTGGCCTTCGATTTCAGGGCGCCGCTGCTCGACCGCAACCTGAACCTGGAGTTCGGGATCTTTTCGCTCGCCTTCGGAGGAGTTTTCCTTTGGCTCGCCCGTCGCGCGTGAAGAAGTGGTTCGCGCCCGGGCGCGTGAACCTGATCGGAGAGCACACCGATTACAACCTCGGTTTTGTCATGCCCGTGGCGCTCGACATGGGCTGCACCGTGCGTTCCTCGCCGGCGCGCCGCGCCGTGCTCCATCTCAGCTCGAAACAATATCCGGGGGAAATGATTTTCCCCCTGGACGCCATCCCGTCCATGCGCAAGACGGGCGCCTGGGTGGACTACGTCCTCGGCGTGGCGCGGGAGCTTGCGCGGCTCGGCATCGAGCTGCGCCCGTTGCGCCTGGAGATCGACGCCACGGTGCCCACGGGCGGCGGGCTCAGTTCCTCGGCGGCGCTCGAGGTGTCCTCGGCGCTCGCGCTGCTGGACGGCAGGGATCTGCCGGGGCTCGAGATCGCGCGGCTCTGCCAGCGGGCGGAGCGCGAATTCGTCGGCATGCCCTGCGGCATCATGGATCAGTACGCTTCCGTGTTCGGCCGGGAGCACATGGCGATCCTGCTCGACTGCCGCTCCGTGACGCACGAGTATGTCCCGATCCCTGAAGGCGCCGAGATCGTGATCGCCAACACGATGGTGAAACACGAGCTCGGCTCTTCGGCCTACCGGCAGCGCGTCGCGGAATGCCGCGAGGCGCTGTCGCATTTCCCCGGGAAGGAGTCGCTGCGCGATGTGACGCTGGCGGATCTGGAGCGCGCCTCGCGGCAGATCCCCGAGATCCCGCTGGCGCGCGCCCGCCATGTGATCCTCGAGAACAAGCGGGTGCTGGATTTCCTGGAAGCCGCGAAGCGCAGCGATCTGGCTGCCATGGGGCGGCTGATGGTGGAAAGCCACCGCTCGCTGCAGCATGACTACGAGGTGAGCTGCGAGGAGCTCGACTTCCTGGTCGATACGGCTCTCACCATCGACGGCGTGTACGGCTCGCGCATGACCGGCGGCGGCTTCGGCGGCTGCACGGTCAGCCTGGTCGATCACGGAGCGGTGCAAGACTTCTGCAGCAGGCTTTCGGGCGCCTATCAGCAGAAGTACGGCATCACCCCCGCGATCTACCGCTGCGCGCCTTCGGCGGGGGCGCGGCGGATCGGCTGAGCCATGGACGCCCGCCGCTGGCGCGTCTTCCTCGCTCTGCTGCTCGCCCTGCAGGCAGGGCGCTGCCTTTACAACTCGTGGCGCGAAACGCAGACCGTCGACGAGGGGATCCACATTGCCAGCGGATACACGTTCCTCAAGACAGGGCGCTACGAGCTGGATGTCGAGCATCCGCCCCTGGCGCGCATCTGGTTCACGCTTCCGCTGGTTTTCATGAAGGCGGACCCGCGGCTGGAGGCTCCGAGCTGGCAGCAGCGGGACATGATCGAACACGGCAAGCAGGTGCTGTACCGGCAGCCGCGCTGGCGGGCGGAGACGCTGCTGTTCGCCGCGCGCGCCATGGTCGTCCTCTTCACGCTCGCCCTCACTCTCGCGGTCGCGCTCTGGACGCGAGGACGTTTCGGGCCGGCGGCTGGCCTGGCCGCTGCTGCGCTCGTCTCCCTGGATCCTTCACTTTGCGCTCACGGCCACTACGCCACCACGGACGCCGCCGCGGCGCTGTTCGCCTTTCTCGCCATGATCGCTTTCGAAGCCGCTCTGACCCGCGGCGGCTGGCGGCGAATCGCACTCGCTGGCGCCGCCGCCGGGGCCGCCTTCGCCGTCAAGCTCTCCCTGTTGTTCCTGGTGCCGTGCTTCTTCCTGCTGGCTCTCGCCCTGCGCGCCGGTTGGCGGCGCAGCGCCGCCGTGCTGGCAGGAACGCTGGCGCTTGGCATCCTGGCCGCAATGGCCTCCTACGGGCCCGCCGGATGGCGAATCCGGGAACTGGGGCGGCTCGACGAACGCGTTCCGGAAGGCGGCCCGGTGAACAGCGCCCTCCGCTGGATGGGCGCAAAGTGGGGAGTTCCCGCGCACCCCTGGCTTACGGGGCTGGCCTCGCATTTCCAGCATCAGGACGCCGGCCATGAGGCTTTTCTGCTTGGCGAACTCTACAAGGGCGGCAAATGGCAATACTTCCCGGTGGCATTTCTGGTGAAGACGCCCGTGGGCGCCCTGCTGCTGACCGCCCTTGCGCTGCCGCTGCTGTGGTTCGCGCCGCCGCGGCAGTGGGCGGTGCTGTTGATTCCCGCAGCCGTCTACTGGGCGATAGCCGTGCAGAGCCACCTCAACATCGGCATTCGGCACCTGCTGCCAGTGTTCCCTTTCACCTTCGCGCTCGCCGCCGGGCTTGTCGCCCTGCACGGCGCACGGATGTACCGGCGCTTCGCGCCTGCCGTGCTGGCGGGCGCCTGCCTGCTGGCTGCCGGAGAAAGCATCAGCCGCTTCCCGTACGACATTTCCTTCTTCAACCTTGCTGCCGGCGGGCCCGAAAACGGCGCGCGGATTCTTCTGGACTCGAACATCGACTGGGGGCAGAGCCTGGGCGAGGCCATCGAATGGCTCGCTGGCACGCCCCGCAACGAAATCTGCCTGTGCTACTTCGGCGTCGTTCCGCTGGACTATTTCGGCTTCGACGAATGCGGCGTGATGCCGGATGAGGAGATCCGGCGCGGACTCCGCCCGCCGCGCCGCTGGTACGTGATGAGCGTCACTCTCCTCAATGGCGTGTACCACAAACGGGAATGGTATGGCTGGCTGCGCGCCATGACCCCGGTGACGCGGATCGGATATTCCCTCTATGTTTTTGATGCGTCAGGCCTGAAAAACACCCGGTGAAATCTCTGAACAGGAAAAGCCATGCTGCGCCGCCGGAAGGCTTGCCGGATGGAGCGGAACGGAGTCAGCTTTTTGCGGTTCCAGAATCTTTTCCCGGCTTCAGATGTTTCTTGGCGAGGTATTCGGAGAGTTTCAGCAAGGTGCGCCCGCCGCGCTCGACATACCGGTTTGCGGCCTTCTGGTAGCGTTTCAGAAGTTCCCTGCGGTTCTTGTCCTCCAGGTTGCAGGAGTCGATGTCCAGCAGGATTTCGATTTCCCAGGGCTGGAAAGTATTCCGGTTCAACCTCCCCCGCAAGAGCTCCTGGATCAGTTTGTTGAACTGGTAGAGCCTTCCCTCGAGCTCGTAAGCGCTCAACTCCATCTGGTCATCGATATTCTACACGAATTTCCGCGAACGGAGGATGAAATTATCCGCGCGAGACAAGCCGCAGCCACTGCGCCACTTCCATGGCTTTGTCGACATCCCCGCGCCGCCAGTAGGCGCCGTGCAGGTTGTGGAGCATGCGCGCCACAATCCGGCTGCGGGGCGCCGGAGCGAAGAGCCCCTCCACCGGAGGCAGCCGGGCGCCTGTGATCTCCTCCACGATTCGCAGGCAGTCCTCCTCGGTGAGGAGTTTTCCGCCGTCGAAGGGATCGATCATCACGCGCACGCCATCCTCATCGTCGAACCGGCAGACGAAGTGTCCCGGGAGACTGACGCCGGACAGGGGCAGCCCGGCGCGGCGCCCGACCTCGATGCAGATCACCGACAGCGTGATGGGAAGTCCGCGGCGGCGCGCCATGACGAGATCGATGCAGCTGTTGGCCGGGGAGTAGTAATCGTCCCGGTCGCCGGACAGTTTTTCCTCCTCGAAGAGGACGTGGTTGAGGGCATGCAGCAGCGCCGCGCCTTTGGCGCCCGGGCCTGCGGCAGCCGCAACGCGGGCGGCCCAGATATCCAGCTGCCGAAGCACAGCCCGGCGGGCGAGGTCGCCATGATCGATGGCTGCCACCTCGATGGCGGCCTCGTCCAGCTGCATGGCATCCTCGTCGCCGTTCAGAAGAGCGATCAGACGGTGCGACGGCTCCATCACGGCTGCTTCCGCCTCCCTTCCCGGGCCAGAGCTTGTTCGACCGACTTTGCCAGCTTTTCGATCTTATCAGGCTCCAGCAGGCGGCTCTGCCGGAGTTCCGCCAGTTTTCGCCGCGCCGCCTCCGCTTGGCCGTCTTCCGCCAGCAGCAGGATCTCTTCAGAGCGGTACAGGTGGTTGGCGGGGAAGGCGGCGGCCAGCTCGCCCATCAGCTGCGCGGCGCGCGCGTGGTTCCTTTCCCGGCGGTACACCACGGTCAGCATCACCCGCGCCTCCACTGCCGTTTTGACTCCCTGCGCGGCGGCGCGCTCCATGTGTTCGATCCCTTCTTTGCGGTCCCCGCGGTAGCCCGCCAGAAACGCCAGCGCCTTCACGTACCAGGGCAGGCTGCCGGCGATGTATTCGTGCAGTCCGGGGATCAGGCACGCATCAGGAAGCCCGGGCGACACGCGCAGCAGCCGCTCATGCGCCTGCCGGCTTCGCGTGCCTTCCCGAAGCGCTTCCCGCCAGGACTTCTTCACGAGCAATGCCATCTGCGCCCGGTGAGCATGCGCCACTCCGGATGCGTACAGGCACGCCTCGTCGTCCGGCTTCGTGCGGAGCCGCGCCTCGCAAAGGGATAGGGACTTCCGGATCGCCGCCTCGAAGCGCTCCAGGTCTGCGGCACTCATCGGCACCTTCGGGCGGCGCAGGAACGGACTGCCCGGACCGAATGCGGAAGAGTCCATCGCCCCGGCAGCATACAAGGCGCGGTGGAGGAGAGCCATGGCCAGATGATTCCAGGCTTCCGGATCTTCCGGGCGCTGCCTCGTCTCTTCCTCGAAAATCCGGATGGCCCGGTCATACTCCAGGCTGTAAAGCGCCTGAAAGCCCTCCGGCAGTTTCGGCAGGGCTCCAGCGGCAAGCGAACCCGCCACCACTGCCAGCGCCAACAGCTTCACACTCGTTCAGATGCCCCCGCGCGCGCCTCCGTTCCTGAGCCTTGGGCGGAAGAATCAGCGGAAGAAGATGTCGATCAGGTTGGTGTTCCTGCCCGATGCGTCCACGCAGTAGCCGAACGGGCTGTAAGAGATGTGGCGCGTTTGCCGGTCCACGTAGAGAAACACCTCGTCGCCCGGCGCGTATTCGAGAATCTGGATCACCCCGTCTTCACAGGAACGCGTTCGCCGCACCCGCGCCTTGGCAACGTTCCCGTAGGGGCTCTTCGGGCCCCAGTCTTCCAGGAACTTCTCCATGTTGTAGTCGCGGCACGGGCGCGCCGGATCGCAGCCCCACAAACGATAGGCTTCGTCGTACTTTTTCTCCGCCAGCAGCTGCAAAAACCTCGCCACCTGCCGCTTTTCGTGGAAGTCATGAATGAACCAGTACGCGGCCAGCCCGATCACGGCCGCCCCGAACGCGCACAACAAGCCAATCTTCAGGCGCCGCTCGCGGCGCGCGTCCTCTTGGCCGTAGGTGTCCAGAAAGCCGCTCATCACCCGCCTCCCCGGGCGGAACCCCGGCTACCTTTTCACCGGATACTTCTTGTCATAGGCCGCCGTGACATCCGCGGAGATGTCCAGCGCGTCCTTGCTGTACAGCAGATTGCCCGCGTCGATAATCAGGTCGAGCCCCTTCTCTTCCGCCACCTGCCGCAGCACCTCCTGGAAGCGCTGCCCCACCCGCTGGAGGATGTCCTGGCGCTCGCGGTTCACCGCGTCCTGCAAGCCTTCGCTGTTGCGCTGATACTGGCGCTGCTTCATCTGGATGCGGCTGATCAGCTCGCTCATGGCCGCTTCCGTGTACTTGTCCTGATTCGCTTGCGCCTCCTGCTGCAGCTTGGCGATCTCCTTCTCCAGCTGCGCCAGCTCTTCCTGCCGGGGGCCGAAGCGTGCTTTCAGGTCCGCCTCCGCCTGCTTGATCTCCGCCGTCTCCTGCAAAGCTTTTTGCAGATTCACGACGCCTACCTTCACCTGCGCTCCGGCGGCGCCTGCCAGCAGGACCACTCCGGCAGCCAGCGCGGCAAGCCGCGCCCACATCCTCGTTTGCTTCATCGGTTTCTTCTCCGCTTCTTCTGCCGCCAATGCCGGGCCTAGCCCAGCACCGCAAGAATCTCGTCTTCCCGCAAAACCAGATACTCTTCGCCGTCGATCTTGACTTCCGTGCCGGACCACTTGCCCACCAGCACCTCGTCGCCAGCCTTCACTTCCAGCGGCGCCCGCTTGCCGTCCTTCAATACTTTCCCGTCGCCCACGGCGATCACCTTCGCCTTCTGCGGCTTCTCCTTGGCTGAGTCGGGAATGACGATGCCGCCGATCCTCTCCTCGCCTTCCTCGATCCGTTGAGCCAGCACACGATCATGCAAAGGCCGGAACTTCATGGCGAACTCCTTGTTGGTTGCGATCCGATTTGCCTGAATGCGGCTCCGCGCGCTCGCAAGCGGCGGGCAGAGCCGGCCACTCCCACCTAGCATTGTAAGATCACAATCCCTTTGGGCTCAACACGAAGCGCCGCGGCGGGGCCGCCGGGCGGCCTGCCCTTGCGCTGCCGCGGCTTTCGCCAGGCTCGCAATCTGTTGAAACTCTTAGTACTTCTTCGCTGACGGCGGACCTGGGGTTTTTGTTATAATGGCGGATGTCTTTCGACTGCGGGTCTCTTCCCGCAGGGGCGCGCCAGAGAGGGCGCGCCGGAGGAGACGGATTCCGGCGACCGGATGTTCAGGTTGACTTCCGGGCCCCGCGAACCGAGCGACAACCGGCAAGGCGCCCCGCTGCAGGGGTCCTGAGAGCGGCAGCGCCGCCCCTTGTCAGCCGCCGGCCCCGCCGCCGGCGAATGTGAAACGATCCAATGGCACACCAAGGGTCTGCCCGTGTGCCTGAACGATGCAACCGGCTGGAAACAAACAGGGGAGGATGATCGCTTGATCTCTGGAAAGCTCACCCGAAGTGTGGTTCTCATGGCAGGACTGCTCGCTGTTCAGCAACCGGCTGACCCGGGCCCCAGGCCAGAACCGGCGGGACCCGACCCCCGGGATCCCCGCCTGTTCTGTGTTCGTCAGTTCTTCCTCTCCAGGGATTGCCCCGCTCACGTCTACGCCCCGGACTTCATTGCCGCGGCGGACGAAAACGGCCTCGATTGGCGCCTGCTGCCCAGCATCTCCTTCGTGGAATCCACGGGAGGGAAAGAGGCTCGCAACAACAATATGTTCGGATGGGACAACTGCGAGACCTCCTTCCCCACTTCCCGCCATGGCATCTATCATGTCGCCGGCAGGCTGGGCAATTCTCCTCTCTACCGGAACAAGTCCCTCGCCCAGATCCTGCGCACCTACAACCCGAATCCGGAGTACGCCCGGCTGGTGCAGCACATTATGAACCAGATTGGGCCTGCCCACCTTCCGGCCGCCGGTCCGTCGCTCCGCTGACCGCCCGGATCTGCTTCCGCCGGGATTCGGGCGAAAATCTGGACTCTTGCGGAAATCCCAGCCAAGTCCGCGGCACTGCGGGTGAAGGGCTCGCAAGACGACGATTTAGACCCCGGGTCGCAGACATCTTGGCCCCACGCCGGCGACGCTGCAACGCTGCTGGCACTGATCAGAAAGCAGACCCTGTTCCCCCGACGCAAGCGTCGGGGGAACCCGGCCAGCAATGCGGCCGCTGCCCTCTTGCGGAGCCGTCCATCAGAGGGCGCGAGTTGGCTAGCGCACGCTACACCGCCCTGGTTCCCGCGTCCCGGGAGACCACGAGGGCCCAAAGCATGTTTAGGGTTACCTCCGGAGTGGGTCAACGTGCGAGGGGGACGGCCTGATCTGCCACCTTCGCCAAGGCCGAGCCACCGCAATCCTTGGCGGGATTGCGCTGTCTGCATGGTTGCTACCAAGGTTCGCCGCGCAGCCGCGCTACACGTCGCAGAACTACTCCTGCCGCGCTTTCCATCGGAGTTCCCCCGGCGCTTGCGTCGGGGCCGCGCTTCCGCGCTCCTGCTGCAGCCCTGGCGCGAGTGTTCGAGCTGATCGATAGGAAGTCCAATTCAGCCGAAGGTAGCCTCAACTCGTCCATAATGCACGACGCGGACGCAGGAACACCTACCGCGCGGCCCTGGCGCAAGCGCCGGGGAAAACCCGGCCCGAAAATCCCCGGCCCCTTCGTGGACGTGGCACTCGCGGGCTGAAAGGCGGCTTCACGGTTGCCGCGGCGGCACTCCGGCCTGGCCCCTTCCTTTTCCCTCAGCCGGAGGGAGCAGGGCGGCAGCGGTTCTCCCAACTCCACATCGTCCCTCCCCGCCCGATTTGTTCTCTCCCCCCGGTATGCGAATGCCCACGGCGAGAGCCTGTTTTGAGGCATGGTGGTATACTCAAGGCGCGGCGGCCGCGTCTCCTTCCGCAGGACGGCAGCCACCGTCAGTCGTTACGCAGGAGTTGCCAGTGTACGATTTGTTGCTCATCCGGGCGGTTTTCGTGCTCATCCTGGCAACTGCGGCCTGGTTTCTTCAGCCTTTCGGTCTTGCTCCGCTTCCCGGCGCGGCCGCGGGGGCCGTTCTTGGCGCACTGATCGTGCTTGCGGAAATCCGCCTGAAGCAGGTGAGCCTGAAAAGACTGATCGGGGCCGCAGTCGGCTCGGTACTGGGCATCGTAGGCGCATTTCTCATCGCGCTCGTCATCTCCTGGGCCTTGCCCGGCTCCCGGGGCACGGTCTCGTTCTTCCAGCTCTTGATCCTTCTGGTCATGACCTACGTCGGCCTCGTGGTAGGCGCGGCGAAGGGAGACATGCTCAACCTCTCGGCCCTCGGCGGGCTCTTTGGCGGCGAAAAGGCCCAGAAGCAGTCCTTCAAGATCCTCGACACGAGCGTCATCATCGATGGCCGCATCGCCGACATCGCCGAAACCGGCTTCCTCGACGGCACGCTCGTCGTCCCGCAGTTCGTGCTGCGCGAATTGCAGCTCGTGGCCGATTCCGCCGACTCGATGAAGCGGAACCGCGGCCGCCGCGGCCTCGACGTGCTTCAGCGGCTCCAGAAGATGGCCCACCTCAACGTGCAGATCCTCGAGGATGATTACCCGCACATCCGCGAGGTGGATCTCAAGCTCATCGAACTGGCCCGCACCTATGACTGCAAGGTGATCACCAACGACTTCAACCTGAACAAAGTGGCCCAGCTGCACGGCGTCGACGTGCTCAACATCAACGAGCTGGCCAACGCCCTCAAGCCCATCGTGCTGCCGGGCGAGACGATGCGCGTCTTCATCCTGAAAGAGGGCAAGGAGTACAACCAGGGCGTCGCCTACCTCGACGACGGGACCATGGTGGTGGTGGACAACGCCAGAAAGATGATTTCGAAGACCATCGACATCTCCGTCACCAGCGTCCTGCAAACGCAAGCCGGAAAGATGATCTTCGGGCGCTTCGACGAGCGCCTGCACCATGTTTATGACAAGCCGCCCGCGCCGGAGAGATCCAGCCGCGGCGCGGAGACCGCTTCCGCCGAGAAAACCGTCGCGCCGCCGCGCGCCTGACCGCCTCGCACGCCCGCGAGCCTCGCTGCAAACGCCATGAAAGTCTCCGTCATCCTCCCTGCCGCCGGACTCGGCACCCGGATGCGCGCCGCCGCCGAAAGCACAGGCACCAGCCGCAAGCAGTTCATGCTGCTGGAGGGCGTTCCCATCCTGATCCACACGGTGCGCAAGTTCGTTGCCTCCCACCATGTTTCCGAGGTCGTCATCGCCCTTCGCCCGGAGGACATCCCGTGGGTGGAGGAAATGATCGCCCACGAGAAATTTCCCAAGCCGGTCCGGTGCGTGGAGGGTGGCGAGACGCGGCAGGAATCCGTCGCCAATGCCCTGGCGGCGCTCTCCCCCGACGTCGACCTCGTCGCCGTGCATGACGCCGTCCGCCCCTTCGTCTCGCAGGAGATCATCTCTGCCGTCATCCTCGAGGCTGCCCACTACGGCGCCGCCATCGTCGGCATCGTTCCGGTCGACACTGTCAAGCAGGTTCACCGCCACGTCGTGCGCGGCACGCTGAACCGGGACCGCCTTGTTCTCGCCCAGACGCCGCAGGTCTTCCGCGCCGCCATCCTCCGCGAGGCGTTCGAGCGGGCGCGCGAGGACGGCTTCACGGGCACGGATGAATCCAGCCTCGTCGAGCGGCTCGAAACCGTGGAGATCCGCGTCGTGCCCGGCTCCGACCGCAACATCAAGATCACCCGCCCCTCCGACATGGAACTCGCTGAGCTGTTCCTTTCGCTCGAGCGCGAAAAGGAGGCGGGCTGATGGACGTTCGCACCGGCCTCGGCTGGGACAATCACCGCCTCGCCGAAGGACGCGCCCTCATCCTCGGCGGCGTGCGCATCCCCTGCGATTTCGGCTTCGAGGCGCACTCCGACGGCGACGTGCTCCTCCATGCCGTCACTGACGCCCTCCTCGGCGCGCTCGCCCTCGGCGACATCGGCATGCACTTTCCCGACTCCGACCCCCGCTGGAAAGACTGCGACTCGGGCGTCTTTGTCCGCCACGCCGCCTCCATGGTCCGCGAGCGCGGCTACAGGATCTCCAACGTGGACGCCACCGTCATTCTCCAGCGCCCGAAGCTGAAGGACTACCGGGAAGCCATCCGCGCCAGCCTTGCTTCCCTCCTCGCACTCGAGCCGGACCGTGTTTCCGTCAAATTCAAGACCGCGGAAAGCGTCGGCCCCGTCGGCGAGGGCAAGTCCGGCGAAGCGCAAGCCGCCGTGCTGCTCATCCGGGACTGACGAGATCCGCCCCCCACCGCGCGTCTTCCGCCTCTCTCACCTCCGCGCGGTCTTCCACCGCAGCCAGCAGCTCTGCCACTGTCCTGCCCAGCACCGGATGACGCCAGCCCGGCGCCACCGCTGCCAGCGGCACAAGCACGAACCGCCGCAGGTGGAGCCTCGGGTGCGGCACCGTGATCCCTTCTTCTTCGATCACTGCATCCCCGTACGACAGCAAATCCAGATCCAGCGTCCGCGGTCCGTCTTTCTCGCGCCTCACGCGCCCCTGCGAGGTTTCGATCGCCAGCAGCTCCCGCAGCAGATCCCGCGGCGGCAGCGCCGTCCCGATCCTCGCCACCGCGTTGAGAAACGACGGCTGCTCCCGCAGCCCCACCGGCTCTGTTTCGTACAACGGCGACACCGCCACCACGCGCCCCGCCCGCCTCAGCTCGCCGAGCGCGGCGCGCAGATGCCCTCGCCTGTCGCCAAGATTCGACCCCAGCCCGATGCACGCCTCAACCACCGCGGCGCCTCTCCACCTCCACCCCCACCCACTCCACGCCCGCCGCCCGCAACGCTCCGGGCTTCCGCACCAGCACCCGCGCAGACTGCACCGGAAACTTCTCCAGCAAGGCTGCGGCGATCCGCTCCGCCAGCGTCTCCACCAGCGCATAGGGCTGCTGTTTTGCCAGCCCGTCGATCACCCGCCACGCCTCCGCATAGTCCACCGCGAACCGCAAGTCGTCCGTGCGCGCCGCCTCGCGCACGTCCACATCCATCTCCACATCCACCACCAGCTCCTGCGGCTGCGAGCGCTCCTCCTCGGTCACTCCGATCCGCGCCTCAAGCCGCGCCCCGTGCAAAATCACCTTGTCCATGCCTGCCCCCGCACCGCGTCCACCACGCTCAGCGCCTTCCGCACCGCCCGCACGTCGTGCACGCGCACCACCGACGCCCCGTTCCACGCGCCCAGCACCGCCGCGGCGATCGTCCCCTCCAGCCGCTCCCCCACGTCCTCCATCCCGGGGAGCACCCCCAGAAACGACTTGCGCGACGGCCCGATCACAATCGGGCAGCCCAGCACGCGCATCTCCCCCAGCCGCCGCAGGATCTCGAAACTCTGCGCCGGCGTCTTGGCGAAGCCGATCCCCGGATCCACGTAAATCTCGCGCACGCCCGCCTCCCGCGCCCGCTCCACGCGCGGACGCAGCTCCTCGCAGATCTCCTTCATGACGTCCGTGTAGACGGCGTGCTGCCGCATCGTCTGCGGCGTGCCCCGCATATGCATGATCACGACGCCCGCCCCCGCCGCTGCCGCCACGCGCGCCATCTCCGGATCCGACAGCCCGCTGACGTCGTTCACCAGCGTCGCCCCCGCATTCAGGCATGCCGCAGCCACCCGCGGTTTCATCGTGTCGATCGACACGCGCACGCGCGGATCCAGCGCCAGCAGCTCCACCACCGGCAGCACTCGCTCCAGCTCCACATCCTCCGGCACCGGCGCAGCCCCGGGGCGCGTGCTCTCCCCGCCCACGTCCACGATGTCCGCGCCCTCCGCGATCAGCCGCCGCGCCTCTTCCACCGCCTCCTCCGGCATCGCAAACCGCCCGCCGTCGGAGAACGAATCCGGCGTCACGTTCAGAATGCCCATCACCAGCGTCCGGCTCATGCTCCGCCTCCCGCCCCGCGCGCCAACATGCCCAGGTACTTCGCCTTCGACTCCTCGTCCAGCAACGGCGCCTGCAAACGCAGCGGCTCCCCGCCGGCGCTCCACAACAGATCCCCGCGCCCGAGCAGGTTCTCCGCCCCCGCTACTCCCAGAACCAGCCGGGACTCGATCGCCTCCACCACCCTCAAGCACACCCGCCCCGGGAGGTTCGCCTTCAGCACCCCGGTCACAATATCCCGGCTCGCCCGCTGCGTCGCCAGCACCAGGTGGATGCCCGCCGCCCGCGCCTTCGCCCCCAGCCGCGCGATCCGCGCCTCCAGCTCCTTCCGCGCACCCGCCGCCTGCACCAGATCCGCATACTCGTCGCACAGGACGACGATGCGCGGCGGCGCCCCTGCCCCGCCCCGCTTCCATGCGGAAAGGTCTGGCAGACCCTTCTCTTCCAGCTCCTGATAGCGGCGCTCCATCTCCTCGATCAATGTGTCGAACGCTTCCAGAATGTCGTCCTCGGGCGGCATGAGCACGGGCAGCTGCTCCCAGAGGTACGGCGAGCGCCGCAGCTCCGGGAACGCCGTGCGCTTCGGGTCGATCAGCACCAGCCGCAGGTCCGCCGGCAAGTGCGTTGCCAGCATCGCCGCCGCCGCGGAACGCATCCACTCGCTCTTCCCGCTCCCCGTGGCGCCGGCTACCAGCAGATGCGGCGTGCGGCTGTCCGCGAGGTCCGCGAAATGCTCCCGCCCCGCCAGATCCACTCCCACCAGCAGCGGCGCCTCCATCCTCGCCGCCTCGCGGAACCGCACCGAGCGGAACCACAGCGTCTCGCAGTCCTGCCTCGGGATCTCCACCAGCACGCAACCCTCGCCTTTGCGCAGGATCGGCGCAGTTCTCAGTCCCAGCTGCACCTGCAGGTCGTGCGCCTCCGCCAGCACCCGTCTCACCCGCGTGCGTACGCCCACCCGCACGGGAACCTGCAAATAGCTCGGACCGGCATGCACCGGCTCGTCCAGCTCCACGTCATGCCCCCGCTCCTTCAGAACCGCGACTGCGCGCTCCGCCAGCCGAAGATGCTCCGGCTTCAGCGGCCGGGCCTGCGCGGGCGCCTTCGGAACCGGTGCCAGGGCGCCTTTCCGTTCTTCGGCGACTCCCGCCAGCCTCCCGATCAACTCCTCCAGCCGCTGCTGTGCTTCAGCCATCTGCACCGCGTCCCACACCATCTGCTGCGGCTCGGGATCGAAGCTCACCAGTGCTGCCGCCCCGCCGCATTGGCTCTCTTCCAGCATCCGGTGATACAGGCAAAGCTGCGCCGCATCCGCTTCCAGCGATCCAGAGGCCAGTTTCCATTCGATCACCGCCCAGCGCCCGCTCTCCGGATCGCGTAGCAGCGCATCCAGAGTGCCTTGCACCTCCACAGCGGCTTTCCAGCCCGGCCGCTTCAGCCTCCACGACAGAGTCACCTCGGTTCGCGCCAGCTCTTCCGCGCCCCGCCATCCGCGGCTGCCCTCCCACTCGATCCGTCCGCGCCTCCGGCACTCGCGCAGCACCCCCGTCAGCCATGCGGCGAAGTTCCGCACGCCATTCCACAACCGCAGCAGCGCCTCCGGATCGTCCTGAAAGGCCGCCCGCCCCTCGGTCAGCCTCGCTCCCAGGAAATGCTCATAGAGGGCCCTCGCGTACGCCGCGCCCGCGTTGGCCGCTTCCAGCCTCCCCGCGTCGAACCACCGGTGCCAGGCCGCCTCGCTCTCTCCCCCCAGCGCCTCGGCCGCGGTCAGATGAAAAAGCCGGCCCGCCTCCGCGCCCGCGCCCGCAAAGGAGCGACCCGCGGCGCGCCGGATCTCCTCCCGGATCGCAGAAACGGAAAGCAGCACCACCCGCTCCTCGCCCGCAGGCCCCAGGATCAGGCCGCTATTCGCTGCGCCGCTCGATGAGGACTTTCGCCGGCATTCCCACGGCGGCCACGACAGCTTCACTTTGATCCGCACAGAGCCTCACCTCCTCGACCCCCGCGCCCAGCCTTGCAGCAGCTTCCTCGACGGAAATCACCTTCACCTCCCGCACCAGTTCGGCCAGTTCATCCGAAAGACGGCTCGCTCCCCCCGCGCCGGACTCGAGCCCTTCCTCCAGCTCTCTCAGCTCTTCCGGCAGGTTCTCCTGCAGCCACTGCTCGACGAACTCCAGCCCCAGCGTCTCCCCGTCCTTGTGCAGATCCCCCGCCGCCGCATCCGACAGCAGCGTCCGGCAAGCCTCCAGCGCGGCCAAGGCCTCGTTGGAGACGCGCACGAGCTTCGCCCCTTCCTCTTCCAGCTTCGCCAGCTCCTCGAGCGTCTTCACCGCCGATGCGCTCACCGGCACCGCCGCCGCCCGCACCAGCCGTACTGTCTCCGCAAGGACGGTCTCTCGGATCTTCCGCAGCCTCTGCGCTGCCCCGTGCATCCGCGCGCGGTTGAACACTGCCACCGCCCTTCGCCTGCCTTCCTTTTCCACCAGCAGGTCGATCCCCTTCGGCCGCGGTTCCACGGAACGCCACCCCATCAGCGGCAGCACCCGCCGCAGCCCGTCCAGCAGAAATTCATTGCCCTCCACGGGCTGCGCTTCGCTCGACTGCCCGATCCGCGCGCGAAGCTTCTCCCGGAGGAAGGTCTCCGGACGCGGGACGGCCGGGGGCTTCTCCCCGCGCAACTGTTCGAACAGCGTGTAGGCCTCTGCAATCAGCCGCCGCGGCGTCACCCGGCTGCCCTTCATCAGCAGATACCGGACCGCGTAGCTCGTGAACGGCCACAAAGGCTGCTCGCGCCGCAGCCGGTGATCCCGCATTGCCGGCTCGGCGTCCAGCCGCGCCGCCAGGATCGCCTCTGCCTGCGGTTCTTCCAGCGGCAGCAGCTCCAGCCGCACCTCCCCCATCCGGTCCATGTCGGCGCGCAGCACCGCCTCGTGCAGCCGCGGCAAGAAGCTCGTCTGCACGCACGTCGTCAGCACCAGGTTCGGAATCTCGTCCCGCAGCGCCGCCGCCGCCGAGCCGATCGCCGCCAGCCCGCGCACGTCCTGCGGATCCGCCTGCAGCGCCTCCACCTGATCCAGCGCCAGCAGCACCGGTGCGGGCGCAGCCAGGGCGATCAATTCCCTCAGAATCCGCCGCGCCTCGTCCTCAGCCGCCTCTTCCTCTTCCGCATCCGTGTCGGCGATCCCCAGCGCCCGCAGCGCCTCCTCCGGCAGCCTCTCCCCGCGCAGCCACGCGGCGCACTCGTGAAGGAACCGCCCTTCGCGCCACCGCTCCAGCACCCGCGCCAGGCTGTAGTCCTCCGGCTCTTTCGCATTCGCATAAGCCGCCGCTGCCAGGCGGTCCATCTGCGTCCCGCCGTCGGGCAGCCGCCGCAGAAGGCTTCTCGCGAACTCGCGCCGCATGTGCCGCCACAGCGTCTGCGGTCCGCATTGCAGCCGGAAGCCGGCAAACAGCGCTCCCTCTTCCAGACACCACCGCCGCACGCGGTTCAGCAAGTGCGTCTTCCCGCTTCCCGGCTCGCCGAACACCAGGATCCCGCAGCCGCCGCCGTCCCGCGCCCGGGTCACCTCCCGGCAAATCCTCGCCGAAGCCGCAGCGTGAATCTCCGGCACGTCCACCCAGTCCGGATCCCAGGCGTCCCGGGTGATGCCGCTGCGGAACGGGTTCGGGATGCCCCTCAACTCAATGGCAAGCGGTGATGCTGACATAGTACCGGCCCGCGCCGTCAGTCACCAGCGCGTGGCGCTCCTCCTCGCTCAGCCGCATCGGGTGATCGTGCGGCGCCATATAGACAAGCCCTTGGCGCATCAGCTCCAGCGCCGCGTGGTCGAACTGCTGCTTCGACATCCCCTGCAACGCCGCCCGCCTGCGCAAGAGCGACACGGGATTCGGAGGCGGACTCTCCCGCTCCAGCTGCTGCAGCTCTTCCAGCAGCAGCTCTGCTCCGGGCTCGCCGCCCCCAGTCAGGAACCGCGCCACGTCCTCGTCCCGGATCCCCAGCCTCCGCCACTCTTCCTTCAGCCGCTCGATCACGGGCCGGTAGATCTCCAGCAGCGCTGCCCTCCGCTCCGCCCGCACGCATGCCTCCACGCGCTTGCCGTCGATCTTCGTCGCATGCGCCAGCACGCGGCCCGCGGCGATCAGCTCCTCGCAGGCCCGCTGCCACTCCGCCGCGCCAGGCCCTTTCAGCCGTGCCTTGGCCTCGCGCAACCACTGCGCCCTCGGCATCGCCCGCTGCCCCAGCGTCTCCAGCAGCACTGTCCCCAGCGCCTCCTCCGGGCCCAGATGCCACCACGCCGCAGTCCTGCCCGGCCAGAGCTTCAGCCTTCCCGTGCGCTGCATCTCCTGCAGGCGCTCGCGCAAGGGCGCCGCGTCCAGCGCCTTCGGCCACGCCCCTGCCAGCAGCTTCTTCTCCGGCACCGGGCCCGGCGCACTTCGAACCGCTTCCAGCACGCGCGCCTCGGCTTCTCCCAGCCAGGCCTCCAGCGGCAGGCTGCTCCATGCGGCCGCTCCGCGCGCGCCCGGCAGCCGGTGCGCCGCGCCGCGCGCCTTCAGCTCTTCCAGCGCGGCTGTGATCTCCGCCACCTTCGGCACGGGTTTGCCCGGCCATTTCTTCCGGATCCCGGCTGCGGTCCAGGGCCCGCGGTCTTCACGAAGAACCGCCAGTACCGCCTGCGCGCGTGCAGAGAGCGCCGGCGCAGCCCGGGCGGCGGCGCCGTTCGAAAACAGGGGCAGCGTCTCGCTCATCCCAGGACCTCCTATTCAGAATAATGCCCCGCATCTTCTGCCGCCGGATCCGCGCGGGTCAAGCAGGTATACTGCCAGTAAGCCATGATCCGCACTCGCGCCTACGCCCGCGCCGGCCTCATCGGCAATCCCAGCGACGGCTACTACGGGAAGACAATTTCCCTCATCGTGCGGAACTTCCGCGCCGAAGTCACCCTCTACGAATCCCCCCGGCTCCGCATCGTCGGCGGCCACCGCGACCGCCTCGAATTCCTCGGCGTCGATGATTTCCTCGAAGACGTCCGCCAGAACGGCTACTACGGCGGCGTGCGCCTGATCAAGGCCGCCATCAAGAAGTTCAGCGATTGGTGCCGCCGCTCGGGCGTCCCCATGGACCGCAATTTCACCATCGAATACGACACCGACATTCCGGTCCGCGTCGGACTCGCCGGCTCCAGCGCCATCGTCACCGCCACCATCCGCGCCCTCATGCAGTTTTTCGGCGTCGACATTCCCAAGCCCATCCTGCCGAATCTCATCCTCTCGGTCGAACTCGAGGAACTCCACATCGGCGCCGGACTCCAGGACCGCGTCATTCAGGTCTACGAGGGAGTCGTCTTCATGGACTTCGACAAGACCCGCATGGAACGCGACGGCCATGGCCTTTACGAACCCCTCGATCCGGCCAACCTCCCCCCGCTGTTCGTCGCCTATCATGACAACCTCGCCGAAGGCACCGAGCTCACCCACAACGATCTTCGCAGCCGCTACCAGCGCGGCGAGCCCGCCGTCATGGACGCCATCCGCCAGTGGGCCGCATGGGCGCAAGAGGCGCGCGACCTCATCGTCGCCGGCCGCGGCGCCGAAATCGGCCCGCTGCTGAATCAGGCCTTCGACTTGCGCGCCCAGCTCATCCGCATCAGCCCCGGCAACATGGAGCTCGTCCAGCGCGGCCGCGAACTCGGCGCATATACCCAGTTCTGCGGCTCCGGGGGCGCTGTCATCGGCGTCTACGACGGCGACCCTGAACGTCTTGAGCGCCTCCGCGCCTCTTACTCCCAGATGGGCGCCCAGCTCATCGTCCCCCGCATTCTGCCCTGACGCCCCAAGGTGACCTCCATGCCAGTCCGCAAAGCCGTCATCCCCGCCGCCGGCATGGGCACGCGGTTCCTGCCTGCCACCAAGAGCATGCCCAAGGAGATGCTGCCCATCGTCGACAAGCCCGTCCTCCAGTTCGTGCTTGAGGAGGCAGCCGAGAGCGGCATCGAGGACGTCCTCATCATCACCGGCCGCGGCAAGCAGGCCATCGAAAACCACTTCGACTACAACCCCGACCTCGAATACTTCCTCCGCAACGCCGGCAAGGCCGACCTCGCCAACAGCGTCCGCGACATCGGCGAAAAGGTCCGCATCCACTACATCCGCCAGAAGGAACAGCTCGGCCTCGGCGACGCCATCCGCCTTGCCCGCCACCACGTCGGCGACGAACCCTTCGCCGTCCTGCTCGGCGACACCATCATTGACCCGCCCGCGGGCCAGAAACCCGGTCTGCGCCAGCTGCTCGACGTCTTCGAGGAAGTCCGCTCCAGCATCGTTGCCGTCCACCGCGTCCCCCGCGAGCGCGTCTCCCTCTACGGCATTGTCGATGGCGAACCCGAGCCCTTCGACCCCAACCTGCTCCGCCTGCGCCGCCTCGTCGAAAAGCCGAAGCCCGAAGAAGCCCCCACCGATCTCGCCATCGCCGGGCGTTACGTCTTCACCCCTGACATCTTCGACACCCTCGAATGCACCCCGCGGGGCGTCGGCGGCGAGATTCAGCTGACCGACGCCATGAACCAGCTCGCCGGCGAGGAGCCCGTCTTCGCCCTCGCGTGGACCGCCCGCCGCTTCGACATCGGCAACCGCCTCGAATACGCCAAGTGCTTTCTGGAGTTCGCTCTGCGCCGCCCGGATACCGGCGCCGAACTCCGCAGCTACCTCGAGGCCCTGCTCTCGGAATCCGGCGGCCCGCTGCTATAATGGGAAAGTCCGCTCCCGGAGCGGAAGTGTGCCGTTTCCTGCGCTCGCGCGCGCCCGTCGGGTTCGTGCGCGTCCACACCCTTGACTGATTCGGCATCCATGGGTTGTTGCAAAGCGCAGGCGCGTGTGTGCGGCGGTTGAACCGATGTTCGATACCCTGAGCGACAAGCTCCAGCGGGTCTTCAAGAACCTGCGGGGCGAAGGCAGGCTGACGGCCGAAAACATGGAAGCGGCCCTCAAGGAGATCCGTGTGGCTCTCCTCGAGGCCGACGTCCACTTCAAAGTGGTCAAGGCTTTCATCGAGGCCGTCCGCGCCAAAGCCATGGGCCAGGAGGTGCTCACCGCGCTCAGCCCGGCCCAGCAGGTGGTCAAGATCGTCCGCGACGAGCTCGTCCACATCCTCGGCTCCCACGCCTCCCGTATCCGCACCGCCAACACGCCGCCCACCATCCTGATGATCGTCGGCCTGCAGGGCTCCGGCAAGACCACCACCACCGCCAAGCTCGCCCGCCATCTTGGGAAGAACGGCCACCGCCCGCTGATGGTCTCCGTCGACGTCTACCGCCCCGCGGCCCGCGAACAGCTCGCCGTCCTCGCCCGCAGCCTCAACTTGCCGGTCTACGAGGGCAATCCCGGAGACAAGCCCCTCGACCTCGCCCGGGGAGCGAAGCGCGAGGCCGAAGTCACCGGACGCGACCTCGTGCTGATCGACACCGCCGGACGGCTCCACATCGACGAAGAGCTGATGGTCGAACTCGAGGAGCTCAAGAACGCGCTCCATCCCACCGAGATCCTCTTCGTCGCCGACGCCATGACCGGCCAGGACGCCGTCCGCAGCGCCGAGGAGTTTCACAAGCGGCTCGGCATCACCGGAGTCATCCTCACCAAGATGGACGGCGACGCTCGCGGCGGCGCGGCCCTTTCCATCCGCCACATCACCGGGCAGCCGCTGAAGTTCGTCGGCACCGGCGAAAAGCCGGACGCCCTCGAACCCTTCCATCCGGACCGCATCGCCAACCGCATTCTCGGCATGGGCGACGTGCTCAGCTTCATCGAAAAGGTGGAGCAGGCCGTCGACCAGAAGCAGGCCGAAAAAATGCAGCGCAAGCTGCTCGAGGACGAATTCACGCTCGAGGATTTCCGCGATCAGCTCAAGCAGCTTCGCAAGCTCGGTTCGCTCGAGTCGCTCCTCGGGCTGATGCCGCAGATCGGCCCCCTCAAGGAGCTCAAGAACGCGAAGATCGACGAGAAAGAGTTCACCCGCATCGTGGCCATCATCGACTCGATGACGCCCGCCGAGCGGGCCAATCACATGCTGATCAACGGCAGCCGCCGCCGCCGCATCGCGCGCGGCAGCGGCACCTCCGTCCAGGATGTGAACAATTTGCTGAAACAGTATTCGCAGGCCCGGAAAATGATGAAATCCATGTCCGGCAGCCTGCTTGGGAAGAAGTCGGGAAAATTCAAGCTGCCGTTCCCCAATCCGTTCGGCATGTGACGGCGGGCGGCGCAAGGATTCTTCAGGAGAAGGAAAGCCCATGTTGATGATCCGTCTGGCGCGGTTCGGCGCCAAGAAGAAACCCACCTACCGCGTGGTGGTCATCGAGAAGCATCGCGCCCGGGACTCCAAGGCGATCGAGGTCGTCGGCCATTACAATCCGGTCGCCGATCCGGCCGTGGTCGAGCTCAAGCACGACCGCATCGAGCACTGGATCCGCCACGGCGCCCAGCTCTCGGACACCGTCGCCCGGCTGCTCAAACAGAACCCCGCCCCGGCGGAAGGACAGCCCGTCGCCTGAGCCTCCCCTCCCTGCCCGGACGGCTGTTGGTTGCCGGCCGTTCGTGCTAGGATCGAGGCAGAAAGAGGTCCTCGCGATGGCTGGCATCAAGGAGTTGGTCGAGGAAATCGCGAAAGCTCTGGTGGATATTCCGGAAGAGGTGCACGTTCGCGAGGTGCAGGGCGAGCAGGTGACCGTGCTCGAATTGCGCGTGGCGCCCAGCGATCTGGGCAAAGTGATCGGCAAGCAGGGCCGCACCGCGCGTTCGATCCGCACCTTGCTGGGCGCCGCCGGAATGAAATTGAACCGGCGATTTACGCTGGAAATCCTCGAATAAATGCCGGATGACCTCGCCCGCGGCGATGGCTGGATTTCGGTCGCCCGGCTGGGAAAATGCCGGGGGCTCAAGGGCGAGATTTTCGGCGATGTCTGGAATCCGCCCGAAAGCTACCGCTGGCTGAAACGGGTCTGGATCCGGAATTGCGAAGGAGAGTTCCTTTTTCAGGGCAGCCCTCTGGAAGTTCTGGAGGCCCGCCCCTTGCGCGGGCGCCTCGTGCTCCGCTTCTCCGGCATCGAAACCCGGGACGCGGCGCAGGCGCTCACAGGCTGTGAAGCGGTGGTCCCCCGCGAGGAGCTTCCGCCGCTTCCCGATGGCGAGTATTATCTGTCGGACCTGCTCGGCTGCGCGGTCATCGACCGCCGCACCGGCGCCCCCGCGGGCACGGTCGCCGGCTGGCAGGATTTCGGCGGAGCCTTGTTGCTGGAAATGACCCCCGGCGAAGACGCCGGCGGCGGCCCGGTCTGGATCCCCTTCACGCGCGCCATTTGCGTGGAAATCCGGCCGGAAGAACGCCGCATCGTCATCGATCCGCCGGAGGGTTTGCTGGAATTGAACCGCCTGGAAAAGGCTGAAAACGAGCCCGGCGATGACCTTTCACGTGCTGACCATTTTCCCGGAATTCTTCCGCGGCCCGTTCGAGCACGGCGTCGTCGCCCGCGCCCGCGCCGCGGGCCGGCTCGACATCCGCATCCATAACCTCCGCGACTGGACCCATGACTTCCACCGCACTGTCGACGACCGCCCCTTCGGCGGCGGCGCCGGCATGGTGCTCAAGCCCGAACCCGTCTTCGACGCCGTCGAGTCCATCCTCCCCGCCCGCGATCCCGCCCGCCACCGCGTCGTCCTTCTCTCCGCCCAGGGGCGCCTCTTCGCCCAGCCCGACGCCCGCCGCCTCGCTGCCTACGAGGAAATCGTCCTCATCTGCGGCCGTTACGAAGGCGTCGATGAACGCGTCAGCCTTTACCTTGCCGACGAGGAGCTCTCCATCGGCAACTACGTTCTCAGCGGCGGTGAACTCGCCGCCGCTGTCGTCGTCGATGCCACCGCGCGCCTCCTGCCCGGCGTCCTCGGCAACGAGGAATCCTCGGAATGGGAATCCTTCTCCTCGCCGGATCCGGACCGCCCGCTCGGCATCCTCGACTGCCCCCATTACACGCGCCCCGCGGAGTTCCGCGGCTGGCGCGTTCCCGAAGTCTTGCTCGGCGGCAACCACGCCGAAATCCGCAAATGGCGCCGTCAGGCCGCCGAAGAGAAAACCCGGCGAATGCGCCCGGACCTGCTCGCCCCGCAGGCGCCCCAGCCCGCGGACGGCGGGTCCGGCAGCCAGACGCCCCGATGTGACACCATAGAAAGAAGCGAACACTGAGGAATCCGTCCCATGATCAGCCCGTACCTGAGCAAAGTCATCAACAAGTACAAGCGCACGGACCTGCCCGAGATCCGCATCGGCGACACCGTCCGCGTCCACGTCAAGATCAAGGAAGGCGACAAGGAGCGCCTGCAGGCGTTCGAGGGAACCGTCATCGCCCGCAAGAACAGCGGCCTCGGCGAGACCATCACCGTCCGCAAGATCAGCTTCGGCCAGGGCGTCGAACGCATCTTCCCCCTCAATGCGCCCGTCATCGATCACATCGACGTCGTGCGCACCGGACGCGTCCGCCGCGCCAAGCTCTACTACCTCCGCAATCTCCGCGGCAAGGCCGCCCGCCTGCGCGAGCGCGAATAGTTCCCCGGGAAGCGCCGCCGTGCGCTGCACCACGCTGTTGGAAGACCGGCTGCGCCGGCAGGGATTCGCACGCGTCGCCGGGGCCGATGAGGCCGGCCGTGGCTGCCTCTTCGGCCCCGTCTTCGCTGCCGCCGTCATCCTCGACCCCGCCCGCCCTGTCCCCGGTCTCGCCGACAGCAAAGCCCTCACCCCCGAGCGCCGCCAATCGCTCGCCGTCCTGATTCGCGAGCGCGCCCTCGCCTTCTCCATCGCCTCCGCCTCGGCCGAGGAAATCGACCGCATCAACATCCGCGAAGCCTCCCGCCTCGCCATCCGCCGCGCCGTCGAAGGCCTCCGCCCGCCGTGCGATTATCTTCTTGTGGACGCGCTCCCCATCGACTTGCCTGTCCCCCAGCAGGCGCTTGTCAAAGGCGACGCCCGCGTCGCCGCCATCGCCGCCGCCTCCATCCTCGCCAAAACCGAACGCGACGCCCTCATGCTCGAACTCGACGCGCGCTACCCCGGCTATGGCATCGCTCGCCACAAAGGCTATCCCACCGCCGAGCACATCGCCGCTCTCCGCTCCCTCGGCCCCACGCCTCTCCACCGCCGCAGTTTCTCCCCCGTCCAGGAGGCTTTGCAGGGCGTCCTATGAGCTCTCCCCCGCCCCCTTCCCCGCCTGCCGAACCGCCCCTCTCCTGGCTCGACAAGTTCTCCTACGTCGTTTACTGCCTGTTCACTCTCGAGGTAGGGCTCTTCCTGCTCATCTACCCGTGGATGCACCCGCTCTGGTCGCAGAACTTCCTCTTCCAGGCTGTGCCCGAATGGCGCCCGCTGTTCATGAACAACTACTTCCGCGGCGCCGTCAGCGGGCTCGGCCTCATCAATCTCTTCATCAGCGCCTGGCACACCCTCCGCCTCCCCGCCGTCCTCTTCCGCCGTTGACTCCCGCTCAAGCCGCCGTGTAGCTGCCCGCCCCGGCGCGGAAGCACAGCCGCTCCCCGTCCTCCGCTGGCTCCACCCGAACCACCTCCCCCGGCCGCGCCAGCCGCTCCAGCACCACCCGCGCCAGCGGCTGGATCACATGCCGGTGCATCGTCCGCTTCAGCTCCCGCGCCCCGTACTCCGCGCTCGTCCCCTGTTCCAGCAGGAACCGCCGCGCCTCCGCCGTCAACGAGAGCCGGAACGCCTCGTCTCCCAGCCGCCCCTCGATGTGGCGGTGCAGCTCCTCCAGCTGCAGATCCAGAATCCGCTCGAACGCCTCCGCGTCCAGCGGGCGGTAGGTGAGGATCCGGTCGATCCGGTTCACGAACTCCGGCGAAAAGCGCTTCTTCACCGCCGCCAGCGCCACCCGCTCCAGCACGCGCTCCGTGCCCGTCGCCGGCGCCGCCGCCGCCAGCCCGAAGCGCTGATGCGTCTGCCGCGCCATCTCCCGCGCGCCCAGGTTCGACGTCAGGAAGATCAGGCTGCGCTCGAAGTTCACCGTCGTGTTGTCGCCCAGCTTCAGCGCCGCCTTGTCCAGCACCCCCAGCAGCAGCCGCCCCAGCGATGCCGCCGCCTTCTCGATCTCGTCGAACAGCACGATCGACAGGCTCGACCGCTCGCTCGCCACGGCATTCAGCTTCGTCTGCGTCAGCATGGGCTGCGTCTCGCGGTGGCCGATGTAGCCCGGCGGCGCCCCGATCAGCCGCGCCACCTCGTGCTCCAGCTGAAACTCGCCGCAGTCGATCCGCAGCACGTTCCGCTCGCTGCCGTGCAGCGCCTCGGCCAGCGCTTCCACCGTCCGCGTCTTTCCCGTCCCGGTCGGCCCCAGCAGCAGGAACACCCCCACGGGCCGTCCCGGCGGCGCAAGCCCCGCCTCATACAGCTCCACGTACGGAACAATCGCCCGGATCGCCTCCTCCTGACCCACCACGCGCCGCAGCAGCCGTTGCTCGAGCGGCAGCGCCCCGCCGCCCGGATCCTCCCTCCTCAGCGGAATCACAGGAGCACGCATGCGCGCCTTTCACCTCCGCGCGCATTGTACACGCGCCTGCCAAGCCCGCCCTGCACGGCGCGCCTCCGCCGCAGCCCCCGGCGCCGCCCGCCTTCAGGCGCCCGAACCCGCCAGAAATGAGTGAATTGCCCGCACGATCCGCTCGCTCGCCCGCCCGTCTCCAAACGGATTGCGAACTCGTGTGAACGCCTCCCGCGCCTCCTCCGAATCCAGCAGCCGCCCGGCGCTGAAAACGATCCTCTCCGGATCCGTGCCCACCAGAATCGCCGCCCCTGCCTCCACCGCCTCCTGCCGCTCCGTCTTCTCCCGCATCACCAGCACCGGCTTCCCGAACGACGGCCCTTCCTCCTGCACCCCGCCCGAATCCGTCAGCAGGAGATCCGCCCTCCGCATCAGGTCCACAAACGGCACGTAATCCAGAGGCTCCACCAGCCGCACGCCCTCCACCCCGCCCAGCATCCGCTCCACCACCTCCCGCACGTTCGGGTTCGGATGCACCGGGTAGACGATCTCCACATCGCCCCTTCGGGCAAGCCTCCGCACCGCCTCGCAAATGCGCACGAACCCCTCCCCGAAGCTCTCCCGCCGGTGCGCTGTCATCAGGATCAGCTTTTTCCCCGGCGCCGGCGCGTCCCCGGGGAAGCCCTCCCACTCGCCCCTCTCCAGCCGCTCCCGCACATACAGCAGCGCGTCGATCCCCGTGTTGCCCGTCACGTGGATCCGCTCCTTCGCCACGCCCTCTCGCAGCAGGTTCTCCGCCGCCCGCGGAGTCGGAGCAAAGTGCAGCGCTGCCAGCCGCCCGGTCACCACCCGGTTCATCTCCTCCGGAAACGGCTGCGTCATGTCCCCGGTGCGCAGCCCCGCCTCCACGTGCCCGCAGGGAATGCGCCGGTGGAAAGCAGCCAGCGCCGCTGCCATCGTCGTCGTCGTATCGCCCTGCACCACCACGAAGTCCGGGCGCTCCGACTCCAAAACCGGATCCAGCCGTTCCAGGATCCGCGCCGCCAGCCCGTTCAGCGGCTGATTGGCGGACATCACATCGAGGTCATGATCCGCCCCCACCCCGAACCGCTCGAGCATCGCGTCCAGCATCTCCCGGTGCTGCGCCGTCACGCACACTCGCGGCTCCAGCTCCCCGCCCGCCCGCATCCGCAGAATCAGCGGGCACAGCTTCACCGCCTCGGGGCGCGTGCCAAAGACAAAAAGGACCCTGTAGCGCCTCATCGGGATCGCCGCGCGCTTCCGCGTGCGGCCCTGTATTGCAGCGGGGGCTTACTTGTGACGGTAAGTGATGCGCCCTTTCGTCAGATCGTACGGCGACATTTCCAGGGTCACCCGGTCGCCCGCCAGCACCCGGATGCGGTTCCTTCTCAACTTCCCCGCCAGATGCGCCAGCACCACCCGGCTTTGATCCTGGTCGAGCTGCACGCTGAAGAGCCCGCTCGGGAATTTCTCCACCACCGTGCCGGTCACCTCAATGCAATCTTCCTTGCTCATCGTCCTCCTGGGAATCGTGGATTTCTGCGCGCGTCCGCAGGGCGGATTCGCGCATTTCCAGTATATCCCACCCCCATTTCAACCGAATTTCCGCCCCGCATCACTCGCGCCCCGGGAGCTTCCCCGGATCCACCTCCTCGAACGCCGCCCGCCGGAACTCCTCCTTCATCGCCCATGGCACAGTGCAATCAAAGATCGTCTTGCAGGAGATCCCTTCGGCGCGGATCGACGGGCTGAACGCCGGCGACTGCGACGGATCCAGCGGATGGCACCGCACGCCCGGAATGAACACCGTGCTTGCATCGCCCTGATAGCGCGTCGTCATCGCCCACAGCACCTCATCCGTCTGGAACAGATCCACGTCATCGTCCACCAGGATCACGTGCTTCAGCTCCGGAAACGCCGCAAACGCCACCAGCGCCGCCTGCCGCTGCCTGCCCTCGTCGCGCGGCTCCGCCTTGCGGAACTGCAAAATCGCCAGATACTTCCCGCCCCCCGCCGGATGGCAGTAGACGTTCCTCACCCTTCCGGGCATCGCGCGCTCCGCCATCTGCAGGATGCTCGCCTCCGTTGGAATCCCCGCCAGCTGACAGTGCTCCAGCCCCGGTCCCACGATCGTCTGCAACATGGGCGAGCGGCGGTGGGTCACCGCCGTCACGCGGATCACCGGCAGCGCCGCCTGCGCCTTCCCCATGTAACCCGGAAACTCCGGCATGCTGTAGCCCGTGCCTGTCTGCACGTCTTCGCGGATCCTCTCCCCCGGCAGGATCTCCCCCTCAATCACGAACTCCGCATCCGCTACCGCCTCCACCGGCTGCGACACGCACCGCGCCAGCCGCACCGCCCGCCCCCGCAGCCCGCCCGCGATCGACAGCTCGTCGAACCCCTGCGGCGTCGCAGGCGGCTCGAAGCACGCCGCCAGATAGATCGCCGGGTCCATGCCGATGCTGATCGACACCGGCAGCGCCTCCCCCCGCGCCTCGGCCTTCGCGCGAAATGCATCAATGTGCCGCCCCGGCGCGAAGTACACGCTCAGCCGGTCCGGTCCCTGCACGCACAACCGGTGAATGGTGACGTCCGCCTCCCCCGTCTCCGGATCGCGCGCCCGCAGCAGGCCCATCGTGATGTACGGCCCCGCATCCAGCCGCGTGTTCGTCGGCGCGGGCACGATCTGCCGCAGATCCAGCGGCGCCCGGATCACCACCTCCTGGCACGGCGCCCGCTCCACGATCTGCGCCTCCACCGGGTGCTCCAGCGCCTCCAGCATCCGGAACCCCAGCCGCTCCGGCTCGGCGCCCAGCAGCAGCGCCACTCTGCGCCTCGTGCCCAGCACGCCGGCCACCACGGGCACGTCGAATCCCTTCACCCGCCGGAACACCATCGCCGGACCTGCGGGCGCCGGCGGCATCACCGGCACGCCCGCACCCACGCGCCGGTACACCGCCGCCAGCTCCGTCGCCGGGTCCACCTCCACGTCGGTCTCCACCAGCTCTCCCGGCACGCTCGCCAGGAACTCGAGCGCCGTTCTCAAGTCGCAGATCTCTTCCGCTTTCATGCTTTCCGTCCGTCCCCTGAGCCGCTCCACGCAGCGCCTCTCATCAAACCTCCCATCTTACGCCCCGCCCCGAGAACCCGCATAAAATGAAGCCGCGGAGTTTGCTGCATGCCTGCACGCCTCTTCGCCGCCCTGCTCCTTTGCGCTGCTGCTCCCGCGCAGCCGCTGCCCGGAACCGCGCCCCTCTCCGCCCCCGAGGACGCCGCCTCGGAGATCGTCTCAGGCATCGGCCGCTACCTCCAGCGGATCCGCCCATGGTTCGCCGCACGGCGCGACCCCGATCCCTTCCGCCTGCGCCGCCTGATCGGCGCCGTCGATCCGCGCGTCGAACCGGTTTCCATGGAACCCGTGGGCACGACGGACCGCTCCCCTGTGCTCGCCGCCACGGAGTCCTTCGAGGTCTTCGCCGTCCGTTGGCTTGCTCTCGAAGGCGTCCACGGCGAAGGACTCTATCTGCGCCAGCTCTCCGCGCCTCGCCACCTCGTCATCTTCCTCCCCGGTCCCGACCGCTTGCCCGAACAATGCCCGGAGATGTTCGAATTCGCGGCCGCAGGCGCCGATGTCCTCGTTCCCGTGCAGCTCCGCCGCGGCGCCCCGCCGCCGCCCGCCCCCGGCGGTTGGGCCAGGCGCCTCGGCGAGCGCGAATGGATCCGCCGCATGGGTTTCCCCCTCGGCCGCCACCCGCTCGGCTTCGAGGTGCAGAAGGTCGTCGCCGCCGTCGATTGGTGGAAGCAGCGCCATCGCGAAGCGCCCGTCTTCGTCGCCGGAGTCTCCGATGGCGCATGGGTGGCGCAGTTCGCCGCCATTCTCGATCCCCGCATCGCCCTCGTGGAAACCCTGGACGGATCCATCGAGCCCGCCGATCCCCTCCAGCAGCCGCTCGACCGCATCGTCTTCGGTCTCGCCCGCTTCTTCGGCGACGAAGACCTCCGCGGGCTGCTGCGCTCGCGCCTTGCCGCGGTCCCGCGTCTGCTTGCCACCCCCGTGCGGTTGGCTGCCACCGATCCCGAAGCGCGCGCCGCGCGCCAGGTGCGCGAACTCGAAGACTTCCTCCAGCGCCTCGCCCGCCGCTCCCGCCGCGTGCGCGACGAACTCTGGTCTTCCATCCGCGGCAAAGACGCAGACGAGTGGCGCGCCGCCGCCGCCTCACTCGAACGCCGCATCCGCGAGGAAGTCATCGGCGAACTCCCGCCCGAACCCTGCCCGCCAGAGCCCCGCACTCGCCTCGCCGCGCAAACCCCTCTCTACCGCGCATGGGACGTTCGCCTCAACGTCCGCCCCGAGTTCCCCGCCCGCGGCGTGCTCCTGCTGCCCGCGCGCACGGAACCCGGCGTGCGCCTTCCGCTCATCGTCTTGCAACACGGCTTGCAGGGGCGCCCGCAAGATCTCTACGCCCAAAGCCCGGACTCCCGCGCCTTCGCCACCTACCGCAACTATGCGGAGACCCTCGTTCGCGAGGGCTTCGCCGTCTACCTCCCGCAGAACCCCTACACGGGCGACTTCCGCTGGCTCGTCCGCCTCGCCCACCCCCTCGGACTCACCCTGTTCAGCTTCATTCGCGAGCAGTACCGCGCCGCGCTCGATTGGCTCGCCACGCTGCCCATGATCGACCCGGAGCGCATCGGCTTCTACGGGCTCTCCTACGGGGGCAAGACCGCCCTCCGTGTCCCTCCCTTCGATCCCCGCTTCCGCGCCGTCGTCTGCGCCGGCGACTTCAACGAATGGATCGGCAAGCTCACCACCACGGAAGAACCGTGGAGCTACATGTTCACCGACGAATACGACGTGCTCGAGTGGAATATCGCCCACGTCGCCAGCCACGCCGAACTCGCCCTGCTCATCGCGCCCCGCCCCTTCCTCGTCGAGCGCGGGCACCGCGACGGCGTCGGCATCGATGAGTGGGTGATGTCCGAATTCGCCCGCGTCCGCCGCTTCTACGACGAAATGGGCATCGGCGAGCGCGCCGCCATCGCTTTCTTCAACGGTCCGCACCGCATCGACGGCGAGGAGGCGCTGCGCTTCTTTCGCCGCTGGCTCGCCCGCCCGTGAGCCGCTAGCGCAACCGCGACGCCCACTTCAGGAACCGCCACAGCTCCCCGCGGTGCTCCGCGCAAAACCGCCAGAACTCGCGCGCCCCGATGCTGCCCGCGTCCAGTCCCCAGTAGGTTTCGATCCGCCACCGCAGATACGGGCTGCGCCACGGCGTCAGCCGGTAGCCGCGGCTCGCCGTCCACAGGAACCGCAAGATGCCCAGCATGCCCGCCCGCCTTCAGCGGCTCGCGCGCTTGTTCGGCTCGGGAGTCGCGTAGTAGCCGCTTCGCGTGCGCACCGTGTAGCGCCCGCTCGTCGTCACCACCCGGATGGAGCGGAACGTGCCGTCCAGGTTCTGGTTCAGCGGCGAGTATGCGATCACATATTGATTGCGGATGTCGTGCGCCACCTGCTCGGCGATTTGCTCCACCTCGGAGACGTCGCCGGGGTAGTAGCTCGCCCCGCCCGAGGCGCGCGTCATCGCGTCGATCGCCCGCATCGCCCGCTTCCGGTCGCGCGCATCCTCCTTGCCCAGGATGCCGATGCCGTAGATCAGCACTTCGCTGCGGTGGATCTTCTCCACCAGCTTCTCCAGCGTGATGCCTGTCGATGCCGTGTCGTTGCCGTCGGTGATCACCAGCAGGACCTTCTTGTCCTTCTTGCCCTCCTGCTTCAGGTAATCGATTGACATCGACACCGCGTCGCGCAGCGCCGTGCCCCCGCGGCTGTCGATCCGCGCCACGCCCTCTTCCAGCTTCGTGATGTCGCTGGTGAACGGCACGTCGAGATACGCCTCGTCGTTGAAGTTCACCACGAACACTTCGTCCTGCGGATTGGACGCCTTCACCAGCCGCAGCGCCGCCGCTTCCACCCTCGCCCGCTTGTCCCGCATCGAGCCGCTGTTGTCGATCACGATCCCCAGGCTCACGGGCACGTCTTCGCGCTTGAACAGCCGGATCGGCTGCTCCACCTTGTTCTCGTAAACTTTGAACGCGCTCTGCGGAAGGTTCGTCACCAGCCCGCCCTTGCGGTCCACCACCGCGCAATGCAACACCACCAGCCGCGTGTCCACCCGGATCACGGCCGGATCGTCCGGCGTGAGCGGCGGCTGCCCGCTGCTTGCAGCGGCGGCCAGCGCCAGCCACGCCGCCACTTTACTGAGTCGGCGCATAATACCCTTGCCGGTGCAGCGCCCGCAGAGGCGGCAGGCCGCGCGGCTGATTCAATTTTACCGAGATCCGGCGGTACTTCCCGTCCCGGTTCTGGTTCTTCGAGATGTATCCCAGCACGTACTGGTTTCGCAGCTCCAGCCCGATCTTCGCCGCAATGTCCGGCAGGTCGTTCAGGTTGTCCACCGGGAAGTGCCGCCCGCCGGTCATCTCCGCCAGGTCGCTCAGCAGCCCCGGCCCTGCCAGCTCCTCCGCCGTGCGCCCGCGCGATCCGATCGGCTCAAAGATGCCGATCGCATATACTTGCGCATCGGCCTCTTTCAGCAGATTGCGGATCTCGGTCTCCGTATAGCGGCTCGAGTTGTCGCCCCCGTCGGAAATCACCAGCAGCGCCTTCCGCGGATTGCGCCCCTTCTTCAGCGTCTGCATCGCCAGATACAGGGCGTCCAGCAGCGCGGTCCGCCCTTTCGCCTGCGTGAAGGTCAGCCGGTTCTGGATCTCCTCCACCTCCCGCGTGAACGGCACCACCAGCTGAGGTCGGTCGTTGAACTGCACCAGGAAAAACTCGTCCTCCGGATTCGCCGTCTTGAAAAATGCCGCCGCCGCCTGCCGGCTCTTCTGCAGCTTGTTGCCCATTGATCCGCTGGCGTCGAACACCAGCCCGATCGAAATCGGCGCATCGAAGCTCGCAAAATAGGTGATCTCCTGCTCCACCTTGTCTTCAAACAGACGGAAGTTTTCCTTCTCCATACCGGTGACGATCTGGTTCAGAGGCGTCGTCACCGTGATCGGCACCAGCACCATGTTGGTGTCGATTCGCAGGTTCGGAGTGATGCGCTCGTTCTCCGGCGCCTCCGCCCGCGGCTTCACTCTCGGCGTGATCGAAGGTCTGGCTTCCTGTCCCCACAGCCCCTCTGCTGCCCCGCAGGCGAGCCAAACCAGGCATGGCAGGATCCACCCTCTCATGGCCGGTCTCCTTTGCCCGCACCCTGAGTATATAGCAGCTTTTTCGTGCTATGCTCGATTGTGCCCCCAAGGATCTTGGGTGTCATCCCCGCCCGTTTTGCTTCCACCCGCTTCCCGGGCAAACCTCTCGCCCCTATCCTAGGCAAGCCCATGATCCAGCATGTCTGGGAGCGCGCCCGGCACAGCCGCCTCCTCGACGCCCTTCTCGTCGCCACCGATGATGACCGCATCGCGGCCGCCGCCCGCGCCTTCGGCGCCGAAACCGTCCTCACCAGCCCTGAACACGCCTCCGGCACCGACCGCGTGGCCGAAGCCGCCGCCGCCACGGACGCAGAGATCATCGTCAACATCCAGGGCGACGAGCCGCTCATCGACCCGGCTGCCATCGACCTTGCCATCTCTACTCTCTTAGACGATCCCCGCTGCCGCATGGCGACACTAAAACGCCGCATCGAGCGCCCCGATGACGTCGCCAACCCGAACATCGTCAAGGTCGTCACCACCCTCGACGGCTGGGCGCTCTACTTCTCCCGCTCCCCCATCCCCGCCAACCGCGGCGGCGCCGCCCGTTGGTGGAAGCACATCGGCCTCTACGTCTACCGCCGCGACCTGCTGCTCTCTTACGGCTCGCTCCGTCGCGGCGAACTCGAAGAGACGGAAAAACTCGAACAGCTCCGCGCCCTCGAAAACGGCATCGGCATCCGCGTCGCCGAAACGGAGTACGACACCATCGGCGTCGACACCCCGGAAGACCTCGACGCTGTGCTGAAATTGTGGAGTTCGCGGCTGAACCCGACCGAAAATCATGGCTAAGTTCATCTTCGTCACAGGCGGCGTGGTCTCCTCCCTTGGCAAAGGCATCGCCGCCGCCTCCATCGGCTGCCTTCTGGAATCCCGGGGCCTGAAAATCACGCTCCAGAAGTTCGATCCCTACCTCAACGTCGACCCCGGCACCATGAGCCCCTTCCAGCACGGCGAGGTCTTCGTCACCGACGACGGCGCCGAAACCGACCTCGACCTCGGCCACTACGAGCGCTTCAC